>NZ_CP139249.1:3139444-3878888 GCF_034064985.1 Acinetobacter pittii | reverse complement strand
GTGTATCCCCTATTTCTGCGTTTTTAAATTCAAATAATCTAAAGATTAACCCTTCCTGATGAGAAGGGGTCGCCATTCTAACCAAGTTATCCACATCTGTCATGACGATTTCGTTTGATTTTGTCTAAAAAGAAATCTCTTGTGAATAAATTTAAATTCAAATCGGCTTGTGCATAACTTTTTGCACAACCTGTGGATAAATTAACACATAAACTTATCCACAATCCATAAATATAGTAAAAACAGAGTTATCAACAACCCAAATATATGTTTTTTAAATTTAAAAGTGCGAAATCCACAGAAAAAGTTATCCCTAATAAGAATAAATTTAAATTTCTAAATTTGAATTTATTTAATAGGGTGGAGATCTTTTGTGGATAACTGCAAAATATGAATTTAAATTCAAATACAGCAAATCCAAACCAAGATGGTATCTTGTTTTGTTGATAAATATGTATATAAGGTGTGTATATATTAAAAGTTCTAATAAAAATAGACAATTACTTTGTGTATAACTTTTAAAGTTATATATTGCACTGAATTATGACCGTGATAAAAAGAAGAGAAGAGATTAAAAATTTGGGTTAAATACAAAACTTTCTTGGTTTTTCATTGACAGCGTAAACATTGCACAATAAAATCGCGGACCTTTATAGAAAGATCATTTTTGGGAGTTTCAATATGAAACGTACTTTCCAACCATCTGAATTAAAGCGTAAACGCGTTCATGGTTTCCGTGCTCGTATGGCAACTAAAGCTGGTCGTCAAGTATTAGCTCGTCGTCGTGCAAAAGGTCGTCATAGCTTAACTGTTTAATACTGTTACGCTGACCAGACTTGGGTGTGATGACACTTTACAGTTTTAGCACAGACGTGCGAATACGCTGTGCTGCAGATTATAAAAGTGTATTTGATGGTGCGCTTTTTAAAGTGCATCAACCCCATTTTTTATTTCTTGCAAAATTAACCGAACAGCCTAAAAGCCGTTTGGGTATTGTTGTTGCTAAGAAAAAAGTGCGCCGAGCGCATGAAAGAAATCGAATAAAACGTCTTGCTCGTGAGAGCTTTCGTCTACATCAGCCGAATTTTGGATCAGACATAGATGTTGTGGTGATGCCGAAAGTTGGTATAGAAACGATTACGAATGCTGAGCTATATCAACAATTAGACTTTGCTTGGCAAAAATTACAGCGCTTAGCAAAAAAACATTCTAAAGTTGGCACAACCTCGCAGAATTAAGAGATAGCCAATGGTCCGTTTTCTACGTTGGTTGATTCGACTGTATCAAATTGCGATTAGTCCGCTTCTTGGACCCCGTTGTCGTTATATCCCGACTTGTTCCCAATATGCGATAGAAGCATTGCAAACTCATGGTGCGATAAAAGGCGTTTGGTTATCTTCTAAACGGATTTGTCGTTGTCATCCGTGGGGAGGATCTGGATATGATCCGGTACCGCCAAAAGCAATTCGTTTTATTTCGTTTCATCAAATAGATTCTCAAACGCATCATGTTGCTGTACCCTTTCGTGATCGTTTACTGAAGCAAAATCTCTCTAACCATTTGGGGTAATAGATATGCAACAATGGGCCAGGTTTGCAATTCTCGGGGCCATGTTTGTCACCGCATATTTGCTCATTTTGGCTTGGCAAAAAGATTATGGAAATGCTGCAACTGCTCCGCAACAACAAGCGGCAGCTGTAAGTTCGCATGAAGTATCTGCTGATTTGCCAAATGCTAAAAATGCAACAGTGGCTTCCGATGTGCCACAAGCAAATATTGCGCAGTCACAAACCACAGATGCAACTGCACCTGTGAATCAACAGCTTATTTCAGTACAAACTGACCTTTACCATATTTGGATCAATCCAAAAGGTGGTGATATTGTTCGTATTGAATTACTCTCACACGACAAAAGCAAAGACAGCGATCAACCTTTTGTTATGCTTGAAAATGATGCCAAGCGTACATATGTTGCTCAATCTGGCTTAATTGGTTTGAATGGACCAGATAGTAGTCGTGGTGGTCGTCCATTATATGCTGTTGAAAAGACATCATATACTTTGGCTGATGCTAAGGGTGTACAGGACCAAAAGGGTCAATCTGAAAAAGTTTTAAACGTTCCGATGGTATTTAAAACACCTGAAGGCGTTGAAATTATTAAAACTTTTACCTTTACTCAAGGTCAATATCCAATTGTTGTAAAACATCAAGTAATTAACCGTAGCCAACAAAGCTGGCAAGGTCAGATGTTTGGACAATTAAAGCGCGATAATTCTGAAGATCCAGGTAAATCTTCTCAAGGTATTTTCACTCTAGGAACTTTCTTAGGTGGAGCTTGGGGAACGCCTGATGCACATTACAACAAGCTTAAATTTGCTAATTTCTCAGAAGAAAAAGTAAATACTGAAGCGAAAGGTGGATGGGTTGCGATTGTTCAGCATTATTTTGTAAGTGCTTGGATTCCTGGAAACCTTAAGCTGACTCAAGCGAATGGTCAGCCTTATGTAGCTAAGCTTGAATCTCGTCAATCTGCTGATCACATGAATATCATTGGTTTTACCTCACCAGTGATTAATGTTCCGGCAGGCACTTCAATGGAAGTGGATGCAAAACTTTATTCAGGTCCGAAAGTACAATCTGAATTAAAAGATTTAGCTGTTGGTTTAAATCAGACTGTTGATTATGGTTGGTTATGGCCGATTGCTAAACTCTTGTTCTTAGGTCTTCAATTCTTCCATAGCATTGTGGGCAACTGGGGATGGTCAATCATCTTGCTTACCATTATGGTGAAGATGATCTTGTGGCCTTTATCTTCAAAAAGTTATCGTTCTATGGCGAAAATGCGTGTGATTGCACCAGAAATGCAACGCATGAAAGAAGAGTTCGGTGAAGACCGTATGCGCTTCTCGCAAGAAATGATGGCTTTATACAAACGTGAACAAGTAAATCCACTTTCAGGTTGTTTACCATTATTGCTACAAATGCCAATTTTCCTTGCTTTGTACTGGGTACTCATGGAAAGTGTGGAATTACGTCATGCACCATGGTTAGGCTGGATTCAAGACTTGTCAGCAATGGATCCTTGGTTCATCTTGCCGTTAATCATGGGTGCGACAATGTTTGCGCAGCAAATGTTGAACCCGCAACCAGCTGATCCAATGCAGGCAAAAGTGTTCCGCATTATGCCGATTATGTTCACGGTATTTATGTTGTTCTTCCCTGCCGGTCTCGTACTGTACTGGATTGTGAACAACAGTATTACTATTTTACAGCAGTCGTTTATTAATAAGAGCGTTGAGAAAAGTCGTATCAGTAAGACTGAATCAGCTTCTTAATCGTTGAACTTTTGCTGAATAAATCCGCTTAAGATGGTAATCTTAGGCGGATTTTTCTTTGGCTGGATTTTAGGTTTTTAGGTGAATAATATGCAAAGTCAAACCACGATTGCCGCAATTGCAACGCCACCTGGGCGTGGTGGTGTGGGCGTGATTCGCCTATCTGGACCTAAGGCTTATGAAATTGCTCAAAACCTGACACAAAAAAACTTGCCAGAAGCGCGTATGGCGGGTTTCCGTAAATTTTATGATGCTGATGGCAGCATTATGGATGAAGGGATTGTTCTATGCTTTCCCAATCCTCACTCGTTTACAGGTGAAGATGTTGTAGAGCTACAAGGTCACGGCGGTCCAGTCATCCAAAATGCCTTGCTTGGACGTTTATTTGAGCTTGGCGCAATCGCTGCAAAAGCTGGCGAATTTTCCATGCGTGCTTTTGAAAATGGCAAGATGGACTTGGTGCAAGCGGAAGCGATTGCCGACTTGATTGATGCGACTTCGCAAGCTGCGGCACGCTCTGCAGTTCGTTCTTTGCAAGGCGCTTTTTCAACAAAAATTAATACCGTTTTAGAAAAACTGATTCATTTACGCTTGCATGTTGAAGCAGCAATTGATTTTCCTGAAGAAGAAATCGATTTCTTGGCAGATGGCAAAATTTTAGCTTTACTTGAAGATGTTCAGCAGTCGGTACATGCCGTTCAGACCTCTGCACGACAAGGTCAATTACTCCGTGAAGGTCTACAAGTCGTTATTGCAGGCAAACCAAATGCGGGTAAGTCGAGCTTGTTGAATGCACTTGCTGGTGTTGAGCGTGCAATTGTGACCGATATTGCTGGTACAACTCGTGATGTTTTACATGAAAAAATTAGTTTAAATGGTCTACCAATCACCTTAACAGATACTGCGGGTCTTCGTGAAACAGGTGACATCGTTGAAAAAGAAGGGATTCGTCGTGCAATCAAAGAAATTGAACAAGCTGATTTGTTATTGCTGGTTTATGATTTAAATCAAGGTGATGACCCATTAAAACTTGCTCAAGAATATTTTGCTGAACACATTGAACCACGTCGTTTAATGTTAATTGGTAATAAATGCGATTTAACTGGACAATTAGCTGAAATAAGCGATTTTCAAGGGTTCCGTCATATAACCGTTTCTGCAAAACAAGAGATGGGCGTACAAGGCCTCGTAGACGCGATTACAGCGCATGCAGGCTTCCACCCTGAGGAAGACACCTTTATTGCAAGAACACGTCATTTAGACGCAATGAAGCGCACGCAGCTCTATCTTTCAGAAGCACGCGAGCAACTTGTTGTGTTTAACGCAGGTGAACTGGTTGCTGAGTCACTACGTCTTGCTCAAAATGCTTTAGGGGAAATTACCGGTGACTTTAGTGCCGATGACCTATTAGGCAAGATTTTTGGTTCATTCTGTATTGGAAAATAATTACAAAATTCTGAATGAATGCACATGGCTGTGTCATTCAGTCACCTCGTTAACCGTATCTTTTTAGAACCTTTAAAAACTCATCTAGCTCATTTTGATCAACTTGTGCGTCTTTGAGCACGTGGTGATGTAAATGCTGTTCCATTAATTCACTCATCAAACCGTTTATTGCCCCTTTAATTGCAGCAACTTGTTGTAGTATTTCTATACATGAAATATCTGTCTGTTCAACAGCATGCTCAATGCTGTTGATTTGTCCTTTTAGTCGTTTTACACGATTAACTATTTTTTTATCCTGACCAATGTGACTCATCTGTGTTCTCTTGTATAATTCAATATACTGGTAGGGAGTATATTGGGTTTAAATATTATGCAGGATCATAGTGTATCACGTCATCATCAACATCAGTTTGATGAAGGAAATCCACTTGCACAAAAACGTATTTTGATTGCAACGATTTTAACGGCATCAATGATGGTGTTAGAAATATTCGGTGGATGGTTTTTCAATTCAATGGCGCTTCTGGCTGATGGTTGGCATATGAGTTCCCATATGTTGGCTCTCGGTTTAGCCTATTTTGCCTATCGCGCGGCTCGTCATTATTCCAAAGATCGTCGGTTTAGTTTCGGAACGTGGAAAATCGAGATTTTAGCGGGTTATAGCAGTGCAATTTTGTTGATGGTTGTCGCCATTTTTATGGCGTTTCAGTCGATACAACGTTTATTTAATCCAGTTGAAATTTTTTATAATGAAGCGATTCCGATTGCAATTTTAGGTTTGGTCATTAACTTGATTTGCGCATGGTTACTTCACGATGATGGGCACCATCACCATCACCATCACCATCACCATCACGAGCATGAACATGGTCATCACCACCATGATTTAAACCAAAAAGCTGCTTTTTTACATGTAGTTGCAGATGCAGTAACTTCTGTTTTTGCAATTATTGCGCTTTTCGCAGGTAAATATTTCGGATGGGATTTTTTAGATGCGCTTTTAGGAATTTTAGGTGCTATTTTGGTTGCAAAATGGTCTCTTGGATTAATGAAAGAGACAGGAAAAACTCTTCTTGATGCAGAAATGGATCATCCGGTAGTTGAAGAGATCCGTGAAGTCATTGCTGAGTTTCCTAAACATATTGAAATTACGGATATTCATGTTTGGAAGGTCGCGAAAGGTAAGTTTTCTTGTATTTTGGCGCTCGAAACTGATGATATTTCTTTAACCGCAGATCAGATTCGTCATGCTTTATCCATTCATGATGAAATTGTGCATATTTCAGTAGAAATTAATACTCTAAAACCAGCTTATGTTCCACGTGAAACATTGGCATAAAAGAGTGGCAGTTTGGTTATAACTCGGTAATCAGTTCTGTTTTAAAAAGCTGAACTGATTAAAATGAGCTCCTCTCCTACCTATGAGTTGGTTTTATGCTTAAAAAATTAGGAATATTGACACTATTAAGCTTAACGGCGAGTTTAAGTTTCGCTAATGTGGATACGATTAGGGAAAATTTTAAAAAACAATATCCTAATTTGAAAATTAGTAATATTCAGAAAACCGAAATGTCTGGGATATATAGTGCTAATCTGGATCAACAAATCATCTATGTTGGCGAAGATGGTCAGCATATGCTTGTTGGCTCTATGATTCAGTTAAAAGATCAGAAGAATTTGACTAAAGATCTAGTGTTAGGACAGAACTCAATTGATTGGAAACAGCTGCCTTTAAAAGATGCGATTAAAACGGTGAAAGGTAATGGACAGCATGTTTTAGCAGTATTTTCTGATCCAAACTGTCCTTATTGCAAGCAACTCGAACCTGAACTCGACAAGCTTAATGACGTGACTATTTACACGTTCATCTATCCTTTAAAACCTCAGTCTATTGTGGTTTCTAGACAAGTTTGGTGTGCACCAAATCAATCTTATTCATGGAAAAAACTGATTCAGCAAGGTGTTAAACCAATAGCTGCGAGCTGTGCAAACCCAATTGACCGTAATTTGGAATTAGGAAAAAAACTCGGCTTTAACGGCACTCCTACTTTAATTTTTGCAAATGGTTTCAAACTGGTTGGCGCACGCTCTGCTGAAGAAATTCAGGCCCTATGGAAAGAGTTAGGTCTTTAAAATAAATTAAAAAAAGCACCATAAGGTGCTTTTTTTATAAATGAATTAAAGTTTAGCTTTTTCGTGCAATCAAGTTGTAGATAAAAAGAATAACGATGGCACCAATCACGGATGCGATAAAGCCTGCAGCTGAGTTTTCGCCATAAAGACCAAGTAAACGACCACCATAAGTGGCTAGAAGTGAACCTGCAATACCAATTAAGGTCGTTACGATGAAACCTGCTTTATCATCCCCTGGATGCAAAGCGCGAGCGATTAAGCCAGCAAAGAAACCAACTACAATAGCGACAATAAGTGACCACATATTTGTTCTCCAATTGTTTTTTTGATGAAGTTAATGATTTTGCTTCATATTCTATCGTGCGGTAGAGCTGTCTATTTTGTCTGTAGCAGATTGCGACTTTTTGTGTCTTTTTTGTTCAAAGCTAAGGTTTTATATAAAAAAATAGCACCTTGCGGTGCTATTTTTATGAAATTTATAAACCAATTTCACCAATAAAAGGCAAGTGGCGATATTTTTGATCGTAGTCTAAGCCGTAACCCACAATGAATCTGTCTTCAACTTCAAAACCTAAAAATTTCACTTCAAGATCAATTTCACGGCGAGATGGTTTACTCACTAATGTGCAGAGTTGAATTGAATTTGGCTCGCGAGTTTGCAACATTTCAACGACTTTGCTTAAGGTATTGCCTGAGTCGATAATGTCTTCAACAACCAATACATCTTTACCGCGAATTTCACCATCAAGATCTTTTAAGATTTTAACATCTCGACTTGAAGTCGTACCGCCGCCGTAGCTAGACACTGTCATGAAGTCGAGTTCATGCGGTTTGGTAATTGTACGGCACAAGTCTGCCATGAAAATAACAGAACCACGAAGTAGTCCAATAAGGACTAATTCTTTATCACTATTTGCATAGTGAGCGTTAATTTGCTCGCCGAGCTCTTTGACTTTTGCTTGAATTTCTTCGGTTGAAATCATGATGCTCATTGCAACAGTCATGGCAGATTCCTACAAGATATAAAAGAAAAAATAAAAAAGGTGTTGACCTGCAACACCTCGAAAATCTGAGTTAATGGTAAAATTTTAAAGCAAAATGACGTTTCATGCACCCTTTGAGGGCTGTGAAATTTTATCATTTTGCTGATTATGTCGATCACGCTTTAACGTAAGAGCACATATTCCAAATAATAACAAAAACTTAACAATGCCTTTTTTATTTGGCTGTTTCTTTTTGATAAGCACGGTTTCCATAAATATAAGTCGCCTCAATATTACGGTCATCACCTAAAGTGAATAATGCAAACAGTGAATCTCCAACAGATTTGGATTTAGACTGGCGAAGTTGCTGTAATGCGGTTGGCTTAAGATTTAGTACCACAAAGTCTGCTTCTTTACCAACGTTGAAGTTGCCTAACTGATCTTGCAAATCAAGCGCTTTTGCGCCGCCTAAAGTTGCATGATAAAGCGCTTCATAAGCTGAAAGTTTATCACCTTGTAACTGCTGAACCTTATAAGCTTCGTTAACGGTTTGCAGCAAACTAAATGATGTACCAGCACCGATATCTGTCCCTAAGCCTACTTTCACTTGTTTTTCCCAAGTTTTTTTCAGTGGAAATAAACCACTGCCTAAGAATAAGTTTGAAGTTGGGCAAAATGCGATAGCAGATTGCGTATCATGCATACATTGCCATTCTTCATCTTCTAAGTGAACGCAATGCGCAAACACAGAACGCTTACCAGTCAGACCATAATGTTGATAAACATCTAAATAGCCAGCTTGCTCAGGAAATAAAGATTTCACCCAAGCGATTTCATCTTTGTTTTCACTTAAATGGGTATGTACATAAACATCCGGAAATTCTTGTTTTAACTGCCCTGCTCTTTCTAACTGTTCAGGTGTAGACGTTGGTGCAAAACGTGGAGTAATCGCATAGAGAGCACGGCCCTTACCGTGCCATTTCTCAATCAGTGCTTTGGTGTCGCCGTAAGCCGTTTCTGGCGTGTCACAAAGCGCTTCAGGGGCATTGCGGTCCATGAGTACCTTCCCTGCAATCAAACGCATCTGAACGCGTTCTGCGGCTTCAAATAAGGCATCAACAGACTCGGGGTGAACTGTACAGAAAACCAGTGCTGTGGTTGTACCGTGTTTCAGTAGTTCTTGAACAAAGAACTGGGCAATTTCACTTGCATATGCTTTGTCCTGAAACTGGATTTCAGTTGGGAAAGTATAAGTATTGAGCCAGCTTAAAAGTTGTTCGCCGTATGCTCCAACCATTTCTGTTTGCGGGAAGTGAATATGGGTATCAATAAAGCCAGGTACAATCAATTGTTCTGGATAATGTTGAACCTCAACTCCAGCCGGTAGATGCGCTTGAGCGTCTTCCCATGCTCCAAACCATTTGATTTTTCCATGTTCACTAATCAATACACCATCTTCCAAATAACGTATTTGATTTGGAATATCAGTTGGCTCAGAGACAGTATGTTGAATATCTAAAAAACGACCACGCACAACGGTGGTATTTGCAATCAATGACATGGAAAGCCTATATATTTTCACTTTTTTCGATTGATTGTACCCCAGTTAGCCAAGATTTAAACGGTATAACGTTTACTTAGTCCCCATTCAGCCAAAATCCGTCGATAAGTCGTTGATGAACGGTCTGCTTCAAAATGTGCTTCCATCATTAAATCAAGCGGTAGTTCTTCTGGCTTTTGTGATTCGACCATGTCTTGGTCTTCGGCAAAAATTTGCGCATTAAATGCATATACTTTTTCTAAATCACCTGTTTGGTCAAAGTTACGAGTGAGTGGAACAAATAAACGGGTTTTATTACTTGAGATAGGACAACAGGCATTTAAAATTTTTAAGATCCCACCTTCTGGAAAATCGACAGTAAGCACGGCAGAAAATGGTGGATAAACCTCAAAAGTACGCTTCCACAAAAAGCCTTCTGGTTCGAGATATTTTAGTTCATGTGGATAGTTACTGACATTGCTGATATAGACCGTTTTCAGGCCGTAGCTGGTACGTTCAGTGTGATATTTAGGGACGACGGGATTATCACGACTCGCAAAGGCATTATGATGTACCCACGCAAAATGAGCAACATCGATAAACCCTTCAAGTTGACGTCCACTAGAACCACCAATATCGACGAAAGGCGGTAAAATTGATTGATGCTCTGCATGGTCCCAAGTATCTAATACAGGAATATTGGCTTTAGCAATATCACGACCATGAATACTGGTCCAAATGAGGCCGTATCTTTGCACAACTGGAAATTTGGTCAGAGAAAAACGATCAGAAATTTTGGTTAACTCGGGTTGAGCTGGTATTTGGGTACATTTCCCTTCAGCGTTATAGCGTAGACCATGATAAGGACACACAATCTCCTCACCATCGACCCAACCTTTGGTTAAAGGAACACCGCGATGAGGGCAAATGTCTCGGACCAGATGAATTTCACCACTTTGTGTTTTATATAACGCCATATTGACGTCTAGTAGCGTGACTCGTTGAGGCGCATTAGAGACATCTTGAATACGTGCAACCGGATACCAATGACTTGATAAAATTTCCCAATCTTTTGCATCAAAACTGCTGTTACATGGCATGGCAAGTGGCGTTAAAGTTGGAATAGCATTCATAGCATCACTCCTTAAAAAAATCAGGGCTCTCGCGAGCCCTTAAAATCTAGGCTTTTTTCTTTTTAGGAGATGCAAAGAGCTTGCCAATATCACTTTTTAATTTTGAAAATAAGAATAAAGTTTTTAAAATTCATAAGATTAAATTATTATATTTTTGAATTTTTGTTCTAATTTAGCTTTAAAAATAAATATTCATTATTTGTTATATATCTAAAATGCACTGTTTGATTGCGAACCAAGCATAATAAAAAAGCACTTTAAAAGTGCTTTTTTATAAATCTCTATGCGTTTTTACTCGACAAAATAATGTGCTGCAAAGTGAGCATCATTACCAATAATGTCATAGCAATCTTCACGAATAGACATGCCGGCGCATTGATGTCCAACCATCCATAAACCGAGTGTAGGCAGTTGTCCTGAAAATAATGGGGTATCTACCCATTTTTGTACAACATATCCGTATTTGTCATAGTCATCAAAATGAAAGCTACCAGAAGCTGAGCCTCGGTCATAACCATCTTGTAAAATTCGAATATTGGCCCCTTCCCTTGCCAAAATCGGCTTTTTCACCCATTTGCCAGACAAAATTTGTTGCGGGTCATAGGTATGGGTTTCGACTAATAAGGGATGGTTTGGATAACGCTTCCAAAGCTCAACCAAAATCGCTTTATTTGAAAGTAACATTTTCCAGCAAGGTTCAATCCACTGTGTTTGTGGATGGATATATTGAGAAAATGCTTCTTCCCAAATCCATTCCCATGGGTAGAGCTTAAATATGTTTTGAATGGGCTGATTATGGAGATCAACAAAATCTTGCCCGTTCCAGCCTATGTTCTCCATAGAAAGCTCGGAAACTTGTAGATGAGCTTGATAAGCGGTATCCATCAAGTACTCGAGATTGCCCCAGTCCTCCCTTCCAGCCTCCTGACAGGCAGCAAAATGTACATGGCTACCACGCGGTAAAATAGTCTTCCAGCGTTTAATCAGATCTTCATGAATGCTATTGAACTGGTCTCGGTTTGCAATGCCCGAGACTTGTTCTATCCACAGCCACTGCGCGACAGAAGCTTCAAGTAAGCCAGTCGGTGTGTCGGCGTTATATTCCAGCATTTTGATATTTCGCCCATCGTAAGCGAAATCAAAGCGGCCATAGAGCATGGGAGCATTTTGTTTCCACGAATGTTCAATATGGTTTATGGCGACTTCAGGAATTTGAAAATAAGCTGGATAGTTTCCCCGTTGAATGAGGTCTCCTACTACCGATAAACACATCTGATGCAGTTCATTTGCCGCATCTTCGAGTTGTTCAATCTGTTTAAGGGTAAACTCATACGCAACCCCTTCAGACCAGTAAATTGAGCCATCAAGAGAAGGTAAATTAAAATAATCGAAACCAATATTCTGATGCTCCACTTGCCAGTCTGGGCGCGGAGTAAATATTTTTCTTTTCATATTAAGTGAATGCCTAAAGACTTAGCCGCCAAAAGAAAAACCGCTACGACCAAAACCACCACGAATTGGGGATGAAGAAGAAGCGCTTTTCGCCGTACTTGAAATAATGGGGCGACCTACACTCAAATTGCTGTAAGGGTGTAATGTATTCCCGCGAAAAGAAACTTCCCGATTATTTCGATAATACGCAGGACCTAAATAGCGACCACCAACATAGCTAGAACCATGTCCACTTGAGCTATTTTCTTCTTTACAAGTTTGGGTATTCCAGTCACGAGCACAGTCATATTGGTTGTTATATACGTCTTGTACTAAAGGTCCATCATTATGGCTACATGCCGTGAGTAATAGAGGGACAACGACAAGATTAATTTTTTTAGAACGCATGAGACTCCACACATTTTAATAAGTATGTTCGGCATAAAATACCGAATAGCTGTTATCTATTATGTTTCTGATTAGGAAAGATAAATTTTAGGTTGGCATATGATATTAATCTGTTTTTTTAAAGTACAGTCTATTTTGAAAATTTAGATAACGAGGCATCTCACGTGTAGATGCCTTGTTGTGATGAATTAAGACTGCAATTGCTTTTTGTTATGTCGTAGAGAAAGATAAGCAGTGATTGCTAATACTATGACGATAAAGCTTAACGAGATCCAGATTGGCATGTGGAATACATCAAGCAACAACATTTTCGCACCAATGAACAATAAGATGATGCCTAAGCCGTATGGTAAGTAATGCAATTTAGTCGCAGCGCCAGCAAGCAAAAAGAACATTGCGCGTAAACCTAAAATTGCCATTAAGTTCGCCGTTAAAACAATAAACGGGTCGCTAGTTACGGCGAAAATAGCAGGAATAGAATCTACTGCGAAAATCACGTCTGAAGCTTCAACCAAAATCAAAACTAGAAATAACGGCGTTGCCCACAATAAACCGTTTTGACGTACAAAGAATTTGTCACCTTCAAGCTGTGGGGTAATACGCATATGGTTACGTAACCATTTTAAGAGCTTGATATCTTCAATATTGGTTTCTTCATCTTGGCCTTTTAAGAACTTAAAGCCTGTATATACCAAGAACGCACCGAAGATATAAAGTACCCAAGAGAACTCTTGAACGAACCATGCACCAATAAAAATAAAGAGGGTACGCAGTACGATTGCGCCTAATACACCGTAGAGCAAAATTTTACGTTGTAGTGCAGCTGGAATAGCAAACGCTGCGAAAATCATTAACCAGACGAAAACGTTGTCAATTGCGAGGGACTTTTCGAGTAAGTAACCCGCAAAGTATTCCATGGTTTTTTGGTTTGCTAAGGTCACCCCAACTGTTTGTTGTAGGTAAAGCCATAAACCACCACCAAATAAAGCTGCGACGCTTACCCACGCTACACTCCAGTAAGCAGCTTGCTTGATTGAGACATCCTGACCTTGCTTTTGCTTAAAGCCTAAAAAGTCAATCAGGAGCATGACAATGACTATGCCAAAGAATGCTATGTACAGCCATAAATTACCGATTGTTTCCATAAATCCTCCATACATCCGGCAATTGGGCATAAAAAAACCTCGACCAGTTGCCAGATGAATAAACATCTGTATCAACATGATCAAGGTCTTGCCTACATCATGAATTTCACGATGCTCAGATACCGACTTTTTAATAAAAGTGTATTGACGATACCTGACACATAACATTGCTGTTATGTTTGGAGGAGGCTACTCCCCTTGTCAAACTAAATTCTGTATTGGATAAAACATATCCAAGTTCACATAGAATGGCAGATTTTTTTGTATTACGCAACTGAACTTATTGTGGTGGTTTTAATATAAAAAAATCTATAGGTTATTTAATCAAACCACGGTCTAAAAGCGGTTTGCATATAATTTGGTAAAGGTGAATACAGAATGCGGTCAAACTTGTACCGTAAGCATTCCAGAAGTAATAACCTGCTGTATTGACTAGTAGTGCGACAATAAAAGCCCCTAACATGTCTAAAGGAAAATGCACACCTAAATAAATACGTGACCACGCCACCACAAATGACAAAAATAGCAGAATCATTCCAATCATTTTGCGCTGAGCAAACAAATAAGATAAAGCAATGGTGCTGAAAATCAGCATATGATTACTTGGAAAAGACGCTGTTGGTGCATGTTCAATAAAAGTAGTACCCACACCCATGACAAAGGGCCTTGAGTGATGATAAAACAGAGAAATAACATAACCGACTAAAAGCGATACGCAGGTTAAAAAGACAGATTTAATGACCCTATTTTTTAAATCTTGATCGCCATAAAACCATAAGAATGTAAGGATGAATAAAAGAATATAGAGGAGATCATTAGCAAAAAAGATAGCAAGACGAATGATAAATTGACTCGCATCCTGAGCCCCATTAATCACATGGAATAAGCTAAGGTTGAGTGTTTCTAAAGACATTCATATTCCAAACAAGAACAAAAACGTGAGCTATGATAAAGAATTAAGCTTAATAGCTTGATAAAGAATTGTCACAAAAATGAAATATAGCTCGCTGATGGGTAAAGATTAAACAACAGGTCTAGATAATTTTTAATGCGTGATCTAAGCGTTGAGATTAAAGTGTTAACGTGTCGGCACTTTATACGAGAACGTTATTTCATGACTACTCAAGAAAAACAGAAAAAATTAAGTTTGAGGCCCCTATCTCCAAGAGATCCAAAACAATCCCATAGAGCAGCGACTCCCCTCGAATTATTGTTTGATTTAATTTTTGTAGTCGCAATTGCAACAGCTGGTCAGCAGTTACACCACGCGATTATTGAAAATCACCTCTGGCATGCACTGCCAAGCTACCTGATGGTATTTTTTGCGCTATGGTGGGCCTGGATGAATTTTTCATGGTTTGCTTCAGCTTACGATAACGATGATGCTTTGTATCGCTGCCTTACCTTTGTGCAGATTGTAGGTTCATTGGTCATGGCTGCGGGTATTCCTGATGTGTTTCACAGTCAGGATTTTGATGTAATCATTATCGGTTATGTGATCATGCGCATGACCTTGGTGACTCAGTGGCTCAGAGCAGCAAAACATGATCCTGAAAGGCGAGTTACGGCTTATCGCTATGCAATAGGTATAGTCTTAGTACAAATTGGCTGGCTTGTGGCTAACTTTGCTCATGTACTTTCAATACCTCTATTTTTATTTCTGGTTGTAGTGGAGTTATTTGTTCCAATCTATGCAGAAAAATATTCTCCAACGCCGTGGCATCCTCATCATATTGTAGAACGTTATGCCCTACTCACAATTATTGTGTTGGGTGAGTCGATTGTCGGTAGTTTTAATGCCATACGAGATGCTTTAGCCGCTCAATCAATGAATATCCCCGCCATTTTCTTGATGGTGGGTGGATTGATGCTCATGTTCGCAATGTGGTGGGCTTATTTCGATCGCAGTGAACAACACCATCATGTTAAAGGTGTACGTCCTTTTGTTTGGGGTTATGGCCATTATTTTGTTTTTGTCAGTATTGCTGCAGTAGGTGCAGCGCTTGCTGCTGCCGTGGATGTTACAACCCATCATGCGCATATTTCTGATTTATATATGGGAATAGTTGTTGCGGTGAGTGTAGTAATTTATACCACCTGTATTTGGATACTTTATGAGTTCCAATGCTTATCTGGCATCACGAAATGGTTTTACCCGATCACAGCGCTGATTATTTTATGTATCCCATTTATTTGTAATAACGTGGGATATAGCGTTTTTGCGATGGGCATTGTCTATAGTTTACGTTTAATGGTTTCTAATAAATTTATGGTCAATATAGAGCCAGAAAAGATTTAAAAGTCACTGATAAAAAACGGGTTTCAATTTGAAACCCGTTTTTTATTGAATCATCTAAAGCGGAAGTTAAGCAGCTTTCGCTTTTAATGCGCTCATTAATTTTTGATGTAAGCCACCGAAGCCACCATTAGACATAATCACAACGGCATCGCCCTCACCTGCTTCATTAACAATACGTTCAATAATTTCATCAAGTGAACGGCTCACTTGAGCATGGTTAGAAGCAGCTTCAATCACTGGTTGTAGATCCCAATCTAAGCCTTCTGGCTGATACCAGATCACTTCGTCTGCTAAGCGTGCTGAATGTGCTAAGCCATCTTTATGACTGCCCATACGCATCGTATTTGAACGTGGTTCAATAATGGCCCATAAACGACGTTCGCCTAAACGTTTGCGTGCGCCATCTAAAGTGGTGTCAATTGCTGTTGGATGGTGAGCAAAGTCATCATAAACCTCAATACCATTGACTGTGCCGAGTAACTCCATACGGCGTTTTACACCACCAAAGTTAGACAAAGCTACACAAGCTTGTTCAAGCGAAACACCCACATGTTGAGCGGCTGCGATTGTTGCCAAAGCATTTGCTACGCTATGTTGCCCTGTCATGCTCCACTTCACTTCGCCAACTACTTTGCCATTTTCGAGTACTTTAAAATGGCTACCATCAATTGAAATGAGTTCGGCAGACAAAGCAGCTTTTTCATTTGCTTCTAAACTTGTACGAATTACTGGCGTCCAGCAGCCCATTTCAAGCACTTCATCAATATGCGTTTCAGTAATTGGCGCAATAATACGACCTTCACTTGGAATAGTACGCACAAGATGATGGAACTGCTTTTGAATCGCTGCTAGGTCATCAAAAATATCGGCATGGTCAAATTCAAGGTTATTTAAAATCGCCGTTTTTGGGTGATAATGAACAAACTTAGAACGTTTATCAAAGAAAGCTGAGTCATATTCATCGGCTTCAACGCAGAAGTATTTGCCACCCCCTAAACGTGCACTTTCACTAAAACCAAGTGGAACACCACCAATTAAAAAGCCCGGATTTAAACCAGCTTGATCAAGTACCCAAGCTAACATGGTTGTAGTAGTAGTTTTTCCGTGAGTACCTGCTACACCAAGTACGTGTTTACCTTGTAAAACATGATCGGCAAGGAACTGTGGACCAGAAATATATGGCAGGCCTTCGTTTAGCATGTATTCGACAGCATCAATACCACGTTTCATGGCATTGCCGACAATAACCAAGTCCGGATGAGGCTGTAAATGACTACGGTCATAGCCTTGCATGAGTGTAATGCCTGCATTTTCTAACTGGGTAGACATCGGTGGGTAAACGTTTAAATCGGAACCAGTTACCTTATGTCCTAAATCACGAGCCAAAAGTGCTAAAGAGCCCATAAAAGTGCCACAAATACCCAAGATATGCAGATGCATTGCTCGCCTTCTCCACTGCTTTTGTACACAACATTAAAATGAATTGCTGTGTGTGCATTATTGATAAATTTGCCAGCAACGATAGCAAGGCTAAACTCGAAAAGATAGTCAAAAATCGTTGTTGTTCTATGTGTTTGAGGCCCCTAACAAAAGCACATCTTTATTTTTTCGATTTAAGCTGAATTACAGTTTTATCTTTTATAATATTTTTGATCCATATTAATTCTTAAATCATCGTGATGATGAAGGATGTGCCTTTGAGCCCAACGGTTTTAGCTTTTGCTCTCTTAATTATCTCTAATTGCTTTATGACGCTCGCATGGTACGGGCATCTCAAATTTTTACACCATGCTCCCATTTGGCAAGCAATCCTATTCGGTTGGATTATTGCCTTACTTGAATACAGTTTTATGATTCCCGCTACTCGTATATTGAGTGCACAAGGTTGGTTGCTCGGTGAAATGAAGATCACTCAAGAAGTGGTCACGCTGGTTGTGTTTGTACCATTTATGATTTTCTTGTTTAAACAGCCATTTAAACTCGATTATTTATGGGCGATGTTATGTCTATTTGGTTGTGTTTATTTCGTATTTAGAAGCCAATAATCTGTAAGAGCTTGTAGTGAATCAATTATTCAATACAAGCTCTTAATCTTCCAAATCCTTGATGATCTTGCAGAATGTTTAAATAATATTAATAAAATTTGAGAATGTGGCACTTTTAAAGCATGGCAATTTTTTATGAGAATAAAAATATTCACAGAGCTGATCAGTTAAATTTTCGTGAGATGAAAAATCAGTCTATAATAATGGGCTTCCGAACCATTTAAAACTTGGCTCTCGTCGAGATTTATCTTCTTTTACTTTTGTCTCTGGAACATTAGCAATGAATGCGGCCGCAGCACAAGACGCTCAACCTCTCGTTGGAATTATTATGGGTTCTCAATCTGATTGGGCAACTCTCGAAAACACAGCCAATATGCTTAAACAGCTTGGTGTCCCATTTGAAGCGGAAGTGGTATCTGCTCATCGTACTCCAGACCGTTTATTTGAATACGCAGAAACTGCGCGTGATCGCGGTATTCAAGTGATTATTGCTGGTGCAGGTGGTGCAGCGCATTTACCTGGAATGTGTGCCGCAAAAACTGATTTACCAGTTTTGGGTGTGCCAGTTAAATCATCAATTTTAAATGGTGTAGATTCTTTGCTTTCAATTGTACAAATGCCAGCAGGTATCGCCGTTGGTACTTTAGCAATTGGTCCAGCTGGTGCGACGAATGCTGCAATCATGGCGGCACAAATCTTAGGTTTAACTCGTCCTGAAATCGCAAAGAATGTTGCTGATTTCCGCGCTGCACAAACTGATAAAGTTGCAAGCAAAAATATTCCGGGTCAGGTGTAAGAGGCTGAGATGGATAAAACTATCGGTATTTTTGGTGGTGGGCAACTGGGCCGAATGATGGCTCAAGCAGCATTACCATTAAATATTCAGTGTACTTTTTTTGAAGCAAATACAGATTGTCCAGCAGGTGTTTTAGGCCAAGTCTTTTCTAGCCAAGATGAGCAAGGTTTAAAGCAGTTTATTGAAAGTGCTGATGTTTTTAGTCTTGAGTTTGAAAATACGCCCGTTGAAGATGTGGATGTTTTAACACAAACCAAAGCATTGCACCCTCCCCGTGTTGCTTTAGCAACTGCACAAAATCGTTTGTCAGAAAAAGCATTGTTTGATGAGCTTACTATTCCTGTAGCGCCGTATCGTGCTGTAGATAGTCTAGAAAGCTTGAAAAAGGCTGTTGCTGAGCTTGGTTTACCGATTGTGCTTAAGACTGCAACTGGTGGATATGACGGTAAAGGTCAGTTTGTACTTCGTTCAGAAGACCAGATTGATACGGCGTGGGCTGAACTTGGTCCTGCAAAAAGCTTAGTGGCTGAAAGCTTTGTGAAATTTTCTCGCGAAGTTTCGATTATTGCAGTACGTGGCCAAAATGGTGAAGTGAAGACTTGGCCATTAGCTGAAAACCATCATCACAATGGTATTTTATCGCATTCAATTGTTCCTGCACCGAATAGTGAAGCTTTACAACCAATTGCTCAAGACTACATTACGCGTTTGTTGAATCATCTTAACTATGTTGGTGTGCTGACTCTCGAGCTATTTGTGACAGAACAAGGCTTGTGTGCAAATGAGATGGCACCACGTGTGCATAACTCCGGCCACTGGTCAATTGAAGGCGCGGTTTGTTCTCAGTTTGAAAACCATATTCGAGCTGTTGCAGGCTTACCATTAGGCTCAACAGAAGTTGTTCGCCCAACGGTTATGATCAATATTATTGGTCAACATCCTAAAACTGAGGATGTACTTGCCTTAAATGGTGCTCATCTGCATCTTTATAACAAGTCAGAACGTGCTGGCCGTAAATTAGGCCATATCACTTTAATGCCTGTGGATAGTAATGAATTGACGAATTTATGCCGTCAATTGGCAGAAATTTTGCCAGAACCACTTGCTTTAACAGCAGATATGACCCTCTAAAAGTATTTTTAATTTTCTAAAAAGCGATCTTCGGATCGCTTTTTTTTATTTTTTAAATTTAAAAAATAGTAGAATATGCATATTTTGGGGTGTGGATAACTTTAATTGGAAATTTTGAATTTAAAAAAGCTTCTGTAATTTGAATTTAAAACCATAAAAGGCAGTCTTGGTTGTTTTTGAATTTAAAATTAGTTATCCACAAAAGTATTTTTAAATTTAAATGAGAAAGGTAGGTGGGTTTTTAAATTCAAAAATAGAAGTCTATTGGTATGAGGTTTTGAATTTAAAAATTTTGGCTGATTTTTAAATTTAAAAGTGCGGATTGCTGTGATTGTGCTGGGTGTTAATATTTAATAAATAATAAGAGAATATGGAATAGCATTAAGAAATAGAAGCTTTTTGCTGTATTGTGGATAAAGTTATCCACAAAAAGTATTATTTACGGTTTAAATTTAAAGAAGTGTTTTTGAATTTAAACTTGAGGTTATTTTTTGAATTCAAAACTTATAATTTGGATTAAGAAATTTTTAAATTTAAAAATAAAGTAGAAAGTTTGAATTTAAAACATGGGGAATGAATTTAAAGTAGAGATTATGAATTCAAATTTACGTTTTCTCTCTGAAATTTTGGACTCATAATGGTATGGTACTTACAAATTTAAATTTAAAAATTGAACTAGGATAATATGCGACGTTTTTCTTGTATTGTTGGCTCTGTATTTTTAGCGATGACTCAGGCTCAAGCAGAGCTCGTAATTAATGGTTCTACAATATCTAGCAGTGCTACTGTTCCAGTAGTGACGAGTGAAGATTATACACCTAATAATAATTTCCAAAGCTGTTTGGCAAATTTACGTTCTCAAGCAATTGCTGCTGGAGTATCGGGTACAACTTATGATCGTTATACCCAAAACTTGACCCCAGATTATTCAGTTATTGATAAATTAAACTATCAACCAGAATTTTCGACACCAATTTGGGATTATCTTTCTGGTCTAGTTGATGAAGAGCGCGTTGAGCTTGGTAAACAAAAACTGGCGCAACATCGCGATGTTTTAAATCGTGCTTCTCAAACTTACGGTGTACCACCAGAAACAATTGTGGCAGTGTGGGGGGTTGAAAGTAATTTTGGTGATATTTCTGGAAAATATCCTTTATTACAAGCGCTCGGAACTTTAAGTTGCGAAGGGCGTCGACAAAGTTATTTCCGTACTGAATTCTTTGCCACCATGCGTATTTTACAACGTGGTGACTTAACCGAAGATCAATTAAAGGGTTCATGGGCTGGGGCATTTGGTCACACCCAATTTATGCCGTCTACTTATGAACGTTTAGCGGTTGATTTTGATGGAGATGGTCGTCGAGATTTAGTTTCTAGTACAGCTGATGCACTGGCTTCAACTGCTAATTTCTTAAATAAAGCAGGTTGGCAAACAGGAATGCCGTGGGGTTTTGAAGTCAAAGTTCCCCAAGGTATGTCAATTGATGGAGAAGGGCGACGTTCAAAGAAAGCTTTAAGTAGCTGGAGTGCACGAGGGGTGACCCGAATTGATGATTCTCCACTTGTTCAAGGGGCTTTATCTGGCAATACTTCAGCGGGTTTAATGGCACCTGCAGGTGTAAATGGTCCAGTATTTTTAGTATTTAAGAATTTTGATGCTATTTACAGCTATAACGCTGCGGAAAGTTATGGGCTTGCGATTGCACATTTATCTGATCGTTTAAAAGGTGCTGGTCCATTTGTTGCGTCTTGGCCCACTGATGATCCGGGAACTTCACGTGCAGAACGTCGTGAAATCCAACAGTTTTTGATTAACCGTGGCTATGATATTGGTGCAGTTGACGGCCTTATTGGAGATAAAACCCGCGTAGCTATTCGTCAAGAACAAACTCGTTTAGGTTTAAACCCAACGGGACGGGCAGGGCAACAAATTTTACGCGCATTCCGTCAAGAACAAGCGCAAAAAATGATGCAATAAATTGAAAATAATAAAAAAGGTCTGCTTATGCAGACCTTTTTTATAGGCACTTATGTACGATTACTACTCTAATTTAACCGCTTCCAAAATATCAAAAATAACCGAAGTAACATCTTGGCTTAAGTCACGATCATTAAAGATTTCATACGCAGTGATCGTGACATCAGTATCACTTGGTAATTGCTTTTGCTCTTCTTCAATTAAATGTTCAATCGGTAACAGAGTCTGTTTTACTTCAAGATGGAGAATATCTTTATATTCGATATTTTCATCCTCAAGCTCGATTTCATGCTCATTGAAAAAGGGAATTAAAATAGAATGGAGGTATGGTTTAATTTCAATAATATCAAACAGTTCAATATCGCGAGTCTGTTCAATTGTGCTGATATGATCATTTACTTCAATCAGGATATGATAATAACTCATCTTGATCTCCATTCTATTTTCGTTAGCTCTTATGACCACAATAACATGACTTTGATACCAATTTCGATGTATCTATCCAGAAATAGATACATCATTTAATCAAGCCTTTAATTATTGAGGTAAAGCACTTAATAGATCACGATCAGCATCCGTAAGTCCAGTGATTTTTTTATCACCATCTTTACGTACTGAGTACATTAATGCATTTGGTTGATCACTGTGTTTTAAGCCAAGCGCATGACCTAACTCATGAGCAATCGTTAAGCGTAAATCATCAATAGACTTAAACTCATAAATCACAATTTGTTTGCCGTTATAGATACCTTTCTTAAAGACATCCGCTTGAGCATTTTGCTTAAATTGGTTTAATGAATTATTAAACTCATTATTAATCTGATTAAAATGAGTAACTTTTACATTTAAGTCTTTAGCTTGCTGATTATATGCAGCAATTTCTTTCTTTAAAGCAACAGTTTGTTTTTGCAAATCTTTCTGAGTTTTAGCCAGAGATTTAGCATTATATTCAGGTGCTAATTTGCCTTGGTTAAGTTGCATCATTTGCTGGTCAAGATTTTTCAATTTGCCATTCAAAATCTGCTTCTTATTTTCAAGCTCAGACTGAGTTTGACCAAGGGTTTGCTTCAATTGCTTAATTTGTTGCTGTTCATCAATTACACGTTGCTGTTCTTGTTGGAACTGTGCCGCGATTTTTTGACGCTGTTCAGAACGACTTTGGCTATTATCGTAAACTAAACGAATTTCTAACTTTGCATTTGGATCATAAGTAAAATAATCCTGACCAGTACCTTGCTTCCAAATGTCCGCAGCTTGTTGACTAATCTCAATTAATTGATCTTGGCTTAAACCAAAACGTGGATCAACTTCAGCAATTTTATAAGTCAAATGTTGACCTGCTTTTTGCTGGATTTGAGTATGAGCTGGGGTAGCAAGATTAGCATTAGCCTGAAAATTAGAAAAAGCGAAGGCTACGCCTAATAACAAAGATGTTAAACGCATAATCGAAGGGGGAGATTTGAAAAAAAACGTATTATAAGAATATAAAATGAAAAATCAATCAAAAAACGTACAATTTGGGCAAATAAATGAGACTTTAGTCTCATTATTTTTTACCAAATGCCAAATAGTTTTTTAGAAAAAATTTAATATATTTAGTTTTATTTAGTTTTTTTAATCATTTAACTTTAATTATTTTCTTAATTAGACCTGTAAATTGAACCTAATAAATCTAAATCAGAATTTGTTAATTTAAAATTATGAATGTCTTGCTCTTTTAAGTAGGGGTACATTAAGGATTTAGGATCAGTAGTATGTTTTAGGCCTAAAGCATGGCCAAGTTCGTGAGCAAGGGTCAAACGTAAATCATTTAATGAGGCGTAACCATAAATCTGAATTTGGTTTTGGCTAAATAAGCCTTTATGGAAGGGTTGAATATTGGTTTTTTGCTCTAGTTTAAATTGTGTTTTTAAAGCGGCTAAATCACTTTGCTCTTGATTTAATTCTTTGATTTTTATATTAAGTATTTGGATTTTAAAATTTAAATCGTTTGTTTCACTTTTTATATATTCCGATTTTTGCTCTAGTTGTTTTTGCCGTTCTTTTAAATTATCGGCATGAGCGTACTGATGTTCTCTTTGATTAAAGCGTATTACGTCTTGTTGATATTGTTCAAACTCAACTTTTAGACTGACCTTTTTCTTGTTTAAATCACTTGATAGTTGAGCAACTTGCTGTTTGTTTAGAACAATTTCTTCATTTTTAATGCGCCAAGCTTTCTGCTTTTGCAAAAGTGCATCCAAATTTTTTTGTTGCTCATCTTTAAACATTTGATGGTCATCATAAATTAAGTTAATTGACAGTTGAGCCTGTGAATCGTAAATAAAATAGGTTTTCCCAGTCTCTTTTTGCCAGATTTCAGCCGCTTGTTGGCTTACCTCAATAAATTGTTCTTTGGTGATTTGAAACCGCGGGTCAATAAAGGCAATTCGATATTTTAAAGGTTTTTGAGATGAGCTGATTGAAAGGTTGCTTTGAGCAAACAGCATTGTTTGTAAGCCCATGCATAAGCATAAGCTCAATCCCCACCATAGAAATTTTTTCATGGCAAAATAAAAAATATAAATAAATCTTATTGTTAGCTAGTTAATTTAATTCGTCAAAATGATAAAAACTTCAATAGATTAGTAAGGTGTGTGATCTTGATAAAAAAATTACAAAAGAAGTTTTTAGACTTGGCAATAATGGAATAATTAATGTAATAAATAACAGTGGTTTTTTAATAAAAAAATCTTAATTAAAATTAATAACTTATTTTTTATGATTGATCTTTTTGACATTAAATAATTTAAAAATATACTGAAAAATGTATTGTTATTTTTTGTAACTAATAAAAAACCGCGCCTAAGCACGGTTTTTTATTAAAGAAACAAATTATTTTTTGTCATCTTTAACTTCAGTAAATTCAGCATCTACAACGCCATCATCTGCTTTTTGTTGACCCGCATCTCCACCTTGGAATGCATTTGGATCAAAGCCTTCAGCGCCACCAGCTTGTTGTGCTTGTTCATAAGCACGTTGAGTGATAGGCATCAAGATGTTTTGTAAAGCTTCAGTTTTCGCTTTGATATCTTCAACATCGTTTTCTTTAGTTGCTGCTTCAAGTTCAGAAACTGCAGTGCTCACAGCAGTTTTTTCATCTTCAGTAACTTTATCACCAAGATCTTTAACTGCTTTATTCGAGCTTGAAATTAATGCATCAGCTTCGTTACGAGCTTTTGCAAGTTCTTCAAACTTACGATCTTCTTCAGCATTCGCTTCAGCATCTTTAATCATTGCTTCGATTTCAGCATCAGACAAACCTGAGTTCGCTTTAATCTGGATCGATTGCTCTTTACCAGTGCTCTTATCTTTAGCAGATACTTTCAAGATACCATCAGCGTTGATGTCGAAAGATACTTCAATTTGTGGCACACCACGTGGAGCAGGTGGGATGTCACCTAATTGGAAGTTACCCAACAATTTGTTTTGTTGAGCCATCTTACGTTCACCTTGGTAAACAGAAATGTCTACAGCAGGCTGGTTGTCAGCAGCAGTAGAGAACACTTGTGATTTCTTCGCAGGAATCGTCGTGTTTTTCTCAATGATTGGTGTTAATACACCACCCATTGTCTCAATACCTAAAGTTAATGGTGTTACGTCTAATAAAAGAACGTCAGTTTTGTCACCAGACAATACAGCACCTTGAATCGCAGCACCGATTGCAACTGCTTCATCAGGGTTCACGTCTTTACGTGGCTCTTTACCAAAGAATTCTTGTACTTTTTGTTGTACAAGTGGCATACGAGACTGACCACCAACCAAGATCACATCAGAGATGTCAGAAGTCGAAAGACCAGCATCTTTAAGTGCGATTTTACAAGGCTCAATTGTACGAGCAACCAAATCAGCAACTAAACCTTCAAGTTTTGCACGTGTTACATTGATCACTAAGTGTTTAGGACCAGTTGCATCAGCTGTGATGTATGGAAGGTTGATTTCAGTTGCGTTAGATGAAGAAAGCTCGATTTTTGCTTTTTCAGCAGCTTCTTTCAAACGTTGTAACGCAAGTGGATCATTTTTCAAGTTCACACTTTGTTCTTTCTTAAATTCTTCAACTAAGAATTCAATTAATGCGTTATCAAAGTCTTCACCACCAAGGAAAGTATCACCGTTTGTTGATAACACTTCGATTTGTTGGTCGCCATCAAGGTCTGCGATTTCAATGATTGATACGTCAAAAGTACCACCACCTAAGTCGTAAACTGCAACTTTACGGTCGCCTTCTTTTTTGTCCATACCGAACGCAAGTGCAGCAGCAGTTGGTTCGTTAATAATACGTTTAACGTCTAAACCAGCGATTTTACCCGCATCTTTAGTTGCTTGACGTTGAGCATCGTTAAAGTAAGCAGGAACAGTAATAACTGCTTCAGTAACTGTTTCACCTAAATAGTCTTCTGCAGTTTTCTTCATCTTTTTCAAGATTTCAGCAGAAACCTGTTGAGGCGCTAATTTTTTATCGTTTACTTCAACCCAAGCATCGCCATTGTCTGCTTTGATGATTTTATAAGGTACAAGACCGATATCTTTTTGTACCGCTTGATCTTCATAACGACGACCAATTAAACGCTTGATAGCGAATAATGTATTTTTCGGGTTAGTTACTGCCTGACGCTTAGCACTTTGACCTACTAAGATCTCGCCATCTTTATAAGCAATGATCGATGGAGTTGTACGTGCGCCTTCAGCGTTTTCGATTACTTTTACTTTATCGCCTTCAAGTACAGCAACGCATGAGTTGGTAGTACCTAAGTCAATACCAATAATTTTTGCCATGTGACGTTTTCCTCAAAAATTCTTTTGCAATGTTTTTGCTTGTTATCCGATATGAGAGTGAATCTATTTTTTTCAAGCGTTTTAGCGAAAAAAAATCTAAAAACTCTCAAAAAATTATTTATTGACCCACCATAACCATAGCAGGGCGCAATAAGCGACCATTTAATGTATAGCCCTTTTGTAAAACGCTACCGATTTCATTCGCTTTAGCATTTGGGTCAATACCTACAGCTTGATGTAAATCCGCATTGAAGCCATTTTTTGTATCAGCTTCTACAACACCAAATTTTTCAAGTGTGGTTAACAGCGACTTCAAGGTTAGTTTAATACCTTCAAGTACTGGTGTTTCTTCATCGCCAGCTGCTTGAATTGCACGCTCTAAATTATCAACAGAATCTAGTAATTCTTTTGCAAATTTTTCAAGCACAGTCTCTTTATGCTTGTCAGACTCACGTTGAATACGCTCTACACTTTTTTGTGCTTCGTAAACTGCATTCGCAGTACGTGCTTTTTCAAGTTTTAGGCTTTCTTCTAATTTGGTGATTTGCGCTTGTAAAGATTCAACGGTAACGTCGTTTGCTTGCTCTACACCTTCAGCCTGAGTTTGCTCATTAGATTGCTCTGCTTGCTCGTGTTGAATGTCTTGAGCTTGCTCATTTTGCTCATTAGCCATTGATGATCTCCGTTTAAATGGGTTTTTAAACATGTACAGTCCTTTTGGCATCAGCATTTACTGGGTAAAACCTGAACTGCCATGCATATGCTGTAATTCATTAATAGGGATGAAGTATGGGCATTGCCTAAAAATTCAAGCGTACACGGCAATTTAAAACTTTTAATTTTGCGGTTTTAAGTAAAAATTTAAATTTTCGATCATAAAAGCAATAAATTCTTGCGTTATTTTGGGTAAATGTTGCCTTGAAGCATATACCACCGACAAACTTAATTCAGGAGCTGAAAAGTTTTTAAATAAAGGAACTAATCGTTTTTCTTTTAAATCTTTTTTAACTAATAAAGTAGGTAGCATCGCTACCCCTTGAGCATGTATACACATGTCATAAACAGCATTTACATCATTACTTTTAAAGGTAACGTTCAAAGGATAGTTTTGAGGCTGCTGTTCATTATCAAAAAGAGTCCAAAATTGATGTTGGCTATGGTGAGCTAAACATTCATGTTGAATCAGTTGTCTTGGATGGGAGAGGGGACTGTGCTGTTTTAAATAATCAGGATGAGCACAGAAAACAGACTCGATTTGACAAACAGGTCGTGCAATTAATCCATCTGCAACTTTTTGCGTTATACGTAAGGCTAAATCGACCTGTGCATCAATTAAGTCCATTGTATTTTCGGTCAGATATACATCAAATTGAATATGTGGATGTTGCTGTTTAAATTGGCGAATACATTCCCCAACCCCTAATTGAAATAAAAATAAACCACAGGTAAAGCGAATCGTACCGTTATGTTGTTCGGGTGCGGCTAATTCTTGTAAAAGTTGCTGTTGTTGTAAAATATTCTCGCAGTAGAGGAGGGCTTTTTCACCCGCTGGAGTGAGAGATATTTTTCGGGTATTTCTTTGAAATAGTCGAGTTGAGAATGTGTGCTCTAGGTGCTCAAGATAGCGAGAAACCATCGCACGGGAATAATTTAGGTGTTCTGCGGCTTTGGTTAAATTGCCATGTTGAGCAATAGAAACAAAGACTTGTATGGCTTTTAATGTGTCCATATGCTTTATCATTATTACAATATATGCAACAGTTTATCTTAATTTAGTGCATTTACCTTACAAGAATTGCAATTTAAAGTATTTCTCATGAATTTGGAGAATACATAATGAAATTTTTTAAATTAACTGCTTCAGTCCTAGCAACTGCTACTGCTTTAACAGTAACTTCCTCAGCTTTTGCGCAAGATTTGAAAATCCAAAGTTTCTTGGCTAAACCCGAACATTTTGGTGTGACTTCTACTTTAATTGAAGGCGATAAAGAAGTTCTGTTGGTGAATGCGCAATTCTCAAAATCTGAAGCATTACGTATTGCTGCGGATATTTTGGATAGTGGTAAAACATTAAAGACAATTTTCGTAAGTTATGGTGATCCGGACTATTATTTTGGCTTAGATGTATTTAAACAATACTTCCCAAATGTACAAATCATCGCAACGCCAGAAACTGTTAAACATATCCAAGATACTCAAGCGCTTAAAGTGAAATATTGGGGTCCACAAATGGGTGCAAATGCGCCTAGTCAAATTATTGTGCCTCAAGCTTATACTGCTAAAACTTTAAAGTTAGAAAATGAGTTGATCGAGATTAAAGGTAAGAAAGAACTCACTTATTTATGGATTCCTTCTTCTAAAGCAGTAGTAGGTGGTATTCCTGTCTCTTCAGGTATTCATTTATGGATGGCGGATACACCAAAAGTTAAAGACCGCAATGAAGTGATTCAAACTTTAGAAAATATTAAAGCACTGCAGCCTCAAACAGTTGTTCCAGCTCATATGGTTGAGGGAGCTCCACAAGGTTTAGATGCGGTTAACTTTTCTATCGACTATCTCAAGAGCTATGAGAAAGCGGTCAAAGTAAGTAAAAATGCGGGTGAGCTAAGTCAGCTCATGCAGAAACAATATCCAACATTAAAGAGTGTGGATAGTCTAGAGCTAGGCGCAAAAGTTGTAAAAGGCGAGATGCAATGGCCATAATTTAAGATGAAGCGCTAAAAAAATTCAAAAAAGCCGTGGTCTATACCCGGCTTTTTTCGATGAGATAAGGCATTTTTAAGTAAAAAGTCTCTGTAACATTCTACGCACCTTATATAGCGTTTCTATAAAGAGAAAATTTTTGAGTAGAGTAAAAGGCTAAGATAAAAATTAGAAATTGATAAAATTAAACAAAAGCTTAAGTTGTAGCTTCTATATAAAAGGTAGAGGTGAGGCTAAGGAAGAGATTTTAATAAAAAATTGCACAATTTGTACTTCTATTACTACAAAAGACAACCAATGATACGCACGTCAGAAAAAAAAATTGTGAATTATAGGCAGCGCGAAGATGAACTTTGCATTTAAATGTTTGTCGTAATGAAAGGAAAGCGATTATGAAAAAATTAGGTCTTATCTCTGTAGTACTTGCTGGTGTTGCTTTTACAGCTGTTGGTTGTGCATCTGAAGCTGGCTTAAACGCATCAGGTTCTGCTCAAACTAGCGCTAGCCCATCTGGCGTACAAGCTGGTGTAGGTGTAGACGCTGGTGTTTCTGGTCAAGCACAACCAGGTCAAGTTGATGCTGGTGCTTCTGGTTCTGTTTCAGGTTCTGCGACAGCTCAGTAATTCTTAGCGATAAGAACAGTTAAAAAATTATAGAGTCATATATTTAAGATGCCGATTTATGTATGAAGTGAGCTGCTACTCATTACTCTATAATTAAGAGAATTTAAAATTCTCAAAAAAGCCCCAAAAGACTTATCTCTTTGGGGCTTTTTATATAGTAATGAGATTAGTCATCATGACGATAATTTCGGTGGTCATGATCACGATCTTCTAAGCGTTTTTTTTCCCATTCACGATGTCTTTTTTCCCAATCCCGACGATTTTTGTCCTGTTCACGAGCATCTTTACGTTGTTGTTCGTATATTCTTTTACGCTCTTCCCAACGTTTTCGCTCCCAATCACTATATCGACGTCCATCGTTACGGTCATAACGATCATCATCATGATCATGGTAACCATAACCACCGCGATAATAAGGGTCATCTGTATAAGCAACACAGCCTACAGTTAAAAGACTGGTTGCTAATAAAGTAACAACTAGTTTTGCTGACATAGCCCAATCTCCTTTTTCTGTTAACAATAATTGGCAAAAAAATCCTGTTTTAAACGACAGATTTGTTAATGACATTTGCTATAAATCAGATTAGCGTAGATTGGTTTTTACCTTTGTATCTTGATTACATGAGTTGTATGCGAATATAGTCAAACAACAAAGAATTCTGTAGAAAATATGAAGGATAAGAGGAATTCATGGAGATAGGCATGACAGCATTTAATCAAAAAATTCAAACATTGCTAGATAAGGGCCAAGGGCCTGCTGCTCGAGCTCTTGATAAGTTACCTCGATTAGCTCAAGAATCACTTGCCAAAATCCTTGGATATGCCTACCAATACCCAGAGCTCGACTCATTCACTAAATGTATGATGGCCGTACAAATTAAACAGGGACGTATTGGTTTCATTGGTTCAGATCCTATTGAGTCTAGACGGCAGTTTGATACACAAATGTTGGCTATACGCCAGAAATCAACTGAAATTGATTCAGTGGAAGACATTCGTTTGCCGCTTCAAAGTGGAACTGTTTTCGCAAGACACTATCATCCGTCACCGAATAAAAAATTACCTCTGATTGTTTTCTATCACGGGGGAGGGTTCGTTGTAGGTGGTTTAGATACTCATGATGAGGTTTGTCGTATATTGGCAAAATATGCAAAAGTACAAGTACTCAGTATTGATTATCCACTTGCACCTGAGGTCTCACCTCAACATTTAATCCAATCATGTGAAGATGCATTAGCTTGGGTATATCAAAATCGCAGACAACTAAAAATATTAAAAAATCGTATTGCTGTAGCAGGGGATAGTGCAGGCGGCAATATCAGTACGGTTGTGGCTCAACGATCAGTAAACAAACCTTATGCTCCACAAGCACAGCTTCTCATTTATCCTACAGTTGATTTTAAAAGCCGACATCCTTCTTTTTATGCTTATAACGAAGGATTAGTTTTGACGGATAGCGATATTAATTATGTCACTCAATATTATGCAACTCAGCATAATGTAGAATTAGATGATCCAATTATTTCTCCAACCTATGGTAATTTGAAAAAGAATCCACCAGCTTTTGTGATTACGGCTGGTCATGACGTATTGCATGATGAAGCAAAAATTTATAGCTATAAGCTAAGACAAAATGGCGTCAAAATGCATTATGAAGAATATCCGGATCAAACCCACGGTTTTATAAACTTGACACCTATTTCGAAAAAGGCAAAACGCTATACCATCGAGATCAGTAAAAACTTCAGAAAGTTCTGGGATAAAAATAGTTAAATAAAAGCTTAGTCCATGTTTCACGTGGAACGTGGACTAATACTTTAATCCAAAATATAAAGCACTAAATAAAAGATAATAAATACTCACTAGAATTCTTTTATATAGATGATTAAATTTATCATTTATTAAGTTTGGCATTTTGTTGTAGGAAGATATGAAAAAATTATTAATGTTATGTTGTTTGGGTATAAGCAGTCATTCAGTATGGGCTGACACTTTAGTTGAAATGCAAACAAATGTAGGCAATATTGAAATACAACTTTATGATGATAAAGCACCAAACAGTGTGAAGAATTTTAAAGACTATATAAAGTCAGGCTTTTATAAAGATACGATATTTCACCGTGTAATTCCTGGTTTTATGGTACAGGGCGGTGGACTTACTGCAAATATGCAGGAAAAGACTACGCGAGCACCTATCAAAAATGAAGCTGGGAATGGAATTGCTAACACACGAGGAACTTTGGCAATGGCCCGTACAGCAAATCCTGACTCAGCTACTAGTCAGTTTTTCATAAACGTTGCAGATAATAATTTTTTAAATCGCTCTGCGGGTAATCCTGGTTATGCAGTTTTTGGAAAAGTAATTAAAGGAATGGATGTGGTTGACCGTATTGTTCAGGTCCCTACATCAAACTATGGCATGCATCAAAACGTACCAAAACAGTCTATAAAGATAGTAGATATAAAGTTTAAAACTCTTAAAAAATAAATTAACTATATAAATCATATGTTTGTGTATTTTTGAGATTTTTTTTGGCTGAAAAAGAACCGGTCGAACATGCATATTTATAAAAGTGCTTGCGTACCAGTTTTTTTTCCCTATAATGCACTCATCCCGACGCGATACACGAGAATATCTTAGCTTACAGGGTTAAGATGAAAGCTTGGTATTGCGTTGAATTCTGTCTCTGACGAAGAGCAGAAAAATCATTAAGAGAATTGAAGAACAACTTGTGTGGATTTTTGCTGATTGATTAATCGAAATAATTTTCATTGATTGATTGGTTTAAATTACTCGAAGTTTATTTGAGCGAAATTTAAGTCAGTAATTGATGAGCCAGAATTGGCACCTTGTCTTTAATAAGGTGCAAAATGATTTTAACTGAAGAGTTTGATCATGGCTCAGATTGAACGCTGGCGGCAGGCTTAACACATGCAAGTCGAGCGGAGAGAGGTAGCTTGCTACTGATCTTAGCGGCGGACGGGTGAGTAATGCTTAGGAATCTGCCTATTAGTGGGGGACAACATTTCGAAAGGAATGCTAATACCGCATACGTCCTACGGGAGAAAGCAGGGGATCTTCGGACCTTGCGCTAATAGATGAGCCTAAGTCGGATTAGCTAGTTGGTGGGGTAAAGGCCTACCAAGGCGACGATCTGTAGCGGGTCTGAGAGGATGATCCGCCACACTGGGACTGAGACACGGCCCAGACTCCTACGGGAGGCAGCAGTGGGGAATATTGGACAATGGGCGCAAGCCTGATCCAGCCATGCCGCGTGTGTGAAGAAGGCCTTATGGTTGTAAAGCACTTTAAGCGAGGAGGAGGCTACTTTAGTTAATACCTAGAGATAGTGGACGTTACTCGCAGAATAAGCACCGGCTAACTCTGTGCCAGCAGCCGCGGTAATACAGAGGGTGCAAGCGTTAATCGGATTTACTGGGCGTAAAGCGCGCGTAGGCGGCTAATTAAGTCAAATGTGAAATCCCCGAGCTTAACTTGGGAATTGCATTCGATACTGGTTAGCTAGAGTGTGGGAGAGGATGGTAGAATTCCAGGTGTAGCGGTGAAATGCGTAGAGATCTGGAGGAATACCGATGGCGAAGGCAGCCATCTGGCCTAACACTGACGCTGAGGTGCGAAAGCATGGGGAGCAAACAGGATTAGATACCCTGGTAGTCCATGCCGTAAACGATGTCTACTAGCCGTTGGGGCCTTTGAGGCTTTAGTGGCGCAGCTAACGCGATAAGTAGACCGCCTGGGGAGTACGGTCGCAAGACTAAAACTCAAATGAATTGACGGGGGCCCGCACAAGCGGTGGAGCATGTGGTTTAATTCGATGCAACGCGAAGAACCTTACCTGGCCTTGACATAGTAAGAACTTTCCAGAGATGGATTGGTGCCTTCGGGAACTTACATACAGGTGCTGCATGGCTGTCGTCAGCTCGTGTCGTGAGATGTTGGGTTAAGTCCCGCAACGAGCGCAACCCTTTTCCTTATTTGCCAGCGAGTAATGTCGGGAACTTTAAGGATACTGCCAGTGACAAACTGGAGGAAGGCGGGGACGACGTCAAGTCATCATGGCCCTTACGGCCAGGGCTACACACGTGCTACAATGGTCGGTACAAAGGGTTGCTACCTAGCGATAGGATGCTAATCTCAAAAAGCCGATCGTAGTCCGGATTGGAGTCTGCAACTCGACTCCATGAAGTCGGAATCGCTAGTAATCGCGGATCAGAATGCCGCGGTGAATACGTTCCCGGGCCTTGTACACACCGCCCGTCACACCATGGGAGTTTGTTGCACCAGAAGTAGCTAGCCTAACTGCAAAGAGGGCGGTTACCACGGTGTGGCCGATGACTGGGGTGAAGTCGTAACAAGGTAGCCGTAGGGGAACCTGCGGCTGGATCACCTCCTTAACGAAAGATTGACGATTGGTAAGAATCCACAACAAGTTGTTCTTCATAGATGTATCTGAGGGTCTGTAGCTCAGTTGGTTAGAGCACACGCTTGATAAGCGTGGGGTCACAAGTTCAAGTCTTGTCAGACCCACCATGACTTTGACTAGTTGAAGTTATAGATAAAAGATACATGACTGATGATGTAAGCTGGGGACTTAGCTTAGTTGGTAGAGCGCCTGCTTTGCACGCAGGAGGTCAGGAGTTCGACTCTCCTAGTCTCCACCAGAACTTAAGAGAAGTTCGGATTACAGAAATTAGTAAATAGAGATTTTAAGATCTTGGTTTATTAACTTCTGTGATTTAAGTATCACGGTATTAAGCATGACCTGACGAAGGCATGTTTATTCATTAACAGATTGGCAAAATTGAGTCTGAAATAAATTGTTCACTCAATAACAAAAAGAGAGGAAGTAATTCTGATCTTGGAGTTGATTGAGAACTAGCAAATTAACTGAATCAAGCGTTTTGGTATATGAATTTAGATTGAAGCTGTACAGTGTTTAAGTACACAGACAACAGATAGTAGCGATGAAGAATCGCACGGACAACACTCACTTGTAGGTGTTGACGACTGTTTGGGGTTGTATAGTCAAGTAATTAAGTGCATGTGGTGGATGCCTTGGCAGTCAGAGGCGATGAAAGACGTGATAGCCTGCGAAAAGCTCCGGGGAGGCGGCAAATATCCTTTGATCCGGAGATTTCTGAATGGGGGAACCCACCTACTTTAAGGTAGGTATTGCAACATGAATACATAGTGTTGCAAGGCGAACGAGGGGAAGTGAAACATCTCAGTACCCTTAGGAAAAGAAATCAATTGAGATTCCCTCAGTAGCGGCGAGCGAACGGGGATCAGCCCATTAAGTTATGTGTGTTTTAGTGGAACGCTCTGGGAAGTGCGAACGTAGAGGGTGATATTCCCGTACACGAAAGGGCACACATAATGATGACGAGTAGGGCGAGGCACGTGAAACCTTGTCTGAATATGGGGGGACCATCCTCCAAGGCTAAATACTCCTGACTGACCGATAGTGAACCAGTACCGTGAGGGAAAGGCGAAAAGAACCCCTGTGAGGGGAGTGAAATAGATCCTGAAACCGCATGCATACAAGCAGTGGGAGCACCTTCGTGGTGTGACTGCGTACCTTTTGTATAATGGGTCAGCGACTTATATTCAGTAGCAAGGTTAACCGTATAGGGGAGCCGTAGGGAAACCGAGTCTTAATAGGGCGTTTAGTTGCTGGGTATAGACCCGAAACCAGGCGATCTATCCATGAGCAGGTTGAAGGTTGGGTAACACTAACTGGAGGACCGAACCCACTGTCGTTGAAAAGCCAGGGGATGACTTGTGGATAGGGGTGAAAGGCTAATCAAGCCTGGTGATAGCTGGTTCTCCCCGAAAGCTATTTAGGTAGCGCCTCGGACGAATACCATAGGGGGTAGAGCACTGTTTCGGCTAGGGGGTCATCCCGACTTACCAAACCGATGCAAACTCCGAATACCTATGAGTACTATCCGGGAGACAGACTGCGGGTGCTAACGTCCGTAGTCAAGAGGAAAACAATCCAGACCGCCAGCTAAGGCCCCAAAATCATAGTTAAGTGGGAAACGATGTGGGAAGGCATAGACAGCTAGGAGGTTGGCTTAGAAGCAGCCACCCTTTAAAGAAAGCGTAATAGCTCACTAGTCGAGTCGGCCTGCGCGGAAGATGTAACGGGGCTAAAACTATGTGCCGAAGCTGCGGATTTGACATTAGTCAAGTGGTAGGGGAGCGTTCTGTAAGCCGATGAAGGTGTATTGAGAAGTATGCTGGAGGTATCAGAAGTGCGAATGCTGACGTGAGTAACGACAAAACGGGTGAAAAACCCGTTCGCCGAAAGACCAAGGGTTCCAGTCCAACGTTAATCGGGGCTGGGTGAGTCGACCCCTAAGGCGAGGCCGAAAGGCGTAGTCGATGGGAAATTGGTTAATATTCCAATACTTCTGTGTAATGCGATGAGAGGACGGAGAAGGTTAAGTCAGCCTGGCGTTGGTTGTCCAGGTGGAAGGATGTAGGTATGTATCTTAGGCAAATCCGGGGTACTCTATACTGAGATCCGATAGCAAGCTGTACTTGTACAGTGAAGTGGCTGATACCATGCTTCCAGGAAAAGTCTCTAAGCTTCAGTTACACAGGAATCGTACCCGAAACCGACACAGGTGGTCAGGTCGAGTAGACCAAGGCGCTTGAGAGAACTCTGCTGAAGGAACTAGGCAAAATGGTACCGTAACTTCGGGAGAAGGTACGCTGTTGTTGGTGATGGAACTTGCTTCCTGAGCTGACGACAGCCGCAGAAACCAGGCCGCTGCAACTGTTTATTAAAAACATAGCACTCTGCAAACACGAAAGTGGACGTATAGGGTGTGATGCCTGCCCGGTGCTGGAAGGTTAATTGATGGGGTTAGCGTAAGCGAAGCTCTTGATCGAAGCCCCAGTAAACGGCGGCCGTAACTATAACGGTCCTAAGGTAGCGAAATTCCTTGTCGGGTAAGTTCCGACCTGCACGAATGGCATAATGATGGCGGCGCTGTCTCCAGCAGAGGCTCAGTGAAATCGAAATCGCTGTGAAGATGCAGTGTACCCGCGGCTAGACGGAAAGACCCCGTGAACCTTTACTGCAGCTTGACACTGAACTTTGACCTTACTTGTGTAGGATAGGTGGGAGGCTTTGAAGTTGGAACGCTAGTTCCAATGGAGCCGTCCTTGAAATACCACCCTGGTAATGTTGAGGTTCTAACTCTGTCCCGTTATCCGGGACGAGGACCGTGTCTGGTGGGTAGTTTGACTGGGGCGGTCTCCTCCTAAAGAGTAACGGAGGAGTACGAAGGTGCGCTCAGCGTGGTCGGAAATCACGCGTAGAGTATAAAGGCAAAAGCGCGCTTAACTGCGAGACCCACAAGTCGAGCAGGTACGAAAGTAGGTCTTAGTGATCCGGTGGTTCTGTATGGAAGGGCCATCGCTCAACGGATAAAAGGTACTCTGGGGATAACAGGCTGATACCGCCCAAGAGTTCATATCGACGGCGGTGTTTGGCACCTCGATGTCGGCTCATCTCATCCTGGGGCTGAAGCAGGTCCCAAGGGTATGGCTGTTCGCCATTTAAAGAGGTACGCGAGCTGGGTTTAGAACGTCGTGAGACAGTTCGGTCCCTATCTACCGTGGGCGCTGGAAATTTGAGAGGATCTGCTCCTAGTACGAGAGGACCAGAGTGGACGAACCTCTGGTGTACCGGTTGTGACGCCAGTCGCATCGCCGGGTAGCTATGTTCGGAAGGGATAACCGCTGAAAGCATCTAAGCGGGAAGCCTACCTCAAGATAAGATTTCCCTAGGAATTTATTCCTCTAAAGAGCCGTTCGAGACTAGGACGTTGATAGGTTGGATGTGGAAGCATAGTGATATGTGAAGCTGACCAATACTAATTGCTCGTGAGGCTTGACTATACAACACCCAAGCAGTTGTATGTGAAGCATCAATCGATTCATAAACATGCAAAGCAACTTGATTTAGTTAAACGCTTAGCTAAAATGAACAAAATCAGATTCAATCAGCCCGTCTGTAAAGATTTGGAAAACGCAACGTATCACACAGTGAATAAAACGAAGCAAGTATCCATAAACAGTTGTGCTGGCGACCATAGCAAGAGTGAACCACCTGATCCCTTCCCGAACTCAGAAGTGAAACCTCTTAGCGCTGATGGTAGTGTGGGGTTACCCATGTGAGAGTAAGTCATCGCCAGCTCATTATTCTAAACACCCCCGTTCCAATGAATGGGGGTGTTTTTTTATGCCTAAAATATATTAAAGTTAGTTTTATTGCCCGGGTAATATAAAAAATTTTGATTTTTAATAAAATTTAGATTCAAAGTAAGAATTGTATATTGGCTATATTCTATGAATATAATGTTGAAATTTCTTATTTTTGGGCACATCAATGAAAATTAATTCTTTCTCTCCTATACCTGAAGATGATGAGGAGCTATCTTTGCCTGCATTGATTTATTGGGCATCTTTAGGTGATATCGATCAAGTAAAAGAATTATTAATAGATGGAGAAGATCCTAACCAGACAGATGATGAGGGATATAGTGCTCTACAAGCAGCTGCTGAAAATGACCATTTAGAGATAGTTCAACTCTTAATTGAAAAAGGTGCGCATGTCGCTTATAAGAGTGAATATACCGCATTAGAGCTTGCAGAAATGGCTGGTAATACTGATGTAGTGAATTATTTAAAAAGTTTGTAAAATTAAAAGGCCTCTTTTGTTTCGAAAAGAGGCCTTTTGTTCAATTTAAGACAAATGATATTTCTGTAGTTTCTCAACAATGGATTGAAGTCCTTTTACTTCAAACTCATTAGCTTCGAATTTTTCATCTTTATTGCGCTTAAATATATCCCGAATTTCTATAACAGCGTTTGGGTCAATGATACTTAAACTTGAGGTGACTTGACGTATTTGGCTAATAGATCGAGAGCCATTTGTTGAACCATAGCCAATAAATGCAGCAGGTTTACCCCCCCATTCCTTACCGACATAATCAAGTGCATTTTTTAAAGCTGGGCTGTAACCATGGTTGTATTCTGGGCTAATAAAGATAAATGCGTCTGCTTGAGCAATTTTGTCTGCCCATTCTTGTTGTTTAGGTTGATCATAAATCCCGGTAGCGGGTGGGTGAGAGCCTGAAAATAACGGTAAATTCCACTCTTTTAAATCAATTACTTCTGTCTGAAAATCTTCTAGATTAAATGATGGAATTGTGGATTCTAGCCAATTGGCAACTTTAATTGCTGTACGTCCTTCACGAACACTTCCTACGATAATATAGACCAGCATGTATTTTTCCTAAGAGTTTTTATCTTTATAACTTAATTCATTATATAGGTAGGAGAGAATATAGAATTTGTAAGGATTTTTATGTCACTAATAAAAATTAAATTATAAAAAAGCCCTCATTCAGAGGGCTTTTTTTATTTACATGAGTTTAATGCCTTGCTGGCCAGCTGGAGTCACTTTGAATATCTCTACTTCAAAAGTAATATTTTTGCCAGCTAAAGGGTGGTTGAAATCAATTTCAGTAATATCATCATTCACTGATTTCACGACACCAAATAAAGTTGCTTTTGCTTTATCTTCAAACTCGATCATGTGACCAGGAATAGGTCGTTGTTCAAATTTAACCGTATCAAAAGTTTGAATATTTTCCGGATTCCATGGACCAAAAGCATCTTCTGGTGGTAGATGTACAGTACGTCGATCACCTGCACGTAAGCCAAGAAGGGCTTTCTCAAAACCTGGTAATAAGTTACCGTCTCCAATAGTTAAGCTAACAGGTTCTTCACGGCTACGTGTATTGTCAATTTCTACACCATTTTCAAGAGCAACAGAAAAGTGTAGGTCGACTTTAGAACCATCAGTAATACGAATTTCTTCGTTAGGTTGAATAATTTCGGTCATATTATGCATCCGAATTTTGGTTACGTTGCTTCTCAAGGAAGAATGTATCGATGAGTAGCAAAATTGTACCTAGAGTAATGGCACTGTCCGCAATATTAAAAGCTGGAAAGTGATGATTTTGGTAATAAACATGAATGAAATCGACCACATATCCTAGAGTAATACGGTCAATTAAATTACCTAATGCTCCACCTAAAATTAAAGCGATAGCTACAGGTAGCACCACCATTTTTTTAGGCATACGCATTAACCAAAATACAAAAAGGATTGAAACTAAGCCTGCCAGAGATGTGAAGAAATAGCGTTGCCATCCTCCAGCATCTGATAAAAAGCTAAAAGCTGCACCATAGTTATGTAATAGTGTCCAGTTTAAAAATGGAAGTACCGGTACAGGATCTGCATAGTTGAGATGTGTACTTGCAATCCATTTTGTCCATTGATCCAATACAATGGCAAGGATAGAAAGTCCAAGCCAAATCAGATTATGTGGATAAAACTGGAATAAGCCTTTTTTAGCTTGTGAATTAGGCATATTTTCTCACTTCGCCACGACCAGTGACGTTCACAATACAACGACCACATAAACCAGGATGATCGGCATGTGTATTTACATCTGGAAGAACGTGCCAGCAACGTGCACATTTTTCACCTTCAGCTGCAGATATTTGTACACGTAAGCCTTCCATTTCAGTTGCTTCACCTTGCTCAGCAAATGGATGTACTACTACTTGCGAAGTAATAAGAACAAAACGGAGTTCATCAGCCAGTTGGTTTAAAACTGTTTGTAATGATTCACTTGCCCAAAGTTCAACTTTGGCTGAAAGATTACTGCCGACAAGTTTAGCGTTACGCGCTGCTTCAATCTGTTTATTTACTGCAGATTTTACGCTAATCAATGTTTGCCAATCTTCTTCAGAAAGCAAGTTTGCTTTTGATGAAACAGGCAAGTCATACCATTCTGAAGTAAATACATACTTTTCAGTTTGTTCTGGAATCAATGGCCAAGCTTCTTGAGCGGTAAAGCTTAGGATTGGGCTCATCCAACGGATAAATGCTTGAACAATATGATAAAGCGCTGTTTGTGCAGAACGACGTGCCTGAGAATCTGCTTTAGTAGTGTATTGACGGTCTTTGATAATATCTAGGTAGAAACCACCTAAGTCATTAATACAGAAGCTTGTTAACGCACTACACACCACATGGAAGTTCATTTCTTCATAGGCAGTGATAATAGTTTGTTGTACTTCATTCGCACGTTGTAAGATGTATTGATCTAGAGCGATAAGGTCATCTACGTCCAGAGCATCAGTACTTGGTTTGAAACCATTTAGGTTCGCAAGCAAGAAGCGTAGAGTATTACGAATACGACGGTAGCTATCACTTACACGGCTAAAGATTTCTTTTGATGCTGCGATTTCATAACGGTAGTCACTAGAAGCTACATATAGGCGTAAACCATCGGCACCAAGCTGTTTGATGATTTCTTCAAGCGGAATATAGTTGCCTAAAGATTTCGACAATTTACGGCCATTTTCATCAACGGTAAAACCATGAGTTAACAAGGCTTTATATGGCGCACGATTGTGAATTGCCATAGACGTTAATAAAGAAGATTGGAACCAACCACGGTGTTGGTCTGAGCCCTCTAAATATAAATCAGCAGGGCTTTCTAATTCTTCACGTTGCTCAAGTACAGCGTAATGTGTTGTACCAGAGTCGAACCATACATCAAGCGTATCGCGAACGGCGTTGTATTGTTCAGCATCTTCACCTATGAAGTCTTTTGCTTCACGTTTGAACCATGCTTCGATACCTTCTTGTTCGATCAGTTGAGCAACTTCTTCGATGAGTTCAGGTGTACGAGGGTGTAATTCATTCGTATCTTTATGAACGAAGAAAGGAATTGGAACACCCCAAGTACGTTGACGTGAGATACACCAGTCCGGACGACCTTCGATCATTGATTCAATGCGGTTTTTACCCCAGTTCGGTACAAACTCGATATCATTTTCAATGGCATTAAGCGCACCTTCACGTAACCCTTTTTGATCCATGCTAATGAACCATTGTGGTGTAGCACGGAAAATAATTGGAGTCTTATGGCGCCAACAGTGTGGGTAGCTATGTTTAATTGGCTGATGAGCCCATAAACGGCCTACAGCACCTAAAGCTTCAATAATCTTTGGATTAGCTTTATAGATGTGTTCACCAGCGTAGATTGGAGCAGTTGGTAAATAAACCCCGTTACCACCGACTGGATTGTCTACTTTAAGGTTATATTGAAGACCTACCTTATAGTCGTCTGCACCATGGCCAGGCGCTGTGTGTACTGCACCTGTACCGCTTGTTGCAATAACGTGTTCACCCAAAATAACTGGAACTTGACGATCAGTAAGTAAAGGGTGTTGCAGGGTAAGGTTTTCAAGAGCTGAACCTGTAAAGTCAGCTAAAACAACTGGGTTTTCAAGCTTATAGCGTTCGATTGCTGAAGCAACTAAGTCTTTAGCAAGAATGAAGTTTTGCTTACCGCGCTCAGTAGATACTTGTACCAATTGATATTCAATTTCGGCATGCAACGCAACGGCTTGGTTAGCTGGTAATGTCCATGGTGTAGTCGTCCAGATCACGATATCAGTTGGATCTTGAACTTCTACGTTTAAACGGGCACTTAAATCTTTAAGATCAACAACGCCAAAACCAACATCAATTGCGTCAGATTTTTTATCTTCGTATTCAACTTCTGCTTCAGCAAGAGCTGAACCACAGTCCATACACCAGTTCACTGGCTTTAAGCCTGGTTGGATATGGCCATTTTTCTGGATGAGACCTAGAGCACGAACGATATCGGCTTCTTGTTTGTAATTCATGGTGAGATAAGGATTATCCCAATCACCTAAAATACCAAGACGTTTAAAGTCAGTACGTTGTAAATCAATTTGTTTTAGCGCATATTCGCGGCAAAGTTTACGGAAAGTTGCCGCGTCAACTTTTTCGCCCACTTTACCTACTTTCTCTTCAACTTTTAGTTCGATTGGCAAGCCATGACAGTCCCAACCTGGAACATATGGTGCATCAAAACCTGAAAGTGTACGGCTTTTTACAATAACGTCTTTGAGTACTTTATTGACCGCATGACCCAAGTGAATTGTACCGTTCGCATATGGAGGGCCATCATGCAAAATATATTTTTTCTTGCCAATACGCGATGCACGAATCTGCTGATAAATGTTGTCGGTATACCACTCTTCTAACCATTTCACTTCACGTACTGCCAAATTTGCTTTCATTGCAAATTGAGTATCCGGCAGGTTTAGCGTGGCTTTGTAGTCCACTGCATTCTCAGGAGTTTGCTTATCGCTCATGCAAGTTTTCATCCAGTTTTAATCAGCTTGGGAGCTGACATGTTTTACAATCAAAATTCGAATTAAAAAGGAAATTGTGTCGTGTCGTTACGGTATTGTCGTAACTGTTGCACGTCATTATCAATTCCAGCCTTAAGTGCTTCAAGCGAAGGGTAGTTCAATTCACCATGAAGATAGTGAAGAAAAGTCACCCGCATAAATAAGCCATACAGATTAGCAGAAACATCAGGGAAATGTACTTCTAATCTCCATTCTGGATGTTCTTGCTGAATGGCGGGACGTGTACCGACATGACCTGCACCATAGAGGCTATTTTCATGATATCCGGCAATTCCCAGTTTCTCTGGTGTTTCTTGGCGCACTTTTTCAGTGAGAGAAGTCGTTTCGCAAATGACTTCAACGCCATAAATACCGTTTAAACAAGGTTTGTGGCGGTTGAGACGAACATTAATGGTTGGAAAATCCAGAGTTCGTCCAATTTGATCGCCATATTGGACACGTCCGGTAATACTGTACGGACGGCCTAATAATTTAGCTGCTAAAGCGAGATTACCCACTTGAAGTACTTGGCGAATACGGGTTGAACTGACGCGTTCACCTTCAAGTTCAATGGTATGTAAATTTGTGACTTGAAAACCGTAATTCTTTAGAAATTCGCTGTTACCTTGACGGTCTTTGCCGAAATGAAAATCATCCCCTAAAACCAAAGCCTGAGCATTTAGTTTATCTTTTAATAAATCTGCAAACTCAGACGCGCTCATACTACGGAAATGCTGATCAAATTTAGCAACCGCAATATAGTCAACGCCAAGCTCAGTTAGATATTCGACTTTTTCTCGTAATGAGTTAATACGAGGAGGAGCATCGTAACCTTTAAAGAACTCAAGAGGTTGTGGCTCAAAAATCATGACCAATGTTTTTAAGCCTTGTGCTGCAGCAATTTTTTTGAGTTGCGCAATCATCGCTTGGTGACCTAAATGGACACCATCAAAATTACCAATAGTTACCGCTGTTTGAGGTAACTGAAAATTGGGTGATAACGCATTAAGACGAAGCAGTTTCATGAACTTAAAATATGGCTATTTTTGCAAGGGCTATATATTGCCATAATCTCACAGATTCGTCTTGTTGTTGTGTTTTTACTCAGTTATTTTTCAATATGAATATCTTCATATCTAAAATATTGATGAATTAAATAAAAATAAATCAATTTTTCTTATTAATAGTTTGCTCTACTATATCTTTATCCACTCTTTGATTAGAGAACCAAGATGAAAAAACCCTTTTACCAATTAGATCATAGCAAAGATGTCATACGGCATTTTACTCCAAATTGGTTTACAGCGACTATGGGCACTGGCGTGGTTAGTATGATTTTAATCCAGCTACCATTTGCTCAATCATTTTTATTCACGCTAGCAACTTTGTTATGGCAATTTAATATTATTTTGTTCAGTGTTTTTTCAGTTCTTTATTTATTGCGGTGGTTTCTTTTTCCTCATGAAGCGAAGCAAATATTTAACCATCCAAATATGAGCTTGTTTTTAGGGGCTATCCCGATGGGGCTCGCAACGATATTAAACGGGTTTCTAAGCTTTGGTGTTGGGCTTTACGGTGAAGTCGCAATCCATATCGCCCAAGCTTTATGGTACATCGATGTCTTTTTAGCACTGGCTATTGCGTGGATCGTGCCATTTTGTATGTTTAGTCGTCAGAACCATCAGCTACATACCATGACTGCAATCTGGCTATTACCAGTGGTTGCCTGTGAAGTCGCAGCAAGTTCTGCGGGCATGTTAGTTGGACATTTACCAGCAGATTTGCATAGCTTTCATTTATTAATGGCGGGCTACATACTTTGGGGGATTTCTGTTTTACCCGCATTCGCTATTTTGACAATTTTAATGTTACGTATGGCTTTGCATCAGCTACCTGAAAAAGAAGTCGCCATTTCTAGCTGGCTCTCTTTAGGCCCGATTGGTACAGGTGCATTAGGTTTATTGTTACTAGGGCAGCAGGCACAAAGAGTGACTCCACATGTAGAATTTGAACAATTTGCTAATGTCTTTCAAGCTTTAGGAGTTGTAGGTAGTCTCGTGCTTTTAGGCTTCGGTTTATGGTGGCTCGGTCTTGCGATTTTAACAACACTTCGTCATGCAAAAACAGGTATTCCATTTAATTTAGGCTGGTGGGGCTTAACCTTTCCATTAGGTGTATTTATTCTTGCACTATTTAACTTAGGACATCAGGTTGAAGTTGTATTTTTACAATACGTTGCTGTGGCGTTGAGTCTTTTATTATTGGCAATGTGGGGCGTGGTAATGAAGAAAACACTTGCAGGCGCATATAGTGGTCAACTGTTCTTCTCACCGTGTTTAATCGCTTTACAACAAAAAGTGCAGTAATGATGAAAAGGTGCAAAAAGCTTTTGCACCTGATTTATACTTATTTTCTAACTTATTTAATTTTGATTTGAGCTTTTTGAATGAACACTGATATTGCTTTAATTATGGCGCTTCCTAATGAATCTAAGGGTTTATTTGAACAAGCAGGTGTTGAAGTCCATTACAGTGGTATTGGTAAGATTAATGCTGCCTTTAAAGCATTTGAAGTTATTCAAAAAACTGGCTGTAAAACTTTAATTAACCTAGGTACAGCGGGAAGCTCTGCATTTAATCGACATGATTTAGTCGAAGTAAAAACTTTTGTACAACGGGATATGGATGTTTCACCCCTAGGTTTTGAAGTAGGTGTAACGCCGTTAGATGATCATTTGGCGGCAGAGATTCATCTTCAACCACATTTTATTGATTTGCCAAAAGCAGTATGTGGAACAGGTGATTCATTTGAAACAGGTCAGCCAAAAGTAGCTTGTGATGTGGTTGATATGGAAGGCTATGCTTTAGCTAAAGTGTGCCATAAGTTAGGTGTACGATTAATTTCTGTGAAGTATATTACTGATGGGGCAGATGACACTGCACATTTGGATTGGGAAGAAAATTTATTGTTAGGCGCTCAGAAACTCCTAGCTCTTTATCAAAACCATTTCTAAAAAAAGATCGGCAAATTTGCCGATCTTTTTTTGTTTTAACGAGGCAATACGCCGTAGAGCATTAGGTGGACTGTATGCTCAATTGAACGCTGGAACATACTGCGGTTACGAAGCGTTTTACCAGTCACCATTTCCATTTGAGTTGCAAAATCTGCATAGTTTTGCGTAAGGCCCCAAATATTTAAGATTAATAATTCTGGGTCGATATCTGGGGAAATTTTCCCTTCTTCTTGCCACGTCTGAATGACTTTGGCTTTGCGCTTAAATAGTTTTTTTAATGGTCCTTTGAGAATAGGTAAAATATGCGGAGCACCTTGAATGATTTCTAATGCAAACAATCTAGAGGCTTTCGGTTGGCTACGAGATAGTTCGATTTTTTGAATTAAATAGTGCGATAAGGCTTCGGCTGGTTCTAATTCAGCTTCTAAAGTTTGTAAGGGGGCCAACCATTTTTGTAAAACGGTTGTGAGCACTTCTACATATAAAGACTCTTTATTTTCATAGTAATAGAAAATATTCGACTTATGCATGTCGGCGAGTTGGGCAATTTCATCCAGACTTGCACCACTGAACCCATAGACTGAAAATACGTCAAGGGCGGCAGCAAGGAGCTGATTGCGCTTTTGGGTACTCTTTTTTTGTTCCATCTGCTGCATAATTAAAAAAATAATATTCCCATTGTAAGGGAAATTGTTTGATTTGTGCACAGGTGTCTTGCTTTTTTAATCAAAAAACGGCTAGTTATTTGCGTAATAGATATACTATTGTGCAAAAAATAGAGAGATTCACTAGTTTATTGTTATTCTTAAAAATATTTTTTAAATTTCGCCCTAAAAAAGAGCAATAAAACAGCAATTTTATTGCTCATAAATTGTGCATTTTTCGGCTGGGCGATTCTCATTACTCATCGCAACCTTAGGTTGCTAAAACTGCATCGAGTACTTGCTGTTCAAGCTGAGCAAAAGAAATACTCTTTTTACGGGGACGCGGCAAATTAACTTGGAAGCTTTGAGCAATCTGGCCCTTATCTAATAATATAATACGGTCAGCCAATTGTACGGCTTCACTTACATCGTGGGTAACTAAAATTGCAGTGAAGCCTTGCTCTTTCCACAAGCGCTCAATCAAGCTTTGCATCTCAAGGCGAGTTAACGCGTCTAATGCCCCTAATGGCTCATCTAACAGCAAAATACGCGGAGTATGAGATAACGCACGTGCTAAGGCTGTACGCTGACGTTGACCACCAGAGAGTTGGGAAGGCCATTGCCCAGATTTTTCTTTTAAACCGACTTTTTCTAGTAATTCTTCTGCTAAAGCATGTTGCGCTTTAGGTAAACCCAGTTGCACATTTTGAAGAATATTTCTCCAAGGCAATAGGCGTGGGTCTTGGAACATAACCCGTATGTCATCGCTGGTAATACCTTCACGCAAATGTCGGGCAGATTTGAATTTGATTTCCCCAAAACTGGCTTTTTCAAGTTGAGCAATTAAACGTAATAACGTACTTTTGCCACAACCACTTCGGCCAACAATAGCTAAAAACTCACCTGGCTGGATGTGTAGGTCAAGATCTTCGAGAACCTTTACCTCGCCATAGAATTTATAAAGTTGCTCAATCAGAATCTCTGCACCTAATACAGGTTCTTGAGATTCTGTTGGTTCTTCCGGAATGAGCTGTACTTCATTCTGATTAATATTTAAATTCAGATTTGTCATGTTCTAAGCTCCCTTATTTCTGATATCCAGAGTGCCAACGTAGTAAATAGCGTTCTAAAAGCTGTGCTAAAACATCTGCTAGTTTGCCTAATAAGGCGTAAAGAAGAATACCGACCAGAACGACATCCGTTTGTAAAAACTCACGTGCATTCATAGTCATATAACCAATACCTGCTTGAGCTGAAATGGTTTCAGCAACAATGAGCAATACCCAAACCAAACCTAAAGCAAAGCGTAAACCTACTAAAATAGAAGGCATCGCACCCGGTAGGATAATTTCTTTATAGAGCTGCCAACGCGAAAGTCCGTAGCTTTTACCCATCTCAATTAATTGAGGATCAACTGACCGAATACCGTGATAAGTGTTGATATAGATAGGGAAGAAAACACCTACTGCGACTAAAAATAATTTCGCTGTTTCATCAATACCGAACCATAAGATGACGAGTGGAATGAGGGCTAAAGCTGGGATGTTACGAATCATTTGTAAGGTCGTATCGAGCAGGGTAGAGGCGAATCGTGAAGATCCGTTGAGTAGACCCAATAACAAACCTAAGCCACCGCCAATCAGTAACCCCAGTAAAGCACGCCCTGCACTGACTTTAACGTGCTGCCAAAGTTCGCCACTCACCAGTAGATGCCAAAAAGCGGAAACTACAGCAGTGGGTGCAGGCAAAATACGGTTCTCTAAAAGACCCGAGCTTGAGGCAATTTGCCAAACAATCAATAGAACAATAGGGAAAATCCAAGGCAGCAGACGCTGCCCGACTTGCTTCGTTCCACGTGAAACAATACTTTCAGCTTTGATCATGCAGGCTCCTTGACGGAACTATTTTGCTTCTTCTCGTCTGGAACATAATTATTGGCAATAATTTCACCGAATGGACCGGTCAAATTTGGCTGAGCAAGTTTAGCTCGGGTCTCAATTGGTAATAACGGGAATACTAACTCTGCAAAACGAATTGATTCTTCAAGGTGTGGATAGCCTGAGAAAATAAATGTATCAATACCTAAATCAGCATATTCCTGAATACGAGCAGCAACGGTTTCAGGGTCACCTACAAGTGCTGTACCAGCGCCACCACGGACTAAACCAATTCCTGCCCAAAGGTTTGGAGATACTTCAAGCTTGTCTCGGTTACCGCCGTGAAGAGCTGCCATACGTTGTTGGCCTACCGAGTCCATTTGTGCAAATTTTTTCTGTGCAGCAGCAATAGTTGCATCATCTAGATATTGAATCAGTTCGTTTGCCGCAGCCCAAGCTTGTTCGTTGGTTTCACGAACAATCACATGCAAGCGAATGCCATAAGTTAATTTACGGCCTTTAGCCTCAGCTTTGGCGCGAACATGTTCGATCTTTTGTTTGACTGCTGCTGGTGGCTCGCCCCACGTAAGGTAAGTATCAACTTGCTCAGCAGCCAAATCGACAGCGACGTCTGAAGAGCCGCCGAACCAAAGTGGGGGGTAAGGCTTTTGAACAGGTGGGTAAAGTAGTTTTGCATCATCGACTTGTAAGCGTTCACCATGGAATGTAAAAACTTCACCCGTATGTGAACGCGTCAAAATTTCACGCCAGATTTTTACATATTCATTGGCAGTTTGATAACGGGTTTCATGGTCTTCATATAACCCATCGCCGCGTAGTTCAGCTTCATCGCCACCAGTCACTAAGTTGAGTAACACTCGACCATTCGACAAGCGGTCAAATGTTGCAGCCATACGCGCAGCCAAAGCTGGTGTTGTTACACCCGGACGTAACGCGACTAAAAACTTAAGGTGTTGAGTTGCGTCAATGAGGCTAGCCGCCGTAATCCAAGGATCTTCACATGAACGACCTGTTGGAATAAGTACTCCTTCGTAACCCAAGTTATCTACTGCCACAGCAATTTGCTTCATATAGGCATGGTCAACCTGACGAGCGCCTTTACTTGTACCTAAATAGCGACTATCACCGTGGGTAGGAATAAACCAGAAAATTTTCATGTGCATTACCTATATATCTATTGAAATTACTTGGCGCCCCAAACAGCTTGTTTAATGCTGATTGGTTTTGGGATGATCCCTTGTTGAGTAAAGATGTCTGCGAGTTGCTGCTGCTCAGCAATCACTTTGCTATTAAGAGGAGCGGCTGATGAAGGGCGCGGACGGCGTTTAATAAATAAATCACTGGTTGCAGGTTTAAGACCTGTACTTTGACCAATCGCACCTGCCGTTTCTGCTTGATGACTTTGAACCCATTTATCGGCTTGATTGATTTGTTTGATGAGCCCTGAAACAGCTTTCGGATGTTGTTTAACAAAATTTGGAGCTGCTAAATAAAATGTATAGTTCGGGCTTAAGCCTTTACCCGATGCAAGAACACGAGCTTGGTCTTCTAGTTGTGCTGAAGCGAAGTAAGGGTCCCAAATTGCCCATGCATCAACAGCACCTTTTTGAAATGCTGCGCGAGCATCGGCAGGTGTAAGCCAGATCGGAGTAATGTCACTCCAGTTTAGGCCTGCTTTACGTACAGCTTGCACAAGTAAGTAATGTGAACTCGAACCTTTTTGTAGCGCAATACGTTTACCTTTAAGGTCTTTCAGCTGTTTGAGTTGCGAGTTTTTAGGAACTAAGATTGCCGATGCTAGTGGTTTAGCTGCTTCATAGGCAATGTAATACAAAGGCTTGCCAGCCGCTTGTGCGTAGACAGGAGGTGTATCTCCAGTAACGCCTACATCAAGTGAACCGACAGCTAAAGCTTCTAAAATTTGTGGACCAGCAGGGAACTCGTTCCAAGTAACTTTGGCATTTGGAAATTCTTGTTCAAATAATTTTTGCTGTTTGGCAATTGCAAAGTTAATCGAACTTTTTTGAAAACCAATACGAAGTTCTTTTACAGTTGGATCAATCGCCCAAGCGGGTGCGGCAATTGTTAAACCTAATACAGTGACTGCACTGATGCGTTTAGCTAGTTGTGCCCACTGACTCTTATTAAATAATGACTGATGTTGCATATTGATATCCTTGTTCCCCTTGAGGCAAGGCACAGCATTTATATGGTTATTTGCCGTGCCTAAGCTGGGTTTATTTCAGTTTTAAAATGGCATCTTGAATGGTGAGTTTGTTTGGAATGAGCTTTTGTGTATAAAAGGCATCAGCTACTTGTTGTTGTTCTTGTGCCACTTTGTCAGATATTGGCTGAACTCCAAAACCCATACGTGAAATGGAAGTTTTGAGTACATCAAACTCAAGTGCTGTAGGTTTTTCGAGTAGCTTGGCTGCTTCATCCTGATGTGAGCTCACCCATTCAGTTGTTTGATTAAGGGTTTGCACAACTGTATTGAGAACTTTCGGATTATTTTCTGCAAATTTACGGTCAGCTAGATAGAACTGATGATTGCTTACCAAGTTTTCACCTGTTGCTAAAACTCGTGCCTGAATTTGATGTTCAGCTGCTGCAAAGAACGGATCCCAGATCACCCATGCATCCACAGCACCTTTTTCAAAAGCAGCACGTGCGTCTGATGGCGGTAAATAAACAGGTTGAATATCACTTAAGCTTAAGTTGTTGGCTTCTAGAACCTTTAACAATAGGTAATGAACATTTGAGCCTTTGTTAAGAGCAACACGTTTGCCTTTTAAGTCTTTAATAGACTGGATTGGAGAGTCTTTTTGTACCAATAGTGCTTCAGCTTTTGGCGCAGCAGGTTGGTTTGCGACATAGACTAAATTTGGATTGGCAGCCTGAGCAAAGATCGGTGGCGCTTCACCTGCTTCACCGAGTGAAACACTTCCTACATTTAAACCTTCAAGCAATTGAGGGCCAGCAGGAAACTCAACCCATTTCACTTGCACGCCTTGTTCTTTTAATGCTTTTTCTAAGTCACCACGAGCCTTTAAAATAGGAAGAATCCCATATTTTTGATAGCCGATATTTAATGTTGTGGTAGCTTGTTCCTCTTTTTTGGCACAACCACTTAACATCATCACTCCTGCAAGGCTGGCCGCGATGACTGAATATTTTGCCCATGAAGTGGTGTTGAAAAGTGCCATGAGATTTCGTACTCCCCGAAAGAGAAAAAGAAAAAAATAATTGGATGAGCAGATACCCTAAATGGATTTTTATTTCAGAAAAAATAAGTATTCGGTCTTTATTTATGCAAAAAAAAGCTAAACACAATAGGCTATAAACTTATGCGAAAAAATGATTTATCTAATAGAAATATATTTAATGAATTGTGAGTAAGTTGATGTAAATAAAATAAAAAATATTAAAACCTTAAAAAATTTAGATTTAAAAAAAGTACAACCATAAATTAATCGTGTTTACGGTTGTACTTTTTGAACTAAGCTTATCTGAAATAAGAATATCTTAAAAAGAGCAAAGGCTAAGGAAGCAGTTTCTTAAAGACTAAAGAATTCCTTTGATAGTTATAAAGCGCCTGACGAGCATTTGGTAAATCATCAACACTCACCTGATGGAAACCATGTTCTAAGAACCAGTGAGCTGTTCGAGTCGTTAAAACAAATAATTGACGAATACCTTGCTCTTTTGCCTTTTCTTCAAGGAATTGCAAAATCTGGCTACCGCGGTTTGATTTACGATAACTTGGATGTACTGCAACACAGGCAATTTCTGCTGAACGTGTTTCATTAAATTCTGTTGGAATTGGATAAAGTGCAGCACACGCTAGAATCGTACCATCGCGTTCAATGACAGCGAACTGGCTAATCTCTTGCTCTAAACGTTCACGCGAACGATAAACTAAGATACCTTCTTCTTCTAATGGACGTAATAAATTCATTAAACCGCCCACATCTTGAATGTTGGCCATGCGAACTTCTTCATAATGCGCATCGGTAATCATGGTTCCTATACCATCTCGGGTAAATAACTCTTCGAGGAGGGCACCATCATAGGCATAAGAAATAAGATGAACGCGGTGTACGCCTGACAAAGACGCTTTTTTTGCTTGTTGCAAATGCAAGGTGAGTGTCGGGCTGATGGTTTGGTATTGTTGAATGTAGTAGTCCAGTTGATGTGGGCTTAATTCACGTAATATTTGCTCATCTTCATTCAGCAATCCTTGTTGCTCACCTAGAAAAATGAGTTTATCTGCTTTTAAATAAGTTGCAGTTTTTGTCGCAACTTCTTCAGCTCGTAAATTAAATACTTCGCCTGTAGTGGAATAACCTGTTGGCCCCAATAACACAATATTATGATTATCGAGGTGTCGATCAATCGCATCGGTATCAATGGAACGAACTTCACCTGTAAGCTGGAAATCCATCCCATCACGAATACCATAAGGCTTCGCAGTCACAAAATTACCTGATATCACGTCTATGCGAGCGCCATACATTGGAGAGTTTGCTAAACCCATAGAAAGTAATGCTTCAATTTCTAAGCGAATAGAGCCTACAGCATTCATGACACAGCCTAAAGATTCACGTGTGGTAATTCGGCTATTGTCATAAAAAGGGGTTTCTATTCCTTTTTCTTTAAGGTTGTGATTAATTTGCGGACGTGCGCCGTGTACGAGAATTAATCGAATACCAAGAGAATGTAATAGTGCAATATCATGAATAATATGCTGGAAATTAGGATGGCGAACTGCTTCGCCACCAAACATCAAGACAAACGTTTTATCGCGATGCGCATTAATATAGGGTGCTGAGTGTCGAAACCAGTGTACATAATGCTGGGTGTTATTATGCGACTTACTTACAGGCTTACTTGACATACCGATCTCGAATCAACAGCAAAAAGATATAAAGATGATTCTAAACAAAAAAGATTAAAGCCGCATGTTTTAGATAAAAAAACACCCAAATCTAAGTTTGGGTGTTTAAAAAGTTTTAAATTAGTGAACAACTCTAATGATTTTATGGCTCTGTTCATTCACCAGTACATAATTTCCGTTCACTTTGTACCATTTTTGGTAGCGACCCGGTTTACTCAATTTTTGATGTTGGCGATAGTCAATCACATAACGTGAGTGTTGGTATTCATGAGGTACAACTTGACCCACTCGCCAAGCATTACGATGGTCATCTTTTTTAATCACTTTAACTGTTTTTACTTCATGGGTTTGATAGTTGCCATGTTGATTATGATCGTTAGGCGCTGCCATTGCTGTTGTTGCAACTAAACCAGTAAGTGAAAGAACAATTGCTGTTGTTAATTTTTTCATTATGAACCTCGAATGATGAGTTAAATTTCAATAACTAAAGATTAGTGAACAATTGCAGATAAATCGTGGAGACCAAGAAGAATAAATGTGAAAACCCAATATGAAATAAGAAGAAATTAAGAAAATATCTAAAGTGAAAATATAAAAAATCTTTTTATTTTTAAGTTAGATAAGCAATAAAAAAGGATAAAACCCTAAGGCTTTATCCTTTTTATTCAGCGATAGCGAGGCTCTATCGCTTTAAAAACCACGAATACTGACAATGCTATTAGAATCTGTATCGACTAAAATATAATCATTATTGATTTTATACCACTGCTGATTACGGCCTGGTTTAGGTAGGTTGCTGTCTTTATAGTCGACTTTATAACCATTGCCACGATAGTGCTGTGGCATAACATAACCTGGCTGCCAGCGATGCTGTTTCAACCGTTCAAAACCACGTTCTTCACGCATACGACGTTCGTCACGGATACGATCTTCATCATGATCACGTCCAAATCCTGGCCCACGATCATTCCACTCACCGCGTGGTCCTCCGCCTTTAGGACCTTTAGGGCCATGGCCTCGGTCAAAAGGGGGATCAGCAAAGCTCGCCATACTGGTGGTCAGTACGGTTATGCATAGGGCTAAGATGGTGAACAACTTTTTCATGATGCATCCTCGTTTACATCTGATGTCTCTCATGTTGAATACTCTACGCGCAAAATGCAGAGAAACTGTGAAGATCATTTAATGGTTCAATTAAAATTACGGATAGATCAAGAGTTTTTATCAATCGTAAAAAAGGCTTGTATATATCTTTTCAGGTATAGGCAAGCCAGATTTGATGATTGGCCGTAATTTAATTTAGCTTTTCATCTTTAACTTTTTAATCCTGTGCATCAATACTTTGACCATTGAGCGCCAAGCTGTCTTCACCCATTAAATAGAGGTAAGCAGGCAAGATTGACTCAGGTGTAGGTAGTGTCTTCGGATCTTCTTGTGGGTAGGCTTTAGCACGCATTGCAGTACGTGTTGCGCCTGGGTTAATGCAGTTAAAGCGGATATTTGGATAAGTATTTTCCGCTGCAAAAATTTTACTCACTGCTTCAATTGCAATTTTGGAGACAGAATATGCGCCCCACAAAGCACGTGCTTCACGGCCTACACCAGAACTGGTAAATACGACAGAGGCGTTTTCTGATTTCTGCAAAAGTGGTAATAAGGCTTGAGTGAGGGCAAACGGAGCACGTAAGTTAACTGCCATCACGTCATCCCACACTTCTGTAGGATAATGTGCTAGCTCTACACGCTCACCTAAAATACCCGCATTATGCAAAATACCGTCTAGACGTCCAAACTGCTTTTCGAGCGTATCGACTAAAAAGTCATAATCACGGTCAGAGGCACTTGAAAGTTGTAGCGGTAAAATCGCGGGTTGCGGTGCACCGAGACTCTCAATTTCATCATAAATAACTTCAAGTTTATTTAAGGTTCTACCATGCAGGACAACGGTTGCACCATGTAGGGCGTAACTTAGAGCCGCAGCTCGCCCAATTCCATCACCAGCACCGGTGATTAAAATAACACGATCTTTAAGTAGATCTGGACGAGGTTGATATTCTGAATATTTCATTGGTAAACCTCCTTCTTTTTATATTGATAAAACGATTAACCGTTAAAAAAGTCTATAAAACTCTGATGTTAACTTATCATACGCTGATTTTCCTGTAGAGCAGGAAGCTTTTGACGTAACATATCGTGTAATTCTGTCACCGTATTTACAATCGAATCAGCCTGCCATGCTGCGAGATCATCACGGTGCTCAATAGGCAAATAACCGTACGCAGCTAAAATAGTGTACATATTGGCATTGCGACCAGCATCAATATCACGTGGGTGGTCGCCTACATAAATAATTTCATCTGCTGGGATGTTTAACTGTTTAGCGGCCAAATGCATTGGTTCAGGGTCTGGTTTGGTTTTACTGACATCTTCAGGACATACCAGAACCGCACAGCGTTCTGTCAGATTTAACTTTTCTAAAAGAGCTTCACTTAAACCACGTGGTTTGTTGGTCACAATACCCCATGGGATTTGCGCAGCTTCTAACTCTTCTAGAAGTGGATACATGCCTTCAAACAGATCTGTATCAACCACAATATTATTGCCGTAAATATCTAAAAAGTTTTGACGATGGGCCAAGAAAATTGGGTTGGCCACATCCAGCTCTGGATAGACCAATTTCACCATCGCACGCGCACCTTCAGATACCTGAGTGCGAATAAGATCGGCCTCTACAACAGGGCGTCTTTCATCACGGCACATTTGCTGAATAATACGAATGAAATCCGCAGCTGTATCGATAAGCGTACCGTCTAAATCAAATAAAACAGCTTTCATCATGCACCTGTATTAATCGTATGAACCATATAGTTAACGTCCACATTTGGCGCTAACCAATAATGCTTGGTCAGAGGGTTGTAATGCAGTCCAGTCATTTCTTTTAAGGTAAGGCCAGCATTACGAATATCATGTGCCATTTCAGATGGTCGAATAAATTTATGATAATCATGCGTACCTTTTGGCAACATGCGTAGGACGTACTCTGCACCAATAATGGCAAATAAATAAGATTTTGGGTTACGGTTAATGGTCGAGAAGAACACATGGCCGCCCGGTTTAACCAGAGCCTGACAAGCTTTTACAATAGATGCCGGATCTGGAACGTGTTCCATCATTTCCATACAAGTCACCACATCGTATTGACCTGCTTGTTCTTGTGCTAATTCCTCTACAGGAATTTGACGATATTCAATATTTTGAACATTTTCTTGCTGAGCATGTAAACGGCCAACAGCTAGAGGTGCTTCACCCATATCAATGCCTAATACATCTGCACCACGACGTGCCATGCTTTCGGCCAAAATACCGCCGCCACAGCCGACATCAAGTACTTTTTTACCAGCTAAACCGCCTGCACGTTCATCAATCCAGTTTAGACGTAGTGGATTAATTTGATGAAGTGGGCGAAATTCAGAATATTGATCCCACCATTTGGCAGCAAGTGCTTCAAACTTTGCGATTTCTTGTAAATCAACATTCAATTGCGACATGGTGCTACCTCTAAACTTGAGTTATCTTTTTGGATGTAGTTCGCCGTTAGTGTAGCGATTATTGGGAAAAAAGCGATAAACCCAATAAAAAACTTCACAGAAGCAAAACGAATTTAGCATATTTGTTTTATATTTAGGGCATAAGCTAATGCATAACAACTTAGAGGAAAAGCTGTAACAATGAAAAAATTGGTTTTGGGTGGTTTGAGTGCAGCAATTATGGCCGTATCGGGTAGTGCAATGGCAGCAGATTTTGTTGCTGGTAAAGACTACACCGTGATTGCCAATCCAGGCAAAGTGGAAGTTCCGGGGAAAATCGAAGTTCGAGAGTTCTTTTGGTATGGATGTCCACACTGTTTCAAACTTGAACCGCATATGCAAACGTGGTTAAAGCAGATTCCTAAAGATGTACGTTTTGTGCGTACACCAGCTGCAATGAATAAAATGTGGGAACAAGGGGCGCGTACATATTATACATCTGAGGCATTAGGTGTACGTAAACGCACGCATTTACCACTATTCCATGCGATTCAAGTGAACGGTCAACAAATTTTTGATCAGGCTTCTGCTGCGAAATTCTTTACCCGTTATGGCGTACCTGAGCAGAAATTTAATAGTACTTACAACTCGTTTGCTGTGACTGCAAAAGTTGCCGAGTCAAATAAACTTGCTCAACAGTACCAATTAACAGGCGTACCTGCAGTTGTCGTGAATGGTAAATATGTTGTGCAGGGTGAAGATGGTAAAGTTACTCAAGTGCTTAATTATTTAATTGAGAAAGAACGTAAAGCAAAATAAGTTGTTTAGGCTTTACTTCAAAAATGGGCTTCATATGAAGCCCATTTTTATATTTAATTTATCGTTAATTATCACGAAATAATTCAATTAATTTTGCTGATTTTCATCTTCAATTTGAAAATTTAAAACATCAAAATTAGCCGTTTGAGTCGGTAGTGATAATGCTTGATTAATATATAAATTAATCAATTTCTGTCGAGAACCAATCGAACGCTGGTAATAAGTAGAATTTAAAAGCAGTGATGCACCATAAGTCAGTGACCAGATATAAGACAAATAATCGCGAATTGACATATCATAATTCAATGATTTTAAATAATTTTCAGTAATATCTTTAATTGCTAAAATACGTTGTTGGCGAATTTCATAAAGCTCTTCGAAAAGATGCTTCAACTTAGATTCTGTCATTGTCAGATTTTCTTCAAGTTGATGCAATAGAATCGTTTTGCCAGGTGTAAGCAAATGGTGAAGCATGTAATGAGGAGCATATTCTTTGAAATTTGTATTATATTTTTTAGAAATTTCTAAAATTTGCTTTTCATTTTGAATAATGAGCTCAAGTAGAAGCTCATTTTTACTTCTAAAATGCTTATAAAGTGTGCCTTTAGCAATATCTAGCTCGGCCACTAACTCATCTAGAGTAATTTCCTGATTGTTTTCTAGTAACAACTTTTCTGCCACGCTCAGAATTTTTTCTTTACGCATCAAAAACTGTGTATGACGATCAAGATTCATAGGTATTCCCACACCAGTTTGGCCTAACTAATAATTTACTTCCTGTAAAAAGAAAAAGACTTTTCTCGAAATTTTTAGCCTTTTTCTTTCTCTCTTTACGTATTACCACATAACCTATTTTTTGTCATTTGCCGCTTCTATCGTTCCCAGTTTGCAATCCCTCTAAAGAGTAGGCGAACTTGTGTAGAAGCATTTTCAATAAAGGCAGTTTGTTGCAGCTTGAGCTGTTCACCTTGATATTGTTTTGATAGGTTGAGCCACGTCATTGCCCATGTAAATGACATATTGGTCAAAATGGTAGATAAGACATTTAAGTCTTGAGGCTCTTGAATATGTTTAAAATTTTCGAGTTTAGTCAGATCAGTTGTGAGATCTTCGATCAAAAATTCGATTTCTCGGGCAATGGCTGCACGAACTGTTTCTGAGCCTCCCCAACGCTCTGAAATCATAAATTGCCACTGTTTAGGGCTATGATTTACTGCCTGTACAAATAGCTCAATACTGGTTTGGGTTTTAGCAGATTTATGTTGTAAATAACTTTGCCCTAGTTGATGTAAAACGCTTTTTAAATGTAGGGCAACTTGGTCAACCAATTCTTTCCCGAGTTCATCCATGTCTTGAAAATGACGATAGAACGCTGTCGGTACTAAACCTACTTCACGTGCAACTTCACGCAAACTGATACTACTGAACGAACGCCCAGACGTGCTCAGATGCAAGGCTGCATCTAGAAGTGCCTGACGACTTTGCTGTTTTCGTTCATCCCGTATCGACATTAAAAGAACCTATTTAAACCGTGAGCCAAAGTCTAACAAAAAAGAGCAAACTTTCATAAAAAAAATAGTGAACAAGTGTTGACTGAGTGAACAGTTATAAATATAGTGTACATATGTTCACTATACGAACATGTGTTCACTCAAATAAATAGCCAGAAACAAAAGAGGAACGTATGAACGCAACACTTAGCTATCAGCCACATTGGGTTCGAGAAGATTTCGTTGATTTTGTCTTGCAGAAAATTAACATGACTTGGGCGTGGAAAAGGGTACTTGCAGAAGTTACTGCAGTTCAGCCACTTCATACCGATATGGTGCTTATCAAGCTTAAACCGAATCATAATTTTAATTTCGATCAGGTCCGCGCAGGTCAAAGTATTCTGCTGACTTTGCTCATCGATGGCGTTTACCAACAGCGTAGTTATTCAATTATTGAAGTGACTACTCAGGGTGAAATCGCTTTAGGTATTAAAGTACAAGGTTTGGTGTCTCGTGCAGCTCAACTATTACATGTGGGCGAGTGTGTGGAGATTTCACAGCCACAAGGTGATTTCACTTTGCACCAAGGTCAGCATCCTGCGATTTTGATTGCGTCAGGAAGCGGTATAACTGCAATTTATTCACTCTTGCAGCAAGCTTTAAAACAGCAACTTGAACAAATTCATGTCATTTATTTTAATCGTGCGGAAATTTTTCATGCCGAATTAAAAGCTTTGGCAGAACAGCACCCACAGCTTCAATATCATTTTTTTAATACCACCGAGCAAAAGCAGCATTTAACTGAAAGTTTACTGCAAAAGCTGGTTCCAGATTTTGAGCAGACAGCAACTTATGTTTGTGGTCATCATGGCATGATGCAGCAAGCCAATGAAATTTATGCACAAAAAGGTGCTCAGTCGCAGCTTCATCAAGAGTATTTTCAGCCACTTCAAGTGACTGGTACACATGCAGCACAGCCTGTTATTTTCCGCCGTGCTCAACACGAGTTTTTAGCTGAAACAAATTTACTGAGCAGTGCAGAGCAGGCTGGTTTACGCCCACAACATGGTTGCCGTATGGGTGTCTGCAATAAATGCAGCTGTACCAAAGTAAGTGGAGTTACTCAAAACCTGTTAACCGGTGAAATTGAAGACCAACCTAACCGTCCAATTAAACTATGCGTGAGCCAGGCATTAAGCCCAGTCACGATTGATCTATAAAAAGAATTAAAGAGGATTAACCCTATGAATATGGCATTAGAATTTTCTACCGTTTCTAAATCTGCTCATTTAACTCCAGAACAGACAGAAGAGTTTGGTCGCCGTGTTGAGCAGATTCGCCAAGACGTGATGCAGAGCCTTGGTGAACAAGACGCAAAATATATCTACAAAGTGCGTAATTTTGTTCGCTACACTGAAATCGCATCACGTGGCATGTTGATGTTTGGTGGTTGGATTCCGCCAGTCTGGCTACTAGGCACAGGCTTATTAGGTATTTCTAAAATTGTAGAAAATATGGAACTTGGTCATAACGTCATGCACGGTCAGTTTGACTGGTTAAATGAACCAAGCCTAAACGGTAATACTTACGATTGGGATACCATTGCATCGGGTGATGATTGGCGTGAAACACATAACTATGTGCACCACACCTATACCAATATTGTTGGTAAAGACCATGATGTAGGTTATGGTATTTTGCGAGTAAGTGATCAACAGAAGTGGGAACCTCGTCACCTGTTTAATATTCCACTTGGTCTACAGTTAATGTTTTTCTTTGAATGGTATGTGGGTGTACAAAACTTACATCTTGAAGATGCATTAGTTTATAAAACCAAGAGCTGGAAACAGGTTTGGAAAGATTCGGCTAAAGTCCGTAAAAAAGCCACTCGCCAAGTTTTAAAAGACTATGTGTTTTTCCCTGTGATCTCTGGCCCTATGTTTTTACCGGTTTTTGCAGGAAATGTAGTTGCGAATATTATTCGTAACTTGTGGTCATCTGCCGTGATTTTTAACGGCCACTTTACAGAAGATGCAGAAACGTTTGAGCCTGATAATACCGACACTGAAACCAAGGCAGAGTGGTATTTACGTCAAATTCGTGGTTCAAGTAATTTTAGTGGTACAGAATGGATGCACTTTATGAGTGGTAACTTAAGTCATCAAATTGAACACCATTTATTTCCAGATATGCCAGCTAATCGCTATAAAGAAGTAGCACCGAAAATTAAGGCACTTTGTGCAGAATATGGCATTAACTACAATGAAGCGAACTTTATGCGCCAGTTCTGGAGTGTATGGGTACGTTTGGCGAAATGTTCACTGCCAAACCATACCACTGGAAAAGTAATGCAGACATTGGAAAAGTTAAAAGCAAAATTCAAATTTGCGTAATTTAAATAATTTCAAAATAGCCCCTTTTTAGGGGCTATTTTTATTTTTCGAGTCATGAAAATTGCAGACTTACATTTGAAAGTAGGGAATAAACTCAACCTGTCAAAATCCTTTGCTATACTATGCCCAAGTTTGTATTTAAGAGAAGTTAGGAAGGATTATGCGTATTGACCAACGTGCATTAGACCAATTACGTGAAGTGAAAATTACACGAAACTACACCCGTTATGCTGAAGGTTCTGTGCTGGTCGAATTTGGTCACACCAAAGTCCTTTGTACTGCAAGCATTGATAACTCAGTGCCACGCTTTTTAAAAGGCCAAGGCCAAGGCTGGGTAACGGCAGAATATGGCATGTTACCGCGTTCAACACATTCACGTTGTGACCGTGAAGCGGCTCGTGGTAAACAAACTGGTCGTACTCAAGAAATCCAACGTTTGATTGGCCGTAGCTTACGTGCGATGGTTGATTTGAAAAAGCTTGGTGAAAACACGATTACCATCGACTGTGACGTGATTCAGGCTGATGGTGGTACACGTACTGCTTCAATCACTGGTGCTGCTGTAGCATTGGTTGATGCGATGAATGTTTTATTGTCTCAAAAGAAAATTAAGCATGATCCGCTTAAAGGGTTGGTTGCTGCAATTTCTGTTGGTATGTATCAGGACGAAGTGTTGCTTGATCTTTGCTATGAAGAAGACTCGAACTGTCAAACTGACTTAAATGTCGTGATGACACAAGCAGGTGAGTTTATTGAAATTCAAGGTACAGCTGAAGATAAACCGTTTACCCGTGCTCAGAGCAATGCCATGTTAGAAATGGCTGAAAAAGGAATTGCCGAGCTCATTAAAAAGCAACAAGAAGCTTTAGGCTGGTAAGTTTAAGTTTTCTAAAAAACGCATCTTCGGATGCGTTTTTTTATGCCTTCATCAAATCGACATAAAAACATCACTTGCCTGTCACCTTTTCGCTTTATTAGTAGTTCGCATTTAAACCGTTTGGAAAGAACCAATGCGAAAACTTTCACTTTTATTAATTACATCTTTAGCACTCATGCTCAGTGCTTGTAATGATGATAACGACTCAGATAATTCATCGCCCACAACACCGCCTACCAGTAATTGCAAAATGCACTGTGCACCATAATAAGAACTCAGGATAGAACTAATGAATCGTCGCGAATTTCTTTTAAATTCTACAAAAACCATGTTTGGGACAGCTGCTCTAGCGAGTTTCCCGCTGAGTATTCAAAAAGCGTTAGCAATTGACGCCAAAGTTGAAAGTGGAACAATTCAAGATGTTAAACACATTGTGATTTTGACTCAGGAAAACCGTTCATTTGATAATTACTTTGGAACACTAAAAGGTGTACGTGGTTTTGGTGACCGCTTTACTATTCCTATGACGGAAGGCCGAAAGGTTTGGGAGCAATACGATGCGAATAAAAAGAAAGTATTGCCTTACCATCTCGACAGCCGTTTAGGAAATGCTCAGCGTGTTTCAGGTACACCTCACTCTTGGTCTGATGGCCAAGCCGCTTGGGACAATGGGCGAATGAGTGATTGGGTGGCGTCTAAAAAAACACAATCGATGGGTTATTATAAAAAACAAGAAGTTGAATATCAGTTTGCTTTAGCGAATGCTTTTACCATTTGTGATGCTTACCACTGTGCCATGCATGCAGGGACCAACCCAAACCGTAAGTTTATCTGGACGGGAACGAATGGCCCTACGGGTGCAGGTGTCGCCAGTGTGGTCAACGAATTTGATGGAATTGGACCATCAACAGAAGGTTATGAATGGACGACGTATCCTGAGCGCTTACAGCAGGCTGGCGTGACATGGAAAGTTTATCAAAACATGCCGGATAACTTTACTGATAACCCTTTAGCTGGTTTCAAACAGTATCGCCGTGCAAACGAGCAATCTGGTCAGCCTGTCAGCAACGATACACCAATATGCCCAGCATACGATGAAAAGATTGATGCGACTCAACCACTTTACAAAGGTATTGCCAATACCATGCCGGACGGTGGTTTTTTAGGAACTTTTAAAGCTGATATCGCACAAGGTAAATTACCGCAGGTGAGTTGGTTGGTCGCTCCTGCAACTTACAGTGAACATCCAGGGCCATCTAGTCCTGTGCAAGGTGCTTGGTATATTCAGGAAGTATTAAATGCATTAACTGAAAACCCTGAGTTGTGGAGCCAAACCGTTTTATTGGTGAACTTCGATGAAAATGACGGTTTCTTTGACCATGTTCCTTCACCAAGTGCACCTTCTAAAGATATAAACGGTGTTGTATATGGAAAAACTACATTAAGTGATCAGCAAGTATCTTATGAGTACTTTAACCATCCAGCTGTAGCGACTTCAAAATCTCAACCCGAAACGGATGGGCGGGTGTATGGCCCAGGTATACGCGTTCCAATGTATGTAATTTCGCCGTGGAGCCGTGGAGGATGGGTAAATTCTCAAGTCTTTGACCATACCTCTATTTTACAGTTTTTGGAAAAACGCTTTGGTGTGCAAGAACCTAACATTAGTCCATACCGCCGCGCCGTATGTGGTGATTTAACGTCAGCATTTAATTTTAAAACACCGAACGTTCTGCCTGTTGCTGAACTAGATGGGAAGAAAACAAAAGCGGAAGCCGATGCGATTCGTGTTGCTCAAGCTTTATTGCCACAAGTTCCTGTTCCGAGCCAGCAGCAATTTCCTCAGCAAGAAATGGGAATTAGACCATCACGTGCTTTGCCATATATTTTGCACACCAGTGCCAAAGTCGATGCAGCACAAAAGACTGTAAAGCTGATGTTCTCTAATACGGGTAAACAGGCAGCCGTTTTCCATGTCTATAACCGATTAGATCTTACGGTAGCTCCTCGTCGCTATATGGTTGAGGCGGGTAAACAGCTTGATGACGTGTGGAATACTACAAATGGGCAGTACGATTTGTGGGTACTTGGACCAAATGGTTTCCACCGTGCATTTAAAGGTAATTTGAGTCAAGTTAACCAGACTCAAGCTTTACCGGAAATTAGAGTATGTGTGGAAGAATGTGATGCGAATTTGTATTTAAAAGTGCGTCATGATGGTAATAAGTCAGTCAAGCTCAACGTCAAAGCAAATGCTTATCTTCCAAATAAGACTTGGAATATAGAAACGAATAGTTCTGAAAAAGAACTGGTTTGGGATATGTCTGAATTTGGGGGTTGGTATGACTTCACTGTGACTTTAGCTGATGACGCTACGTTTAGTCGTCGTTTTGCAGGACGTATTGAAACTCAAGAAGATTCAATTTCTGATCCTTATATGGGTTATTTAGAGTCTTAAGTTATATACTCTGAATTGGAATTGTTATTTAAAGCCGATTTAGATGACTTTGATAAAAAAGCACGGCCTTATATCACATGAAATTCAAATAGATGTTGTATAGGCTTCCTCACTTTTGAAAGGTCAAAAGTGACAAAAACCTCTGTTTCTCTGATGTTACTTCCATATAACACAGAGAAACGGTGACATCCATGTCACCTGTCACGATAGTAAATAAAGGGAATAGGGTGTTTATATAAAATACTATGTTGGAAGATACTGTCGTATAGATGAATAATAAAAATAAAGGCTTACCTTTTGTAACAGAATCTCCTAAGCCTGGTCATATTTATCTTTTACCTTGAAACCCTGAATTTTTAAAGTAATGGGGAAAATTTATGCTACAAGGTTTTATTGTATTATTAGCAGTAGTTACATTTGTTTTAATGGCTGCTGACCCACGTGATGGTGGGGCACAAGCGACTCAGTCAGCGTGGCAAAAAACACAAGCTGCAGACATGACCAAGTCGCAAAAAAATACCAATAATGACGCAGATTTTATCTAAGCATTAAAACGCATAGATAAATCAACAGCTCTAACGTCTTTAGTCAGTACACCCATAGAAATGTAGTCAACACCAGTAGTGGCAACTTCGCGCAAATTTTCAATAGTGATATTGCCAGATGCTTCGAGTTTACAGCGGCCCGCCACATGTTTTACGGCATCAATCATTTGCTGTTGACTGAAGTTATCGAGCATGACAATGTCCGCCCCAGCTTCAAGTGCTTGGTTTAGTTCATCCCAAGTTTCAACTTCGACTTCAACAGGTTTGCCCGGTGCAATTTGATGTGCTTTGGTGATTGCTTGAGCAATACCACCCGCTGCCATAATATGGTTTTCTTTAATTAAGAACGCATCAAATAAGCCAAGACGATGGTTTTGTCCGCCGCCAATAGCAACCGCATATTTTTGTGCAATACGTAAGCCTGGTAGAGTTTTACGTGTATCGAGAAGTTTTGTATTTAAACCTTCAAGATGTTGAACATATTCAGCAGTTTTTGTTGCAACAGCAGACAAAGTTTGAATAAAGTTTAAAGCAGGGCGCTCTACAGTCAGTAAGCTACGTGCAGAACCAGCAAGCTTTAAAAAGGCTTCGTTTGCAGCAACACGTTCACCTTCTTGTTTTAGCCAAGTCACCTGAACAGTATTGTCATAAGCTGAGATGAGTGCATTTACCCACGGCTGTCCAGCTAAAACCATATCTTCGCGGCTAATAATGGTTGCAGTGGCTTGCTCATCTTCAGGTGTGAGCATCGCGGTAATGTCACCGTCCCCAATATCTTCTTGTAATGCTTGTTGAATATTGATTTGAATTGATTGTTCAAGCAAAGACTGAGGTATGCTCATACGGTTTCCATTTTGTCGATGACCCTAAAACTTGCGATATATTAGCATCGTCGACCTGAAAAATAAGCTGTTTTATGAGATTAATCGCGATAAACAATCGCATTTACTACTTTGAAAAGTAGATAACTGTTTTAAACTAAAACAATTGGCAAGCAATTTATTGGCATCTCAATGAAGCAAATCACAGCGTATGAAGTTATAGATGGACAATTAAAAGGGGCGAGGCAAATCCCTTCTCCAAATTTTAACCAGCGTCCGACTGGTACCGAAATTCAAATGATTGTGGTTCATAATATTAGTTTGCCACCGTCTCAATTTGGAGGTGGCTATATTGAGCAGTTTTTCCAGAATAAATTAGATTGGTCAGTTCATCCCTATTTTCAGACTATTGAAGGTATGCAAGTCTCTACACACCTGTTAATTTTACGAACAGGTGAAGTCCTACAGTTTGTTAACTTTAATGATCGTGCATGGCATGCAGGGCGTTCAAGCTACTTAGCCAAAGTTGAATGCAATGATTATTCAATTGGTATCGAGCTTGAAGGAAGTGATGATTTACCTTTTGAAGATGTACAATATCAAGTATTAACTGACGTTGTTACTGCCATTCGCCAAGCTTATCCAGAAATTAAAAACCATATTGCTGGGCATTCGGATGTTGCTCCTGGCCGAAAAACCGATCCGGGCCCTCATTTTAAATGGCAGCACTTTAGGCAATTACTTGCTCAGAAAAAAAGTTGAGTTCATTCATCATTTCACAACGAAAAGATTTTTTAGTTTCATTACAATAGCGACTTTCGAATATAGCTGTAGGTGAGTGCGATGGCATTGTGGCGATCGACTTTTATTGTCAGTGCAATGACGATGTTGTCACGAGTGTTAGGATTAGTACGTGATGTCGTATTGCTCAACGTGTTTGGTGCAGGTAAAGATTTTGATACCTTCGTCGTTGCTTTTCGTATTCCTAACTTCTTTCGACGGTTGTTTGCTGAAGGGGCTTTTTCTCAAGCGTTTATTCCCGTATTAACTGAATATAAAACAGGTCGAGCACATGCTGAAGTACAGATTTTAATTAGTCGCGTATTTGGCTGTTTACTCACAGTCATGACGTTGCTCACTTTTGTGGCTATGGTTTTAGCACCTGCGATCATCTATATGTATGCACCGGGCTTCCACAGTGATCCGGAAAAGTTCGATTTAGCTGTCAGTATGTTCCGTTTGACCATTCCGTATTTAATGTTTATGTCGCTCACGGCTTTTGCCAGCAGCATCTTAAATAGTTATGGTTCGTTTGCCTCACCAGCTTTTTCGCCAGTTTTACTAAATGTAGCGATGATTGCAGGAGCGTGGTGGCTTACGCCGTATATGGCTGAGCCAATCAAAGCATTAGGCTGGTCAGTTGTTGCGGCTGGGGTATTACAGTTAGCGATACAAATCCCTGAATTGTGGCGTAAAAACCTACTGATTCCACCTAAAGTTGATTTTAAACATGAAGGCGTAGAACGTATTTTAAAATTAATGCTTCCAGCATTATTTGGTGTATCGGTGACTCAGATTAACCTATTGCTAAATACGATTTGGGCATCTTTCATGCAAGATGGTTCAGTGTCTTGGCTCTACAGCGCTGAGCGTATGACTGAGCTACCTTTAGGTTTAATTGGGGTTGCGATTGGTACAGTAATTTTGCCTTCACTTTCTGCCCGTCATGCAGAGCAGGATCAAGCAAAGTTCCGCGGTATGATCGACTGGGCTGCAAAAGTCATTGTATTGGTAGGGTTGCCGGCAAGTATTGCTTTATTTATGCTTTCAACACCGATTATTCAAGCATTATTCCAGCGTGGTGAGTTTGATCTACGTGATACACAAATGACAGCTCTAGCATTGCAATGTATGAGTGCTGGTGTAATTTCTTTCATGCTTATTAAAGTATTTGCACCCGGTTTCTATGCACAACAAGACACAAAAACACCAGTGCGTGTAGGTTTAATGTCAGTTGCTGCTAATGCGATTTTAAACGTTGTATTTATCGGCTTCTTTAAGCTTATTGATTGGCATGCAGAACATATGGCACTTGCACTAGCATCTTCAGGTTCAGCGTTAGTAAATGCCGGTTTACTCTACTTCTATTTGCATAAGCGTAATATTTTCCGATTTGGTCCGCATTGGAAGAAATTAGGACTTCAATATGGTTTAGCAAACCTCGCTATGATTGCAGCGCTTTGGTTTGGGCTCAATTGGTATAACGGAGAGCTTTCACAGTGGTTACGTGTTGCCGAAGTCGTAGGGCTATGCGTAGTTGGGATAATTGCTTACCTGATCGGTTTAATCCTTACGGGTTTTCGACCTAGAGATTTAAAACACTAAAAATAAAAAAAGCGATCTTAAATGATCGCTTTTTTTATACTAATACATTTATTTTGGCAAAACTTGTAGCAATTCGATATCGAAAATTAAAGTGCTATTGGGACCAATCGTGTCACCTGCACCGACTTCACCGTAAGCGAGATTTGCAGGGATAAAGAAACGGGTTTTACCGCCTTCTTTCATGGTTTGCAGACCTTCAGTCCAGCCTGCAATCACTTGGCTGAGCTGAAACTCAACTGGATGATTACGTGCGATTGAGCTGTCAAACACAGTTCCGTCGAGTAAACGGCCTTCATAATTTACTTTAACACGTGATACAGCTTTCGGTTTTTTACCTGTACCTTCTTTTAATACTTGGTATTGGAGACCTGATTTAGTCGTGATTACGCCCAATTTTTTTGCATTATCAGCAAGAAATGCAGCACCTGCTTGAGCATTTTGTTGTCCTACTTTTTGAAATTCAACAAGCTGCTTAGCTTCTAAAGTTTTTTTATAATCATTAATCGCTTTCGCCATTTCTTCGTCAGTTAAGCGTGCGGTTTTGTTCTGAGCACCTTCTTGTAAACCCTGATAAAAAATATCAAGATTTAGATCTGTTAAAGCATCAGTATTATTACGGCCCATTAAATAACCATAACTATAGCTAAATTGTTCTTTTGCTGGGCTTTTATTTGTGATAGGTGCAGCAGCAAAAACAGATAAACTCATTGTTGATGTTGCAATAATTAAACCAATTTTTTTCATGCCGTTTTCCAAAAAAAAGGAGAGTACTGTTTTACTCTCCTGAATGTTTTTATTTCACTGAAATGAGTTCTACATCAAAAATCAGCGTACTGTTTGCTGGAATACCAGGAAGTTCCTGAGGACCATAAGCAAGATTAGATGGAATAAAGAACGTCGCTTTGCCGCCTTCTTTCATGAGCTGAAGCCCTTCAGTCCAGCCTGGAATAACTTGATTGAGAGGAAACTCAACAGGCTCACCGCGCTTATAAGAACTATCAAAAACTTGACCATTAATTAGTCGGCCTTCGTAATGTACTTTAACCATAGACTGCGCAGTTGGTTGTTTACCTGTGCCTTCTTTAGTGATGATATATTGCAAGCCAGACGCTGTAGTTTTTACACCAGCTTTTGTTTTATTTTCTGCAAGGAATTGAACATCTGCAGATTCAGACGCTGCACCAGCGGCTTGCTGTGGTTTATCTTGTTGTTGCATTTTTTGCTGCAATTCTTTTTCATAAGCAGCAACAGCAGCTTTTAACTCTTCTTGAGTATAAGCACTTGGTTGCTTATTACGAGCATCATGAATCCCTTTCACAAATGATTTTGTGTCTAGTTCAGGTGGAGTTTGCTGAGCAACTTCGTAACCAAGAACATAACTGATTTTTTCAATTGGAGAGGCATTTTTATTTACTTTGCTTCCGACTTCTGTGGTCGGATGTTGGCTTGCATAATAAACTGGTACAAGTGCAGCACCGCCTAAAACTACAGCGACAGCAATGGGTAAGGCTTTACTCATAAAAGGTTCCAAAAATAATCATTTGAGTCTAAAAAGGCTGCTTTTGATCTTAGCATGCTTAAGCATAGAATGTTTAAGAAAAAAAACGAGTGGTTTTTTATATATTTTAGTTAGTTTTAGTAGGAATAGACTTAAAAAAATCTTAAATAAAAAACCGGATCATTTGATCCGGTTCTCTTATCACTTTACGATTAATCTTCTTTTTGTGCTTTATATGCGTAAGCATAGTTATAGCCATAACCATAACCCGCGCTCGCACGTTGAATATCGTTAAGGATAAAGCCGTTGACTTTAACACCTGCTTGTTCAAAGCGATTAAGCGTTAATTCAAGTTCTTTCATTTGCGACTTAGCATAACGCGCAACAATTAAGTTCACACCAGTATATTGTGAAATAATAATACCATCGGTTACTGCAAGTACTGGTGGAGTATCGATAATGATGTGGTCATATTGACCTTGGAGCTGTTCAAGTAGTTCTTTAAATTGGTTAGAACTTAAAATCTCAGAAGGATTTGTTGGGCTTTTACCACGAGTAATTACATCAAGGTTAGCAACTTGAGTTTTGTGTAATACTTTTTGTAGATCAGTTTGTCCACTTAACAATTCAGAAAGACCCGGTTTCACATCAACATCAAAGTATTTATGCATATAACCACGGCGCATATCGGCATCAATCAATAGTACTCGTTTGTCGCCTTGTGCAAAAATCGTTGCAAGATTCGTCGAAATAAATGATTTACCAACTTCCGGTGAAGGGCCAGCAATCATAATGATATTGTTTTTTGCATTTGCTAAAGCAAAGTGAATCGCAGTACGAATACTACGTAAGCTCTCAATTGCAATATCATCACTATTTTTAACCGCAAGAATAGGAATACTCTTCTTTTTCTTTAAAATTTTGATACGGCTTTCTTGAATTGGAGAGCGGGGAACTGTTGCATAAACTGGTAAGTCCAACTCATTTTCAATTTGACCCGAATCTTTAATACCTGTACGTAACATATTACGTAATAAAGCAATGAGAGTTCCAATAAAGCCCCCGGCAAACACGGATAGAATAAGAACTAACAGTTTTTTAGGTTTAATTGGTTCAACTGGTTCAACAGCAGTGTCTACAATACGTACATTACCAATTTCACCCGCTTTTGCAATACGAAGTTGTTGGTATGAGTTGAGTAGGGCTGTGTAGAGTTGGGTTTTGACTTCAACTTCACGATAAAGCTGTAAATACTGGCGCTGTACATCCGGTAATTGTTTTAATGTACTATTGAGCTCACCAATTTGCTTATTAATAGCAGCGAGCTGACCATTAATTTCACGCATTGCGGGATGTTCAGCCGTATATTTAGCTGCCATTTCTGCTTGCTTTTGCTCAAGCTCTGCTTTTTTAGTTTCCAAAGTAATACTTTGGGTTAAATACAGCTCGGATTCCTTGGTCACATCAACTGTATTGTATTGTTGACGGAATTTGTTAAATTGGCGTTCTGCATCATCAAGCTGTTTTTTTAAGTCAGGCAGCTGTTCATCCAGAAACTTTAAGGTTTGAGCAGACTCAGCCGAGCGGCGTTCAATATTTTGTGCACTATAAGTGGCTAAAATAGCATTTAAGACTTTGGTGATATGCTCTTTGTCTTGCCCTTGATAAGTTAAGCCTAAAACCCCAGTAAGTTTACCGCGTTCTGCCACAGCATAATTTGCGCTAATAGCGTTTACAGCAATAGGTAAAGACAGACTTTTAATATTATAGGTCGCGTCAAATTGATCTTTTGTAAAGATGGCAACTTTCCATACCCCATGAGGCCCTCTAACCTGATTAAGTTGGTTTAATGGAACAGTTAAGATAACTTCTTCAGTTGTCGGGTCTGTTATACGTAAAGATTGTTTATCAAAATCAATAAGTAAGTTCTTATCTAGGTAATAAGCAGGAATCTCAAACTGACGGATATCAAAACTTTTTAAGCCATCCTTAAAAATGACTGATTTCGTATTATATACAGTTTGATATTCTGGATTACTTAGTAAGCGATGAGTGAAAGTATTCTCTGTGCTAGACACCTGTATATTTAAGTGTAAATCTTTAATAACAGAACCTAAAACCAAACGAGATTTTAAAATTTCGATTTCTGCTTGAGCTGGTGATTTTTGCTCAATCATTTGCGATAAATCACCTAAAAGTGCAGCAGAAGCTCCTTTACTGTCTTCAACCTGAACCAATGCATCTACCGAATAGGTATCTGGCGTTACGCGTAAATAGAGTAGAGCACATACAACGCTTAAAATAACGCATAGAGCAATGAGCTTCCACTGAGCAATCAGTGAAAAAAACAATTCTTTTAAGTCAATTGTATCTTCGGTATTAGTATTCTGTTGGTTCATATGCTTAAAAATCTAGACGTTAAATATAAGGTTTCCAGCCAGTCACACATTGCTGAATGAGTTGGCAGGTTTCATCAAATACTGCTTGATCATGGCGGTAAGGATCGGGCACATTTTTATTTTGCCAATGGCCTAAGCGGTAGGTTTTTCCTTTTGCAAAAGGCCAAGTTTGTTCAATATGCTTTTGCTGATTATGACTCATGACCAAAATTAGATCAGCTTTTTTGATGAGCTCGGCATTGAGTTTTCTTGCAACATGCGGTTGCATATCAATACCTAAACGTTGCATACAAAGCTGGGCTTTTTCATCTGCTTGATGGCCTACAAGACCAGAAATACCAGCTGATTCAATGTTGAGTTGAGGATATTGCTGTTTTAATAAATATTCTGCCATTGGGCTACGGCAGATATTTCCAATACAAACCACCAAAATATTTTTAATTTGCATAAAATTATTGTCCCAAACGGTCTATGTTATATAAAGCATTTGAGAAAGGAATAATTTGGTTAACAATACGTTGCCAACGGGTTAAGCCAGTCGCATCAACATAAACCACATCATTACTACGTAATTTAAATTGATTCGCTAAACCAAAATCACCAATACTCATTAAATTTAAATGATAAATTTCGGTTGTATGATCATTTGGGTTAGTCCGTACTACATAAATACGGCTTGCGCTTCCGGATAAGGGATTTACTCCTAAACTTTCACCTAATGCATCAGTCAATGTCATGCCTTGGTCACGCATTGGCAATGCTTGGTTTTTACCAGACTCTCCCATTACATAAATTTTTTGGTTCTCACGAGTACTGACATAAAGCGTATCGTTCGGCTGAACCAAAAGTTTGTGCAGTGAATAGCCAGCTTTTTCTAAATCAATGGTATTTAAGTTATAAGTTCGACCATTCCGGATGAGTTGAATATAAGTGTTATCTCCAGTAGTTGTTACACCGCCTGCCATACCCAATGCAGTATAAATACTGACAGGTTGGTCGCTTAAGTAAAATTGGCCACCTTTAGTAACACTGCCTTGAACAGAGAAGCGCTGTCCCTCATAAGAGACTACACGAACTACCACATCCGGGTTTTTTAAAAAACGGGCCAATTGACTATGTAGCTCACGGTTGACTTGAGCGAGTGTTTTACCAGAAGCTTTATAGCGACCTACTAATGGAAATTGGATATAACCACTTTGATCTATAGGGTAGCCATTCGCTTGAACAGATTGTTCATTACTAATACTGTTTACAGGAGGGGTAATTTCAGGATATGCCCAAAGTTGAATAGAAAGAACATCACCTGAACTTAAACGATATATAGGTTGTTGATTTTTAAATAAAGCTGCATAGTCACGTTGATAGTCAACTTGAGCAGGTTGTATCGCTGGTAATGTTTCTTGAGAAATTTTAACTACATTAACGGTAGTTCCAAGGTCTGTTCTATAAACGCCTTCATTAGGAATATCATAAGTTTGTAAACCGGAAGTAACTGCACAACTGGCAGCACTTAAACTTAAGGCAAGAACAGAAAAAAACTGGCAATACTTCACACGCAACCCTTTGTGTATTTATCTTTAATTGATATTGTCCACTGCATAGTAACAAGTGTCTATTAAACGCAGGCTGAACTGATTCTAGCTGAAAAGAAATGAAAAAACATCGAAAAATCGTAGTGCTTTGTATGTTTAGTTTATCTGATCGACCTGTTTAGACAGCAGTCATTCATCAGAAATATTAAAAATGTATGATTTTAGCTAAACTAATAAATTCTACTTATAAGTGCTGTAAACACATTTATACAATTGGTATGCGGTGCTAACTTAAAATCTGATATAGTACGCTGCATTGTCAGTGCCAAAAGCATGATTTATTAGATATAAACTCTAAGGAAAAAGGCTCGTTTATATGCAAATTGCCAATTTAAAAATAGCAATTATTGGGTTGGGCTATGTAGGCTTGCCGTTGGCAGTTGAGTTTGGGAAAAAAGTACCAGTTGTTGGTTTTGATATTTATCAAAAACGTATTGATGAGCTCAAAAACGGTAAAGATCATACCTTAGAAGTGTCACCACAAGAATTACAACAGGCGGTGCAATTAAGTTATACCGCTGACTTGAAGGACTTAAAAAACAGTAATTTTTTTATTGTAACGGTTCCAACACCAATTGATGACTTTAAACAACCGGATCTCACGCCTTTAATCAAAGCATCGACCAGTATTGGTCAGGTGCTTAAAAAGGGTGATGTAGTAGTTTATGAATCTACTGTATACCCAGGCGCAACGGAAGAAGTGTGTATTCCTGTATTAGAAAAAGTATCGGGACTCAAGTTTAATCAAGATTTCTTTGCAGGTTATAGTCCAGAGCGGATTAATCCCGGCGACAAGCAGCACCGTGTAACTAATATTTTAAAAATTACTTCAGGCTCTACCCCTGAAATCGCTGATTATGTTGATGATGTCTACAATCTTATAATTGAGGCAGGAACTCATAAGGCACCGAATATAAAAGTAGCAGAAGCAGCTAAAGTAATCGAAAACACACAACGTGATGTCAATATCGCTTTGATTAATGAGTTAGCACTTATTTTTAATAAATTAGGTATTGATACCGAAGATGTACTTAAGGCTGCGGGCACAAAATGGAACTTTTTGCCATTTCGTCCTGGGTTAGTAGGTGGACACTGTATTGGTGTAGACCCATATTATTTAACTCATAAAGCCCAATCTATTGGGTTGCATCCAGAAATTATTTTAGCGGCTCGCCGTTTAAATGATCGTATGGGTGAACATGTGGCAACCCAACTTATCAAAGAAATGGTGAAGCAGCGTATACAAGTTGTTGGCGCTCGTATTTTGGTGATGGGACTCAGTTTTAAAGAAAACTGTCCAGATATTCGTAATACAAAAATTGTCGATTTTATTAAAGCGCTGAAAGAGTATGATTTAGATTTAGATATCTATGATCCATGGGTCGATGATACAGAAGTACAACACGAATATGGCCTAGCGCCAATTAAAGAATTACAACAAGGCTTGTATGATGCGATCGTCATTGCGGTAGCACATAACCAGTTTAAATCCATGAGTGTTGATGAGTTCCATGCTTTAGGTAAAGAAAAGCATGTACTTTATGATTTGAAATATGTTTTGGATAAAGAAAGTTCAAATATTAGACTTTGATTAGGGTTTTATAATGTCTACAGATATTCAATTAAATTTAATTGGCAGAACACAAGAGCTTTTTGTTGATGATATTCAACATTGGAATAATAAGTTAATCGAAATTGTTTCCTCATCGAAGTTTTTAGTTTTAGGTGGGGCTGGATCTATTGGCCAAGCAGTTGTTAAAGAAATTTTTAAACGTAATCCTAAGAAACTACACGTTGTTGATATTTCAGAAAATAATTTAACAGAAGTTGTTCGTGATATTCGTAGCTCGTTTGGCTACATTGATGGTGATTTCCAAACATTTGCACTAGATATTGGCTCTGCTGAGTATGATGCATATATTCAGAATGATGGTGATTTTGACTACGTTTTAAATCTTTCTGCTTTGAAGCATGTACGTAGTGAAAAAGATCCATTTACATTAATGCGAATGATTCATGTCAATATTTTGAATACTGAAAAAACGATTCAGCAGTCTATTGAAAAAGGCGTGAAAAAGTATTTCTGCGTTTCGACAGATAAAGCTGCTAACCCTGTAAATATGATGGGTGGCTCAAAGCGTATTATGGAAATGTTCCTTATGCGCCAAAGTCAGCATATTGATATTTCAACGGCTCGTTTTGCAAATGTTGCATTTTCAGATGGTTCTTTACTACATGGTTTTAATCAACGCATCCAGAAAAATCAGCCAATTGCTGCGCCAAATGATATTCGCCGTTATTTCGTTACTCCGAAAGAATCTGGTGAGCTCTGCCTCATGTCTTGTTTACTAGGTGAGAATAGAGATATTTTCTTCCCTAAGCTTAGCGAGCACTTACACCTCATTACTTTTGCTGATATTGCAGTCAAATATCTTAATAACCTTGGATATGAGCCGTATTTGTGTGAGTCTGAGGATGAAGCGCGTAGCTTAATTCAGACTTTGCCAAAACAAGGAAAATGGCCTTGTTTATTTGCTGGAAGCACAACTACGGGTGAGAAAGATTTTGAAGAGTTCTTTACCGATAATGAAACTTTAGATATGCAACGTTTTAATAATTTAGGTGTTATTAAAAACGAACTAAATGTTGAAGAGGACAAGTTGCATGTATTTGAAGAAAAAATTCATGCAATGCTTTCAAATAAGCAGTGGAATAAAGAAGAAATTGTTGATCTATTTAACTATATGATGCCTAACTTTGGACACAAAGAAACAGGTTTATATTTAGATGGGAAAATGTAATGGATACTTCTAAATTTAATCAGTTTGTACGAGATATTTATCGTACCAATAATTTTATTCCATTACACGAACCTCGTTTTCTTGGTAATGAAAAGAAATATGTATTAGATACAATTGACAGTACTTTTGTCTCTAGTGTGGGTGCCTATGTAAATGACTTTGAAGCCAAGGTTCAACAATTTACAGGCTGCGCTAAAGCCATTGCGACTGTTAATGGAACAGCTGCATTACATATTGCTCTTTTACTAGCTGGTGTAAAGCGCGACGATATCGTAATTACGCAAGCTTTGACTTTTGTCGCAACTTGTAATGCCTTGTCTTATATTGGCGCGGAACCATTATTTATTGATGTTTCATTAAAGACACTCGGTTTGTGCCCAAAGGCATTAGACGCTTATTTGCAAGACAATGCTTTTATTGATGACCAAGGTGTATGTAAACACACAGCAACGAATAAACGTATTTCTGCAATCGTTCCAATGCATACATTTGGCCATCCAGTTGAAATTGATGAGCTTCAACAGGTCGTAACCAAGTGGAATATTGCATTAGTTGAAGACGCTGCCGAAAGTTTAGGTTCTTACTACAAAGGTAAACATACCGGAACTTTTGGTCTAGTTTCAGCACTTAGCTTTAACGGAAATAAAGTCATCACTACAGGCGGCGGTGGTATGGTTTTGTGTCAAGATGAAGAACTTGGCATAAGAGCGAAGCACATTACGACAACTGCAAAAATACCGCATCCTTATGAGTTTTATCATGATGAAAATGGTTTTAACTACCGTTTACCAAATTTGAATGCTGCTTTAGGTTGTGCACAAATGGAAGGCTTGGAAGGTTTCCTTGCTAAAAAGCGTGATTTAGCTCAGCAATATCAAGATTTCTTTAAAGATAGTGATATTTCATTTGTTGTGGAACCTGAAGACTGCCGATCTAACTATTGGTTAAATGCCATTGTTTGTAAAGATAAAGCACAACGAGATTTGATTTTGGATGAAACCAATTCAAATAAGGTGATGACTCGCCCAATCTGGACTTTAATGACCAGATTGCCAATGTACCAAACTGCATTACAAGGCGATTTAACTAACTCATTATGGTTGGAAGAAAGAGTTGTAAATATTCCAAGTTCAGTTCCTCTGGAGTAATAAAAATGAAAAAAATAGCCGTTTTTACAGGAACTCGAGCTGAATATGGTTTGCTGTATTGGTTAATGCGAGATATTCAGCAAGATCCAGAGCTAGAGTTACAAATTCTAGCTACGGCTATGCATTATTCACCTGAGCACGGTGAAACTTGGAAAACTATTGTTCAAGATGGTTTCGAAATTACCGAATCGGTAGAAATGCTATTGTCATCTGATACATCGTCCGCTGTTGTGAAGTCAATGGGTGTGGGCTTACTTGGATTTGCAGATGCATTGAAACGTATGCAACCTGATTTATTAGTTGTTTTGGGTGATCGTTTCGAAGCTTTGGCAGTGACGCAAGCTGCTTTAATCATGCATGTTCCTGTTGCACATTTGCACGGTGGTGAAATCACTGAAGGTGCATATGACGAATCAATTCGTCATGCGATCACCAAAATGTCTAATATCCATTTTGCTGCGGCAGAGGAATATAAAAAACGAATTATTCAGTTAGGCGAGCAACCAGAAAAAGTATTTAATGTCGGCGCACTAGGCTTAGATCATATCCAGCGTACAACATTTAAAAATATTGCAGAATTGAGTGAATTATATGATTTTGATTTTTCAAAACCATATTTTCTCATTACTTATCATCCCGAAACTAATCTACTAGAAGAAAATGTTGCACCTTTATTTGATGCACTTAAGCAAATAAAAGATGTCAATTTTATCTTTAGTTATCCAAATGCAGATAATGGTAATACTAACATTGTGAAAGCAATGCTTGATTTAAAAGCACAGTTGCCAGATCGTGTATTGCTTGTAAAGAGTTTTGGTATTCAAAACTATTTAAGTGTTTTGAAAAATGCTTTAGCTATGGTTGGAAACTCATCAAGTGGCTTATCAGAAGCTCCAGCATTACAGGTACCAACAGTAAATATTGGTGATCGTCAAAAAGGACGCTTACGTTGTGAGTCTATACTTGATGTTAGATTAGACGAAAGTGAAATTTTAGAAGCATTGCAAAAAGCAATTAATTTCCCAGACGATGAATTGAGTAAAGTTGTTCCACCATTAGGGTTAGGCAATACTTCTCAGAAAATAATTGAACTTATTAAAACGACGGATTTTAAAAAGAAGGCACCATTTTATGATCTTTAATCAAGACGAAATTTATGTCATTGCAGAAATTGGTGTAAATCATAATGGCTCTGTAGAGTTAGCAAAAGAGCTTATTTTAAAAGCCAAAGAATGCGGTGCGAATGCTGTCAAGTTTCAAACATTTAAAGCAGATAGTTTATTATCTGATCAAACTGAAATGGCTGCATATCAAAAAGAAAATACTGGTTCTAGTCAAAGCCAATTAGAGCTTGTAAAGAGTTTAGAGCTCACTTATGAGCAGACACAAGAAATACAGAAATTTTGTGATGAGCATCAAATTACTTTTATTTCAACGCCGTTTGACTCTGATAGTTTGAAGTTCTTGGTGAATGAGATCGATGTACCTTACTTGAAAGTATCATCTGCTGATATTTCAAATTTACCGTTTCTCTATGAAATTGCATGTTCAAAAAAGCATGTCATTTTATCTACAGGAACAGCGAGTTTAGGTGATATTGAACAAGCCTTATCAGTATTTGCTTTTGTTATCGATAAGGGAACAGAAGTTCGCCCATCTCAGCAGTTATTTAGAGAAGCTTATTCTAAAATTTCAGTACGTAAACAGTTGAAAGAACAGGTTTCTATCTTACACTGTGTGACTCAATATCCAGCATTATTTGAAGAAAGTAATCTTAAAGCCATTTCAACTTTAAGAAATGTATTTGATTTGGCAACAGGATTTTCTGACCATACGCTTGATGAATATGCAGCGGTTATTGGTGTAAGTCTCGGTGCTCGCATTTTTGAGAAGCATATTACATTAGATAAAACGATGGCTGGTCCAGACCACGCAGCATCAATGGAACCAGATGAATTTAAGCATTATGTCGAAATTTTACATAAAACACATGCAGCTTTAGGCGACGGTATTAAATTTATGCTAGAGCAAGAAAGCGATAACTATTACTTAGTACGTCGTAGTATTGTGGCTAAAACAGATATTGCGGAAGGGGAGCTTTTAACCTCTGACAATGTCACGACAAAACGAGCTGGTCGCGTTTGTTTAGAACCAAATAAGTATTGGGATGTTGTTGGTACAAAAGCAAAACGTAGCTTTAAAAAGAATGATTTTATTGAAATTTAAATGAAAAAACTGGCGATTTTTGGTTCAGGTGGCTTTGCAAAAGAGCTAGTAGATTTAGCAATAGATCAAGGCTACCGCCATATATTTTTTTTAGAAAGAAATGCCAAAGATGGTGACACCTTACTTGGTTTCCCCATTTTGCCTGAATCAGTAATACCGACATTAACGGATACGGTATATGCGATAGGTGTTGCTGATCCGAAGATTCGTAAAAAAATATATGAAGCTTATCCCGATTTACCTTATCCCAATTTGATTCATTCTCAATCATCACTTGGCTATGGCATTCGAGAGTTGCTAGAACATAGTAAAGGTGTGGTAATTGCGGCTGGAGCGAGAATTACAAATTCATGTCGTTTTGGTCATTTTATTATAGTAAGTTTTAACAGCACAATTGGGCACGACTGTATTCTAGAAAACTACGTTTCTGTCATGCCAGGTGTTAATGTGTCTGGTTGTATTCATTTGAAGCAAGGCACTTACATTGGAACAAATGCTGCTATTTTGCCGGGCAAAAGTCTAGAGCAATTGAAATATTTAGGTGAAAACTCCGTTATAGGCGCGGGTGCTGTGGTTGTGAAACATACGGAACCGAATAAGGTCTATATTGGATCACCTGCTAAGGAATTAAGTCGTGACTAGAGATGTTAATAATATAATTTTGCATAAAAATGATTCAATTTTGAAAGCATTAGAGCTACTTGATTTATATGCTTTAAGAATTGTTTTGGTGGTTGATGATCATAATCAATTGATCGGAAGTATTACAGACGGTGATATTCGTAGAGGGCTTTTAAAAGGCCAAGATGTGCATGCAGCTGTTGAAACAATCATGCATACTAATCCTTATAGTATTGAAGAAGGTAGCTTAAATAACCGCCAGATTTTTGAGATCATGCGTGAAAAAAGCTATCTGGCATTACCAGTAATTAAAAATAATCAGCTAGTTAATATTATTACGCTTGATGATTTGATTCGTAAAAAACGTAAAGAAAATCCAGTTTTTATTATGGCTGGTGGTTTTGGTACACGTTTACGCCCACTCACAGATACATGCCCAAAACCAATGTTACCTGTTGGTGGTAAGCCTTTACTAGAAACCATTATCTCAAGCTTCAAAAATCAAGGCTTTTACAAATTTTATATTTCTACTCACTATTTACCAGAAGTGATTAATGAGCATTTTGGTAATGGCGAGAAGTTTGACGTACAGATCCAATATGTACATGAAACTGATCCGCTTGGAACTGGCGGTGCATTGAGTTTATTGCCAGCATCAGATATTAAATTGCCATTCATTGTCATTAATGGTGATGTATTAACAAATATGAATTTTGAAAAATTATTGGATTTTCATGAGAAGCGTGAAGCTATTGCAACGATGTGTGTGCGAGAGTTCCAATATCAAATTCCTTATGGCGTAGTAAACTCCGAAGATAACGTAATACAAAGCATGACTGAAAAACCAAGTTATTTCTTTGATATTAATACAGGTATTTATGTCATTTCACCTGAATTGTTGGCTCAAGTTAATGCACAGTTTATTGGTATGCCAACTATCTTAGAACAGCAAATGGAAAAGAAAAATAAAGTCTTAAGTTATCCTTTACATGAATATTGGCTCGACATCGGTCATATGGAAGACTATAACCGTGCGCAAAAAGATATCCATATGTTGGGTTTAGAATAATATGAAAAATATTGCTGTTATTGGTTTAGGTAATATTGCTACCCGACATCGTCGTAATCTTAAAATGCTTTTTCCTGAAGCAAAATTAATCGTGATGTCTGCTAGTGGTCGTATTCCTAAAGAGCCGGTGTCTGATAGCGATCATATAGCAGAAAGTATTGATGAAATTATTCAGTTGCAAGTTCAGTTTGCAATAATTGCCTCACCAGCTCCTTTTCATGCCCAACATGCAATACCACTTATTAAAGCAGGTATCCCTGTATTAATAGAAAAACCAGTTTCAGTTACCCAGACAGATGCTCAAGCTTTAATTGATGCAGAAGCCCAGTATAAGACACCTGTAGCAGTAGGTTACTGTTTGCGCTATTTACCTTCAGCGCAGCAAGTACGACAAATGATACAAGAGGGTGTCATTGGAAACTTATATAATGCATTTATTGAAATTGGTCAGTATTTACCAGATTGGCGACCTACCAAGGATTATCGCGAAACAGTATCTGCTAAAACTGAATTGGGGGGAGGAGTCCTATTAGAGCTGAGTCACGAGTTAGATTATGCTCAATGGATTTTAGGTTCGCTTACTCCTAAATATGTCGTTTTACGTGCTTCAGAAGAGCTCGGTTTAGAAGTCGAGGATAATGCCGATCTTTTAATGAAAACAGCGAAAGGAGCTGTTGTAAATATCCACTTAGATTTTTTGCAGCGTAAAGCACATCGTAAATGTCGTTTTATTGGCAGTGAAGGATGTATTGAGTGGGATTTAATTCGAAATGAAGTTGTGCTTATTAAGGCTAAAGAGCAACAAGAAATTTATAGCGCCCCTGAGTGGGATAAAAATCAAATGTATTTAGAAATGGTTACCGATTTTATTAAAAAAATAAACGGACAGCCAAACCAATCTATAAGTCTGCAAGAAGCTGAAACAACAGTAGGCCTGATTGTAGAGATGAAAGAATTTGTGACGAAAGAATGAGACTGCTTATATGAGAAATTTTGCATTTATTTTTGCTAGAGGCGGCTCTAAAGGTTTACCTGGAAAAAATATTAAACCATTGGCAGGAAAACCGTTATTACAATATTCAATCGATACTGCTTTAGCATCGGATTTGATTGAACAAGTTTTTGTTTCAACAGATGATCAGGCTATTGCACAAGTCGCTATAGAAGGGGGAGCAATTCTTATAGAGCGACCTGTTGAACTAGCAACTGATCAAAGTCCAGAATGGTTGTCTTGGCGTCATGCAGTTGAGTGGGCAACTGAGCACTATGGCTCATTTGATGGGTTTGTTAGTTTACCTGCAACTAGTCCATTACGTAGCCAAGAGGATGTAGAGGCTGCGATTTTAAAAAGACAAGCAGAGACAGCTGATATTTGTATTGCAGTTACACCTGCAAGTCGCAGTCCATATTTCAATATGGTTAAGTACAATGAGGCTGGTTTTGTTGAGCTTGTCAATCAGCCTGAAGGTGAGGTATCACGCCGTCAAGATGCTCCCAAAGTTTTTGATATTACAACAGTAGTCTACGCCACAACACCTGAGTTTGTATTAAATAACTATGGTTTATTTTCAGGAAAAGTTGCGAGTATTGAAGTGCCAAAAGCAAGAGCTGTGGATATCGATGATATTTATGATTTTCGTTTAGCTGAAGCTATTATTAAAGGTGAATAACTGATGCAAAATTTATTAGAGAATAAAACCTTTTTAGTAGCTGGTGCTGGTGGACTACTAGGCACACGTTTGGTGGCGGCTATATTAGAGCAAGGCGCAAAAGTTATTGCTGCTGATATAAACCTTGAATCTATGGCAACTCGATTAAATAGTTTGGGGGTTGATCCTACAAACGAAAAGTTATCGTTGGTTTCTTTAGATGTAACAAATGAATCAAGTGTAAAGTCATTTTTTTCAACAGATCTTAAAATTGATGGAGCTGTTAATACAACATATCCACGTAATAAGACATATGGTTCACATTTTTTTGATGTGAACCTTGAAAGCTTTAATGAGAACTTATCACTACATTTAGGTAGTATGTTTTTGTTCACTCAGCAATGTGCAAAATATTTTACACAATCCCAGACTCCTTTTTCGCTTGTGAATATCTCATCTATTTATGGAGTAGTTGCTCCAAAATTTGATATCTATAACAACACGAAAATGACAATGCCTGTTGAGTATGCTGCAATTAAATCAGCAACACTTCATTTAAACAAATACACAGTTGCTTATGTCAACGATAGTCGATTCCGCATTAATTGTGTAAGTCCAGGTGGTATCTTTGATCATCAACCGGAACCATTTTTAGAAGCATATAAGAGCCATACCCATGGAGCTGGTATGTTAGATGTTACAGAAATCATAGGTTCAGTTTTATTCTTACTTTCTGAACAGTCAAGATATGTAACAGGTCAAAATATTATTGTAGATGACGGTTTTAGTTTATAAATGAAATATAGGGCTATTGAATGAAAGTCTTAAGAGATAGCTTTATATATTTGATTGGAGAGCTTTTTGCGAAAAGTCTCCCCTTTCTGATGTTGCCCTACTTAACGCGAAAACTTGGACCTGATGGTTTTGGTGAGTTATCTTATTATTTAACTATGCTATCTCTATTCGGGATTTTCGTTGGCTTAAGTCAAGATGGTGCAGTTACCCGTTATTTTTATTTTTATGGTAAGAAAGCTTTAAATACTATAGTTAAAGCAGGGTATTTATTTAATCTTGCTATTTCTTTTATATTGCTAATTGGGTGCTGGTGGTTTAAAGCAGAAATTATGGCATATGTTGTGCTAGCAACAATGTTTCAGTCTTTTGTTAATGTGCAACTTGCTTTACGTCAGTGCCAAAAACAGCCTCTCAAATATATCGCAATTCAAATTATATTATCTTTAACGAATGTTTTATTCACTGTGGCCGCTCTTGAATACTTCAGTCAAGATTTAGTAGCTTATCGAATACTAGCAATTGTTATTGCTAATTTTACTACATTTGTAATTGCAAGTTTAATTTTGGGTGATCTGTTTAAAGATAATTATCACTTTACATGGCAAAGACTACGTCTCGGGCTATTTTATATTTTTTCGTTTGGGCTACCGCTCATTCTGCATCAGTCTAGCTTCTTTGTTAAAGGGCAACTAGATCGTATTTTTATTTATCAACAATACTCAAAAGCCGAGCTAGGAGTTTACTCAGCTGGTGTACAAATAGCAGCTGTATTGCCAATTATCCTCATGGCTCTTAATAAAGCGATTGTACCTTATTACTATCAAGGACTTAAGGATAGCTCTTTAACTATAACAAAAATAAAAAAATATACATTGATTAGTCTACCTTTAAGTGTACTACCCGCAGTAGTCGGCTGGCTGCTGCCTGAACAAGTATATCTTTGGTTCTTAGGGCCAAGTTATATCGGTTCAAAGTACTACGTTGTTATGTATTTGCTAGGTTTCGGGTGTAATTTACCTTATCTAATTTTAGTAAATTATTTTTTCTTTTATGCCAAAAATAAGACAATTTCAACTATTAGTCTTATTTCTTCCCTCGTATATCTATTAGGATTATGGTTATTATGCTCAGTAGATATATCTTTAATACCGTATTCTTTAATTTTGAGTAATCTTGTGCTGCTTTGTAGTTTATGGTGGAGTATTAAATATGTCAGATAAAAAAAAGAGTTTAGTGATTTGTTTTACCCCATTACAAATGCTTATAGCTGAGAAAATTGTTGCTCAGCAGCCTTCAGTTGATCTTATAGTTATAGCATTAAACAATAATGATAAATATAAATATTACTATAATAGTTTTCAACATCCTAATATTACTAAGCAATATTATTTGTTCAATAATAGTAAGAGTAGGTTTTTTAAATTTAAAAATATTATTAAGTTTAACGAAAATTTTAAACTTGAAAGTTTCTATGAAAATATATATGTGTCAAGTATAGATAATAAATATACTCATAATATTTTAAGTAAAGTAAATTTCAATAATTTATATACTTATGATGATGGAACGGCAAATATAGTTAAAAATAGCATTTATTTTAAGCAAACATTTGAGTCAAAGCTCAAAGATATTGTTTTAAAATTAATGGGTATAGGATTTAATTTAAATAAGATTAAAAAAATATCAAGAAAACATTATACTATTTATAAAGGAATACAAAATATTGTAGAGCAAACGGAATATGTTTCTATAATCGAAAAAAAAGAAGAGGATAGAAAAATTTTTATTGATCAAGAGATAAAAATATTTTTAGGACAACCATTAAAAGATATTGATAAAAATTTTGATGTTCTTGCTTTAAAGAAACTTCTTATAATGGAGGGGGTTGATTATCATTTTAGACATCCTCGAGAAACAGACGAGGCATTTTTCGAAGAAATAAAAACTTCCTATATATTTGAAGATTTTTTTGCTAAGGAGTTAAGTAAGTATAGAAAAGTAATTATCTATACTTTAAGTAGTACAGCAGCTTTGAATATTATTTCTTTAGATAATGTTGAGGTTAGATTGATAAATAATGAAGCTATTAATATGAGATATCCAGATTTGGTGAAGTTATTTGTTAATAGCGGCGCAGTGCTATTAAATTAACAATAAGTGGTTTTTAAATATGAATATATATATCGTAATTTGGTTTTTTATAGTTGCTATTAATTTTATTAGTAATTATAAAGCATATATAAATAAAATATTTTTCTTATTGTTTTTTTTATTCTTATTTATTTTTATTGGGTTGAGATTTAAGGTTGGTGGAGACTGGGACAACTACTTAGTTTTATATGAAAATTTTAAATATCTAAATTTTAAAGAAGCTTTATTCTTTTTTGAGCCAGGATACTCTCTACTCAATATATTAGGTAATTTTTTACAAATTAATGATATCTGGTTTGTTAATCTATGCTCTTCTGCCCTAGTATGTTTTTTCTTATTTATAACTTTTATAAGACTAAAAAAATATTGGTTATGTTTATTAATTTACTATCCTTATCATATCTTAGCTGTATCATTGGGCTATACAAGACAGTCAATAGCAGTAGCAATTTTATTATATGCTTTTCTAAAACTTATACAAAACGATAGGAGTAAATTTTTAATTTTTTTATTATTAGCTGCTTGTTTTCATAAAACAGCTATAATTTTTATTTTATTTTATCCTTTGCTTTTTATAAAAAGTAAAAAAATACTGATTTTTTTATATGAGTTTTTTTCACTTATATTAATTACTATAGTGCTTTATATTTCTACTTTGAGTGAAAGTACTGTTTATACTAGTGAAGAGTTGAACTCAAGTGGAGTATTTTTAAGATTATCATTACATATTATTCCTGTGATAAGTTATTTTTTACTGCGTAATAAAGTTTTTAAAATAGATAAATCATATTTAATTTTAGATTATTTTGTTTTGCTGATTTTTTATTGTGTTGGTTTGTCATTTGTTTTTTCGACTTTAGCCGATAGATTTAATTTGTATCTAATATTTTTTGACCTCTATGTTGTTTGTATGCTATATCACAATTTGAAATTGATTAATAGAAAAATATTTATATTTATTTTAACATTATTTCTTACTTCTTTTATTTATATTTGGATGCTAAATAGTGTTCTTGTTTCTAAAGCATGGTTGCCCTATCAAAACTATTTAACAGATTATCTTTTAAACTATGTTTTTTAAAAGTGTGGAGTATTAAACATATATGTATATTTTGCATGTAGCACCAGAATATAAGTGGTCTAAAATCTTTATTTTACCTATTGCTAATTATCAAATACAGCAAGGAAATAAAGTTTGGATATCTGCTCCTAATGTACTAGAAAATACTTCCGAGCTTGACAAAGCTAAATTTGTTTCTTGGAACAGTAAATATAAAAATATTTTTAAGCATATTGGTAGGCTTTTTCTTATTTTGAAAATGGTGCATAAGTACAAAATAAATAAAATATATTTTCATACTACAGTAGATTCAACTTTAAATATTTTTATTCTTAGATTGTTCAGTTCGGCTCAGTTGGTATATGTGAATCATGGCGTGCCCTATTTGGGTTATAGCTCAATAATGCAATATATATTAAAATTATGTGAGATTGTTAATATTAATTTTTCTCACCGGTCTATTACAATTACTCAATCTATGAAGCAATTACTTGGACCTTTAAATTATAAAAAAAAGGAAATTACTGCTTTAATTCCTGGTACATTGGTAGGTGTGAAAATCCCTTATTCGAGTTATACTGACTTACAATCTGCCCGTGCGCTATTGAAAACAAACTCTGATAACTCAATATTAAAAATATTATATGTTGGGCGACTAGAGCACCGAAAAGGTATTTATGATTTAATTGAAGCAATAAATCATACAAATCTGAACTGTGAATTAACTGTTTTGGGTGGCACAGCTAATGAGTTGGAAACAGAATTAGATTTATCAAAAGTAAAATTTGAAGGCTTTCAATCTGACTTGCGTTCTTATTATTTAAATGCTGATTTACTTTGTGTACCTTCTCACCATGAAGGTTTTGGACAAGTTTATTTAGAAGCAGCCGCTCATGGTGTGATTCCAGTGTGTTGTAATATTCCAGGGCCAACCGATTTTATAAAACACAACTCAAATGGTTTTATTGTTGAAGCAAAATCTCCCGATTCAATTCTAGAATTATTTGAAGAGATAAATTTAAAAAAATTTGATTTAGATGCAATTCAAAAGCGAGCTTTTGAATCGGTTCAAGCATATGAATCATCTCAAGTAATTAGTAACAATATGGATCATTTCTAATGACTATTTATTTTGTAACGAATGGCATTAACCGTATGGCTGGTACAGAGCGCGTTATTGTTCAACTTGCACAAGCTCTTGAAGATGTCATTATTCTCGTTCCAGGAAGTAAGCAATGTGCTTTTTCTGGATGTGAAAACTTAAATATACAATCATTAGAAGTTGGCGAATTTCCAACCCATAATAAGTTAGCTAAAATCATCCATAGATTAAACTATTTCCGTAAGCTGAAATCGATTCTCAAAAGAAACGATACGGTTGTAAGTTTTTCTTTTGATTTAAATTTAGTAAATATTAAACTTTCAAAAATATTAAATTATACCCCTATAGTCTGTGAGCACATCGAATATAACTATCATAAAGGGTTTAGGAATCTCATTAGAAAAAAATTTTATAGTCAAGATACAGTTACCTTAGTCTGTTTAACAGAGACGGATAAGAGAAAGTTCTTAAATGATGGCATCCGTACACTGGTAATTCCTAATTTTATTCATCCTCTAGATAGTAAATATAACAGCGAATCAAAAAAGATTTTATCAATAGGGCGATTGGAGTTTCAGAAAAATTTTGCTTTTCTTATTGAAGCATTCCATTTATCTAAAATTTATGAGAATGGATGGGTTCTCGATATCGTAGGCGAGGGCTCGGAACAGAAAGAGCTTGAAGAAAAAATTAAATTATTAAATATGAATGAGTTCATTAGAATTCATCCATTTACTAAAAATATATCAAAATATTATCAAGATTCAGCACTTATGTGCATGACAAGTAGATTTGAAGCTTTTCCTATGGTTCTATTGGAAGCTATGAATAATTCTTTACCTGTCCTTGTGAGCGACTTCCCTACAGGAGCTAGAGAAATTTTAGGTGAAGGAAATACACAAATTGTATCGGACTATACACCCGAGGCATTTGCTAAATTATTAGCCTCTTTTTGTTTAGATGAAGATTTGCGGAAAACTTTATCAAAGCAAAATTCAGAGTTAATACGTAAATATTATCCTGAACAGATTATACAATTATGGAAAGAACTGTTAGAGCATAAGTCCAAAGAATAATTTTTGTAGAGGTAAAAAGTAATGGATGAGATAAATAGAGAAGTTATAAATTAAATCAATAACTTTTGCATATTTTGTAAGAGATCCAAAAAAATTATTGGGTCTTTTCAAATTATTCTCGAAAACAGATGGTTAAATGCTGTCTGAGTAGGTTTAATCGTTTTTAATATAATATCTATTATGAATATTTGTTTTTTGAGTTAAGTAAAGTTACAAGATTTGAAAGGGAAGATGTAATACAATACTTTATAATACTGTGAACTCACGATAGAGTCAGCTTCCCTTACGACTAAGGAGAAGTTAATAATATATGGTTTAACATGACTTTCTTATTTATATGTTTTCCTAGGAAAGATTCAGAAAAGAGTGAATGAAAATATGAAGCGTCTAGTAGACATAGTCATTTCTTTAATAGCTTTAACTGTACTGTCGCCAATATTTCTGATAGTTGCTTATAAAGTCCGTAAAAATTTAGGTTCACCCATATTCTTTTACCAAGAAAGACCTGGTAAGGACGGAAAATTATTTAAAATGATTAAGTTTCGTTCAATGAAAGATGCTTTTGATGCTCAAGGAAATCCATTGCCAGATGAAGCTCGTATTACTCCATTTGGTCAGAAATTACGTTCTACAAGCTTAGATGAAATGCCCCAGCTCATTAATGTGCTTAAAGGTGACATGAGCGTAGTTGGACCTCGTCCAATGCTTAAAGACTTTGTTGCATTATATTCACCAGAGCAGGCGCGCCGTTTAGAAGTGCGTCCAGGAATGACAGGCCTTGCTCAGGTAAGTGGCCGTAATGAACTCGATTATGAAGAACGATTTAAATGTGATGTATGGTATGTCGACAATCACAATGTTTGGGTTGACTTTAAAATTATGTTTAAAACAGTCAAGGTAATGACAAAACGTGAAGGCATTAATGCGCCAGGACATGTTGGACCATCTTTATTTAAGGGTAATGATGCTCCAGAAAATGTTGATTCTTCTGTAAAGTAAATTTTATATCTTGAAATCTTTGTTATGATCAAAAAAGCAGTTTTACCAGTAGCCGGATTAGGTACGCGTTTTTTACCAGCGAGCAAGTCAATTCCGAAAGAAATGGTAACAGTTGTTGACCGTCCGGCCATTGAGTATGTGGTACGTGAGGCAGTTGAAGCGGGAATTGAGCAAATTATTTTGGTGACTCACTCTTCAAAAGCGTCGATTGAAAATTATTTTGATCGAAACTTTGAACTAGAAACCACACTAGAGCAGAAAAAGAAGTTTGATTTGCTTGCAGAAATTACCCAAATTGTTCCACCCCATGTGAGTGTTGTAAGTGTCAGACAACCTCAGCCTTTAGGTTTAGGGCATGCGGTTTTATGTGCAAAGAGTATTGTTGGTCAAGATGATTTTGCCGTGTTATTACCAGATGTGTTGGTAAAAGACGACTCGGGCCGAAATGATTTATCTCGTATGATTGCACGTTATGATGAAGTGCAAGCCGCACAAATTATGGTAGAAGCTGTACCTGATAACCTTGTTGATCAATATGGGATTGTAGATGTAGACCATAGTCCTAATGAAGGTGAAAGTGTTGCCATGCAAGGCATTGTTGAAAAACCTGCTGTTGGTTCTGCACCTTCAAATCTTTCTGTAGTTGGTCGCTATATATTACCTGCAAAAATTATGCAACTTTTGGAAAACACGCCAAAAGGCGCAGGTAATGAAATTCAGTTAACAGATGCGATTGCGATGTTACAAGAAACAGATATTGTTGAAGCCTATCGTATGCAAGGCCAAACTTTTGACTGCGGTAGTAAGGTTGGTTATTTAAAAGCTGTGTTACATTATGGAATTCAACATCCTAAATTAGGGTCAGAATTTAAACAGTTAATTCAGGAGCTTAAGTTATAATATTGTGTAGTTCTACTTAAGTATTTGTAAAAACTGCTGAATATAATAAACAATCAATATATTCTCTTCCCTTAACGGGAAGAGAAGTCTATAGAATATTAAAAAATCAGGTGTGCAATGAAAATCGCAGTGTTTGGAACCACCTTACACGCTGGTGTAATGGCAGCATTACTAGCTGAATATGGCAATCAGATTTATTGGTGCACAAGTGTCACCTGCGAAGAAAATATTTCTGTACTTTCCTATCAAGATCAAGAAGTTAATAACTATTTAAATAAACAAAGAAAATCGGGTTTTCTACAAGAAAGTCCTTTTTCTGCTATTCCTCTTGATGTTGAAGTTTATTTATTTTGTTTTAGTCCCACACAAATTCAGCTTGCTTTAAATACGGTTGAGAAGTTAAGTCAACGTCCTATTGTTCATCCTAGATTAATGGTAAATGGTTCTACATTTGGCTTACATGGAACTGATCAGTTAAAACAATATTTACCAAAAGACGAGTGGGTCTATTTTCCTGATGTAATTCAAGAAGGAAATGCCATTAACAGCGTATTGAATGTAAAACATGTCATTGTTGGTGTTGAGTCCAATCATGCACGGGATACAATGCAGGAGCTGTTACGCCCATTTTTCCGTTTTAGTTATCAATACTTATTTATGCCGATCTTGGATGCTGAGTTTACGAAACTTAGTATTTCTGGCATGTTAGCGACCCGCATTAGTTATATGAATGACTTAGCTATGGTGGCAGAGAAACTCGGTATTGATATCGCTAATGTGAAGCATGGTATTGCGGCCGATACACGTATTGGTGCGGCTTATTTGTCCGCTGGAGTTGGTTTTGGCGGTGAAAATTTTTCGCATGATATTTTAACCCTTTCGAGTACTGTTTCTGGAACTGGGGCGAAAAGTCGTCTTTTAGAGCAGGTATGGGCAATTAACGAACAACAAAAAGAAATTTTATTCCGTAAGCTGTGGAATTATTATCATTGTAATTTGAATGGTAAAACCGTGGCTATTTGGGGTGCATCCTTCAAAGAAAATACCTCAAGCATACATAACTCCCCAATTCATATTTTATTAGCTGCATTATGGGCGCAAGGTGTAACAGTACGTTTGCATGATCCTCAAGCATTAGATGAAATTGCCGCTACATATGGTGACCGTAAGGATTTAGTACTGTGTACTGATCAATATGAGGCTGCTCGAGACGCACACGCCTTATGTTTAGTTACCGCATGGAAACAATACTGGAGTCCAGACTTTAAGCAATTACAACAGATGATGCAGCATCCTTTAATTTTGGATGGGCGTAATATTTATGACCCAGCATATGTAAAGGCTAAGGGCTTTGCTTATGAAGGAGTAGGTCGTTTATGAGTAAATCTATCGAGAAATTTCCTAAAGAGTTGGTTTCACCTTTACTAAAATTACAGGCGATGGGTGAGAAAAATTCAAAACTACATATAAAAGAATTGTTCGCTTCAGAACCGGATCGCTTTCAACAATATTCTATAAAATTTGATCCATTAGTTTTTGATTTTAGTAAGCATCGTGTTACTAAAGACATTTTGGAACAATTGACTGCTCTTGCGAAAACCAAACAATTAAATCAATGGATTGAACGTCTTTTTTCACAAGACAAAGTAAATTGTACAGAGCAACGTGCAGCAATGCATTGGGCACTACGCTTGCCAGTTGACTATTCGAAGTTTCCAGAGTTAACGGCTCAAGTCCATAGCCAGTTACAACGTATGTATGCCTTAGTGGAAAAGATACATGCTGGTCAATATCGCGGGGCAACCGGTGAAGTGATTCAAGATGTTGTGAACATTGGTGTGGGTGGTTCTGATTTAGGGCCACAAATGGTCACCCATGCGTTGTCAGATTTTAAAGTGAAAACGGCTAAACCTTTAAATGTTCACTTTGTATCGACTATGGATGGTAGTCAGTTGTCGGAGTTGCTCCACCAACTTCGTCCAGAAACAACACTATTTATTATTTCTTCAAAATCTTTTGGAACGATTGATACTTTATCAAATGCCCAAACCGTACGTCAGTGGCTTGAAAAAACTTTGGGAACACATGCCCGAGTTTTAAAAAGTCATTTTGTTGGAGTATCAACAAAAGCAGATAAAATGACTGAATGGGGGATTGCTCCAGAAAATCAATTACTGCTTTGGGACTGGGTAGGTGGCCGTTACTCATTGTGGTCATGCATTGGTTTACCTATTGCGTTGAGTATCGGGGTTGAAGGTTTTCAGCAACTCTTAGCTGGTGCTCATGCAGTAGATGAACATTTTCAAAATACAAGTTATGAGCAAAATATTCCTGTTTTAATGGGCTTATTAGGCGTTTGGAACAATAATTTTTTAAATATTCAAACTCATGCAGTATTACCTTATGATGGTCGATTAAAGTATTTTGCTGCTTATTTGCAGCAACTTGAAATGGAATCTAATGGTAAATCGGTACAACGTGACGGTCAAAAAGTCGAACTCGATACATGCCCAATTGTATGGGGAGAAGTTGGACCAAATGCTCAACATGCCTTCTATCAGTTATTACACCAGGGAACTCAAGCAGTAAGCTGTGACTTTATTGCGCCAGTCCAACGCTATAACGCTGACCATTTTACCTATGTTGAAAATGCAGAGGCTTTAGTCGAGCAGCATCATCTTGCATTATCGAATTGTTTGGCCCAATCAAGATTATTGGCCTTTGGTAATGAAGCTTTAGACTCAACTGAATTAGAAAAACTGCCGATTTACAAACAATATGAAGGTAACCAACCGAGTTCAACCCTATTATTGAAAGAGTTGAATCCATATAGTTTGGGAATGTTAATTGCTTTATATGAGCATAAAGTTTTTGTGCAGTCTGTCATTTGGAATATTAACCCGTTTGATCAATGGGGCGTCGAAAAAGGCAAACAGATTGCTGATCAACTATTACCTATTTTAAATGGGGGTCAAAATGATTTTTCATCATTAGATGCCTCAACACGTGGATTAATTAAAATATTATTAGGAAAAGTAGATGGCTAAAATCCTAGTTACTGGTGGTGCTGGTTATATTGGTTCACATACCTGTGTAGAGCTTTTAAACGCTGGTCATGAAGTTATTGTTTTTGACAATCTATCAAACAGTTCTGAAGAATCATTAAAGAGAGTTCAGGATATCACACAAAAGAGTTTAGCTTTTGTTAAAGGTGATATTCGTAATGCAAATGAACTTGATCGCGTGTTTCAAGATCATTCAATTGATGCTGTAATTCACTTCGCAGGCTTAAAGGCAGTAGGGGAAAGTCAGGAAAAACCGCTGATTTATTTTGATAATAATATTGCTGGTAGTATTCAGCTTGTTAAGTCGATGGAAAAGGCAGGTGTTTATACGCTTGTGTTTAGTTCTTCTGCGACAGTATATGACGAGGCCAATATCTCTCCATTAAATGAAGATATGCCAACAGGTATGCCAAGTAATAACTATGGTTATACTAAACTGATAGTTGAGCAATTATTGCAAAAGCTATCAGATTCAAATTCTAAATGGTCAATAGCTTTACTGCGCTATTTTAATCCAGTTGGTGCACATAAGAGTGGCCGTATTGGTGAAGACCCACAAGGTATTCCAAATAATTTAATGCCTTATGTGACTCAAGTTGCTGTGGGACGCCGTGAGAAGCTATCTATTTATGGTAACGACTACAATACTGTAGATGGGACTGGGGTACGTGACTATATCCATGTCGTCGATTTAGCGAATGCACATTTATGTGCTCTAAATAATCGATTAGAAGTGACAGGTTGCCGTGCATGGAATATTGGTACAGGTAATGGTTCATCGGTTTTGCAAGTAAAAAATACATTTGAGCAAGTTAACGGTGTGCCTGTTGCTTTTGAATTTGCGCCACGTCGAGCAGGCGATGTAGCAACATCTTTTGCCGATAACGCTCGCGCAGTTGCTGAGCTAGGTTGGCAACCACAATATGGTTTAGAAGATATGCTCAAAGATAGTTGGAACTGGCAGAAGCAGAATCCAACAGGGTATAAGGTTTAAGCTCTTATTAATAACCAATTAGAAAGTGGATACTAGCTATATTATATCCACTTTCTAATATAGAAAATTTGAATAAAATATTAGGTTACTCTCTTTCCAATCTTAATTAATGGTTTTTCGTAAAAAATATAAGCTAGCTTGGCTACGATAAGTGTGAGAATAATAGTAGAAGTTATAATAAATAGAGGGTTGGAGGTTATTTTTGCTAACATGATGTAATAGTATACGAGAGGGTGAAGAAGATAAATTCCATAAGTAGTTTCTCCTAAGTTTGCAAAAAGAAATGTAAATATATTAGTTTTTTTATAATTTAATTTATAAAATCCTAGTGTTAATAAAATTGATGCGGTGGAAAAAACTATTCTATTTACTCCTGTAACAATCGTTATTTGGTCCCCATAGACTGGATAGTAAATAAAAATTATTAAAGATATAATAATAAAAACATAGTTATAATTTTTTAGATCTATATCTTTAAAATTGTAATATAGGGCTATCCCACAAAAATATAAAAATAGATTATTAAAAGGATTAATATATTCCTCCCATTGTTTAGATAGGTTAACATCTGAATGTAATAAATAGAAAGAAAAATATACCCCTATGATGATAGAGAGGAAAACAATAGCATTCCCTAAAATTTTCTTATAATTATAAAGAACTATTAAGAGTGGAGTTAATGAATAGTAGACAATTTCATTACCAATAGACCACGCACCAATATTAATATATTCAGTTGGGGAAATAAATCCAAATAGTGTGGTTAAATTAAGAAATATTTTCCAAGAGTCTAATTCTGCATATAGTCTAAAATTCTCTATACTTATTAAAATAATGGCTAGCCATAATAAAGGCCATATTCTAAAGATCCTGCGTATAAAGAAATAGATATAACTTTTAATATCTTTTATGAAATGATGATAAGCAAGGGCCATACTTAAGCCCGATAAAACAAAAAATATCGAAACCCCATAGATACCAAAGTTACCGAGTACATTGCCTGCTTTAGGGTGAAATAGCTGCCAACTTACTAAATGATAGGTCATAATTGTAAGGGCCATTAGGCCCCTTAACCAATCTAATGATTCATATCTTGCCATGAAGCTATTTCAACCTAAGAAAATAAAAAATAAGGGTAAGATTTTGTTAAACCGAACCCTTAAGTAATTAAAATATAATGAATATCTTAACTTTGAATCAGCCCAGTTAACTCATCTACATAATATTGCATTGGCTGAGCTCGACGATCTGCACGGCTTTCAATATTAAGTCGTAACAAAGGCTCAGTATTTGAAGCGCGGACATTAAAACGCCATGCGCCAAAGTCCAGGCTTACACCATCGGTACGGTCAATTTGTGGATTTTGATCGGCATAGAAGTCGAAAATCTTTTGAATCGTAGCTTGTGTATCGACTACTTTAAAGTTGATTTCACCACTACAAGGGAACTTGGCAATCATATTTTCAACGAGTGTTGAGAGAGATTGTCCTGTTTCAGAGAGTAGAGCAATGGTGAGTAACCAAGGAATCATACCACTGTCACAGTAAGCAAAATCACGGAAATAGTGGTGGGCACTCATTTCACCGCCGTATACGGCATTGTATTCACGCATAACATCTTTAATAAATGCATGCCCCGATTTTGACTGTACAGCAACACCTTTATATTCGTCGACGATATCAAATGTGTTCCACACTAAACGTGGGTCATGCACAATTTTTTCGCCTGACTGTTTGATTAAGAAAGCTTGAGCCAATAAACCAACAATATAATAGCCTTCAATAAACTGACCTTTTTCATCGAATAAGAAACAGCGGTCAAAGTCGCCGTCCCATGCAATACCCATATCTGCTTTATGCTCAAGAACAGCATTTCGGGTACTGTCACGGTTTTCAATTAAAATTGGGTTAGGGATGCCATTTGGGAAAGTGCCATCTGCTTCATGATGAATTTTAATAAATTCAACCGGTACATTAAGCGCTTTAAATTTTTCTTCAATGGCATCAATCACATGACCAGCTGCACCATTACCCGCGTTTACCACTAACTTTAATGGACGGATTTTTGCAGGTTCAATATAAGTCAGTAGATGGTCAACGAACTCAGGCAAAATGTTATAGCTTTGCGTTGTACCTTTTTGACCAACTTCTTCAAAGTTATTGGTCTCTGCTAAAGCCTGAATTTCTTTTAAACCAGTATCGGCACTAATTGGACGAGCATTTTCTCGAACCAATTTCATACCGTTATAGTCCATTGGGTTATGACTCGCAGTTACTTCTATACCACCTTGTACGTCTAAATGAAAAGCTGCAAAGTACACTTCTTCAGTACCCGTCATGCCTAAATCAAACACATTCACACCTGCATCATTTAAACCGCGGATGGCCGCTTGTTTTAAAGCCTCACTGCTTAGACGAATATCACAACCTACAACCACAGTTTTTGGTTTATAGATTTGTCCGTAAGCGCGGCCAATTTTATAGGCGATTTCTTCATTCAATTCGGTGCCGAGTTTGCCTCGGATATCATAAGCTTTAAAACACGTTAAAGTAGTCATTATTCAATTCAATACATGTGGTTTGAGTTGTGTGCACATTATACATAGATCATCAAATTGGTACGTTTATAGTTTTTATATTCAAATTTTGCACTTCATTTCTGTAGGTCATATTTAAGTTTATAAGAAAGTATTTTTAAGACTTTAGTCTAATATGAAAATTTCTAAATTAGAAAGAGCTTGATTTTACTTAGCACTATTGGTAATACCAATTTCGGTAATTATTTAATCATTGATCTTGCCAATAACTGTGTTTATGATGCGCATTGTGGTTTAAGGAAAAACATTTGCACTTAATTTTTAATTGGTCATACCAATTTGTGTTAAATGTTGAAATTTTAAGGTACAAAAATTCGCCCCGGCATTTCAAGGAGATGACAATGCTCAATATGTGGCAACAACTTTATGACCCTTTAAATAATATTTGGCTGTCTAGTGCGGTTGCATTAATCCCGATTATTTTCTTCTTTTTGGCCTTAGCTGTTTTTCGTTTAAAAGGCAGTATCGCGGGTACGGGCACAGTTATTATTGCATTACTGATTGCGCTATTTTTCTATCAAATGCCGGGTCAAATGGCCTTTGCGTCAATCATTTATGGTTTCTTCTACGGTCTATGGCCAATTTCATGGATCATTATCGGGGCAGTTTTTCTATACAAGATTTCGGTAAAAACAGGCCAGTTTGAAGTTATCCGCTCAAGCATTCTATCTATTACCGAAGACCAACGTTTGCAAATGTTACTCGTTGGTTTTGCATTTGGTACTTTCCTTGAAGGAGCTGCGGGCTTTGGTGCTCCTGTCGCAATTACCGCAGCACTACTTGTCGGCTTAGGGTTTAAGCCACTTTACGCTGCTGGTTTATGTTTGATCGTAAATACAGCACCAGTTGCATTCGGTGCAATGGGTATTCCAATTATTGTGGCGGGGCAGGTTTCCGGTGTAGACACTATGGAAATTAGCCAGATGGTGGGTCGTCAGTTGCCATTTTTAACCATTATTGTGCTGTTCTGGATTATGGCGATTATGGATGGCTGGCGTGGTGTTAAGGAAACTTGGCCTGCGGTATTGGTCGGTGGTGGTGCTTTTGCGATTGCTCAGTATCTCACCTCTAACTTTATTGGCCCTGAGTTACCAGACATTACCGCAGCAATTGCTTCATTGGTCAGCCTGACGTTGTTATTCCGTGTTTGGAAACCAAAACATATTTTCCGTTTTGAACCTGAAGCGGGTCAGACTTTGACTCAGCAACCTACAACAGTTCAACGTTATAGCATTGGGAAAATTGCAAAGGCATGGTCTCCATTTGCTATTTTAACGGTAATGGTCACGATCTGGAGCGTTAAGCCATTTAAAGCATTATTTGCAAAAGATGGTGCTCTTGAACACTGGATTTTTAAACTTGAAGTACCGTATTTACACAAATTGGTCGAAAAAATGCCACCGATTGTGTCCGAGATGAAACCATACGAAGCGATTTATAAGTTTGATTGGTTCTCTGCAACAGGTACTGCAATTTTTATTGCTGCGATCATCACAGTTATTTTCTTAAAAATGAAAGCAAGTGAGGCAGTGACAACCTTCGGTGAAACACTCAATGAGTTGAAAACACCGATTTACTCAATTGGTATGGTGTTGGCGTTTGCTTTTATTGCGAACTATTCAGGTTTATCTGCTACTTTGGCTCTGGCTCTATCGCATACGGGTCATGCGTTTACTTTCTTCTCGCCATTTTTGGGTTGGCTTGGTGTGTTTCTTACAGGTTCAGACACGTCTTCAAATGCTTTGTTCTCGGCACTACAGGCAACCACAGCTCAGCAAATTGGTATTCCAGAAGTGTTATTGGTCGCTGCTAATACCAGCGGTGGTGTGACAGGTAAAATGATTTCGCCACAGTCGATTGCGATTGCGTGTGCCGCAGTAGGCTTAGTTGGAAAAGAGTCTGACTTGTTCCGTTTCACGGTAAAACATAGCATCATATTCACTGTCTTTGTTGGCATCATTATTACGGTTCAGGCTTATCTTGTTCCGTGGATGATTCCATAACTCCAGTGAAGGAAACGCGATGAGAATCTCCGATCAAGTGGTCATGAAATTGCAGGCATTAATTGAAGAGCGTCACATGAAAAAAGGTGATCGTTTGCCTGCCGAACGCCAGCTTGCAACTAGCTTAGGGGTTTCTCGTCCGTCTTTGCGTGAAGCGATTCAACAGCTCAATAGTCAAGGGGTGCTCAGTAGCCGCCGCGGTGATGGGACCTATATTCAGCAGTTACCTGAACAGTGGCCACAGCAACTGATTGTGAACCCGATTAGCAACCTGATTGAAGAAGATCCACTCTACCGTTTTGATGTGCAAGAGGCGCGGTTATTACTTGAAGGTGGCACTGCTTGGTATGCCGCATTACGCTCAACGCCTGAAGATCGCGCCAAAATTCATCATTATTTTAATGAAATTAGCCGCCATCAAAATGCGGGTGACTCGGCGCAGGCTGCGGTGGCGGATGCTGAATTCCATTTAGCGATTGCTGAAGCATCTCATAATGTGGTGCTGATCCAAATGATGCGTAGCTTGTTTGATTTGCTGCAATACAACGTCTTGTTAGGGCGTAAAAAAGTTTATAACGACCCCGTAAATGGTGACTTGCTCAGCGAGCAGCATTTTCAGGTGATGGATGCTATTGATCGTAAAGATCCCGAGGCCGCACGCCAAGCTGTCTGCGGTCATATTGAATTTGTGATTAATCATGTGCGTTCTCTGGATGAAGACGAAGCTCGCCAGAAACGCGCAAACCGTTTAAATAGAGTTGATTCAAAATGATTATTTCTTCTGGCAATGATTATCGTGCTGCGGCACAACGTCGCTTACCCCCATTTTTATTTCACTATATTGATGGTGGAGCGTATGCGGAATATACCTTAAAGCGTAACGTACAAGATTTGTCAGAAATTGCATTGCGTCAGCGTGTGCTGAATGACATGTCCACGTTGAGTTTAGAGACAAAACTGTTTAATGAAACGCTGTCGATGCCAGTTGCCTTGGCTCCTGTGGGTTTAACAGGTATGTACGCACGCCGTGGTGAAGTACAAGCCGCAATGGCAGCCGATAAAAAAGGTATTCCATTTACGCTTTCAACGGTTTCTGTTTGCCCGATTGAGGAAGTTGCACCTGCAATTAACCGTCCGATGTGGTTCCAGCTTTATGTGTTACGTGACCGCGGTTTTATGCGTAATGCTTTGGAACGTGCAAAAGCAGCAGGCTGTTCAACACTTGTGTTTACCGTAGATATGCCTGTGCCAGGGGCGCGTTATCGGGATGCCCATTCGGGTATGAGTGGACCAAATGCTGCGATGCGCCGATATATGCAGTCAGTGTTTCATCCGCACTGGTCATGGAATGTCGGTTTAATGGGTCGTCCGCACGATTTGGGAAATATCTCTAAATATTTAGGTAAGCCGACTGGGCTTGAAGATTATATTGGCTGGTTAGGCTCGAACTTTGATCCATCCATTTCATGGAAAGACCTTGAGTGGATTCGTGAGTTTTGGGATGGCCCAATGGTAATTAAGGGTATTTTAGACCCTGAAGATGCCAAAGATGCGGTGCGGTTTGGTGCAGATGGGATTGTGGTATCGAATCACGGCGGTCGTCAGTTAGATGGTGTGATGTCTTCTGCTCGTGCATTGCCTGCAATTGCTGATGCGGTCAAAGGGGACTTAGCAATTTTGGCTGACTCAGGCATTCGTAATGGTTTAGATGTAGTGCGTATGTTGGCACTTGGGGCTGATACAGTTTTACTTGGCCGTGCGTTTGTGTATGCCTTGGCAGCAGCAGGTGGACAAGGGGTATCGAACTTGCTTGATTTAATTGATAAGGAAATGCGTGTTGCGATGACCTTAACGGGTGCTAAGTCGATTTCGGATATTAATGCGGATTGTTTAGTACAGGCGATGAAGCTCTAATATTTCCGTATTAACTTTGATGATATTGGCACGATGGAGTCTTATCGGGAAAGGTTCAATGTAAGTAGCTAATTGACGTTACTTTTTTAAAAAAGTAATCAAAAACTTTAGTTTCGATGACGGTACGTCCTTGCTATCGCATCGACACGGCGGCATCCATGCCGCCAACGCGTCGCCAATTGGATTAAGAAATTAGCTACTGGTGCTAAGCGTCACTTACAGCCTGCGTGGTATGAGCAAGGATTTGTTTTTGCAATGTAAATTGAAAAATGGCTATAGCGAACAGGTTCTGTAAGCGACAGTGCCTTTGGTCTTGCGTAGCTTTAGTCGCTACTCATGCCAAAACAAAAGTAATGGAATTAGCTACTTTAAATATTAGTTCTAAACGGAAAAACTCCGTCGAGCTTTTCTGATTTTTAAAAAACTATGTGGTATGGATGACCAAAAGGAAACCATCATGCAAACATTTTCTCCTAAAGCAGTGATCGAACGTTTACAGAATATTGTAGGGCGTTCTTATGTTTTGACCGATGATCAAAGTACGCGTCAGTACCGCCAAGGTCGTCGTTTTGGTGAGGGGAAAGTGCTTGCTGTGGTGGTGCCGGGGACCTTGCTAGAGCAATGGCAAGTGTTGCAGGCTGCGATTGAGGCAGACTGTATTGTGATTATGCAGGCGGCCAATACGGGATTGACCGGTGGTTCAACGCCTTATGGCGATGATTATGACCGTCCTGTGTTGGTCATGAGTACACGCCGATTAAAGGGCATACAAGTTATTCATGATGGTAAGCAAGTGATTTGTTTACCGGGTGCGACCTTAGATAATTTAGAGCAAATTTTAAAGGGCTACGACCGTGAACCTCATTCGGTGATTGGTTCATCTTGTATTGGGGCATCAGTACTAGGCGGTGTTTGTAATAACTCGGGCGGTGCATTGGTACGCCGTGGACCGGCGTATACTGAACTGGCGTTATATGCTCAGGTCAATGCTGCTGGTCAATTAAAACTGGTGAACCATTTAGGGGTGAATTTAGGTTCGACACCCGAAGAAATTTTGACTCGTTTAGAGAAGCAGCAATATCAAGCCGTAGATATTTTAGATGACAGCGAAAAACAGGCGTCTGACCATCGCTATGCCCACGATGTGACCCAAGTTGATGAAGATACACCTGCTCGTTTTAATGCAGACCCGTCACGTTTGTTTGAGGCTTCGGGGTCGGCAGGTAAAGTCTGTGTGTTTGCTGTACGCCTTGATACCTATGAAAAAGTAGAGAGCAATGTCTTTTATATAGGTACTAATGATGCCGATGATTTAACAGCCATTCGTCGTTATTTGCTCACTTCACTACCAAGCTTGCCGATTGCGGGCGAATATATTCACCGAGATGCTTATTTAATTGGTGAAAAGTACGGAAAAGACACGTTCTTATTTATTGAAAAGTTCGGCACAGCCAATGTTCCCAAAGCTTTTGCGATGAAAGATAAAGTCGATGGCTTTTTAGAACGATTTAAAATTAAAGGCCTAACGGATCATATTTTACAGGCGATTACCTTCTTTTTACCGAGTCATTTGCCTAAGCGTATGACCGAATATCGAGATCGTTATGAGCACCATTTAGTTTTACGTGTCGAAAATAATTCAAAAGCACAGACCGAGCAGTTTTTAAAAGAATATTTTGCAGTGCATCCGTCAGGTAGCTATTTCGTGTGTAGCGAAGAAGAAGGCCGAAAGGCGTTCTTGCACCGCTTTGCGATTGCGGGGGCGGCAATTCGTTATCGTGATACGCACCGTAGTGAAGTTGAAGATATTCTGGCGCTTGATATTGCGTTACGTCGTAATGACCGTGAGTGGGTAGAGCAACTACCAGCCGAGATGGAAAATAAAATCCTCCATAAACTCTATTATGGGCATTTCTTTTGTCATGTTTTTCATCAGGACTATATTCTTAAAAAGGGCCATGACCCATTAGAAATGGAACATCAAATGTGGAAATTACTCGATGCGCGCCGTGCTGAATATCCGGCAGAGCATAATGTCGGGCATCTCTACATTGCTAAACCTGCCTTAGCCAATTTCTACCAAAAACTCGACCCAACCAACAGCTTTAATGTGGGTATTGGACATACCTCAAAACTAAAATATTGGGGCAAGGCTAAATCGTAATATCGAGACATAAAAAAAGGCGCCAAAGCGCCTTTTTTAATAGATGTCTTATGCTGCTTCTACTGATTTAGCAAGTACTTCTGCAACTGCTTTAGCAACAGTGTAAACATTGTTCATGTTTAAACCTGCTACACAAATACGGCCACTACGTACTAAGTAGATTGCATATTCTTCACGCAAGATATCAACCTGCTCAGCAGTTAAACCTGTGTAACTGAACATACCTTTTTGGTTTACAAGGTAGCTAAAGTCACGGTCTGGTAACGCTTTAGTGAGTTCATCTTTCAAGATGCTACGCATTTTGATAATACGCTCACGCATCTCTTTCACTTCGCCTTGCCATTGTTGGTTAAGTTCAGCGTCATTTAACACTTCATCAACTAACCAAGCACCTGTTGTAGGAGGGCTAGAGTAAATACGGCGTACAGTCGCTTTTAACTGACCGAATGTGCACTGAGCAGCTTCTGCATCGTCACATACGAAAGTTAAGCCGCCAACGCGTTCGCCATATAGAGAGAAGATTTTAGAGAACGAGTTGCTCACAATGAAGTTTAGACCCGCTTGGTCTAAAGCACGGATTGCATACGCATCTTCTTCCATACCGTCACCAAAACCTTGGTAAGCGATGTCTAGGAATGGAATAAGGTTACGGTCTTTTAATACTGCAATTACTTGGTCCCATTGCGCTGGGTTTAAATCAGCACCCGTTGGGTTATGGCAGCATGGGTGCAACAACACAATGCTTTGCTCAGGCAAAGTTTTAAGTGTAGAAAGCATACCGTCAAAATCTACACCACGCGTTTCTGCATCGAAATATGGGTAGAAATGAGTCTTAATGCCAGCGCCATTGAAAATCGCAACGTGGTTATCCCAAGTTGGTTGGCTTACCCAAACGTCTGAATTTGGGAAATAAGTTTTTAAGAAATCTGCACCAACTTTCAATGCACCTGAACCACCAAGTGTTTGGATGGTTACAGCACGGCCAGCTTTAACTGCTGGGCTGTTTGCACCAAATAAAAGTGCTTGAATTGCTTCACGGTAAGGTTTGAAGCCTTCCATTGGCAAATAAAGTTTGGTTTTACCGTTTTTAGGCTCGATACGCTTTTGCGCTTCAATAATGGTCTCTAACTGAGGAACAATACTGTCTTCGTTATAGTAAAGACCAATACTCAAGTTTACTTTTCCAGAACGAGTATCAGCATTGAACTGTTCCATTAAAGAGAGAATTGGATCGCCTGCGTATGGGGGGATATGTTGAAACATCAAAAAAGTCCTTTCATTCAACAATATGCATAGTGCTGGGTTTTTTCTGTCTCGAAAAATACGCCACAACTATGTCGATGCTCAATAATGTATCAATAAAGCTACCGTGAAGCACCTGATAATTTCACTAATATCGATATTTTCTGGATGAAAATGATAAAAAGATTTAAAAGAAATTACGGTAAATAGAAACTAATTTCTAACTCGTGCTTTCATTCAAGCAGATTGTCTACAATCTTGCTGTAATACATTGGTTGTAGACTAAAGTTTGAAACAAAAGATTAGAGGTCGAAAAGTAGCTAAAAAAGTGCCATAAATCTATAGGTAAAATAATATTAAATAACTGTTTTATAAATATTAATTGGAAAGTGGTTTAATGGTTTAAATATAAGGTGAAGTAACAGGTCTAACGATAAAAATTGACCTGATGCGTTCTATAAAGTGTCAACAATCACCTTGATTTTTTTCATTCATACCGCTATAAAACTCATAATTGATTAAAAATTGTCGACAATATGCAAGATTTGACCTTCGCACCAGAGCCACTACAAAGTCAGGGAAGAACACTGACTGAGAATGTATTTAAACAAATACAGACGGCGATTGTTTTGGGTCAAATTCCGGCAGGTAGCAAAATTTCTGAGCCTGAACTGGCGCGCACTTATGGCATTAGTCGTGGGCCATTGCGTGAAGCGATTCATCGCCTTGAAGGGCAACGTTTGGTTGAGCGCACTGCACATGTAGGCGCGCGCGTGGTTTCGCTTTCACTGCAACAGTTTAAAGAGCTTTACCAAATTCGTGCGTCTTTAGAAGGTTTGGCCTGCAAACTTGCTGCACAGCATATTGATAAAAAGCAAATTTTGGCGCTACGTGATGTTTTGCGTATGCATGCTGAAGATGAAAACTTTAAAGCAGGTAAAGGATATTACTTGCAAGAAGGGCAGGACGATTTTCACTACTGCATTATCAAAAGTAGTGGCAATAAAACCCTAGAAAAAATGCTATGCGATGAGCTTTATCACCTTATCCGTATGTACCGAATTCAGTTTTCAAATACACCCGATCGTCCGAGCAAAGCTTGGGACGAACACATCCGTATTTTAGATGCAATTGCAGAAGGCGATGGTGAACTTGCCGAGCTGCTCATGCATCGACATATCAATGCTTCTTACAAAATTATTGAGCAAACACTGCTACAAGCACAAGGAGAACATAACAATGGCTAAACAATCCGCAGGTCAGCTATTTCGCGATGCAGTAGCCCAAGAAAAGCCATTACAAGTGGTTGGAACCATCAACGCCAATCATGCACTTTTGGCAAAACGTGCAGGTTATAAAGCGATTTACTTATCAGGTGGTGGTGTAGCCGCTGGTTCTTTAGGCTTACCTGATTTGGGAATTAGTAACCTTGATGATGTGTTGACAGACGTACGCCGTATTACCGATGTATGTGATCTTCCATTATTGGTCGATGCGGACACAGGTTTTGGTGCTTCTGCATTTAACATTGCTCGTACTACAAAAGCACTGATCAAGTTTGGTGCAGCGGCAATGCACATTGAAGACCAAGTGGGCGCAAAACGTTGTGGTCACCGTCCGAACAAAGCCATTGTGACTCAAGAAGAAATGGTTGACCGTATTAAAGCAGCGGTTGATGCGCGTGGTGATGACAGCTTCGTGATTATGGCGCGTACCGATGCATTGGCTGTAGATGGCTTACAAGCTGCCATTGACCGTGCAGGTGCCTACATCGAAGCGGGTGCAGACATGTTGTTCCCTGAAGCAATTACTGAGCTTGATATGTACAAGCAATTTGCTCAGAAGACAGGCGCACCGATTTTGGCAAACATTACCGAGTTTGGTTCTACACCACTGTTTACCACAGAAGAGTTAGCATCTGCCGATGTAAGCCTTGCGCTTTATCCGCTTTCTGCTTTCCGTGCCATGAACAAAGCAGCCGAAACTGTGTATGAAACCTTACGTAAAGAAGGCACGCAAAAGAACGTGATTGATATTATGCAAACGCGTAAAGAGTTATATGAACGCATTAACTACTATGCGTTTGAAGACTACTTAGACAACGCATTTGCTAAAAAGAAATAAATAAGCCCTCTTTTAAAAGAAGGGGAAGCGATGGTCTTGGCTATCGTGAGGGCGGCATGGATGCCGCTATGTTGGACTGCGATATAGGGATATATCGTCAGACCAACAAGGATTTTTGCTTACTTTTCATCCGTGAAAAGTAAGGCGAACGGCAGGTTAAACTAAAAATTGGATGAGAACTCGGCAAGACGCTGTCGCGTTTTCACCCAAGTAAAAATTGAACAAACAACAAATTCTGGTTGATATAAAGGATGATTCTATGAGCTCAAATGAAACAACAACAGGCTTCAAACCAAAAAAATCAGTTGCACTTAGCGGACAAGTTGCAGGAAACACAGCACTGTGTACCGTAGGACGTAGCGGTAATGACTTGCACTATCGTGGCTATGACATTCTTGACCTTGCAGCGGGTAGCCAGTTTGAAGAAGTTGCTCACTTGCTCGTACATGGCAAACTACCAAACAAAGCTGAACTCAAAGCGTATAAAGCAAAATTAAAAGCACTTCGTGGCTTACCAGCAGCTCTTAAAACTGCACTTGAACAATTACCACCATCTGCACACCCAATGGATGTGATGCGTACAGGTGTTTCAGTTTTAGGTTGTTTAACGCCAGAACACGAAGACCACAACGAAGCGGGCGCAAAAGACATTGCTGACAAATTAATGGCAAGCCTAGGCTCAATGCTGCTTTATTGGTACCACTTCAGCAACAACGGACGTCGTATTGAAACTGAAACTGATGACGACTCAATTGCAGCGCATTTCTTACATTTACTTCATGGCGAAAAACCATCTGAAGAATGGATTCAAGCAATGCATACATCTCTGATTTTGTACGCTGAGCATGAGTTCAACGCATCAACATTTACATCACGTGTGGTTGCAGGTACAGGCTCTGACATGTACTCGGCAATTACTGGCGGTATTGGCGCACTTCGTGGACCTAAACATGGTGGTGCGAACGAAGTTGCATTCGTGATTCAACAACGTTATGACAACGCAGACGAAGCTGAAGCTGATATCCGTAAGCGTGTTGAAAATAAAGAAGTTGTGATCGGTTTTGGTCACCCTGTATATACAGTTTCTGACCCACGTAACGAAGTGATCAAGAAAGTTGCGCACGACTTGGCTGAAGCACAAGAGAACACCAAAATGTACCTCATCGCTGAGCGTTTAGAAGCAGTGATGAAAGAAGTGAAAAACATGTTCCCGAACCTCGACTGGTTCAGTGCGGTGAGCTACCACTTAATGGGTGTTCCAACTGCAATGTTCACACCATTGTTCGTGATTGCACGTACAGCAGGTTGGTCAGCGCACGTGATTGAACAACGTCAAGACGGCAAAATCATTCGTCCAAGCGCGAACTATACAGGCCCTGAAAACCTTGAATTTAAACCATTGGCGGAGCGTGGTTAATGAACACAAAATACCGTAAACCGCTGGCAGGTACCCAGCTTGAATATTACGACGTGCGTCAAGCCGTTGAAGATATTCAGCCAGGCGCATACGAAAAACTGCCTTACACCTCTAAAGTACTCGCAGAGCAATTGGTACGTCGTGCCGATGCCGAGAACTTAACTGCTTATTTAACGCAGTTAATTGAACGCCGTCAGGACTTGGACTTTCCTTGGTATCCTGCGCGCGTGGTGTGTCATGACATCCTAGGCCAAACTGCATTGGTTGACCTTGCAGGCTTACGTGATGCGATTGCTGACAAAGGTGGTGACCCATCTAAAGTCAACCCTGTTGTGCCGACTCAGCTTATTGTTGACCACTCTTTAGCAGTGGAATACGGTGGTGCTGACCCAGACGCTTTTGCAAAAAACCGTGCTGTTGAAGACCGTCGTAACGAAGACCGTTTCCACTTTATTGAGTGGACCAAAACTGCATTTAAAAATGTCGATGTGATCCCTGCGGGGAACGGCATTATGCACCAGATTAACCTAGAGAAAATGTCTCCGGTGATTCAGGCGCGTGATGGCGTAGCATTCCCAGACACTTGCGTTGGTACAGACTCACACACGCCACATACAGACGCTTTGGGCGTAATTTCTGTGGGTGTTGGTGGCTTAGAAGCTGAAAACGTAATGTTGGGCCGTGCATCTTGGATGCGTCTGCCAGACATTATTGGTGTTGAGTTTGTAGGTCAGCGTCAAGCAGGCATTACTGCAACAGATATCGTACTTGCCTTAACTGAGTTCTTGCGTAAAGAGCGCGTAGTCGGTGCATACCTTGAGTTCTTTGGTGAAGGCGCTGACAGCATGTCTGTGGGCGACCGTGCAACCATTTCGAACATGACACCAGAATATGGCGCTACGGCTGCAATGTTCTACATCGACCAAAACACAATCGACTACTTACGCTTAACAGGGCGTGAAGATGCTCAAGTGGCATTGGTTGAACAGTACGCAAAAGAAATTGGCCTTTGGGCTTCTGACATGACCAAAGCAGAGTACCCACGCGTACTTCGTTTTGATCTATCGACAGTCACACGTAACATTGCTGGTCCATCAAATCCACATGCACGTGTTTCAACTGCCGACCTAAAAGAAAAAGGCATTGCGGGCGTTGTTGAAAACCGCTCTGATGGCTTAATGCCAGATGGTGCAATCATTATTGCTGCCATTACTTCATGTACCAATACTTCTAACCCACGTAACACCGTGGCGGCAGGTTTGTTGGCACGTAAGGCAAATGAGCTAGGTTTAGTCCGTAAGCCTTGGGTGAAATCATCATTTGCACCGGGTTCAAAAGCGGCTGCACTTTACCTTGAAGAAGCGGGTGTTCTAAAAGATTTAGAGCAACTTGGTTTTGGTATTGTGGCTTATGCTTGTACCACTTGTAACGGTATGTCTGGTGCGTTAGATCCGGTCATTCAACAAGAAATTATTGACCGTGACTTGTACGCAACTGCAGTACTCTCTGGTAACCGTAACTTCGATGGCCGTATCCATCCATATGCAAAACAAGCGTTCTTAGCATCTCCACCGCTTGTTGTGGCATATGCAATTGCAGGTACGATTCGTTTTGACATCGAAAAAGATGCGTTAGGTCATGACAAAGAAGGTAACCCGATTTACCTCAAAGACATTTGGCCATCTGACGCTGAAATTGATGCCTTAGTTAAAGAAGCCGTGAAGCCTGAACAGTTCCGTAAAGTCTACATTCCAATGTTTGACTTAGGCGAAGTTGAGCAAGCGAAAAGCCCACTTTACGACTGGCGTCCGCAAAGTACTTACATCCGCCGTCCACCATATTGGGAAGGGGCGTTGGCTGCACCACGCACTTTGGCGAACATGCGTCCGCTTGCGATTTTGGGTGACAACATCACCACCGACCACTTGTCGCCTTCAAACGCGATTTTGATGGACTCGGCTGCGGGTGAATACCTTCACAAAATGGGCGTACCAGAAGAAGACTTCAACTCATACGCAACCCATCGTGGTGACCATTTGACTGCACAACGTGCAACATTTGCCAACCCGAAACTCTATAACGAAATGGTGGTTCGTTCAGACGGCACCATTAAGCAAGGTTCAAAAGCGCGTGTAGAGCCAGAAGGTGAAGTGATGCGTATGTGGGAAGCGATTGAAACCTACATGAACCGTAAACAGCCGTTAATTATTATCGCGGGTGCCGACTACGGTCAGGGTTCAAGCCGTGACTGGGCTGCAAAAGGTGTACGCCTTGCAGGTGTTGAAGCGATTGTGGCAGAAGGTTTTGAGCGTATTCACCGTACTAACTTGGTGGGTATGGGCGTGTTACCACTCGAGTTTAAACCGGGTGTAAACCGCAAAACTTTGAAGCTAGATGGTACAGAGCTTTATAGCGTGATTGGTAATATCGCACCGCGTTCGACTTTAACTTTAGTGATTGAACGCGCCACAGCGGATGGTAAAGAAGAGATTCTTGAAGTGCCTGTGACTTGCCGTTTAGATACAGAAGAAGAAGTTTCTGTATATGAAGCGGGTGGTGTATTACAGCGTTTTGCGCAAGACTTTTTAGAAGGCCAAGTGGCTTGATACTTTAGTTAAACATTGTTGATATTGTTCAAAAAAAGCCCTATCTTGATGATGGGGTTTTTTATAGCTTATATTTGAGTGTATATGCGAGATTTAGGACAATTAGGTGAAAGCACCTTTGCAATGTGGTGTGCTCAAGTTGGATTAATTGCTAATGGTTCAGCAATTGATAAAACAGGATGGGACTACTATGTAGAATTCCCAATATCTTCAAATATAACTACTCATGAATTACATAAATCAGCTTTTGAATGTAAAGTTCAAGTTAAAGCAACAGATAAAAAGGATAGAAAACTCGCTATTACAGTATCAAATCTTAGACGGATGGCAACTGTGCAAATGCCAGCATTTTACGTTTTTCTAGAATTTGATGGGAAGAATGAAGCACAAAATGCATTTGTTTTACATATAGATAATGAGTTGGTTTATAAAATTCTTAAAAGAGTTCATCAAATAGAACAAAGTGAAAAAAATAAGGATTTAAATAAAAAGACAATTACTCTTACTTATAGTGAACAGCACAGGCTTGAAAAATTAGATGGGGAAAATCTAAAACAAAATTTGTTGAAATATATCGGTGAAAACTATTCTGATTACATAGCTAGTAAAAATAAATATTTACAAGAGTGTGGTTTTGAAGATGGGTATGGAACAGTTCAATTTTCTCTTGAAGGTGAAGAGGGCATTCAGAGAATCATTGATGTTTCTTTAGGATTAGAAGAGGATTTAGATGTCCAAAATTTAGTTAATATTGAAAAGCGATTTGGTATCCCATCTAAAAAGTCGAATTTTGAAATACCTAAAGCAAAGCTAAGTTTGGGTGTGCAACCACCAAAAAAAGGAAAAATTAGATTTAAAGAAGATAGTCTCTCTACTGGCTTAGTTTTTGATATAGATTTTTATAACTCACCTTTTAGTTTTAATGAATTTAGGAAATTTTCAAAATTTCGAGTTGTTGGCGATTTCTTTGATATGACTTTTGAGCCATATAAAGAACAATCTAATTATAAGTTTAACTTAGGTGAAGATAGGAGATTTGAGTTAAAGAAACTAAAAGATGCTATTGGCTTAATTGAATTGATGAGCAGAGATAACCAAGAATTCATTATTGAACTAATTATAGAAAATTTTGAAACTGTAGTTTCTTCATCTAAAAGTAAATTTATAAAAAGAGAGTTAAGTATATTTGATGATCTATTGAATAAGGCATTAGAAATATGTTTTCAAAGCAAAATTTATGATGAAATATTTATTTCTATTCAGGAGTTATATAATTATAGAGAAGAAATTGAACAGTTCCATACTATACTTACTAAAACAAATAAGTGTGATTTTAGAGTCGAGTGTGAGGTAGACAGTAATCACATATTCGAATTTGAGAAAACAACCTCGACTTCGGCTATATTTTGCAGATTAGGTAGTCATGCCATAGGAGCAATTCTAACAATTATTGGTAAACCTGAGAAAATATCAAAAAATAAATTTAGGATTGATAAAGGTGAACTAATGATAGAAAGAACTCTTATATTTACTCGAAGTAATGAAAATATTAATGAAGAAATTAGTAGAGTAATACAAAATACGATAAGTAAATATGCAGATGAATACGACGTTTTCTATAACTGGGATACAGATGTTGTATAAAATAAAAACATAAAAAAAGCCCGACATCCTGTCGGGCTTTTTCGTATTTGGTTGCTAGATATGACTCCTGTCGTATCTCACGATCCTGATGCATGAACCTATTATTGTTGTTTTATGTTCCGGAACATCCTGTTCCTGTATGAGTTCATATTAGAAAAAAAGCAGGGGACAGCCAATCCGCTAAATCCCTAAATCTGTGTAAGATAAATCGTACAAATAACATTTTTTGCATTTATGCCATCATCATTGGGCGAAATGGACAATTGACATTCACCTTAACTGGGTTATATTCCTGTTTAATATATATACGATTATAGGAATGTAATCATGGTAACAGCTGGCGAAAAACCCGGAACAGGCTTCTATTTCTGTGCTCAGTGCGGACATCGAGTGTTTTTAGAAATTAACACTGACCCTTTACCACCTTGCACGAAATGCTACTGCACACAATTTAAACGTTAAGAATGAAATAATATTTGCGTTCGCATTTAACAAAAAGCCCTGTCACCCGATGGGGCTTTTTGTTAATTTAAAAATAAGACTTACATAACAAGACCCGCGATGGGCATGAAAAAGGAAACCGTTATGGAAACAATATTGGGTTTATGTATTGGCGTGGGGCTGAGCGCTGCCTGCGGTTTTCGCGTGTTCGTGCCGCTACTGGTGATGAGCGTTGCAACCATGATGGGATGGTTTGAGCCATCAAAAGGTTTTGAATGGTTAGCTCTGCCATCGGTGTGTTTGGCTTTAGGTGTGGCAACGGTGTGTGAAGTTGCAGCCTATTATATTCCATGGGTCGATAATGCCTTAGACACAGTCGCAACCCCTGCGGCGATGATTGCGGGTACGTTAGCGACCATGGCGGTGAGTAGTGGAGAAATGTCTCAGTTTGCTAGTTGGGCGGCAGCGATTATTGTGGGCGGTGGTACGGCTGGTGTGGTGCAAATGAGTACCGTTGCTGCACGTGGTGTTTCAACTGCAACCACAGGTGGATTAGGGAACTTTGTCGTTGCGACAGGTGAATGGATTGGAGCAATCTTACTTTCGGTTTCGGCCATGTTAGTGCCTGCACTTGTTGCGGTAGTGGTGCTGATTGCAGTTATCTGGGTAGTGCGTTGGATCCGTCATAAAAAGCAACAACAGGCGCATAGTCCTCTATAGGTTTAGCCTAAACATCATTTTTAAAGAGCAATAAAAAAAGCCCAACATCCTGTTGGGCTTTTTCGTATTTGGGTACTAGATATGACTCCTGTCGTATCTCACGCTCCTGGTGCTTGAACCTATTATTGTTGTTTTGTGTTCCGGAACATCCTGTTCCTGTATGAGTTCATATTAGGAAAAAAGAGAGGGGTCGCCAATCCGCAAAATCCTTAAAAGTTTGTAGGATAAAACGTACATTGAGAAATGATTTAACTTTTTAAAATGAATATGAATAATAGCCACCTTATTACTTTAAGAAAAAATCAAATGCGTATTAGAAAATCTTCAAGACTATTAGTTCTTAATGAAAATCATCAAATTTTGTTATTTCAGTTTACTCATACAAATGATGCTTTGGCTGGACAATCATATTGGGCAACCGTAGGTGGCGGGCTTGAAGAAGGGGAAACCTTCGAGCAAGCAGCTTGCCGAGAGCTTTATGAAGAGTTAGGTCTAGTCAGGCAAAACGTAGGTACTCATGTTGCAACACGCAATTTTGAAATGATGTTACCGAGTGCGGAAGTTGTGATTTCTGATGAAAGGCTTTTTATTGTTTTTATTAAAAATGAAGAAGTGAATACAGCAAACTGGACTGAACAAGAAAAGCTTGTGATTAGTAAAAGCCGTTGGTGGACGTTTGATGAGTTAAGCCAAACAGATGAGATTGTTTATCCAAACAACATTCCTAAAATTCTTGCAGAGAGTCTACCTGAGATTTTTAACCCCTAAAATCTCCTAATATTCAGACATAAAAAAAGCCCGACATCCTGTCGAGCTTTTTCGTATTTGGTTGCTAGATATGACTCCTGTCGTATCTCACGTTCCTGGTGCTTGAACCTATTATTGTTGTTTTGTGTTCCGGAACATCCTGTTCCTGTATGAACTCATCATAGGAAAAAAGTAGGGTGTCGCCAATCCGCAAAATCCCTAAAAGTTTGTAAGTTAAAGCGTACAAAAATGGGTAGGGTTATCCTTATATAAAAGGGTTTTCAGTTTCCCAAGGCTTGCTGCTAAAAATAATCTGGCCATTTTCAACACAGAGGATCCACGTATAGAAATACTCTTCTCCTAACCCTCGACATTCAAAATTTGCATTTGGAAATAGAGCGGTAATTTTTTCTATGAGTTGTAAGCAATAAACGGGATCGACATTAAGGCCTGCCTGACCATCAGAAAAGGCATCTACTAAATTACCATAAACATCTTCGTGGATTGAATCCTCCTTTAATATTTCTAGGATCTCTTGCTTTTCAGTAGATAAATCAATCGTGTCAAAATCTGTATAACGGACTTGTAGTTCTGTATAAAAGCTCATTTTTATTAGCTCTATGATATTAATGATAAAAAATACTATTTATTAAACATGACGTTATCGTTAAAAACGAGCTGAGTATAGAAATATCTAAGCTATAAGAGTTCAAATTTCTTAAAAATATTTTTCTTTAGGCCTCTGTGCCACAACAGACTTTAATTTTTTGCGCTGATTTAAAGTAATAAACTATTGCAGCACAGAGATAAAGGAGCTAAGCCAAACGCTTAGCCCTGACTACTTTTGTCACACCGCTGCATGACGCTGAAAAAAGTAGGGGCAAAGTCCCGTGGGAGAACAGGACTTTGCAAACTGATATGTTCTAGGCGCTGCATCAGCTTAGGAGAGTAGGTTTGTTCAAGTCGCTGATAAATACATTCACAACTGGGTTTGCTGTGCCCACTCGTCAGGCAAATTTTTTCAAACTCCTGCTGAGTGTGTAAGTAACAACCCGAAATACCCAAACTACCTAGAACCAAACTTAAAGCCAAAAGAGGTTTATAAATTGTCATATTATTCTCATAATGATTTATATCTATGAGTAGAATAAAAATATAATTAGTTTTAAGTTTTAAATAAATTTTAGGTAATAATTAATCCTCCAGTAAATTTAGGAAAATAAAATAATTAAAATTTTAAAATTTTAAAATAAAAATAATTTATAAATTTAAAAATAGGGTGTAGAAAAACCAAATTTTAAATAAATAAAATGATTAAGCAGGAGAGGGAATAAGTTTGAAAAATGTCATGGTCAACTCCTTATAATTTATGGAGTCCTACCACCAGATTACCGCGAATTAATTTATGGTGGTAGAACGAAAGAGGGTTGACAGACTGGAAACAAAGGAACCAGCACACACAAAGGTGTCCCCCTTCCGCCCTACCATAGAGAAAAAGGGGGCGAACGAGTTCCCGACACACAAAATAAGAATTTTGCATATCGTCTTTGTTATTCGCGGTCTGTCAAAACCGACTGGCAATGTGGCCAGCAACGAAATAATAATCGGTGATTTTAATTACGTCAATTTAATATTTAAAATATTTTTGATTTAATAATAAAACTAAATGTATTTTTAAAATAATAGAATTAATATTTAAATTTATTTAGAAAAAATAAATAATAAAATAAGTTGTAAGTGTAATATTGTTAATAATAGAGATTCATCATCTTATAAATAAAATATTATAGAGATGGCTACTTTATTCTAAACTTTTAAGCATTTCTTTAGCATCTACATCGCCTGCATCGGCAGCTTGCTGAAACCAATTCTTTGCCAGTTGTAGGTTTTTCGGCGTGCCTTCACCATTTAAATACATCTGGGCTAAGTTGTACTGAGCATCGCTTTCATTATGCTCAGCCGCTTTGGTGTACCACTTAAGGGCTTGCTCATCGCTTTGTGAAACGCCGTGACCTTTTTTATATAGATGAGCTAAATTATATTCTGCGGGTGGGTAGCCTTGCTTGGCAGCACGACTGAACCATTCAAACGCCTTTCTATAATCTTGCGCAGTTCCTTCACCTCTGTCATATAGCACCCCTAAGTTATATTGCGCTTTCGCATGGTCCTTGGCCGCAGCCTTAGTAAAATAATCAAAAGCGCGCTTGGCATCTTTTTCGACGCCCGTGCCTGTGTAATACATCATCCCTAAACTATATTTTGCACCTACACTTCCATTTTGGTCAGCCGCAGTTAGCCATTTAAACGCTTGTTCATAATTTTTAACAATGCCTTGTTCGCCGCTTAAAAGCATCATGCCAAGATGATATTGAGCAACGGATTGCCCTTGCTCTGCACGATATTGAATATCGGCCACACTCGGTTCAGCAAATGCTGAAGAATGAAGAGAGAAAATCACCGTAAATATATAAAAAGCAGACTTTTGTATTTTCATATCTCATCCTGAATTTTATTAATTTGAGTAGTTGTTTTATTTGATATCTATTTGAATGTGAAAGAAAAATATTAAATACATTTGGCTGATTTATAGCACTTTAAAATGATCTGATTTTACGGTTTAAATACCTATTTAATAAGAAATTAACCTAAAACTGCATATTTAGACTAGTTACATTTTGAAAATGAGTATAGATAGACAGATTAGTCTTTTTTTAATTAAAATGCGGCCTAAATATAAGTTTGATTGATAATAAAAATGCAGATGAGTGTGTCGAGTATATTGGAGCGTTTAGGCCTTGTTTCACAAAATCGCGCTGTTCATATCCAATTCTCAAATCAGTCTTTAAATCAGCAAGTTTTCTTGCAACGCATCGAGGGCGAACATACCCTCAACCAAGGTAGCGTTGCTGAATTACTGTGTCTATCGACCAACGCACATATTGCATTAAAACAATTTATTGGCTGTCAGGTTGCTGTCGATCAGGTCACTGACACAGGCCAGTTTTTTAGAACTACGGGCATTATTACCGAAGCGAGCCAAGGGCAAAGCGACGGTTCACTCACCATTTATACCTTAACCTTAAAAGACCCAACTGCACTTTGGCATAAACGCCGTAATAGCCGTGTGTTTATGAACAAAAGCGTGCGCGATATTAGCGAAATTCTGTTTAAAGAATGGCAAGGCAAAAGCCTGTTATTTGCCGCAAGCTTAACGCTTGATACATCTGGCTTAACCAAAGACTACGATGTACGTCCATTTGTGATGCAGTCAAACGAAAGTGATTATGACTTTTTAACCCGTTTATGGCGTAGTGAAGGCATTAACTGGCTGGTCGATGAATCGCAACTTTTTGTCGCTGACCCGAATGCTTCCATTCAGCCACAAGTCTTACGTTTAATTGATGATAACCAAAACTATCAAGCGCTTGAACGTCGTAGCCTCCGCTACCAGCGCAGCAGTGCTACAGAACAGTTTGATACCATTACCCAAGTCAAGGCAGAGCGCCGCTTACAGCCGACTTCGGTTCATGTGCAACGCTGGCAAGCCGATGCCCTACAACAAGAAGAAGGTAGCGGCAGCGTACAAGGCACGCAAAAGCACAGCGAAAACTATGATAATGCTAGCCTAAACCTTGAAGATGCATGGCATGTTAGCCCTGCTTGGATGCAGGACCTAAAAGGCGAAGACCAAGCTACAGCTTCAGGCAATAGCCAGATTGAACAGCTTAACCAGCATATGAATGCTTACCATCACCTAACTTCTAAACAATTTACCGTTTCAGGTAACGTCCGTGATGCACAGGTCGGTTACTGGTTTGAACTCAATGAGCATCCTGAACTCGACCAGCATGACAGTGCTGATAAAGAATTCTTAATCTTAAGCAAGCATTACTACAACCAAAATAATTTACCCAAAGAATTACAACAGCAACTTGAGCGACTATTACCAAAAGACAAGCTCAAGGCAGCCCAACTCGATAGCCAAAACCCTGAGCAGCGCCACTATGCTGAGTTGAACGTGGTTCGACGCAACATTAAAGCTGTGCCTGAATATAACCCGCTAGAACATCGACCAGCTGCTTACCCGCAGCGCGCTAGAGTGGTTGGATTAGAGGGCGAAAACATTCATGTCGACCAGTGGGGGCGCATAAAAGTCCGTTTCCTGTTTACCCGAGCTGATGATCATAGCCATGACGGTGGAGCAGGAAGTAACGACAATGACACTGACTCCGCTTGGGTCGATGTACTCACCCCTTGGGCAGGCGCAGGCTATGGCGCACGCTTCTTACCACGTGTCGGTGAGATTGTTGCCATCGATTTCTTTGACGGCAATATTGACCGCCCATTTGTGGTGGGGCGTATTCATGAAGCTGAACGGTATCCAACCCAGTTCGATCAGAAAGGTCAGCTACCCGACACTAAAAAACTCAGTGGTATTCGCTCCGAAGAAGTGGATGGTAAAGGTTTTAACCAACTCCGTTTTGATGACACTACAGGCCAAATCAGTGCCCAGCTACAAAGCAGCCATGCCGCAAGCCAATTAAACCTCGGTAACTTAAGCCATCCAAAAGACAAGGCGGAAAGTGAAGGTCGTGGTGAAGGCTTTGAACTCAGAACTGACCAGTGGGGTGCAGTCAGAGCGGGTAGTGGCTTACTCGTTAGTACCCATAAACAGGACCAAGCTCAAGGTGTACATCTTGATGCAAATGAGGCCAAACAACAAATCGAAGGTGGCCTCAACAATGCCAAGGCACTCAGTGAAGTCGCTAAAAATCAGCAAACTGACCCGTTAGAAAATTTAGAAAACCTAAAGTCGTTTATTGAAAAACTTGAGCAGCAAGACAACGCAAAAGCCAAAACCTTTAAAGAGGCGATTATGTTGTTGGCAAGTCCGAATAGTGTCGCGCTGAGTAGTAACGAAGACATTCATTTAAGCGCAGATGGCCAGATAAACCAAACTGCTGGTGATAGCATTAATCTGTCTACCCAAAAGAATTTAATCGCGCATGCCCAAAATAAAATTAGCCTTTTTGCGGCTCAAGAAGGTGCAAGACTCTATGCAGGCAAAGGCAAAGTTGAGATACAAGCACAAGGCGATGGTGCAGATTTAATTGCCCGTAAAGCTGTTCAGATTATTTCAGCAGAAGACAAAATTGAGGCGACAGCAGCCAAAGAAATTGTACTCACCGCAGGCGGCTCTCAAGTCAAAATTACTGGTTCAGGTATTTTTATGACCACCAGCGGTAAATTTGAAGTGAAGGCTGGGCAGCATTTGTTTATGGGAGGCGGGAGTGCGAATGCTAATGTTCCTGCATTGCCTAAATTGGAGTTTGCTCAATCTCCGTATTCTGCTCAATATCAATTATTTAAAGCAGATGGTAGAAATTTCCAAGGATATAAATATTTTATCCATGATTCAAAAAATAATTTAATAAAGCAAGGTATTACTGATAATCAAGGTTTTACTGAACAAGTAGTGACAGAGAGTAAAGAAAGAATCATAGGTTATAAATCTGTAATGAGAGAAAGTGAGCGTATTACTGAGAATTGGGAAGCAAAGTTAGAACAGGTAGCTAATAAAATGAGTTCGGTAGGAAAATAATTATGCTTCCTGTAGTGATTGGAATAATTGAACTAGCTGGATATGCAATAACGGCATATGAATTATATCGTACAGCAGCAAATGCTTATGATGAGGTCAAAAACTATCAAGATAATATTAAAAAGGCAAAAGAAGAAATCAAGAAAATAATGAAAAATCTTGATAAGGAGATCACTGACAAAATTGATCGGCAACGTGAGAAAGTATTATTAACGACCTTGACCACAGGTGATAAACAAACTAACAGTACAAAGTCTGCTTCTGGAAGACCACAAGTAAAAAGTAATGTAATTACTGCTGCCATAAAGCAGAAAATTCCCTTTAGGCCTATTATTAGTCAAATATGTGAAAAAGCAGATCATTTGCCGATGATCCAGTTAAGAAAACAAAAAGGTAAAAAATTAAAAGATGTTATACCGAAGAGTAAGGTGGATATCGTCGCGAAGCTATTGAAGATGACTGCTCAAGAATTAGCAGGTGCAAGTGTTGATGAATATATTATTATTAGATTAAAGCAGCTTGCCGTAAACTTCATGTTTGAGTTTATGGACGAGCTTTTAAAATGGCGTAGTCCTTTAAAATCAGAAGTATGTTTCGGTTATGATATAAAAACTAGGAAATATTTAGCGCCTCAATTAGATGGTCAGACACGTATTAAAAGAGTAGGTTCAGAATTAAATCCATTTTGGCCAATGCCTTATAAAGGTAAAGGTGTAATTGGTGCAGATATTATTATTCCTGAATATCGTGGCGAGTCTTTAACTTTGACTAATATTTTTGCATTGGTTGAAATTAAATTTCAGAATGATCGGATTGATGAAGAACAGTTTCGTAATTATGAGAGATTAAAAAGCCAATGTGCTCAGCAAAAGAAAGCCAGTAAAATAACAGCAAGTGAGGGCTTTAAATTATCATTGTTCCGCTATCCCGAAGATGCATTAACTACAGAAGCTAAAGACTCTAAGCCTACAACACCAAATAAAAAGCGTAAAACCAATTAAGGAATATTACATGAGTACATCTGAAACTTTTTTAAATGATGAAGAGATTTTTGAGTTAGTACGGGATATTCCACTTGATACTTCAATTATTTATGGTGAGGAAGATCAAGAATTTGGTATTTGTCCATACATTACCTTTTATATTTATCATCAAGATAATGAAGTGGATGAGGTAGCTAATAAAATTATCGATCTTTATGAAGAATTTGAAAATGAAATAATTGATAAGCCCTTTAAGTTACGTTATCGAAAATCAAAAAGTGGCGCTAGTACATGGAAAAAATCAGAGAGATGGAAGCAGACCCGACAAGAAATGATAGAACAAATGTACGAGAGTTATAAAAAATATTTTGTTTATTATATTGCAGCAACAACAGGAGACTCTCCTGTTCAAAGTGCACGTTGGGCATTTTGTGCTCAAATATTTGAAGGTGATTCGAGCTATAGTACGGTAAAGTTATCATTTGGTGATAAGTGGTTTCGAGAAAATAAAAACAAATGGTATGCATTTATTAAAAAATGGCTCATAAAACTTAATCCTATACAGGCTTATAGTGGTTATGAAATTGGTATAACAACGAACTTTAATTATGTTTCACCAGAGTTTGAAACAGTAGAACGGATTTTTAGTGATTATTTTTATGGTCTAGATATTGACCATCCTAATATGAATCATTCACATGATGATCCAGATGGCTTTATCTATACCCCTTCTTTAGCTGCAGGAATAAGAACCCCAACATGGTGTTTTTTGCTTTCACCTTATTGGATAGAAAAGCTAGGGTTAATTGAAGAACAAATTCGTTTAAAACTCAATGATCCACGAATCGAGATTACCAAATTACCAGATCCAGCAGACCCTGAAAAATACAGTCTATGGATTCGACTTGGAGAATTATCACTTTATCCAGTTGAAGAGGGTGTTCCAGATTTATTGGTAATGGCAAATGAGCTTATTAAGCCAATTCGTTGTAATGATTTAAAATTAACGACTTTAGATGCATGGGATGATGATCCGAACCCAAGATTTGATATAGAGAACTCTCCACAATGGATTGCCCGTTTTGATGAAGATAGCCATTGGCCAGAGGGTAAACGAGTCAATAAGATTCATGTAGCACTGTTAGAGAAAAATAAAATTAAGGTACTCGGTGGTGAAATATGTCCGAAAGCAGGTGAATGGTATAGTCCTGCAAATAATATGGAAAAGCGCTACTTTACAGAAGGTGAAATCATGCCTGAGATTGAAGATAATGCTTGGGGTGAAACTATTTGGTATTTAGATATAGAAAATGAATAATATTTTTATCTATTTAATTTATTAATATTATGGAGCCTATCTAGATGATGGGCTTTTTAATGTATACAAGGAAGTGTTCTGGTATTGGTATCCTCATTGGTGGTGCAATTGGGGGGATTGCTGCATATCAACTGGTAGATGCATTCGATAAAGAATTAGAAGCATTTACTGCTTGGACTGTATTTTAAAAAGAGGTAAAACAATGCTATTTAATTTTTTTAAACAAGAAAGTAATCATAAAGAAGAAAAATCTTCTCCATATTTAACGAAAGAATTATCTTGGGATGAAGAAAAAATAATAGCAATTCAATTTAATGGTACGCAGCGGACTATGTATTATAAAAATATTATACGGATAGAAATCATTATTACTAATCTGTATTTACCCGTACCTAAATGGGTTATACAAGATGATAATTTAGAAGATCATACGACAATAGATTTTTATAATGACATAAAGCCAAATATTAATGATTTGGTTGTTGATATGTTTAATAAAAAAATAAAAAATTATGATAATCAGAAAGTTCATGAAAAAATTATAGAAGCAATGGGTGAAAGCAGTGGCTTATTTCATTTATGGAGCAGAGAAGATCTTGAGCAGGTACTAAATAAGATATGGGATAATAATAAAGATAAAATAGAAGCTGATATTAATAAGGCTATAAAAGATGCGGAAGAGCAGAGAAAAAACAAGCAATGGTGGAAAATTTTTTAAAAGATTTAGAATGGGTTGGCTATAATTATGCCCGAAATCTAGAGAAATAAAGATGAACTTTAAAAACTTAATAATATTGTTTTTAATGACAAGTTTTTTAGGGTGTAGTAGAGATTACAAGATTGAACCACATGAGCTCCCAGTAGCTTATGTAGGAAAGTCATATAGTCAATTTATTAAAATTACAGGTGATAAAGTCTCAGAACAACATTTTGGATTAACTTCTAATATTCCAGAAAATCAGGGTTTCCAAATTACTCCAGTAGATGATATAGATTGATACAATCATATAAAAATAGAAGGTATTCCTAAATATAAAGGAAAATACAAAATTATAATTAATCCATATTTTTATGGGCGAGGCGATAATAAGCTAACTAAAACCTATGAATTTGTAGTTAAAGAATAAAAGATATTTTTAATAAGAAGTAGATATGAAAAAGAATTTATTAATTACCATACTAATTTTACTTTTCATCGTTCAGTCCTTAATAAACTATTCCTTCTGGAAAAGTACAAAAACACCCGAAATTCATGTTCTAGAAAAACCTTTGCGGATAGCATCGAATTTCGATAACTATGCACAATATACAATCCTTCCTGCAGGAACTGTTTTATATGATGATAGTGACTCTTTGAACAGAAGGGTTATGGTTTATTTCAATTTACAAGGTGTAGATTTTAAATTCGAAGAACAAGACCCAGATATCTTAAAACAACCTAGTGAAGTCAGTGCTATAAGGTCGAAGGACTTGCCTGATTTACTAAAAGAAATTCCTCTGACTAAAAAAGATATTTATTTAATTATTAAACATGATGAACGTATAAAAGACTCTGTGAGTTCAATTTTATTCAAAGAATACAAAATTGATCCTTCAGAGTATGAAAAATAATTAAATATTTCTGAGACATAGAACTATAAATTAAAAAATTTCAGAGAAGCGTAATTTATTACGCTTCTTCTGCCATAAGAAATAGTTTAAGCAGCTTGAATAGCTTCACCACAAAAGGAGACAGTTTCTTGTTTATGCTGGTGTAAGTACCAGAACTGCTCCGCAATGGTTTCTGGATGTACCGTGTAGGTCTTATCTTGTGCTCCAGATGTCCCATCAACGAAACCATTCACAATCACTTGGCTCACATAAACATTTGAGTCCGCTAGACTATGAGCAAGTAAATTGGTGGTTTTGTATTGAGCGGCAGCGGTGGTTGCTAAGGATGAATATTCTTTAGCCACCAAGTCGATACCAACTGCATCGAAAGCAAAAATTCCGTTTGTCGATAAAATGCTACCGTGGTTCTTCTCTAAATCGCCTAAGCAAGCTTGAACCTTCGCAATATAGCTCGAAACACGAATATGAAAGCTTTTAGTAAGCTCTAGTGGAGGGGTTTCTAAGATATTTCCTTCAATATCATGGAAAGCATTCCAATGAATATTTTTAATCTCTCCTAATCGGTCTTTAATACGATTAATAAGATTTGGTATATCTTCAAGAACCGCTAAATCACATGTAAAAGCGTAAGCTTCAATACCTTGAGTTTTAAGTTCTAAAATGGCTTTTTCGAGTTTTTGAGCGTTTCGTGCCACTAAACCGATTTTATAGCCTTCTTTACCAAATTTATGTGCTATAGCTTTGGAGATACCCGTTCCATAACCAAAAATTATAATATTGTTGTTCATTATAAAGTTCCAAAAAACCAATTATTTGGTTAGAAATAATTTATAATATGTTTTTATAATATATTCAAGCGCAAAAGTTATCTCTGAGAATAGTACGCAAAGAATAAAAACACTTAATAGCAGTAATGAGTAAGTCTATTTTGTATGAGCTAGACGACTAAACATATGCTGATAAAATAATTATTAGTTTGACTTCTCTATTTTCCTAACATAAATTAACTGGAACGATCGTTCCCGTTAAGTCTAATTATGCGAACAAAAGAATTTGAAACTGATGAAATTGCTGATGCTGCGATGCAGGTTTTTTGGCGCCGCGGTTATGCTGCAACTTCAGTTCAAGACTTGGTTGACGGTACGGGATTATCTAGAAGTAGCCTTTACAGCACCTTTCAAAACAAGCAAGGGCTCTATCAAAAAGCGTTACAGCGTTATGAGCTTTTAACCACGCTTAACAATGTGAAGCTATTGTCTGGTTCAGGTTCTTCGAAAGCACTTATTCGACAATTACTTCTTAATATTGTTGAAGATGAGCTAAGTGATCCAGAACACAAAGGATGTCTTGTTGCAAATGCATGTTTAGAACTGGCTGGCCATGATGAAGATGTCGCTCAATTTGTTGTGAGTAATCTACAGAAACTTCAACATGCTTTAGAGATTTTGTTAATTAAAGCTCAACAATCTGGTGAAATTCCTTCTACCCAAAATCCACGCGCGTTAGCGAGTTTTTTTGTAAATACGATTCAAGGCTTACGTGTTCTGGGAAAAGGCAGCCCGCTTGAACAAAGAAAGCAATGTTTAATGGATGTGGCCGGAATTGCTTTAAACGTTTTATAAAACTCAATTGAACCTTAACTATTGTTGAGCTGAATAGTTAAGGTTTTTATTTAACTTAAACTGGAACGATCATTCCAAAATAATGATTTTAGTTCACATGGAGAACAAATGCCTTTCCATCCTAGCCTTATAAAACAAGCATATAGCGATGCAGAGCAGAGTAAGTACCTTGCAAGGAAATTTGAGAGTAAAGCTTTATGAATACTAAGAGTAATGAAACATCTCATCAGTTAACTGATGAATTCTCTATTCAATTACCAATTTGGAAACTATTGGCTTTTACAGTTGCAGGCTTTCTGACCATCATGACAGAAACCATGCCAGCAGGGCTTTTGCCCCAAATCAGTCAAGGCTTACATATTTCAGAAGCTTATGCAGGGCAGCTTATAGCAGTGTATGCCTTAGGTTCTGTTTTAGCAGCAATACCGCTGATTAGCCTTACCCGTAGTTGGAATCGGAGACCCTTATTACTCAGTGCTATTGCAGGGTTACTTTTATTTAACGCGATTACTGCCTTATCAAATGACTATACTCTGACTTTAATTGCTCGTTTTATTGCAGGGATGGCAGCGGGTGTTATTTGGGGGCTTTTAGCGGGTTATGTAAGACGCATGGTCTCTGCATCGTATCAAGGACGAGCTTTAGCAATCGCTGGGGTTGGGCAACCGATAGCTTTATCAATAGGAGTTCCTTTGGGTGCGTGGTTGGGAACATTGTTTGAATGGCGTGGTGTGTTTTGGATCATGTCTTTATTGGCATTGATTTTATTTGTCTGGATTCGTTTTAGCATTCCTGATTTTGTAGGGCAGTCAGCGCAAAAAAGGTTACCCATTTTAAAAGTTCTTTTAATGCCGGGCATTAGAGCTGTTTTAGCAGTCGTCTTTCTTTGGATATTGGCACATAGCATTCTCTATACTTATATTTCACCCTTTTTGGTCTCGACAGGGCAGACATACAACGTTGAGACTATCCTGTTTATATTCGGCATTTCTTCAATTGTAGGCATTCTCATTACAGGCATGTTTATCGATCGTTCATTAAGAAAAATAACGCTTTTAAGCTTATTTATCTTTGCTATCGCAACAGCGCTCTTGGGTGTTTATAGTTCCTCAAGTTTTGTTGTCTTGGTGGGTGTTGTGTTATGGGGAGCCACTTTTGGTGGGGCTCCAACACTATTACAAACAGCCTTGGCAAATACTGCAGAACATGAAGCAGATGTGGCACAGTCGATGTTGGTCACGGTATTTAACCTTGCTATCGCATTCGGTGGAATGATTGGCGGAGGACTGCTTGAAAGTTTTGGGGCGGCTTCTTTTCCGTGGTTTATGCTAGTTTTTGCCCTGATTGCGTTATGTACTGTTTACTATGCCCGTAAACATGGTTTTATTTCTTCATAAAAGATTTTTGCCCTTCATGGTTAAAAAGTGAAGGGTGACTTAATTTTCTTGATGTACTGTCACTCAAAATAATTAATGACTTGGTAAAATAAACCTAAAAACACAAATAAAATGGAATTTAAATTTAACTAATTATGGTTAAATGGGAATAAATTCTTTTAAATTGGCTTAATGTTGTAAAAATTTCCAAAAATATTAAAAATTCGCTTTTCTTAGAAAAACAATCCCGCGGGGTGCTGGCTAAACTATATCTCAAGGGTGTGATAGGGATCGAAAAGAGTAGCATGCACCAAAACGTATAACGTTAGTGTGTACTCACCCAAAAGGTCTCGATTCGGCTTAGGACGCTATAGATCAAAAGTTTATAGGCACAAGGTTATAACTTACAAAGTTATGATTGTTGAAGTAAACCATAGATGTTTTCCCTTGACACCCTAAAAAATTCTCTATAATAAAAACGATACTTTACAAGAATATAATTCATGAATAAGCCTTATCTTTCTGCTTTACCTACCGACAGTCAAATCTCATCTCAATTGAATAATGCTTACTTCCACGATTCGTGGAGTATTGTGCTTGGTCAGCCCGACCTAAATGTATTTCAGCAACTTATTAAGCTATTCCAGCACACTCCGCAATGGGTAGAGTGGAGCATGAATATGCGTAATAAAATTACTTCAAAGATTGGGCTTAAAGATTTAGGAAGTTTTCAGCAAATTGATTCAAATAAAAAAGAAAGTGAATATGTGGCAGGCGACCAAATTGGAATTTTTACTTTTTTGCAGCGTACCGAAAATGAGTTAGTGATTGGAGATGATGACAAGCATTTAAATGTGACTTTATCCATATACAAGAATGAAAAGACTCAAGTACTCACCATAACTACAGTGGTGCATATTAAAAATTGGCTTGGAAGACTCTATATGGCGCCTGTAATTCCTGCCCATCGAAAAATCGTACCAGCGACTTTACAGATTTTAGGTTAGATTACTATTTTTATTTACGATGTGATCAGCCAAAATTGTTTATATAATAATCTTATTATCATAATAAAGAGCTGAATAATATGGAAAATAAAAATCAGTGTCGGCAGTGCGCCGTTTGTGGGAAAAATTTTCCGTTAAAAGATCTAGTATCTGGTGAAGTCATTCGTAATGTGATTAGTGATGAAATTTTAAAAGACTATCCAGATTGGAATTACTCAAGCTTTATTTGTCGGGCAGATCTGGCAGATTATCGAGTTAAATATGTACAGTCCCTATTACGCTCGGAAAAGGGTGAGTTATCTAATTTAGAAAACGAAGTGATTGGCAGTATGCAACGCCATGAGCTGATTAGCCGAAATACAGAGTCGGATTTTGATCAGAATTGGACATTTGGAGAAAAGTTAGCAGATAAGATTGCGACATTTGGTGGTAGCTGGGCTTTTCTCATTTGTTTTGCTCTATTTTTGACAGGTTGGATTATTCTAAATACGGTGGTGATGGTTGTACGTCCCGTCGACCCTTATCCCTTTATTTTGCTGAATTTAGTATTGTCATGTTTAGCTGCAATTCAAGCGCCTATTATTATGATGAGCCAAAATCGCCAAGAAGCAAAAGACCGCTTACGTTCTCAACATGACTATCAGATTAATTTAAAAGCCGAGCTTGAGATTCGCCATTTGCATGAAAAAATGGACCATCTTTTGTCGCATCAATGGGAAAGACTTGCGCATATTCAAGAAATTCAGCTCGATCTTTTGGCTGAAATGAATAAAAAACGATAAAGATTTTCTGAGTTTCACGTGGAACATGAGTAGAGCGTTATAGATTACTTTGCGGTAGGTTCGAAATTTCTTTATGATTTGCCGCCATGCTCCATTGCTGTTTCTACGACCATGCCTTTAAATGACAACTTTGTTTACGCTCCGCCACAAGATCCGCTTTCAATTTTATTTGAAGACGATGATTTGGTTGTGGTTGATAAACCTGCAGGTTTGTTGTCGGTTATGGGACGTTTACCTGAACATCATGACAGTGCTTATTTACGGGTGCTGGAAAAGTTCCCTTTAGCGAAGGTCACACATCGTTTAGATATGGCAACATCAGGCTTACTTATGTTTGCCAAGCACCGTGATGCAGAAGTTGCGGTAAGTAAAATGTTTCAGGCCAGAACAGTCAAAAAGCATTATATTGCTTTGGTGCAAGGCCAAGTCGCAGAAGAGGGAAGCGTTGAAGTTCCGCTCATTACCGACTGGGAAAATCGCCCAAGACAAATTGTACATTTTGAATTAGGTAAACACGCTAAAACCTTGTTTCAGCCTTTGGTTTATGATGGAAAAACCGATCAAAGTCGAGTATTGCTTGAACCTGTAACAGGACGTTCACATCAGTTACGCGTCCACATGATGCATATAGGACATCCGATTATGGGTGATAAGTTATATCATCCTGAACCTAAACGTTTTCACTTAAACCGCATGGCCTTACATGCTGCATATTTGGCTTTCCAGCATCCATTAAATGGAACGGATGTGATCATTGAATCACAAGTGCCTTTTTAAAATTTATATACAATTAAAAATTCAATTTGGTGCAATTGGGAACGGAATATATACCCAAATTGCAATAAAAGTCGGGTATTCTTGATGTCGAATAATATTAATACTGCGACAACAACAAGGATCACTTTATGAATCGTGACTACGAACAATTTCCAGATGACGATAACGGCAACGTACTTTGGCAAATGGCTGAAGATGGGGATGATTTAACCGAGCTGCATGAAATTGAATTTTCTATCGCTTTTCAAGATCAGAAAAATGCAGAGCAATGCGCACTCTATTTGCTTTACCAAGAACAAAAAGTTTCACTTTTCCAAGATGATTCTGTTGAGCCAAACGAGTGGGTGATTACCATCTTCGTTAACATGGAACCTGAGTATTCAGATATTGTTGACTTGGAACAATGGTTTGCCAGTATCGCTGAGAAATTTCAGGGCGAATATGATGGATGGGGCTGTATGGCCTATGTCTTCGAGGAAGACGAAGAAGATGACCTGTTGCAGTAAGGTCTAAAATAAAGAGTAGGAGATAAATATGAACTTATCTCAAAAACAAATTGCAGTACAGTTTTTAGAGCTTGCCGCAGCTGGCGAAGTCGATGAAGCCTATAGCAATTACACTGCGCCGAACTTCAAGCATCATAACCCTTATTTTGCAGGTGATGCGACTTCTTTGAAGGAAGGAATGCGTGAAAGTGCAATTGAAACTCCTAACAAAGTCTTTGATGTTCAACATGTCATTGAAGAGGGCGATTTGGTTGCTGTGCATTCAAAACTTGAAATGCAAATGAACGGCTTAACCACCTTGGCCGTGGTTCATATTTGTCGTTTTGAAAAGGGCAAAATTGCTGAGTTTTGGGATATCGGTCAAGTACAGCCCGACCCCCTCATCAATGAAAATGGTATGTTCTAATCAAAAGCCCGAAACTATTCGGGCTTTTCTATTTATGGATGAATTAAAATTTCCACTGTGCCGAAATTGAGGCGTTCAGTGGTTCACCGGGTTGAACCCATAAATCGCTATAGCTTGAAACATAGTAGGTTTTATCAAACAGATTGTTTACGTTCAGCTGATAACGTAAACGATCAGATGGGGCATAGTAGCCATTTAAATTGACCAGCGTATAACTCGGTAAATTAAAGCCATTATCAAGATTATGTCCACTGCGCTCTCCCACATAGGTAAGGTTAGCTCCTACACCTGCCTTTCGTGGGCCTTCTTGTAGAAACTCATAATTGGTGCTTACGGAGCCTTGATGTTTTGGAACATTGCTCAGACGAGCGCCTTTTGCCAAGTCTTGGTCTTTTTCAATTTGAGCATCGGTATAACTATAGTTGGCATTGACGAACCAGCGGTCATTGATTTGGCTATTTAAATCAAACTCAATCCCTTTACTATTCACTTCACCTGCTGCGGTTTGAAAATTACTGTCGATTGGATCGGTTGTCAGTACATTCTGTTTTTTCATTTTAAACAAAGCGAGACTCAGCACACTTTGGTCGTTTATTTTATATTTGGTGCCGACTTCATAGCTTTCTCCTTTTTCAGGAGCAAAAGTCTGACCATTTCGATTCATGCCACTATTCATGGCAAATGAGTGGCCATAATTGCTATAAAAAGCCCATTGCTCAGAGGCTTTAAAGTTTACTCCGAAACGTGGACTATTTTGATGAAGTGTCTCGTTGCTTTCAGTCTGAGGCAAATGATTTTTAAAGTTTTGTTCGACCTGATCAAAACGGTTGCCAAATAGCACACTCCATTGATCATTGAAAAAGATCTGGTCTTGTACATTAAGCGCAAAGTAACGTTGGCGCTCTTTAATGTTGGTAAATGGAGCTAAGCTAGGTAAATATTTACCATATTCAGGTTGGTAAATATCAATTGTGTTTGTTGAACTTGTGCTGTGATTACGACGAAGCTGGTTTTGTTTATAGTCGAGTTGACCAAGCTCGGTTGAAAGTAAAATTTCATGGCGAGCCCAAGACGTATCAACCTTGCCAAGTAACTCTGTCTGAGCTAGGACATCTTCACTTGTATAGTCACGATAACGACGTTGACGTTCTAAAGTACGTCCATCGGCTTGCATACGACGAGGTTCGGTTGCAAAGCCGACCATTTTGGCGTCTTTATAACTAACCGCACTATTTAGCTTCCAGTCAGGGTTAAATTCGTGACTCAGACGTAATTGGTAAAAGTAATCTTTTATTTTCAAATCGCCATCGTCAGGTTCACCTGTAAAGGTTTTCGGGTCCATCACAAACTGATGATTGACTGTGCTGACACCGCGGTCAAAGGTTCCTTTATGCTCTGTAAATTCACTGTCAAAGTCGAGTTGTGTTTGGTCTGAAATTTTCCATGTGAGCTGTGGTGAAAAGAACCAGCGTTCACTGCTGACATGATCACGGAAGCTTTGATTATCTTCATGAGCCACGGCTACGCGATAGGCTAGTTCATCGTTAATAGGCGCGGTATGTTCCAGACTAATTCGATATTGTTCTTGGGTATTGGCACGTAGGTTAAGTTCGCTTTCACTTTCCCATTGTGGTTTTTTACTGTTGAGGTTAAGCAAGCCTCCTGTTTCGCCTCGGCCATATAAAGCTGCCATTGGCCCTTTTAAAAACTCTAAAGATTCAATATTTACGACATCTTTTGGAGCACTAATCCCTCGGTTGACACTCAAGCCGTTGCGGATCACTGAGGCACCTAAATTGGGATCGGTACTAAAACCGCGGAAAGAGTAATTGTCCCAAAAGCCACCACCAAAACTGTTTTGATGAAAAACTCCACTCACTAAGCTTAATGCGTCATCAATCCGTTGAACGTCTTGTTGTTCCATCATTTGTTTTGAAACATAAGCACGGTTAAAAGGGACATCTAAAACATCGTGAGTAAATTTAGTTGTCGAGCTATTTTGGCTCACATCTTCTCGGGTGCTTTCGGCCTGAACACGTATGGTTTCTAGTACCGTTGATGTTTCCTCTCCCCAAGTGAGGGTCGATATAAATGATAGACCTAACGAAGACAACAATCCTAATTTGTGTCGCATAAATAATCAGCCATAAAAAGACAAAAGGAATTAAATGTAATAGTATAACGTTACATTATTTTATTGATTACCGCTATGTCTATAGAAAAAAATATTGAACGTTTACAGTCGATTGATGCATTGCGTGGTTTGGTTATCCTTATTATGTTGCTCGACCATGTAAGAGAAACTTTCTATTTACATAAACAGGTTACCGATCCAATGGATGTGACCGCGACTGAACCCGCCTTATTTGGTAGTCGGTTATTGGCACATATCTGTGCTCCGGTTTTTGTACTTTTAACCGGTATTTCTGCATTTTTATTTCAATCAAAAAAACAGGACTTACAACAAACGCGTGCATTTCTATTAAAACGCGGCTTATTTTTAATTATGTTAGAGCTTACCCTTGTGAACTTTGCATGGACAGCAACTTTTCCGCCTGAAGTCATTTATTTACAAGTGATCTGGGCGATTGGTATTAGCATGGTAGTGCTAGCGTGCTGTATGAGTTTACCGTTACCAGTCATTGCGGGCGCAGGTTTGGTTATTGTTTTTGGGCACAACTTGTTAGATTCGGTGCACTTCTCACAAGGCATCCTACAGAATATATGGTTCGTTTTACATGAACGTGGCTGGATTGAATTTGCGGGTATTAAGCTTCGCACAAGCTATCCAGTTTTACCTTGGATTGGGGTGATTTTATTGGGCTATGCTTTAGGTCAGTTCTTTAGTTCAAAATATTCAGCAAAGCAAAGAAGCCGCGCTTTACTCAGCCTTGGTTTAGCAAGTATTGGGTTGTTTGTTTTACTGCGTTTGATCAACGTCTATGGCGACCAGCCGTGGCAACATTTTGAGTCATTACAACTGAGTCTTATGAGCTTTTTTAACCTCACCAAGTATCCGCCGTCTTTACTATTTATTTTGCTAAATGTTGGAATTGGCTTGCTTGTGCTCGTTGCTTTTGAACGTATGCAGCAATACTCATTTTTAAAACCATTGGTCGTGTTTGGTTCAGTGCCGATGTTCTTTTATTTATTGCACTTATATGTATTGAAACTCCTGTATGTGTTCGTACTCAGCGTGTGGGGAGCTAATTACGGAAACTATTTGTCGGTCAACCATGTGTGGATGCTATGGCTAATTATAATTGTACTGTCTTTTGTACTTTATCCAGCGGTTAAGTGGTTCTCGAAATTCAAACATCAAAACAAACATATTTCGATTTTAAAATATTTCTAATTTTCAAAACGTGAGTAAAGCGAGTTCAATAATGCTCGCTTTACTTGCTTACATCTAAATATAAAGTTTCTTTCACTTCTTCCATGACCACATAACTATGTGAAGATGCCGAAGCGGGGAGCTTTTTTAATAGATCTCCTAATAAGCGGCGGTATGCACTCATTTCTTTTAAGCGAGCTTTTACAAGGTAGTCAAATTCGCCAGAAATAAGGTGACATTCGAGCACTTCAGGAATCTCGACTAAATCTCTAGCTACCTGATCAAACACATCGCCAGATTTGGCAGATAACTTAATTTCTAAAAAGACAAGCAAGTTACGGTCCACAAAGGCTGGGTTTAGCCGTGCGTAATAACCCATGATAATGCCATCGCGCTCAAGGCGCTTTACACGCTCTGAACAGGGGGTGGTAGACAGGTTGACTCTCGATGCCAATTCACTAATCGCAATTCGTCCTTCGCGCTGCAAAATGTCCAGAATCATGCGATCTATACGATCTAAGGGGCGCATAGATATTTCCTCTTTTTTTAAAATTCTCGCGAGAAAAACATAAATTTACCTAGATTATACCCTGAAAAACAGTGAAATAAACTATTGAAGCAGAAATATACTAGTTAAATAAACTGGTGTGCGTGAGGGAATGGAAATGCGCGTAATTATTTTAGGTAGCGGCGTTATTGGAGTGGCAAGTGCCTATTATCTAGCTCAACAAGGAGCTGAGGTTACTGTTCTCGATCGCCAGTCAGGTCCTGCTGAAGAAACAAGTTTTGGTAATGCAGGTCAAATTTCGCCTGGGTATTCGACTCCTTGGGCAGCACCAGGAATTCCTTTTAAAGCTGTGAAATGGATGTTTCAACATCATGCACCGCTTGCGATTAATTTAGATGGCAGCATGTGGCAGTTACAGTGGATGGCTCAAATGCTAAAAAACTGTAATCCGCAAAGTTATGCTGTAAACAAAGAACGTATGATGCGCGTGGCTGAATACAGCCGTGACTGCTTACGTGAACTTAGAAAAGATACAGGCATTAATTACGAAAACCGTGCAAAAGGCACGTTGCAGTTATTCCGTAAAGAAGCACAAATGGAAGCGGTTCAACGTGACATTAGCGTGCTACAAGAATGCGGCGTAAGCTACGAATTATTAAATGGCAATGAACTTGGTCGTGTAGAACCAGCGTTGGCAAATGCGCAAGATAAACTTGTTGGTGGTTTACACTTACCAAATGATGAAACAGGTGACTGTTATTTATTTACCAATGCTTTAGCTCAAATTGCTAAAGAGTTGGGTGTTAACTTCCAGTTCAACCAGAACGTAGAAAAATTGATTGTTGAAGGCGATGAAATTAAGGGCGTTCAGGTCAATGGTAAGGTCTTAACCGCAGATCGATATGTCTTAGCATTTGGTAGCTATTCACGTGATTTCTTGAAACCACTCGATCTACAGTTGCCTGTATATCCTGTGAAAGGTTATTCGTTGACGATTCCAATTGTTGACCCTGCTTTTGCTCCACAATCTACAGTGCTTGATGAAACCTACAAAATTGCGATTACTCGTTTTGACCAACGTATTCGCGTAGGTGGTATGGCTGAGTTAAGTGGCTTTAACTTAGGCCTAAATGAAGACCGCCGTGCAACATTGCAAATGGTGACTCAGGACTTGTTCCCGGGCGGCGATATGGCACAGGCGTCTTTCTGGACGGGTCTACGTCCAATGACACCAGACAGTACCCCAATTATTGGCGCAACTCGCTTTAAAAATCTGTTCTTGAATACAGGTCACGGTACTCTAGGCTGGACGATGGCGTGTGGTTCAGGAAAATTAATCAGTGACATCGTATTGAATCATAAGACTGATATCAGTACCGATGGCCTTTCAATTCAGCGTTATTCACACGCGCATGCTGCATAACGGACGTTAGGAAAGTAATCATGCCTCGTCCTATTACCGCAGTCATCCACCGTCAAGCCTTACAAAATAACTTGGCAGTGGTACGCAAGGCTATGCCAAACAGTAAGGTCTTTGCCGTTGTAAAAGCTAATGCTTATGGACACGGAATTGAACGTGTTTATGAAGCGTTTAAAGCAGCAGATGGCTTTGCCTTACTTGATCTTGATGAAGCAAAACGCATTCGTGCTTTAGGTTGGGCAGGTCCAATTTTATTGCTCGAAGGAATTTTCTCTCCTCAAGATTTATTTGATTGTGTGCAATATCAACTCAGTTTCACCATTCATAGTGAAGCGCAAATCGAGTGGGTAGAAAAGCATCCTTATCCTGCTCAATTTGATGTTTGCCTAAAAATGAACAGTGGTATGAACCGTCTTGGTTTTAAACCACAGCACTATGTTCAGGCTTGGGAACGTTTAAATAACTTGGCGAACGTGTCCAAGATTACGCACATGATGCATTTTTCAGATGCAGATGGCGAGCGTTTCGGACAGCAAGGTATTGATTATCAAATTACTGCCTTTGAAGAAATTGTGAAGGATTTACCGGGTGAAAGATCGGTAAGTAATAGTGCGGCAATTCTGCGCTATCAAGATCAGCTCAAATCAGATTATGCCCGTAGTGGCATCATGCTTTATGGCAGCTCGCCAGACTACCCAACGCATAGTATTGCGGATTGGGGCTTACAACCGACCATGAGCTTACGCAGTGAAATTATTTCCGTTCAGCATTTAGAGCCGAATGAAAGCGTGGGTTATGGCTCAAACTTTGTCGCAGAGCAGCCCATGACGATTGGAATTGTCGCTTGTGGCTATGCTGATGGTTATCAACGTATTTCACCAACAGGTACGCCTGTTTTAGTGGACTCAGTCCGCACTCGCACAATTGGTCGTGTCAGCATGGATATGTTGGCAGTCGATTTAACGGGCATTGACAGTGCCAAAGTTGGTAGCGAAGTGGTGCTCTGGGGCCAATCAAGTCCAGGCGTCGTTTTACCTATTGATGATGTCGCTGTTTCATCCGGTACGGTGGGCTATGAACTGATGTGTGCTGTCACCGCCCGTGTTCAATTTATTAATCAGGTATAAGGAAATCCGAATGTCTAATTCAGATATACAAAAGATTAACACTAACGAAGTCATGAGCGCCGTGACTGTTTTTAACAAAGTAGTTTATCTGTCAGGGCAGGTACCTAAAAATACCGAGCAAGACGTGGCAGGCCAAACTCGTGAAATTCTTGCAACGATTGATGAACTTTTGGCATTAGCCAATACCGACAAATCTCGTTTGCTCTCTGCACAGCTCTATTTGAAAAATCTTTCTGACTTTTCAACCGTAAATGCAATTTGGGTTGACTGGTTAAAAGGGTGTGTTGCTCCATCGCGTGCCACAATTCAAGCCGATTTGGTAAATCCGGATTGGTTAATTGAAATTGCCGTGACGGCAGCACAAAAGTAATTCGTTTTTACTCCAAAAATGATGATGTATCTAACAGAAGGAAGATAGATACGGTTTAACCAGTCTTTTTTGGTGAACAGATTCAGTGACCTATGGCATACGGTTCGATTTTCGCCATAGGTTGCTGATCTTAACAAAGGAATTCAAAAAGGAATTTTAATATGACAACGGCTCGTCATTCAGATACAGAAAATTCTCCTGATCATCTGCAACGAAAACTGTCTAACCGTCATTTACAACTTATTGCTATTGGCGGTGCAATTGGAACTGGCCTATTTATGGGTTCAGGTAAAACCATCTCCCTCGCAGGTCCTTCAATCCTTTTGATCTATATGATTATTGGAGGAATGTTCTTTTTCTTAATGCGTGCAATGGGCGAGTTGCTCCTTGCAAATCTGCATTATAAATCTTTTGTTGATATGGCTCATGACCTGATTGGTCCTTGGGCTGGTTATTATTTGGGCTGGACTTATTGGTTAGGTTGGGTGCTGGTGGGTATTGCGGACCTTTCAGCAGTCATTAACTATTTAGGTTTCTGGCTGCCTGACGGTGCAAGTTTCTCACCAATACAGCAAGCCATGATTAGCGCAGGTTGTGTGTTGTTTGTGATGGGTCTTAACCTCCTAACAGTACGCCTATTTGGTGAAATTGAATTCTGGTTTGCTCTTATTAAGATCTTGGCGATTATTGGTCTGATCGGAGTGGGCGGCTACATGATTTTCAGCCATTTCCAAGCTCCGCAAGGCGCTGTCGCAAGCATCAGTAATGTTTGGTCACATGGCGGTTTATTCCCGAAAGGTACAGAAGGCTTCTTGGCAGGATTCCAGATTGCTGTATTTGCTTTTGTCGGGGTGGAACTTGTAGGTACAACGGCTGCTGAAACCAAAGATCCACAGAAAAACTTACCGAAAGCGATTAATGCGATTCCAGTACGTATTATTTTGTTCTATGTGTTGGCACTGTTTATTGTGATGTCAGTAACACCGTGGGACCATATTCGTGCAGACAAAAGTCCGTTTGTTGAGTTGTTCTTAAATGCAGGTATTCCTGTTTCTGCAATCATCATGAACTTAGTTGTACTTTCTTCGGTGATGTCTTCAATGAACAGCGGCGTGTTTTCAACTAGCCGTATGTTGTTTGGTTTATCAAAAGATGGTCAGGCACCTGGTGCATTTGGTCGTTTATCAAAACGCGCAGTTCCTTCAAATGGTTTGATTTTCTCTTGTACGTTTATCATGGGCGGAGCGGTGCTTCAGTACTTTGTTCCAAACACAATGGAAGCATTTACTTTAGCAAGTTCACTCTGTGTGATTCTATTCATTAGTGTCTGGAGTCTTATCATGGTGTGCTATTTACGCTATCGTAAATTACGTCCTGAATTACATGAAAAATCTACTTTTAAAATGCCAGGTGGCGTTTGGATGAGTTATGTTGTTTTGGCATTCATGCTTTTCACTTTGGTGATCTTGGCATTAGAGCCAGATACATTGAAAGCTTTATATGTCAGTCCAGTATGGCTGGTTATTTTAGGTGTTACCTATCATGTGTTGTATAAACCACGTATGAAAAAACTAGGACGTGAACTCGTCAACGATCATTAAGTTTTATTAAAAAGCCAATCAATCATGATTGGCTTTTTTTATTTTTATTAGATTTTTTATCGGAATAATATTGTTTATTTTTGAATCGATAGAGCAGTTTGGAGGGTATTGGCAAAGTACATATAGCAGGATCACATGCTACACTTCGGCTAATATGGAAACCCAGATTGATTAATTAAAATTGCCGTGAAGGCAGGACATAAATAATGTGAATTAAAAAAATCAGGACAAACGATTTATCAATTAAGGAAAAAATATACTTGAACATCTTGTCCTGAGGTATAGACTCAGCAACCCACGATATACGGTTCGTTTTTCTCCCTATAGGTTGCTGATTTAAGTTAAGCAAAATATAAAAAGGACTTCTAATATGACAATGGTTCATCATTCTGATGAGGCAAGCTCCCCTGATCATTTACAACGGAAATTAAATAATCGCCATCTACAAATGATTGCAATTGGCGGTGCAATTGGAACTGGTCTATTTATGGGCTCGGGCAAAACCATCTCCCTCGCAGGTCCTTCAATCCTCGTTATCTACATGATAATTGGTGGCATGTTCTTTTTTCTGATGCGTGCATTGGGTGAACTACTGCTTGCCAACTTACATTACAAATCATTTGTCGATATGGCTTATGATTTGATTGGACCATGGGCTGGCTACTATATCGGCTGGACCTATTGGTTAGGCTGGGTACTGGTCGGTATTGCTGATTTGTCTGCGGTCATTAACTATTTAAGTTTCTGGCTGCCCGAAGGCGCCAGTTTCTCACCCATGCAACAAGCCATGATTAGTTCAGGCTGTGTACTATTCATTTTAGGGCTTAACCTTCTTACCGTTAAGCTATTTGGTGAAGTTGAATTCTGGTTCGCACTCATTAAGATTTTGGCCATTATTGGCTTGATCGGAGTCGGTGGTTACATGCTCCTCACTCATTTTCAAGCTCCGCATGGCGAGGTTGTGAGTGTAAGTAATGTGTGGTCGCATGGCGGCATATTTCCAAAAGGCGTAAGCGGATTTTTGGCAGGTTTCCAGATTGCCGTGTTTGCCTTTATTGGCGTTGAATTGATTGGTACAACTGCTGCTGAAACGAAAGATCCACAAACGAATCTGCCTAAAGCGATTAATGCTATTCCGTTACGTATTATCCTTTTCTATGTGTTGGCACTCTTTGTGGTGATGTCAGTAACACCTTGGGATCACATTCGTGCAGATAAAAGTCCGTTTGTTGAGTTGTTCTTAAATGCAGGTATTCCGATTTCAGCCATCATCATGAATTTGGTTGTATTGTCTTCAGTGATGTCTTCAATGAATAGCGGCGTATTTTCAACCAGTCGTATGCTGTTCGGTTTATCAAAAGATGGTCAGGCGCCAAGTGCATTGGGGCGTTTATCAAAACGTGCCGTACCTTCAAATGGTTTAATCTTCTCATGTATTTTCATTATGGGTGGGGCAGTGCTTCAGTACTTTGTTCCAAACACCATGGAAGCATTTACTTTGGCAAGTTCACTCTGTGTCATTTTATTCATTAGCGTGTGGATTTTAATCATGGCGTGCTATTTACGTTACCGTAAGTTGAGTCCAGAGTTACATGCTGCATCAACATTTAAAATGCCGGGTGGCGTGTTAATGGCTTATGTCGTTATTGCATTCTTCTTGTTTACTTTAGTGATTTTGGCACTCGAGCCAGATACATTAAAAGCGGTATACGTGAGTCCACTATGGTTGGTGGTTTTAAGCGTGACATATTTTGTGTTCTATAAGCCACGTATCAAAAAATTAGACCAAGAACTTGTTTAATGAACTATAAATGATTTTAAAAAAGCCAATCGATCATGATTGGCTTTTTTATTTAGGTTCTTTAATCAACCAACAAATGCTGATATTTATCGGCTTGTTTCCGTAGATAATCCCAAACCAATTTAATGCGCGGTTCATGTTGTAAATCAACAAAGGTCAGCATCCAAAACGTGTGGGTAAAGCGAACTTGTTGCTCTAACACCTCTTCAAGTTCTGGTTTATCATCTGCCAAAAACTTGGGTAAAATCGCAAGTCCTGCACCAGCACTCACCGCAATTTGTTGGGCCAAAATACTGCTGCTACGGAAGTTAGCATTCAGCTTTAGAGGTAACCGTTCTAAACAGTACAACTCGGGGCTATATACCAGATCGTCAATATAGTTCACAAAGCGATGTTGGGTTAAATCTTCTAAGGCTCGGATAGGTGGGTTTTGGGCCAGATAGTTTTTGCTACCGTAAATTTTTAAACAATAATCTGATAATCGCGTAATGATGTAAGGGCCAGACGTAGGACGATCAATTGACACCACAATATCTGCCTCACGGTGTGAAAGCTTAATCATTTTCGGCACTGGAATTAGATCGATGGTGAGCAGTGGATATTGGATAGAGAACTCAGCCAATAACCGAGCTAAAAACGCAGTACCAAAACCTTCAGGTGTGCCAATTCGCACACGACCTTGCAAAGGTTGGTGTGGTTTTTCAATTTGTAAGAAAGCTTGTTCCATTTGCTCAACTCGAGGAACCAGTGCCATCCCTTCGAGTGTCAGCTCATAACCCGTCGCTTCACGCTTAAACAGCGTTGTACCCAAAGCAAGTTCTAGGGCCTGAATTCGTCTAGCCACCGTACTGTGCTCGACACCAATAATTCGCGCAGCATTGGTCAAGGTTTTAGTCCGAGCTAAAACCAGAAAAAAATGTAGATGATCCCAATCCACTTTCATTTTTGTTGTCATCCTTGTGCATATTTGCACAACAATCGTGCATGAATTTCCGTTGGTGGTCAAAGTTTTCTTTGCTAGTCTCAATTGAAACTGGAATAAAGAAAATACATAGATAAGTATTTTCTAATAATTGAACACAATAAAAATATGGCCTACGGAGAGGTTATGAACACAATCCAAAAAATCGAGTTGGAAACCGCTAAATTACTCATTAACGGAAATTTTATCGAATCTGAAACACAGGAATGGCAAGACATTGTTAACCCTGCAACTCAGGAAGTGATTGGTCGTGTACCATTTGCAACGGTTAAAGAAGTTGACGCTGCTATTCAAGCTGCACAAGATGCTTTTGCTTCTTGGCGTCAGACCCCAATTCAGGCACGTATGCGCATCATGCTTAAGTTACAAGACTTGATCCGTGCCAACATGAAAGAAATTGCACAAGTACTAACGGCTGAACAAGGCAAAACCTTGGCAGATGCAGAAGGTGATATTCAACGTGGTTTAGAAGTGGTTGAACATGCTTGTTCGATCGGCATTTTGCAAATGGGTGAATACGTTGAAGGTGTAGCGCGTGGTGTAGACACTTACACATTGCAGCAACCTTTGGGTGTCTGTGCGGGTATTACGCCGTTTAACTTCCCTGCCATGATTCCGCTTTGGATGTTCCCAATGGCAATCGTGTGTGGCAATACATTTGTTTTAAAACCATCAGAACAAGACCCGTTATCAACCATGATGCTGGTTGAGCTTGCGATTCAAGCAGGTGTTCCAGCGGGTGTGCTTAACGTTGTGCATGGCGGTAAAGAAGTGGTTGACCGTTTGTGCACACATAAAGACATTAAAGCGATTTCATTTGTAGGTTCAACTGCAGTTGGAACACATGTTTATAACCTGGCAGGGCAACATGGTAAACGCGTGCAGTCGATGATGGGTGCAAAAAACCATGTTGTGGTCATGCCTGATGCCAATAAAGAACAAACTTTAAATGCTTTGGTGGGTGCAGCATTTGGTGCAGCAGGACAACGTTGTATGGCATTGTCGGTTGCAGTCATGGTCGGTGACAGCAAACAGTGGATTCAAGAGCTAGTCGAAAAAACCAAAACCTTAAAAGTAAACGCAGGCCATGAACCAAATACTGACATTGGCCCAGTGATCTCAAAACGTGCTAAAGCGCGAGTACTCGACTTAATTAATAGCGGTGTTGAGCAAGGTGCAGAGTTGCTACTCGATGGTCGTGATGTTCAAGTACAAGGCTATGAAGCGGGTAACTTTGTCGGCGCGACGATTTTTAGTGGCGTAAATACTGACATGCGTATTTATAAAGAAGAAATCTTTGGTCCAGTTCTTTCAATTATTTGTGTAGACACACTTGATGAAGCCATTGCGCTTATCAACGCCAACCCATTTGGTAACGGGGTAGGTCTATTTACACAAAGCGGTGCGATTGCACGTACTTTCCAAAACCTCATTGATATTGGTCAAGTCGGTATCAACATTCCAATTCCTGTGCCAGTACCTTTCTTTAGTTTTACCGGTTCAAGAGGTTCAAAACTTGGTGATTTGGGACCATACGGCAAACAGGCTGTGCAGTTCTATACCCAAACTAAAACTATTACCAGTCGCTGGTTTGAAGATAGCCATGAAGTTGGCGGTGTAAATACAACCATTAGTTTACGTTAAGGGGATCACGGATGAATATCGCCTTTATCGGTCTAGGCAATATGGGCGGCAAAATGGCCCATAACCTACTGAAAGCCGGAATCAAAGTTTATGGATATGACCTCAGTGAAGTCGCGATTCAGCACTTTGCCGAGACAGGTGGAGTGGTGTGTAGCAGCCCACAGGATGCAGCTAAACAAGCTGATGTGGTCATTAGCATGTTGCCGGCGGCAAAGCATGTTAAAGAAGTTTACTTGGGTGAAAATGGTGTGTTGGAGGTACTAAAAGCAGGTAGCTTATGCATTGATAGCAGTACCATTGACCCACAAACCATTAAAGACATTGCTGCTGTTGCACAGAGTAAAAATATCAAAATCTGTGATGCGCCTGTTTCGGGTGGTACCATTGGTGCTCAAGCAGGAACCTTAACCTTTATGGTGGGTGCCGATGAGCAAACCTTTAACGAAGTAAAACCTGTGCTCAGCCACATGGGTAAAAATATTGTTCATTGTGGTGATGTGGGTGCAGGTCAAATTGCCAAAATCTGCAATAACCTGATTTTAGGCATTTCGATGACTGCGGTAGCCGAAGGTATGGCGCTGGGCGTGAAACTCGGCATTGACCCACAAGCATTGGCTGGCGTCATTAACAGTTCAAGCGGTCGTTGCTGGAGTTCGGATGTCTGTAACCCATGGCCGCATATTAATGAAAATGCGCCAGCATCTCGAGGCTACCAAGACGGCTTTGCCACTCAGCTGATGCTAAAAGATTTAGGGCTTGCTGTCGAAGCCGCAGGCCAAGTCAAACAGCCAATTTTACTCGGTGGTATGGTGCAACAGCTTTATCAGCAAATGTGTATGCGTGGTAATGCCCATCTCGATTTTTCGAGCATTATTCAGCAATACTTGCCACAAGAAGCATAACGATTAAGCCAAAGGATGGCTTAAACAAATCAATAAAACCCTGTCGTGAATAACTACAAATCCGGACTGAGGGAAAATATATGATGGATTATCAAAAGACGGTGCAGGCTTTCGACTTGGAAAGCACTGCAAAACAGATGTTGTCAGGTTCACTCGATGCACTCAACGCCTGTTATGAATGTTGTGATCGACACGCAGAAGGTGACAAAATTGCGCTGTATTGGCAAGGAAAAGACGGACGAAAAGAGCAATACACCTTCCGTCAGTTGCAGCAATGGTCAAGTCAGTTTGCCAACTTTCTAAAATCACAAGGTGTGCAGTCAGGCGACCGTATTTCGGGGCTATTACCAAGAACACCTGAGCTTCTCGTGACCATTTTAGCTGCGTGGCGCATTGGTGCAGTTTATCAGCCATTATTTACAGCGTTTGGCCCTAAAGCCATCGAACACCGTATTCAGCTTGCACAAAGTAAGTTGGTGGTGACCGATGTTGGCAACCGTAGCAAGCTTGATGAGATCGAACATTGTCCTGCAATTGTGACCGTTGCCGACGCGCAAGGTACTCCGCTGAAAGCAGGTGATTTTAACTTTTGGGATGAAGTGCAGCTGCAGTCCGATCAATGCGATTTGGTGATGCGTAGCATCCAAGATCCTTTCTTGCTCATGTTTACTTCAGGCACTACAGGACCAGCTAAACCCTTGGAAGTGCCATTAAAAGCACTAATTGCCTTTGGTCGATATATGCAAGATGCCATTGGTTTAACCGAAGAAGATTCGTTTTGGAATATTGCCGATCCGGGTTGGGCGTATGGTCTGTACTATGCGATTACTGGGCCGTTATTCTTGGGTCACGCTACTTTGTTTTATGAAGGTGGTTTCAGCACAGATAGCTTATGCCAAATTGTGAAAGATTATAAAGTTAACAACTTGGCAGGTGCACCAACGGCTTACCGTATGATGATGGCGGCTGATCCAGCACAAATGACGCCGTTAAAAGGGCAGTTCCGTGTGGTGAGCAGTGCAGGCGAGCCACTCAACCCAGAAGTAATTCGCTGGTTTAAACAAGTGCTTGATGCTCCGATTTATGACCACTATGGGCAAACTGAAGTCGGCATGGTGGTGTGTAATCATCATGGTTTAAAACATGAAATTCATGCTGGTTCCGCTGGCTTTCCAAGTCCGGGCTATCGCGTTGCGATTGTCAATGAACAAGGTGAAGAGCTTCCAGCCGACACACCAGGAATTTTAGCAGTCGATATTAGCCAGTCTCCAATGATGTGGTTTGGCGGCTATAAAGAAAGCCGTAAATCACCTTTCGTTAGTCATTACTATTTAACTGGCGACACTGCCGAACTTCATGCCGATGGCAGCATGAGCTTTGTAGGGCGCAGTGATGATGTGATCACCACATCGGGTTACCGCATTGGTCCGTTCGATGTAGAGAGTGCTTTACTCGAACATGAAGCGGTGGTTGAAGCCGCAGTGATTGGTGTACCTGATCCGGACCGTACCGAAGTGGTTAAGGCATTCGTGATTTTAGCCGCAGATGCGCAACCTTCAGAGGCACTTGCTGAACAACTCAGCCAATTTGTAAAAAAACGACTTTCTGCACATGCTTACCCACGTTTAGTTGAATTTGTGAGTGAATTACCTAAAACTCCAAGTGGCAAAATTCAGCGCTTTTTATTGCGTAATCAAGAAATTGCTAAACAACAAGCTAAAGCAGGGTAAAGGAAATAACAATGCAATTTACCGAAGAACAATTACTCATTCGTGATATGGCGAAAAGTTTCGCTCAAGAACAAATCAAACCCAATGCCAGTGATTGGGATCGAGACGGAACATTCCCGAAAGACACATTGGCTCAAATGGGTCAACTCGGTTTTATGGGAATGCTTGTTTCAGAGCAATGGGGTGGTTCAGATACAGGTAACTTGGCGTATGTACTGGCGCTTGAAGAAGTTGCCGCAGCCGATGGCGCAACCTCGACCATCATGAGTGTACATAACTCGGTTGGTTGTGTGCCTATTTTAAAATTTGGTACTGACGAGCAAAAAGAGCGTTTTTTAAAACCTTTGGCACAAGGTGAAATGATCGGCGCTTTTGCCTTAACTGAACCACATACTGGCTCAGATGCGGGAGCCATTAAAACCCGAGCGGTGAAAGATGGCGATGATTACATCTTAAATGGTGCCAAGCAGTTTATTACCTCTGGTAATAATGCTGGTGTCATTATTGTGTTTGCGGTGACCGACCCGAGTGCAGGTAAAAAGGGTATTAGTGCATTTTTAGTCCCACGCGAGACACCGGGTTACGAAGTGATTCGTGTTGAAGAAAAACTCGGTCTGCATGCTTCAGATACCTGCCAAATTGCGCTGACAGATGTACGCATCCATAAAAGCTTAATGCTGGGTAAAGAAGGCGAAGGTCTGAAAATTGCTCTTGCCAATTTAGAAGGTGGCCGTATTGGTATTGCTGCACAAGCAGTCGGTCTAGCACGTGCGGCACTCGAAGAAGCAACTCGCTATGCCAAAGAGCGTATTACTTTTGGAAAACCAATTTTTGAGCATCAAACCATCGCGTTTCGCCTTGCTAGCATGGCAACTGAAATTGAAGCAGCGAGACAACTGGTTCACTACGCTGCGCGTTTAAAAGAAGCAGGTCAACCGTGTCTCAACGAAGCTTCAATGGCCAAGTTATTTGCTTCAGAAATGACTGAACGTGTGTGCTCGAGTGCACTACAAGTGTTTGGTGGTTATGGCTATCTCAGAGACTTCCCAATTGAGCGCATCTATCGTGATGCCCGTATCTGTCAAATTTATGAAGGTACGAGTGATATCCAGCGTTTAGTCATCGCACGTAGTCTATAAAATCAGAACAAGGAATAAGTAATGCAGTGGCAAAGTATTTTATTAGAAAAGCGTAATGGGGTTGGACTGATTACATTAAATCGCCCTCAAGCGCTCAATGCCTTAAACAGTGAATTAATTAGTGAAATTAATCAGGCATTAGATCAGCTCGAAAAAGACCGTGAAATCGGTTGCATCGTATTGGCAGGTTCTGAAAAAGCTTTTGCCGCAGGTGCAGACATTAAAGAAATGGCTGATTTGGCATTTCCTGATATTTATTTAGATGACTTTTTTCATCTTGCAGACCGTATTGCACAGCGCCGTAAACCTCTAATTGCTGCGGTGAGTGGCTATGCATTAGGTGGTGGCTGTGAATTGGCGCTTATGTGTGATTTTATTTATTGTGCTGACAACGCCAAGTTTGGCTTACCTGAAGTCACCTTAGGGGTAATTCCGGGTATTGGTGGAACACAGCGTTTAACCCATGCCATTGGTAAAGCTAAAGCAATGGAAATGTGCCTTACCGCTCGTCAAATGGGTGCAGTAGAGGCAGAACAAAGTGGTTTGGTTGCGCGTGTGTTTACTAAAGAACAATTACTTGAACAAACCTTGCAAGCCGCTGAAAAAATCGCAGCACGCTCTTTAACTGCAAACATGATGCTTAAAGAAACCATTAACCGCGCTTTTGAGGTGAACCTCACTGAAGGCTTACGTTTTGAAAGACGTATGTTCCATTCAATATTTGCAACATTTGACCAAAAAGAAGGAATGCAGGCATTCGTTGAAAAACGAAAGGCAAATTTTAAAAATCAATAAGAGATCAATAAAATGAATACAGAAAATCACTTAATGATTGAGCAACAAGGTAAGTTGGGCATGATTACCTTAGACCGTGTGACTCATCTCAATGCATTGTCGCTAGATATGATCAAAAGTATTGGCGCCCAATTGGAACTGTGGCGAAATGATGCTGCTGTTCAGGCAATCTTAATCAAATCAAACAGCCCAAAAGCCTTCTGTGCAGGTGGTGATATCCGCTATCTCTACGACAGTTATAAAAATGGCACGGCCGACTACAAAGGGTACTTTAGTGCCGAATATAAAATGCTAAATATACTGCGTGAATATGAAAAGCCAATCATTGTTGTGCTTGATGGCTATGTATTAGGTGGTGGTTTTGGCTTGGCTCAGGCTTGCCACATTGTGGTGAGCAGTGAAAAATCCAGATTTGCCATGCCTGAAACAGCGATTGGCTTTTTCCCAGATGTTGGTGCAACTCATTTCCTTTCTCGCCTTGATGATATTGGTGTTTATATGGCCATTACGGGTGAGCAGATCAGCAGTAGTGATGCGCTTTACCTCGATTTAATTGACTATCATGTGCCAAGCGAGCAGTTACAAGCGTTGCAAGATGCTCTCGTTGAAGCGCCAAGTTTAAGCAAAGAGGGAATTGAACGCATCATTACCCGATTTATTACTCGCCCTGCCGAAAGCGAATTAAAACAATTGGCAGAAGGTATTCGTAAACACTTCGGATATCAGCATTTAGATGAAATCGAGCAAAGTCTTGAAAATGAACAAGATGAAAGCTTAAAGACTTGGGCAAGTAAGATGCTTAGTATTTTGCAACAGCGCTCATTTATTGCCAAACAAACCAGTTTGAAACTGCAACATTTAGGCCGTGGGCTTTCTTTACCACAGTGTATGCAGCTTGAACGTGATTTACAGGATATTTGGTTTGAGCATGGTGACTTCATTGAAGGTGTCCGCGCTCTCATTGTCGATAAAGACAAACAACCACAGTGGCAAGAACGTAATTCGAAATTTGAGCCAATTTTAGAAAAATTGAGCTAAACCGAATTACAAAAACATAAAAAGCTTAAGGAGATAAAGCGAGACCTGAAAATGCTTATGGTCAGGGCTGGTCATAAGCATAAAAAAGATAAAACAAGAAAATCTAAAAAGGATATTACGATGCAATCAATACATGGAAACGGTTCAAATACTAAAAAGTCGTCACATCGATTAGCAGGTATCTCTAGCATGGTCGGCACCACCATTGAGTGGTATGACTTTTTTATTTACGGTGCGGCGGCGGCGCTCATTTTTAATAAGCTATTTTTCCCAAATCTGGATGCACTTACCGGCGTGCTTGCTGCATTTGCCACCTATGCCGTTGGATTTATTGGAAGACCATTAGGCGGCTTAGTCTTTGGTCATTTTGGTGACAAGATTGGCCGTAAATCGATGTTGCTACTGACCTTGATGCTCATGGGGATCCCAACCGTACTGATTGGCTTATTACCGACTTATGAATCAATTGGATATTGGGCTGCGATTGGCTTGGTTGTCTTGCGATTCATTCAAGGTATGGCAATGGGCGGTGAATGGGGCGGTGCTGTACTGATGGCCGTTGAACATGCACCCGAAGGCGGTAAAGGATTTTGGGGAAGCTTGCCTCAAGCTAGTACAGGTGGTGGCTTAATGCTAGCCTCAATCGCGTTGGGTCTGGTGTCGTTATTACCTGAAGAATCACTGTTTAGTTGGGGTTGGCGTTTACCATTTCTTGCCAGCATTATTTTACTGGCAGTGGGTTGGTATATTCGAGTAAAAGTGCCTGAGTCACCAGATTTCGAAAAAGTAAAACAACAATCTGAAGAAGTTAAAGTTCCTGCTCTACAGGTTTTTAAAAACCATCCAAAGCAACTCATCACCATTATTTTGGCTCGCGCTGCCGAAAATGCATGGTTTTACATTGCTTCAACTTTTACATTGGCTTATACCACTGCACAACTTGGAATCCCGCGCCAAGACATTTTATTTGCCACCATTTGCGGCGCAGCCGTTATTTTATTTATGACACCGTTATGTGGACATTTGTCGGATAAAGTCGGCCAACGCAATATGTTTATGTTTGGCCTATGCATACTGGCGCTTTACTGCTATCCATTTTTTACCATGCTCAATACAAAAGATCCGGTATTAGTGTGGACAGCAATTGTTTTGGCAATTGGCGTTGTGTTCCCAATTATGTATGCGCCGCAAGCTCAGCTTTTTGCACGTCAATTTCCAGCGGAAATTCGTTATAGTGGAATCTCGATTTCGGTACAGTTAGCTGGCGTATTAGGTGGTGGTTTGGCACCGATGATTGCTACTAAATTGTTGAGTGTCGGGCAGGGTAATCCATATCTAATTATGCTTTATATTGGAAGTATGGCTGTAGTCGCAATTATATCGACGTCATTTATGCCGCGTGATTGGAGTGCTAAAACGGATGAAGCTTATTATAAAAAGTCGAATTTAAATTTAAAAACCAAAATTGATTAATATAAGTTAATATTCTTTAGACTCATTGTTGATTTTCTAAATGAAAATATTGAAACTCATACCTGTCTTTGGCATGAGTTTTCTTGTTAATAGGCTTATATTTTTAAATAAGTTATATTATTTGAAATTAAAAATATTCTAGTATAATTATCACATATGGTATTCCTATAATTAAAAATATCCTCAGGTTAAAATATTATTAATGTTATATAAATTTATAATGAAAGACTATGAAAGATAGTTTATGAATGAGGTCTAATGAGGGGAAATGGAAAATTGGCAAGAAGATTTATTATCAGCATCATTGATTGTAAAAAGTGAATATCAGTTATTTGAGATTGTTGAGTCTACAGCTTTAAAGCTTGGATTTGAATATTGTGCTTATGGTATGCAATCACCCTTATCAATTGCCGAACCAAAAACAATTATGTTGAATAATTATCCAGAAGCATGACAGAAGTGTTATATGGAATGGCAGTATGTGAAGATAGATCCAACCGTACAACATTGTATGATGTCACTCCAACCACTTGTCTGGTCGAGCCAATCTGCGAAGACACAAGCACAAAAAGATTTCTGGGAAGAGGCGCGTTCTTATAATTTAAATTTTGGCTGGGCGCAATCAAGCCGTGATTTTATTGGTACGCGTGGAATGTTAACTTTAGCAAGATCCACTGAGGAGTTATCAGAAAAAGAGCAGAAATCTCAATCCATAAATATGTATTGGCTGTCTCAAACAGTGCATTCTAGTATTGCTAAAATTATGAATGACACAGAATTTGCTCGGTTTAATCTTTGTTTAACCAATCGTGAAAAAGAAGTATTACGTTGGACAGCTGAAGGTAAAACGTCAGGAGAGGTTGCTCAGATACTTAGAGTGACTGAAAGAACAGTAAATTTTCATCTCGTAAACTCAATGCAGAAGCTTAATGTGAATAATAAAATTTCAGCTGCTATCCGGGCAGTGATGTTAGGAATTTTATAGAATTATAGAAATAATAGAGAAAAAGGCTATAAAGTAGATTTTTTGATAAATATAAATCAACCTGTAAATATTTACAGGTGTAATAAAAAAATATTAGTACATAAAATAGAATTTGAATTTATTTTTATTAGAATGGATAGCTGGTACTTTTGTTAAAGAATGTCCTAATTTAAAGGGTGAATATAATTAATTAGGGGGTGTGATTTTAATAGGTATAGATAATAGTATTACAACTTGGGAAGACCATAAAATCTTTGAATGAAAATAAAACAGTTTCTGAGTATTTAGAAAAGAAAACTGGTGTAATTCAATCTCTGAAATATATATAAATGAATATGTGAATTCAATATCAAGCCCCACTTGTTATAATTCCTAGTAAGGTGATTTATGGATAATTTAAATAACGCAAAAAAAGATAATTTTTCACGGAAGACCATATTAGTAACAGGTGCAGCAGGTTTTATTGGTAGCAGACTGATCGTTGAACTTCTGCGTGAAGGTCATCAGGTGATTGCTGCGCTGCGTAATGCCGCAACTAAGAAAGACAAGCTATTAGGTTTCATTGCAACAGAAGGGCTGGCTGATCCATCTATATCTTTTGTTGAATATGATTTAAGCCGCGATTTTAAGCTGGACTCTCTATTATCGGACGCCCAGACAAAAATCCATGTAATTTATCATCTCGCAGCATCATTTAATTGGGGCATTAGCAAAGCTGAAGCTGAGCGTACCAATATTAAGTCAGGGCTGGCGTTGATTGAATGGGCTGCAACATTGAAGCAGCTTGAGCGATTTATCTGGATTGGCGGGTATCGTGTGGCTGCGCCGCCGCAAGAATCGGCTGATGAGTTGTATTGCAAACATGGTGGTTATGAGGCTTCAAAAATTTTGGGTTATCAAGCTTTCATTGAGGCCTGTAAGCGTTTAAATGTGCCATAGACTGCAATAAATCCAGCCACAGTCATTGATGGTTTTTATAATTATGGCGATATGCAATATATTGGTATTGCTGACATGATTGATAAGCTCTATCAGGGACGTTTACTGGCATTACCAGGTGGTCGTGACACATTCCTACCTCTATGCAATATGCAGTATATCGTGAGCTTTCTGATCCGAACGATGTCTTATCCTGAGACTATTGCTCAGGAATATATGCTGCTTGATCCTACGACACCCAAATTTCATCGCCTAGTTAACCTAGCTGCTGAGCACTTAGGGGTTAGCGCACCACACTTGCAAATACCTAAAGTTCTGCTCGAGAAATTACCTGAGGTATTGCTTGGTGGCTCAAAAGAGCAGCTCGCTTTCATTTCTAATGAAAACTATTATGTCGCTGAAACAGAAAAGATGGCTGTTAAGATGGGTATTGCGGACTTAATCAGTACCAGTGCTTATTTTTCTCGTTGGATTGATCGTCTAGTGCTTACATGTTTTGGTCGTATGCAAGCACCAACACCTAGCTGTTTCAACTATCAGAATCGATATTGGACAGAAATCTATACTAAACAACCAGTTGGTTCAGAAAAATCTTCTGCATTATTTTTACACGGTATCCCATTCGATAGCACATGTTGGCTCCCAATAATTAATAAAATCACCTATGATCAGGTCGTTATGATGGACCTACCTGGACTTGGGCGTTCAGGTAGTTATGAGGTGATGGAAGATAACAATCATCAGTTTATTGATAATGCTGCAAAGCTTTTAGCACCAAATAGTGTTGTTATTGCTCACTCGTTAGGATGTTTATTTGCATTGAGTCTTGCGCAGAAATATCCAAATAAAGTTGCACGTCTTATCCTTATATCGCCTTATTTCGTGCAGGCACAGGCCGCAAAAATATTTCAAATACAAATCATCTCTAATCTAATTTTCCGTTTTGTATCGAAAGATAAGATTGCTAAAAATCTGCATCCAGATGGGCAAAAAAATCTATCTGTTGGTTATGCGATGGATTCATTACGTCGAGTGTCGGTAGCCAAGCATATTAGTGAGTATATGCATCGTATTAGTTTGCCTCAACAGAGAGTATCTCAAACAGCTTTGTTAAACGAACTTGGTTCTAAAGTTGAAATCATTGTTGGAGAGAAGGACCCAATTGTTACTACAATAAGTCCTAATATTCCTGTACATATCATTGCTGGCGCAGGCCATAATCCGCACATTACACATGTAGATGCGGTTTCTGACTATCTCGCACCTGTTCTGATGAAATACAACAGCACTATAGCTTCTTAATGTCTGATCGTGCCCAAGTGCAGGTTTATGTCTGCCCAGTTTCACGGGTACCACAAGACCATATGGTATTGAGTCATTATCTCGGCTTTCTCAATACGGCAGAGAAGCTGAGATATGATCAATATCATTCTCATGCCGCACGAATTTTCTTGATCTCTCGAGTATTAGTGAAGACTGTCTTGGCGGATAAGCTAGGCATCTCACCTCATCAAGTTAATATTCAATTACATCCCAACGGCAAGCCTTTTGTACAAGGCAGCAAGGCTGTGTATTTTAATCTTACTCACTCCGCGGACGTTATTATCCTCGCTGTGACCGAAGAAGGGGAAATAGGAGTGGATATTGAACAAGTGGACCGTGAGTTCGAGTGGATGCGTGTTGATAGTGTGTTAGCACCGATTGAAATTGAATGGATTAAAGAGAATGAACTCACTGATTCATCCAGTGTATTTCAGCGATTTTTTCAAATATGGACCTTAAAAGAGGCTTATATCAAATGTACTGGCGAAGGAATGAGCCGTCATTTAAAGAAGCTCAACTTTCATGTGTTGCCTGAACATATACAGTTTCTCGACTTAACCAATGATGCTCAAAAGACAGAAGAGTATTATTTCCAGAGTTATGTCTATGATCATAACTTTATCTTTTCTATATGTTTACAACAAAGCCATAACCTAGAAAGCTTTAATATAGATTGTTTTCAAGTATTACCCTTTATATCTACGCATCGAATAACTCCAACGCCTTGTAAATATGGCTAGATTGAATCGTTATAAATGATGATTTAAAAATGTGAACCTAGTAATAAAATATTTGGCTATGAGCCGAGCCATTCTCAATGAATTATGCTGTGAATAGATAGAACGTAAAAAAATTATGAATTAATGAAAAGAAAAAAGCCCTAGTCTTTCGACTAGGGCCTTTTAAATTTGGAGCGGGAAACGAGACTCGAACTCGCGACCCCAACCTTGGCAAGGTTATGCTCTACCAACTGAGCTATTCCCGCATATATAAGCAGTTTTTACGAAAACTTTCTCAAAAAAAACCAATTTGGAGCGGGAAACGAGACTCGAACTCGCGACCCCAACCTTGGCAAGGTTATGCTCTACCAACTGAGCTATTCCCGCGTGCCGCTTATAATACATTAAGCGAAACATGGGTCAACAACTTTATGCAAATAAATATGCTGATTGCATAAAATAAAATCAGAAATGAGCAATTAGATGTATTTTTATCGTTAAGTTGCCGAATAAATAGACATTTTGTTTGAGGTCAAAGCATACAAGAGCAACTTTTGTTTGTGTGTAGACAGGGTATACTAGGGGTAAATATACGAATAATCGTAAAAGGAAAAGCTATGAGCCTTGAACAACAGTTGATTGAACGGTTACAAACCCTTGCACCTAGCCATTTGGAAGTTATCAATGAGTCTGCAGGACATGGTGGTTATTTTCCAGGTAAAGAATCTCATTTTAAAGTGATTATAGTGAGCGACGAATTTAATGGATTGCGTTTAGTTCAACGTCATCAAAAAGTATATGCCTTAGCTTCTGATTTGATGAATCCAGGCCAAATTCATGCTTTAGCAATTCATGCTTATTTGCCAAGTGAGTGGCAAGGTCAAGCACCTGCTAGCCCAGAATGTGCACATGCACCTAAAAGCTAAGGGTTAATTTCATGGATGCACATTTACTCACTAAAATTATTCATATGACTGCGGTAGCTGCCGCACTTATGGTCTTTGTTTTACGCGCTTCAACTTTGTTTATAGGTGTTCAAGGTGAACAACCTAACCCAGCAGGGCGTAAAGTATTAGTTGCCTTGCAACATTTGTCATTTACCGTGGTTTTCATTACGGGTGCAATTTTGTTAGTCATGAAAGACTTTCAAGTACAACCGTGGTTTTACGCTAAAATTATTCTATTTTTAGTGTTGTTATCTTCCTTAATGAAAGCCTTTAAAAAAGATGACACTCTTTTGTTGGCACAGCGCCGTTCAGGTTTGGTCATTAGTGCGATTGCATTTATTGCTATTATTATTTTAGTGATTGTGAAACCTGTTTTTGCTTAATTGTTCTACATTCTTTGCCTTTTTGATTAAGCTCTAGGTTAAACTGCATACAGTAAAATAATATGCAGAGGGAAACATGTTAACTCGTGTGGTGTTTAACCAAAAAGGCGGTGTAGGGAAATCAAGTATTACTGTAAATTTGGCTGCAATTAGTGCCAAACATGGCTTAAGAACATTGGTGATCGATCTTGATCCTCAAGCCAATTCTAGTCAGTATCTTTTAGGCGATGAAGCAACCTATTCTGCTGAAAAATCAATTTTAGAACCGAATATCGAAAACTTTTTTGAAGATGTGTTGGGCAACAATCAACAAAAAGGTTTAATCGGTAATGCGCTAGGTTCAATTTTAAAAGCCCCACGAAATAAAGATCTCGACAGTTTTGTACATTCAACCCCTTTTGCAAAATTAGATGTGCTTCCAGCTAGCCCTACACTTGGTGCACTTGAACATGCACTTGAAAGTAAACATAAAATTTATAAATTACGTGATTCGATCCAAAACTTAGTTGGACGATATGACCGTATCTATATAGACACGCCACCAGCATTTAACTTCTTTACTTTGTCTGCACTCATTGCGGCCGATAAAGTACTCATTCCTTTCGACTGTGATGTTTTTTCAAAACGTGCGTTACAAACATTGATTGAAAATGTTCTCGAAACGCAAGATGATCATAATGATCGCTTGGAAATTGAAGGAATTGTGGTGAATCAATTCCAATCCCAAGCAAAATTACCTCGGGAAGTGGTTCAGCAGTTAAAAGATGAAGGGTTGCCTGTACTCAATAGCATGTTACCACCTTCGATTTTGATGAAAGAATCGCATCAGAAAAATTTACCTTTGGCACATTTGGCACCAGAACATAAATTGACTCAAGCTTATGAGACATTGTTTGGTGAGATTGAGCCAAAACGATAAGAGAAAAATGATGAAAGGCTTATATATTGCGCCTTTGGTGGCAGCCACTTTACTGCTTGGCGCTTGTGCTACAACGGTAAAACCGACTTATGTGTCTCCAACACAATATCAATCTTTGAGCTGCCAACAGTTACAAAGTGAATATAACCGTATTCAGCAATATATCGACAATGGCGTGCAAACTCCAAAAAGTACAGGTATGGGTGTTGGTCTCGGACTCGGTGGTGGCTGGGGACGAGGCGGTTGGGGATTCGGGCCTTCTATTTCTGTAAATATGGGGCAATCTTCTTCAACGAAGAACACCGAACTTTCTCGTGTTTTAGGTCAACAAGAAGCGATTGTTCAGGCTGCTCAGTTCAAGAATTGTCCAATTATTGTTCGGAAAAAGACGAATTAATAGCCAATTTGACATCACAATATGCTAATAAAAGCATGTTGTGATGAATAAAGTTTAGCAAAATGTTTCATAATAAAATCAATATAAATAAATCAGTTATTCATTTTTAAGCTTCTAAAAACCTGCATTTTCTGTAATCAAAAAACTTCATAAACTTGCTATATTTTGCCTGTTTCGTTTAAGGTGGCCCCATCTTGGATATTATGGAAACTTTATGATTGAGAGTTGGTTTTTTGTATTGGCAATGTTGGCTGTTTTGCTCATTCCGGGGCCGACAAATGCTTTACTTGCAACCGCTGCTCATTCTCAAGGTTTATCTAAAGCATTTTGGCTTATTCCAATGGAATGGTTAGGCTATGCCTATGGTATTAGCTTTTGGGCTGTATTCATTCATTTGGCAGCACCAGTTTGGCCTGCGTTATTGCTCATTTTACATATTACAAGTGTGGCATATGTGTTCTGGATGGCATTCCGTTTATGGAAAACCAATCATTTACAACAATTTAGCCAAACCCACCGTAACATTCGCCCACGTCAATTATTCTTCTCAACTTTGAGAAATCCGAAATCTTTACTATTTGCTGCAGGTATTTTCCCAGCTGAAACATGGAATTCGCCTGAAAATTTTCTTATGGTTTTTGCCGCTTTTACTTTAAATCTTATTCCTGCAGCGAGTTTCTGGATGATTTTTGGACGTGCTCTATTGACGGGTTCAATGCAAAAAATAAAAGCCGATCATTTATATAAAGGATCGGCTATGTTACTCATTTTATGTATGCTTCCAGTGGTATTCCGTTTTTTCTAAATCATTCTCAAACGTTGGCTTTTCGATTTTTTAGTTTTTCACGAATAAAGCCGATGATACCCGGTAAAACGCTAACAATGATGATGCCAAAAATAAGATGAGTGAAGTTGTCTTTAACGATTGGCATATTTCCAAATAGATAACCCAAAGCCACAAAAGAAGCGACCCAACAAAATGCTCCGATCACATTATAAGTAAGGAAAAACTTATAGTTCATGCTGCCAGCACCAGCAACAAAAGGTGCAAAGGTACGGGCAAATGGAACGAAACGAGCAAAAATAATTGTCTTGCCACCATGACGAGCAAAGAATTCTTGAGTTTTAATTAAATGTTGCTTATTAATGAATCTAGAATTCATTTCGAAAACACGTGGACCGATAAAACGCCCAATATGGTAGTTCACCGTATCGCCTAAAACCGCAGCAATGAAGAGTAGAGCCCCCAACAACCATGGATCCATCGCACCAGTAGAGGCTGCTAAAGCACCAGCTGCGAATAACAAACTATCGCCCGGTAAAAACGGCATGACCACTAAACCGGTTTCGACAAAGATAATTAAAAATAAAATGCCATAAATCCATGTCCCGTAATTTGTAATAAACTCGGCGAGATGTTGATCAACGTGTAGAATAAAATCAAGAAGTTCCATGAGATGTTTAAGTGGTAAACCGTGCTCAAATCCTAGCAGTGAGCCTATAGAATGTCAGTATAAAACATCAAAAATATACAAATTGATCATCCTGTTTGTGCAACGATATATATGGATTTTGAGTATTTAATTATCAATGTCCCAAACCTAGAATGAGCTCATCAATAAATAAGCATTTAAATAAAGGTGGCAAAATGTTTAATCCAAATGTAGTGGTCAAAAATATCGTAACGCAATCAGGCGCGGACAGTTTTATTAGCCTTATTGCTCGTCTTCTTATGGCTTATATCTTCCTTGTTGCTGGTTGGGGGAAAATTACCGGTTATGCAGCAACCGCAGGATATATGGAAGCAATGGGTGTACCAGGTGGGATTCTCCCATTAGTTATCTTGGTTGAGTTTGGTGGTGGTTTAGCCTTATTGTTTGGTTTCCAAGCTCGCTTTGCAGCTTTTGGTCTCGGTATCTTTAGTATTTTAACTGCATTCTTGTTCCACCAAGGTGGAGCTGATGCAGCGGCACAATATAACAATGGCATCCATTTTATGAAAAACTTAGCTATGGCAGGCGGTTTATTCTTTCTGATGCTTCATGGTGCTGGTCGTATTAGTTTAGATCATGCAATCGAAAAATAAGATATAAGACAAAATAAAACCGGATGAGCAATTTATCCGGTTTTTTTATTTCTTTATTTTAAAAATTAGAGCATAAATTGGATTTGCAATTCCCCAACCACGAAACCAAGCACTGCACCCACTGCAATCAACGCCCATTCATCTTCTTTAAATGCTGGACGTAACATCCCTTCAAATTCAGAAGGGGTTAATTTCTGCATACGCTCAATGAGTGTGCTACGAATATTCATAGCATCTTCTGCATAAGACTCTACATATTTCATCGTCTCTGGCAGCTGTTGCATAATACGTTCAGCAACTTGTGATTTCATATTCTGATATTTTTCTCCGCCAATTGCATATACAACTAACGGACGAATAACCCCAGCTTGCATATCAATTTCTTGTTTGACATGGCGGTTAACTAGATCAATAACACGCGCAGAATGTGTACCAGAAAATAACTCTTCCATCATGTGACGTGAAGTTAAAAGCTGTTTGGAAATTAAAGCTGCATAGTCAGCTGCAACTTCATTTTGACGTTTAATAAACAGGCCTTGCCATGTGTAACCCAATATCTTTTTAGGATAAAGTGGTCTAAACATCATTTGCAGTGCAATCCAGTCACTGAAGAAACCCACAAAACCACCAAACAAAGGTAGCATCCAGGGATATTTTCCTTGAGTGACAATCCAGCACAGCATCTGAATCACACCGATGCCGAAGCCAAATACGAAACCTACATTACTGAAAAATTTAAATTCTTGTTTCCCTACACGTTTAAAAATATTGTTGAGTAAACGTTTATCTTTAAGCAAGTTGCTGATAACTAAATTTTTAATATCAAAGTATCGATTCACATCACGCTGTACTTCGCTCATGATGTGTTCAACGATTTCGGGTGCTTTAGATTGCACACGACGGATGAGTCTTTGGCGAGCAAATTCTGGCATGCCTTCCCATAAACCGGGCTGATACTCTTGAGCAACGTCACGGGTAATATCTTCAGCCGCTGCAAGTAGAGGTTTTTCTATTTCTTTGGCAATACGTTTAGGATCTAGGCGTGCAAAAATTTCTTCAGGTTTAATCAGCTTTGCTGTCATGAGCTCAACAGCAATGGTTGCCATTTTCTCTGCTTTGCGAGGCACAATGCCTTGCCAACCCAGAAAGGGTTTAATACCTTTAAATTCAAGTGGTGAAAACATCATCTGGATGGCAACCACCTTGGTGATATAGCCAATTAAACCACTCATAAAAGGAATAGAGACATACAACCAAAAATGTTGCTGGAAATCTGCAATCATAGTTTGAAGCATTGTTGTTCCTTAGATTTCTATTGATTTTGATAGGGGGCAACAAGCCATAAAAATGGATAATTGTTTAAGCACAGACAAATATCGCTTATGGTATTTACCTTTCCATGGTAATGCCTGTTTTATCGGCTCATCTTAACATCAAATTCAAGGCGATGTTGCATAGAATGTGATGAATTTATCAATACACATGGAGTTTTTAAGCGTAACCCATACATTTGATAAATATAAGTAAATTTTGATTTATATCAAACAATCCAATTATAGAAATGATTCTGATATGAAAAAAATAAGATATATGATGATTTGCGGTGCGCCGAAGCGCGAAAAATGTTAAAATGGCGCGCTTAATTCTTTTGCCATTTAGTGGTTTGTCATGACTACCAATACTCAAATTACTGAAGATCGTATCCTGATTCTGGATTTCGGCTCTCAATATAGTCAGCTGATTGCACGTCGTGTACGTGAAGCTGGTGTTTACTCTGAAATGTATGCTTTTGATATGTCTGAAGAAGACATTCGCGCTTTTAAGCCAAATGGCATTATTTTGTCAGGTGGACCTGAGAGCGTACATGAAGAAGGCAGCCCTCGCGCACCACAAGTAGTGTTTGAGTTAGGCGTTCCAGTATTGGGTATTTGCTATGGCCTGCAAACCATGTCTGAACAGTTGGGCGGTAAAGTTGAGCCAGGTACTGTACATGAGTTTGGTTATGCCGAAGTTGATATCGTTAAACGCGACCAACTGATTGGTAACTTACAAGACCGTGAAAACCAACTTCATGTTTGGATGAGTCATGGCGATAAAGTTAGCCAGATTCCAGAAGGCTTTACCATTACTGCAAGCACACCAAGCTGTCCAGTTGCTGCTGTAAGTGATGAAGCGCGTCGTTTCTATGGCGTGCAATTCCACCCAGAAGTAACACACACGGCAAAAGGTGAAGAGTTACTTGCAAACTTTGTTCATAAAATCTGTGGATGCGGTGGTCTTTGGACACCTGAACACATCATTGATTTACGCGTAGAGCAATTACGTGAACAAATCGGTGATGAAAAAGTTCTTTTAGGCCTTTCTGGTGGTGTTGACTCGTCTGTCGTTGCTGCGCTTTTACATAAAGCAATTGGCGACCAGTTAACATGTGTATTTGTTGATAATGGTTTACTTCGTTTAAACGAAGGCGATCAAGTGATGCAAATGTTTGCTGAAAACATGGGTATCCGTGTTATTCGTGCAGATGCTGAACAACGTTTCTTAACTGCATTGGCTGGTGAAGTTGATCCAGAGAAAAAACGTAAAATCATTGGTCGTGAATTCATCGAAGTATTTGCTGAAGAAGCACGTAAACTTGATGGCGTAAAATTCTTGGCACAAGGTACGATTTACCCAGACGTAATCGAATCTGCTGCAAGTAAACAAGGTAAAGCGCACGTTATTAAGTCTCACCACAACGTGGGTGGTTTACCAGACGATTTAGAATTTGAATTAGTAGAACCTTTACGTGACTTGTTTAAAGATGAAGTACGTAAATTAGGTACTACACTTGGCTTGCCACACAGCATGATTTACCGTCATCCATTCCCGGGCCCTGGTTTAGGTGTTCGTATTCTGGGTGAAGTGAAAAAAGAATATGCAGATATTCTTCGTCTTGCTGATGACATCTTCATGCAAGAGCTTCGCGACAGTGGTTGGTATGATAAAACTGCTCAAGCATTTGCTGTGTTCCAACCAGTTAAGTCAGTGGGTGTAGTAGGTGATGGTCGTCGTTATGCATGGGTGATTGCACTTCGTGCAGTTGAAACAGTTGACTTTATGACAGCCCGTTTTGCGCATTTACCATACGAATTAGTTGATAAAATCTCTACGCGTATTATGAATGAAATTAAAGATGTATCACGTGTTGTATATGACGTGTCATCTAAACCACCAGCAACGATTGAGTGGGAATAATTTTCCTCTAGTTTTTGTAAAAAGGACGCGTTAGCGTCCTTTTTTATTGCTTAACTTTTAAAGACTAAAATTAATTTTAATAATTATCAAAATGATAAATCTATTCTTAATACTTATTCTTGATAAAAGATATATTAAGATATATCTTAATAATTATAAATTGATCACTTTGGATTTTAAACGATGAAACAACAATCAGAACATCATCATGCTGAACACAGCGAACATCATCGCGGCCATCACCATTCGGGGCGTCGTGGGAGGCTTTTTGAAGCTGGCCGTATGAAACTTTTGGTACTTCATCTTATTCAGCAAAGCCCTAAGCATGGTTATGAAATCATTAAAGAAATAAGTGATGTGGTGGGTGATGGCTATACGCCAAGTGCAGGAACAATTTATCCAACATTAACCAGTCTCGAAGAAATGAATTTGATTAATTTGCTAGATGTAGAGCGTAAGCAATATCAAATCACGGAACTTGGAGAAGCTTATTTAACTGAACAGCAAGACAAGTTAATTGAGCTATTAGAAAAATTACGCCTTAGACGTGAAATTCAAAGTAAAGATGAATTAATTGAAATTCACCGTGCAATGGAAAACCTAAAAACTGCTTTACGTTTGAAGTTGAACTCGACAGCTTTACAACAAGAGCAAATTTATCAAATTGCCGAAAAAATTGATCAAGCTGCGGTTGCGATTGGGCGATTATAAATTGGGAAAAGCAATGTTAGAACTAGAGCATAAAATTAAAGAAGCGGGCCTAAAAGTCACTCATCCAAGACTTGCTGTTTTATCTGTAATTCAACAACAAGCAGAAGATCTGACTGTTAAACAGATTTACCAAAAGCTATACGTCCAAAAACAGAAATTAAGTTTAGCTACAGTCTATCGGGTAGTAAACGACCTAGCGGGAGCGGGTTTAATTTCAAATCTTCAACCAAAATGGGACGAAGCTAAATTTAATTTGCCCTCAGTCGAAAATAATCAATTATTGCAAATTCGCTGTACAGATTTAACCGCGGCTAAACAAGAGGAATTTTTAGCGTCTTTACAAGCAGTATTTGCACAGTTTCAAGTCGACCTTAAGCAGGTTGAAATTATTCAAAATTATTAATTTTTAAGAGAGAATTTATAAATGAAACAACATCAATATCATGTCACGGTACAACACTTAAAAAATGCAAAAGGAGAAGCCTCAACCTATACTGAACGCCTTGAATTCTATGCAGGAAATCATGATGATATTTTTGAAATTGTTGAACGCTTAAAAAAAGCAGATTTTTTTGATGATGAAACAACAAAATCCTTTGGAGTTGGGCTAAAACTTTTTAGTGAGGTTATGCTTGAAAACCGTGACCACCCACTATTTCAAGAGTTTCTCCCACAATTTGGTCAATTTATGAAGAACCTAAAACAGCTCGTTAAAACTCAATCATCTTAAGCTACTCAATGCAGCTTTAATTTTCTGTAATTAAAAACTTTGATTGTCTCATTCATAGCACCCTGTGTATTACTAAAAGACTATATTGAATAATGAGTGTATTGTTAAGATCATTAGAACAACTCATTGCAAAAGCATAGGTAAAAGAGAGTAATATCATGAGCAATAATAATGATTACGATATTTCTGATTCAAAGGATTGCGAAAAATTTGCCAATCAGTTTATTCAGGAATTTCCAATTCGCTCTGCTGAAATTGGACAGGGGACAGTCATTAAGCGGGCTTTACCTAGCCGACAAAAACGAATGATTGGTGCGTGGTGTTTCCTAGATCATGCGGGCCCAGTAACTTTTCCGGCGGGTGATGGTTTAGATGTTGGTCCTCATCCTCATATTGGTTTGCAAACCTTCACGTGGATGATTGAAGGCACGATGATGCATACCGATAGCTTGGGTTCAAAACAACTTATTCGACCTAAGCAAGTGAACTTAATGACAGCGGGACACGGAATTTCACATACAGAAGTTGCACCTGATACTGAAACTCAAATGCACGCTGCGCAGCTCTGGATTGCTTTACCAGATGCTAAGCGCAACATGGATCCGAAATTTGAACATTATCCTGAACTGCCTGTTGTTGAGAAAGACGGTCTAGAATTTACCGTGCTTGTGGGTGAATATTTGGCAACGATTTCTCCGGTCTTGGTACATACACCATTAGTGGGTGTTGACTTAATTGCTACCGAAGATACTAAAACCCGCATTCTATTAAATCCTAATTATGAATATGGTTTTATGGCGCTTGAGGGTAGTGCTCATGTGAATGGTCATGAGTTAACTGCTGACAACATGGTAGTATTAGATACGGGTCTTAGTGAAATCGAGATTGAAGTAAAAAAAGGCAATCGGATTTTATTAATTGGTGGTGAACCGTTTGAAACACCGATCTTGCTATGGTGGAACTTTGTTGCACGTACAATGGATGATTTAAAAGAAGCCCGCGAGCAATGGATTAACCATGATGCACGTTTTGGTGAAATCCCAGATTATGTAGGTGCGCGTTTAGAAGCCCCTGTTCTTCCAGATCAAATGAGAGCATCAAAATGACAGCAGTAATCGCAAGCAGTAAAGCAAAGCCCCTTGCCGAACAATGGAAGGGCGAAATCACCAGTGGTCGCCATCAATATTTTTGTGATGAGCCAGAGAAGCTAGAAGGGCAAGACCAAGGTCCGGCGCCATATGATTTGCTCACTGGAAGTTTAGCCGCGTGTACGCTCATTACTTTAAGAATGTACGCAAAGCATAAGGGTTATGATTTTGGTGAGTTTTCGGTTGAAATCGATTTCCATACCAATAGAGAGCATGAAGAACATATTGAGCGTCGTATTGTTTTTAAAGACTTGCCAGATGAAGAACTTCAACAAAAAATCTTGTTGGTGTGTGGTAAAACCCCAGTCACTAAAACTTTGTTACGTAGTTTAGACATTCATACTGTGCTTGTTACAGCATAATAATGCTATTTTGTTGAGGTGGATGATTTTATATCCATCCCACAAATGGAATAAAACAGCATGTTCACATGCTGTTTTTTATGTAAAAAAGAAAAATAAAAGCAGGCAATAACATGATTAGTGTGCACCACCTGGAATGTTCGCGATCGTTTCGAATTTTATGGGCTTTAGAAGAGTTGGGCTTAGATTATGATATTCATTATTATCAACGCTTACCTAACTACTCTGCCCCAGAAACATTGAAATGTATTCACCCATTAGGCAAAGCTCCGATTTTGACTGATGATGAACAAGTCATCGCAGAATCTGCTGTGATTTTAGAATATTTACAGCAGCGTTATGATCAGAAGCAACAATTTAAACCTACAAAACCTCAAGATTTACAGCAGTATATTTACTGGATGCACTATGCAGAAGGTTCACTTATGCCGTTATTAGTCATGACTTTGGTCATGAATAATGTAAACAAGCATGTGCCATGGTTAATTCAACCAGTAGCTAAAAAAATCACGGAAGGGGTAAAGGCAAATTTTGTTCGCCCACGTATGAAAGATCATATTAGCTTTTTAGAAAACTATTTGGCTGAGCATGAATATTTCGCAGGTGATTTTTCATTTGCTGATGTTCAAATGAGCTTTCCATTGGAAGCTTTACAATCACGCTTACAGGGTAAATACCCTCATATTCAAGCTTTTTTACACCGTATTCAGCAAAGACCTGCGTTTCAAAAAGCGAGACAAAAGGGAATTGGTTCCAATGAAAGGAATTGTGCTGATATTTAAAAGAAAAGGAACAAATATTTGTTCCTTTTTTATTTGTACTTTACTTGCGTTTGATCACAATAGAATCAATGCCGCTGTGTTGTAAGGTCTGCTGAGCAGCTAAGGCAGCGTCTTGAGTATCATACGGTCCGGAAATAACGCGATACCATGTTTGCCCATTTTCAGTACTTTTGACTACATCAGCAGATAAGCCATTTAAAATGATTTCTGCACGGCGAGCATCCGCCTGATCAGGATCGTTATAACTACGAACTTGTAAAATATAGGTAGGTTGCTGAGGAATTGTAGCTGATTGATTAGGATCAATTCCTACACTTTCAGAGGCAGCTGGTTGAGTGGTACTTGGTGCCTCAACGATCATAGCAGTGCCTTGATTTTTACTTTCAGGGATTGCTTGTTCAGGAATAGGGGTAACCTGTTGTTGAGGCAATAGGTCATAGAAGCGATAGTCTTTGTTGGTATCTTCTTCTTGATAATGTTCAGAAGTAATCTGATTTTTCGCAGGAACAGGTTGCCAAGGTTTCCAAAGCATAAGCATTACAGCGATACATAAGACCGCCAAAATAGCGACAAGTGTCCCTAACCATTTGGGAATTAGGGGCTTTTTAGGCTTATTAGGTCTTTCAGATACACCGCGTTGCGTTTTGCCAAACACGTGGATTATTCCTCTGTATTTTGATTGTTTTTTAATTCGAGTTTGAGTCTCGTCTTACGATGCTAAAAAACAGTGGTTTGTATCGATATTTTAACTCTACAAACCACCGCTTACTATATATTGCATGACCTTTAATTTGCTGTCATGCAATATATTTATTACATAGATTCTGGTGCAGATACACCAAGTAATTCTAAACCATTACGAAGTACTTGTTGTACATTGATTGAAAGCAATAAACGGGCTTGTGTAAGCTCTGCATCATCGCTTAATACTTTATGTTCATTGTACCAACCGTGGAACAGGGCAGCTAACTCTTTTAAGTAATTACCAACTTGGTGTGGTTCATAGGCATTTGCCGCTCGCAACACTGCATCTGGATAAGCTGCCAGTTTAGCAAGAATCTCGGTTTCTGCATCAAGAGACAAGCGTGCTGCATGTGGGCGAGCAGTGTTTACATCGAATTGTAAGTTTGTGCTTGCTGCTTTTTCTAACATGCGGCAAATACGTGCATGTGCATATTGAATATAGTACACAGCATTGTCTTTACTTTGTGACACAGCAAGGTCAAGGTCAAAGTCAATGTGTTGTTCGCTCTTACGCATTACATAGTAGAAACGAGCTGCGTCGTTGCCTACTTCTTTACGCAAGTCACGTAAAGTCACGAATTGACCTGAACGAGAAGACATTTGTACCATCTCGCCACCACGCCACAAACTTACGAACTGAACTAAAAGAACTGTTAATTTTTTAGAGTCGTAACCCATCGCATCAATTGCCGCTTTTACGCGGGAAATATAGCCGTGGTGGTCAGAACCCCAAATATCGATTAGGTCAGTATAACCACGTTGTAGTTTATTTAAGTGGTATGCAATGTCAGATGCAAAGTAAGTCGTTTGGCCATTACGACGCTTAACAACACGGTCTTTTTCATCACCAAATTCAGTCGATTTAAACCAGATGTTGCCATCTTTTTCATAAAGGAAGCCACGTTGATCAAGTGTTTCTAAAGCTTCATCAATTTTCGCGCTGAGAGATGCTTCACTAAACCATTGGTTGAACGTTACACCAAAGTCAGCAAGGTCATCTTTAATATCATCTAAAATGGCATGAAGTGCAGCTTGATGGAATACGCGGTAGCCTTCACCTAACAATTGTTGTGAGTTGGCAATAAGGCCATCAATATGCTTTTCTTTATCACCAGATAACACAACTTTGTTGCCTTCGCTATCTAGCTCTTCAGCATATTGCACATCTTCTGGTACGTCTTTATAGACATTTGCAACTTCACGAACGTAAGCATCGCCATCTTTATCAATAATGCCTTGTGCGATTTCTTTAACGTAATCGCCTTGATATGCATTTTTAGGGAATACAAGGTTTTGTCCAAGTAGTTCCAAATAACGTAAATAAGTAGAAGTCGCCAAAATATCCATTTGACGGCCAGCATCATTCACGTAGTATTCGCGGTCAACTTTAGCACCTGTTGCTTCAAGTAAATTAGCAACAGTCATACCGTATGCCGCACCACGACCATGACCTACGTGTAGGCTAGACGTTGGGTTTGCAGAAACAAATTCGACTTGAATTTTTTTCGCTGCATTTGCTTGGCTACGACCAAAAATTTCTTTTTGTGCTTGAATTTGATCAAGAATAGCAAAGCGCTGGTCTGCATTTAAAAAGAAGTTAATAAATCCAGGTCCTGCGATTTCAGCTTTACTGATATCTGCCACTTCCGGTAATGCAGCTAGAACTTTCTCAGCTAAATCGCGTGGTTTCATACCAGCAGCTTTCGAGCCGATCATGGCAATATTAGAAGCAAAGTCGCCATGGCTTCGGTCTTTGGTGCGTGTTAAATTGCTTGTGTTTTTCCAGTCGGAAGGAAGCACCCCTTCTTGTTGAAGAGTTTGCACTGCATGGTCGAGAGCTGCTTGTATTGCCGTATTCATATCAATCGAAAATAGATGTCGCAGAAAAACGTCAAATATAGCAAATTTCCGATGACTTAGGGGAGGGGATTTAATATTCCAATAATTCTTTATGCAAATTACTGATGATTATTTTTTAAATGAATGTTGGTTGATGAATCGCCTTATTATTCTGAGAATAAAGATTTACAAGCCTTCTGGGCAGTTTTTGTGAATAAATTACGTGTTTAATTTAATATTATTTCCTGAGGAAATACCTATTGCCGCTAAATCATATAATTATGTCTTTTAAAGTTGAGAAAATAAAAGAAATTTTTAAAATAATAAAAATATTAACATACTGATTTTTATTATTTATTTTTAAACATGTTTTAACTAAATAGTGTTCAATTTTAACATCACGGTTTAAAATATCTATTTTGATCGAATTAGGCTTAAGCTTATACGCACAAAGAGTTTTAGAGACCATGCAAAACATGTTTTTCTCTACTCTAAGCTGGAAAATGAGATAGGCAATGATATCAGGACACCCAAGTAAACATCCCCTTTATATTCCATATGCAGGTTTTACACTTTTAGAGTTACCACTCTTAAATAAAGGTTCGGCTTTCACTGAAGAAGAAAGAAGTAACTTTAACTTACACGGTTTACTCCCCCATATTATTGAAACTATTGAAGAGCAGAGCCAGCGCTCTTATCAGCAATATTGCGCTTTTACTGATGATATCAATCGACATATCTATTTGCGTAATATCCAAGATACCAACGAAACCTTGTTCTATCATCTAATCGAAAATCATCTTGAAGAAATGATGCCGATTATTTACACCCCAACAGTGGGTGAAGCATGTCAGCGTTTCTCTGATATCTATCGTCGTCATCGTGGTGTTTTTATTTCATATCCAGATCGTGATGTGATTGATGATATTTTGCAAAACGTAAATAAAAATAATGTAAAAGTGATCGTTATTACTGATGGTGAACGTATCTTAGGTCTTGGTGACCAAGGTATTGGTGGCATGGGTATTCCTATTGGGAAACTTTCACTTTACACCGCTTGTGGTGGAATTAGCCCAGCCTATACATTGCCAATCACAATTGATGTAGGGACGAATAATCCACAATTGTTAAATGATCCGATCTATATGGGTTGGCGTCAGCCACGTATTAGTGGTGATGAATATTACGCATTTGTAGATATGGTGATTGAAGCTGTAAAGCGTCGTTGGCCAAAAGCATTAATTCAGTTTGAAGATTTCGCACAAAAAAATGCGATGCCACTTTTAGAAAAATATCGCGATAAAATTTGTTGTTTTAACGATGATATTCAAGGAACAGCAGCGGTATCCGTAGGTAGTTTGATTGCTGCAAGTCGTGCAGCAGGCAAGCAATTAAAAGATCAAATAATTGCTTTCTTAGGCGCGGGTTCGGCAGGATGCGGTATTGCCGAGCAAATCGTTGCACAAATGGTTGCTGAAGGTCTGACTGATTCTGAAGCACGTGCACGCGTTTATATGGTGGATCGTTTTGGTTTGATTACTGAAAATCAGCCGAACTTATTAGACTTCCAACGAAAATTGGCGCAAAAAGCTGAGGTGGTTGATCAGTGGGGCAATATTGAAGAAGTGATTTCACTCCTTGATGTTGTTAAAAATGCTAAGCCTACAGTGTTAATTGGCGTTTCTGGTCAACCAGGTCTGTTCACAGAAGAGATTATTAAGACCATGGCAGCGAATTGTGAGCGCCCAATTGTCATGCCATTGTCTAATCCAACTTCACGTGTTGAAGCAGTACCAGCAGATATTGTGGAGTGGACTGAAGGTAGAGCATTAATTGCAACAGGTAGTCCGTTTGCTCCTGTGAATCACCACGGTAAGCTTTATAATATTTCTCAGTGTAATAACTCGTACATTTTCCCGGGCATTGGCTTGGGGGTAGTGGCATCGGGTGCTAAACGCGTTACTGAAAATATGTTAATGGCTTCAAGTAGTGCTTTAGCGAATTGCTCGCCATTACTAAAAGATCCGCAAGCTGATTTATTACCACCTTTAGGGGAAATTCAGCAAGTCTCTAAAGTGATCGCATTTGAAGTTGCGAAAGCTGCCATGGCAGATGGCGTGGCTGTAACGATTAGTGATGATTTACTACAGCAAAAAATTGATCAATCATTCTGGAAACCTGAATATCGCAAATATAAGCGTATTCCTTTCTAAGGTTGAGAACGTAAAAAGAGGAGCTTAAGCTCCTCTTTTTTATTTTTAACCTTCTAAAACTTCTTCTAGCAATTCTTCACTAGGTGCAAAGTAATATGCACCGTCTAGTGGTGTCACGAAATGCAATAGGCGATCATGGATACCATCTCCACTTGTACCGAACATACGTTTTAGCATGGCATCAATAATGTTCAGGTCCTTGGTGTAGGCAATGAAAAATAAACCTTGATCACCTCGGCCGTCACCATAAGGCAGACTATGGCGCAAGATTTCCATTTCTTCGCCTTCATCATCTTCAACAACAGTACGGGCGACATGGGCATTTTCTGGTTTAACATCATCATCAAGTTCAATTGACTCAAGCTTAGTACGACCCATGATATTTTCTTGAGCATCAACTTTTAGTTTTTTCCATTTTTCTAAGTCGTGTGCATAACGCTGCGCGAAAATGAAACTGCCATCCGTAAAAACTCCCGCGCTTTCTGGCAATAGGGCTGTTTCTGCGCGGTCCTCTGGAAATTGAGGGTTTTCTGTACCGTCTATAAAGCCTGTAATATCTCGGCCATCAAAATAGCGGAAGCAAACACGCTCATCAAGAACTTCAACTTTATCTTTAATACCTTCAAAAAATGCTTGGCTTAATGCAAAACAAATATCAGAACGCATACTAGCAATATGGATGAGGACATCAGCAGGTACAACTGGCATATTGAATGCGCCGTTTTCTGGTTCAAGTTGTTTAAAGCCAGCAGGAGATTGACTGTAAAGTTGCTTCCAAAGTTCTGGACCAAAAGCGACTGCTGTTTTAATTTGCGCGTCTGAATGCTGAGTAATGAGACGGTCGCGTGTTTCAAACAACGCTTCGAGTTGTTCTTTTAATTCATCAATTGATAAGTCTTTTAAACGAAGAACAATAAAACGGGCATGATCTGATGGCAACGGCAAAATGACAGATTGAGCAGTCATTGCAAGGTATCTCCTCAATTATAATTTAGTATGAGCTTTAATTATTGTGCCTGATGCGAAGAGCGGTTAGTAGTCTATTTCTTGATTTTATTGTTTGAATTCTCATCAATATAGTTTTATAAAACAGTATAATTCCACTTTTATTGTCTATTTTTACTATGTCTTTGCAAGTTTGGTTTGCCTATATGTTGGCCTGTTGGGTTATTAGTATCTCTCCGGGTGCGGGAGCTATTGCCTCAATGTCGAGTGGTCTAAACTATGGATTTAGACATGGTTACTGGAATGCAATCGGTTTGCAAGTTGCCCTAGTGCTTCAAATTATGGTGGTGGCCGCAGGTGTCGGGGTCTTATTTGCAACGACTCCTTTAGCTTTTCAGGCCGTTAAGTGGTTCGGTGTAGCCTATTTATTGTATTTGGCCTATTTGCAGTGGACAGCACCTGTAAAAGATATAGAAATTCAACAAGAAAAAAGAGATAAGTCTGCTTTAGCTCTGCTATTAAATGGTTTTGTGGTCAATATTAGTAATCCTAAAGCAATCGTATTTTTATTGGCAGTTTTACCGCAGTTTTTAGATTTGAGTAAACCTCAATGGATACAATATCTAATTATGGCGGCCACTATGATTACAATTGATTTGATTGTAATGGCTGGATATACGGGGCTTGCATCAAAGGTTTTAAGATTACTTCGATCCCCTAGACAGCAAAAATATTTAAATCGGGGCTTTGCTGTGATGTTTAGCTGTGCGGCTTTATTATTGAGCACAGTTCATCAGACGGCCTAGTTTAGGTCGTCTGTGTCTGATTTTTTAGTTTTTGAGTTATAAAAATAACAGCAAAACTTAATGCCATACATAAAACAATACTAAGACCTGTAGAGATATTAAGTGCTGCACTTGACCATAAACCGACACTAACACCGAGCTGGGCTAACACGAATGCCCAAATAACCATTTGCTTTGGTGAGTTTGCTAATAGACGAGCGCTTAAGGCTGGTATTACGAGTAATGCGCCCATTAGCAAAGAACCTACGGCACGCAAAGCTAAAACTGTAAATAAGGCTAATAACAGCATAAAAATAAGGCGTTGCCAGTTTGCATTCACCCCTTCACTAATTGCGATATCTGGATCAATTGCAAACTGTATTTGTGGCTGCCAAAAACGGTAAAGAATTACGAGTGATATCGCAATAATTAAAGTGAAAACAGGAAGATCTGGCCAATCAATACTAAGTAAATCACCAAACAAATAACTTAAAAGCTCTGGTCTTAAACTTGGAACATGTTGAATGAATAGTAAGCCACTACAGAGTAATGTTGCTGAACATAAGGCTAGCAGAGCATCATTGGGTAAACGGTTGTCATGTAAAGCCCATAAAACGCCTACCAATAAAGCCGCTGTACCTGCAACACCAAGCCATAATGGAAGACTTAAAGCTCCCGCAATAGCTACCCCAAGTAGTGTTCCGTGCGCCATCGTGTCAGCAAAAAAAGACATGCGTCTCCAAAGCATCAAACAACCCAGAGGTGCGGTTAAAAATACTAGCAGAGTTCCCATAATCCATGCGGGTAACAATAATTGTAACCATTCCATCATGGCTTAAGCTTCCGGTTCTGGGTGAATGTGAGGACGGTCATTATGAGGGCAGGGGTGTGCAGCATCACCGTGAGCACAATGGTCATGATGATGTTGATAGAAAACCCTTTGAGTTCCAAATATTGCCTGATATTCAGGGTGTTGTTGGATATTTTCGGGTAGTCCACTACAGCAAATATGTTTATTTAAACACACTACACGGTGTGTTCCTTGCATCACCCATTGTAAGTCATGAGAAACAATTAAGATCGCGCAACCATATCGTTCTGGCAGACTGCGAACATAATCATAAAGTTCCGCTTCTGACTGAATATCTAGGCCTTGCATGGGTTCATCAAGAACTAAAATATCTGGCTGACGAAGCAGTGCACGAGCCAATAGTACTCTTTGGCGTTCTCCACCTGAAAGTTGTTGTACTTTTGATTGTTGTAACTTTGAAATACCTGTGTCTTGAATAATTTCCTGACGCAGGGCAGGGCTACATTTTTCTAAATCAAGAAGGTCCTGAACACGTAAAGGAAGGCTGTGTGAAGGATTAAACTTTTGTGGCACATAAGCCATTTTAAGTTTTTTATGATTAATAACACGCCCGCTACTTGGCTGAAGAATACCGAGTAGAACTTTAATCAGTGTTGATTTACCTGCACCATTGGGTCCAATTAAAGACACAATTTCATTTTGATGTAGGGCAAAATCAACTTTCTTTAATATATCCCGATCATCACGATGAACAGAAACCTGCTCAAGCTGAATTAATACAGAATTTAAGGAGTTGTGCGGCACTGTTGGCATTTCCCCGAAATTTCAATAATGCTGTGTTGAGCCACGAAGTCATCTGAAGCTGCAAGCTGGTCGAGTTGTTGAGTCAGACCTTGTGAAGATGCTTCTTTAACCATATGGCATTCAGTACAAATCAGGAACGCTGCTTGATGACCTTCACGCGGGTGGCAGCAAGGTATATACGCATTAATAGAAGTTAGGCGGTGAATGAGGCCTTTTTCTAATAAGAAATCTAAAGTTCTATATACAGTTGGAGGCGCAGCAGGGCGATCGGTTTGACTTTTTATACGTGCCAATAAGTCATAGGCACCCATTGGACCCGATGCATTTAAAATGAGTTCCAGAACTTCTTTGCGCAAAGGTGTAAGGCGTGCGCCAGTCGCAGAACATAAACTTTCTGCTTCAGCTAAACGGCTTGCGACATTATGGTGATCATGCACACCATGCAAAGAATCATGATGTTCATGCGAGCAGGAACTCATAGGGATAACCTCGAATTTTTAACGGAATATTAGCATGAAGCGATGCTTCATTCGATTAATCTTAGGTATTTTTGTAACTTTGTTATATTATAACATGCTTCGAGCTAATTTAAATTGATGGTCTGTCATGTTCCGTTTTTTTGTTTTCAGTATGTTCTCTCTTTTGAGTACGTTAGGGTGGAGTCAGGGTTTGGTGGTTTCTACGCACCCGATTTATCTGATTGCAAAAGAAGTCACTCAAGGGGTTGAAGAACCACAACTCTTATTAAAGGGACAAACTGGGCATGACGTACAATTAACCCCAGCGCATCGTAAAGCAATTAATGATGCTTCTTTGGTGATTTGGTTGGGTAAGGCCCATGAAGCACCTCTAAATAAATTGCTAGGTAATAATAAGAAAGCAATTGCCTTATTAGATAGCGGCATCGTTTCTGTTTTGCCTCAGCGCAGTACACGTGGTGCAGCTTTACCTAACACAATAGATACACATGTGTGGTTAGAGCCCAACAATGCAGTTCGAATTGGTTTCTTTATTGCTGCTTTGCGCTCTCAGCAACACCCTGAAAATAAGGCAAAGTACTGGAATAACGCCAATGTGTTTGCCCGTAAAATGTTCCAGGCAGCACAAGCTTACGATAGTTCAAGTAATGGCAAACCGTATTGGGCATATCATGATGCCTATCAATATTTAGAACGTTCACTAAACTTAAAGTTCGCTGGTGCTTTAACAGATGATCCTCACGTTGCACCAACAGCAGCTCAAATTAAGTATCTTAATGATAGCCGACCAAAAACTCAGATGTGTTTATTGGCAGAAAGTTTTACCACTAAGAATCAATATCAAAAATTAGGTAACATTACTTTTCAGCCAGTAGACGAGAGCATGAATAATGAGGATGATTTCGTCACTGCATGGAAGAAACTGGCAATAAAAACTGATAAATGTGTATTAAGTACGCAAAAGTAACATAAAAAATAAACAAAGGCTGACTGTAGCGTCAGCACCACCTGTCATGAAAAACCCCGACTAAAGTCGGGAAAAGATTGCATGTTCAGGGGTGTAACTCTATAATGCCTGCGATTAAAAGCGATCATCAGCTAAACTTGTCAAGCATTTATGCTGTGAGTGGATAAATAATGAGCCAAACTAGTCGCTTGATTGACCGACGATTAGCAAAAGCTTTGGTCTTCTTACAAGCATGTATGATCCCTGTTTCCGCTCTTGTAGCGTGGAGCATAAAAGACATGACAGCAGCATTAAGTGCGGCACTTGGCGCGTTGGTCTGCTGGCTTGCGACGAGTTATTTTTCGTGGCAATCCTTCAGAACAGCAGGTGCACGAGCATCAAAACAAGTGCTGTCTAACATGTATAGGGGCATGTTAGGCAAATTTGCGATCATGATCGTTGGATTTATTTTGATTTTGAGCAATGTTAAACCTTTATCACCGTTAGCATTGTTGTTTGGTTTTATTCTCGTTCAGGCAATGTCGTGGGTCGCTCCATTCTGGGTGTCACGTCTACAAAAACGGGTGTAGAAACAAGAAGAATTGAAGATTTTTTGGAGGGTGGCGAGATATCGACAGTACGCCGATGTTCGTTTCCCTTCTTTTTAGTAATTGACATTGACCAGGTGTGATTTATGGCTGCTGAAGAACATGCCCTCACTTCGACAGAGTATATCAAGCATCACTTGACCAATATGACCTATGGCAAAATGCCAGACGGTACATGGAAATTGGCTGAGACTGCTGAAGAAGCTCATTCGATGGGGTTCACTGCAATTCACTTGGATTCAATGGGTTGGTCAATTGGCCTTGGTGTGATTTTCTGTTTGATGTTCTGGATCGTTGCGAAAGCTGCAAATGCAGGTGTTCCAACTAAATTCCAGTCTGCAATCGAAATGATCATTGAGTTTGTTGACTCAAGTGTCCGTGATACTTTTCATGGCAAATCACGTTTAATCGCTCCGCTTGCACTCACTATTTTCGTGTGGATTTTCCTCATGAACTTAATGGACTTGATTCCAGTTGACTGGATTCCTCAAGTTGCAGCGTTTGTAGGTGCAAACGTATTTGGTATGGACCCTCACCACGTTTACTTCAAGATCGTTCCATCTACAGATCCAAACATTACTTTAGGTATGTCTTTATCTGTATTTGTACTTATCTTGTTCTACAGCATCCGCGAAAAGGGTGTTGGTGGTTTCGTTGGCGAGTTGGCACTTAACCCATTTAACCCAAGTAATCCAGTTGCAAAAGCGTTGCTTATTCCAGTGAACTTGATTTTGGAATTGGTAACATTCCTTGCTCGTCCGATTTCATTAGCTCTCCGACTATTCGGTAACATGTATGCCGGTGAGTTGATCTTTATCCTAATTGCTTTATTGCCGTTCTGGATTCAATGGGCGTTGTCTGTGCCTTGGGCGATCTTCCACATTCTTGTAATCACGTTGCAGGCATTCATCTTTATGATGCTTACCATCGTTTACTTGAGCATGGCAAGCGAAAAACATTAATGGTATTGCCTAACTATCAAATGATGGTTGGGCTGAATTTTTTTAATTTAATTTGGTAATAACCTAACCTCTGAGGAATTTTTCATGGAACTCACTTTAGGTCTAGTTGCAATTGCATCTGCTATCTTGATCGCTTTCGGTGCTTTGGGTACTGCGATTGGTTTTGGTCTTTTGGGTGGTCGCTTTTTAGAAGCTGTTGCTCGTCAACCAGAATTGGCTCCACAACTTCAAACTCGTATGTTCTTAATCGCGGGTCTTCTTGATGCTGTGCCTATGATCGGTGTTGGTATTGGCTTGTTCTTCATCTTCGCTAATCCATTTGTAGGTTAATCATCTTAATTCCTAAATCCACTATTTGAGGAATTGCAATGAATATCAACCTCACATTGATTGGTCAAGCGATTGCGTTTGCATTCTTTGTTGCATTCTGCATGAAGTTTGTTTGGCCACCACTAATCAATGCGATTAGTGAGCGTCAGCGTAAAATCGCTGATGGCTTAAATGCAGCAGAAAAAGCGAAAGCTGACCTTGCCGATGCACAAGCGCAAGTTAAGCAAGAACTTGATGCAGCTAAAGCACAAGCGGCTCAATTGATCGAACAAGCGAACCGTCGTGCAGCGCAATTGATCGAAGAAGCTCGTACTCAAGCTGCGGCTGAAGGTGAGCGTATTCGTCAACAGGCTAAAGAAGCTGTTGATCAAGAAATCAATTCTGCTCGCGAAGAATTACGTCAACAAGTAGCTGCTTTGGCAGTAACTGGTGCAGAAAAAATCCTGAACCAGCAAGTTGATGCAGAAGCTCATAACGCCATGCTGTCTCAGCTGGCTGCTAAACTTTAAGCGAGGCGAATTATGGCTGAACTCTTGACGTTGGCACGTCCGTATGCCAAAGCAGCATTTGCTTATGCTTCTGAGCAAGGTGCAACAGACAATTGGTCGAATGCGTTACAAGTGCTCAGTGCTGCGGTGCAAGACGAAGCATTTTCCGCTTATTTAAATCGCCCTGAACTTACTCCTGCGGAGCAAGTGAAGCTTTTTGCTAAAGTTTTAGGTGAAGATCAATCTCAAGCAGTGTCTAACTTTTTGACACTTCTTGCAGATAACGATCGTTTAATGTTGTTACCTGAAATTGAAGCAGAATATGAACAGCTTAAATCACAGAATAACAACAATGTGGATGTCGTGATTGAATCGGCTTTCCCGTTAACTGCTGAACAAGAGCAACTGTTGAAATCTGCTTTAGAAAAGCGTTTTAACAGCACAGTAACTGTTTCAGTTGAAGTTAAACCTGAGCTTATTGCAGGTGTTGTAATTCGTGCAGGCGATCAAGTGATAGATGATTCTGCGCTTAACAAGCTTGAAAAAATGCGTACTCGTCTTCTTGCATAATGCAAATGATGAAGACTGAACTAATAAAAGATTGAGGAATAGCGCAATGCAACAACTGAATCCATCCGAGATCAGTGCGCTCATTAAACAGCGTATCGGAGATCTGGACACCAGCGCGACCGCTAAAAACGAAGGTACCATTGTTATGGTATCCGACGGTATCGTGCGCATTCACGGTCTTGCTGATGCAATGTACGGTGAAATGATCGAATTCGACGGCGGCTTATTTGGTATGGCACTGAACCTAGAACAGGATTCAGTGGGTGCCGTTGTTTTAGGTAACTACCTAAGCCTTCAAGAAGGTCAAAAAGCTCGTTGTACAGGTCGTGTATTAGAAGTTCCAGTTGGTCCTGAACTTCTTGGCCGTGTTGTCGACGCTTTGGGTAACCCAATTGATGGTAAAGGCCCAATTGATGCGAAATTAACTGATGCTGTTGAAAAAGTAGCACCAGGCGTAATTTGGCGTCAATCTGTAGATGAACCTGTTCAAACTGGTTATAAATCAGTTGATACAATGATTCCTGTTGGCCGTGGCCAACGTGAGTTGATCATCGGTGACCGTCAAACTGGTAAAACAGCGATGGCGATCGATGCGATTATCGCTCAGAAAAACTCTGGCATTAAGTGTGTATACGTTGCGATTGGTCAAAAACAATCAACAATTGCAAACGTTGTACGTAAGCTAGAAGAAACTGGCGCTATGGCGTATACAACTGTTGTCGCTGCTGCGGCTGCTGATCCTGCTGCAATGCAGTACTTAGCTCCGTACTCTGGCTGTACAATGGGTGAATACTTCCGTGACCGCGGTGAAGACGCTCTTATTATTTATGATGATTTGTCTAAGCAAGCTGTTGCTTACCGTCAAATTTCATTACTTTTACGTCGTCCACCAGGTCGTGAAGCGTATCCAGGTGACGTATTCTATCTTCACTCACGTCTTCTTGAACGTGCTTCTCGTGTATCTGCTGACTACGTTGAGAAATTCACTAATGGCGCAGTAACTGGTCAAACTGGTTCTTTAACTGCATTGCCAATTATTGAAACTCAAGCAGGTGACGTATCTGCATTCGTACCAACGAACGTAATTTCGATTACTGACGGTCAGATCTTCTTAGAAACATCATTATTCAACGCAGGTATTCGTCCTGCTGTGAACGCGGGTATCTCTGTATCTCGTGTTGGTGGTTCTGCTCAAACTAAGATCATCAAAAAATTGTCTGGTGGTATCCGTACTGCTTTAGCACAATACCGTGAATTGGCTGCGTTTGCTCAGTTCGCTTCTGACCTTGACGAAGCAACTCGTAAGCAACTTGAACATGGTCAACGTGTAACTGAGTTAATGAAGCAAAAACAATATGCTCCTTACTCAATTGCTGACCAAGCTGTTTCTGTTTATGCATCTAACGAAGGCTACATGGCTGACGTAGAAGTTAAGAAAATCGTAGACTTTGATGCTGCGTTAATTTCTTACTTCCGCTCAGAATATGCTCCGTTGATGAAACAAATCGATGAAACTGGTGATTACAACAAAGACATCGAAGCAGCAATCAAAGCAGGTATTGAAAGCTTTAAAGCGACTCAAACTTACTAAGTTTAGTTTTAGTTAAGTTTGGTTCACGGATCAACCTTCGGAAGCTCGAAAGAGCTTTCGAATACTAGGTTAAGCGTATGGCAAATTTAAAAGAAATTCGCGCCAAAGTAGCTAGTATCAAGAGCACGCAAAAGATTACTCGCGCGATGCAAATGGTAGCTGCTTCTAAAATGCGTCGTGCGCAAGAGCGCATGGCTCAGGGCCGTCCGTATGCCGATAATATGCGCCGTGTAATTGCTCACTTGGTACAAGCAAACCCTGAATACAAACACCGTTATATGGTTGACCGCCCAGTTAAGCGTGTTGGCTATATCGTAGTGTCTTCAGATCGTGGTTTGGCAGGTGGCTTGAACATTAACTTGTTCAAGAAAGTTGTGCAGCATGTCAAAGCACAACAACAGCAGTCAATTGAAGTTGAATTTGCTTTAATTGGTCAAAAAGCGGTTTCGTTTTTTAAGAATTACGGCGGTAAAGTGCTCGGTGCAACTACCCAACTTGGCGATGCGCCGAGTTTGGAACAGTTAACTGGCTCAGTCCAAGTTATGCTTGATGCATTTGATAAAGGCGAATTAGATCGTATCTATCTCGTATCAAATGGCTTCGTTAATGCAATGACTCAGCAGCCTAAAGTAGAACAACTTGTTCCTTTAGCACCAGCAGAAGAAGGCGATGATCTCAACCGTACTTATGGTTGGGACTATATCTACGAACCAGAAGCAGAAGAATTGTTAAATGGTTTGTTGGTTCGCTATATCGAGTCTATGGTTTATCAAGGTGTGATTGAAAACGTTGCATGTGAGCAGTCAGCTCGTATGGTCGCGATGAAAGCAGCGACAGACAACGCAGGACAATTGATTAAAGACCTACAACTCATTTACAACAAGCTGCGTCAAGCCGCGATTACTCAGGAAATTTCCGAGATCGTTGGCGGTGCCGCTGCCGTTTAACATTATTAAGTTTGAATTGAGGAGACAGCAATGAGTAGCGGTCGTATCATTCAGATCATCGGCGCGGTTATCGACGTCGAGTTTGAGCGCAATAGCGTTCCTAAGATCTATGACGCTCTCCAAGTTGACGGTACTGAAACTACATTAGAAGTTCAGCAACAGCTTGGCGATGGTGTTGTTCGTACCATCGCAATGGGTTCTACAGAAGGTCTTAAACGTGGCCTTAATGTAACTAGCACAAATGCACCGATTTCTGTTCCAGTAGGTCCAGCTACGCTTGGTCGTATCATGGACGTTTTGGGTCGCCCAATTGATGAAGCAGGTCCTGTAGCGACTGAAGAGCGTTTGCCGATTCACCGTCAAGCACCTTCTTATGCTGAACAAGCAGCTTCTACTGATCTTTTAGAAACTGGTATTAAAGTAATTGACTTACTTTGCCCGTTCGCAAAAGGTGGTAAAGTTGGTCTATTCGGTGGTGCTGGTGTTGGTAAAACCGTTAACATGATGGAGTTGATCAACAACATCGCGAAAGCTCACTCAGGTTTATCTGTGTTTGCTGGTGTTGGTGAGCGTACTCGTGAAGGTAACGACTTCTATCACGAAATGAAAGATTCTAACGTTCTTGACAAAGTAGCAATGGTCTACGGTCAGATGAACGAGCCACCAGGTAACCGTTTACGCGTAGCGTTAACTGGTTTGACTATGGCTGAATACTTCCGTGATCAAAAAGACGAAAATGGTAAAGGTCGTGACGTATTATTATTCGTCGACAACATCTACCGTTATACACTTGCGGGTACAGAAGTATCAGCATTGTTAGGTCGTATGCCATCTGCGGTAGGTTACCAACCTACACTTGCAGAAGAAATGGGTGTTCTTCAAGAGCGTATTACATCTACTAAATCTGGTTCGATCACATCGATCCAAGCAGTATATGTACCTGCCGATGACTTAACAGATCCATCTCCTGCAACTACATTTGCTCACTTAGATGCAACAGTAGTATTGAGCCGTGACATCGCATCTTCTGGTATCTATCCAGCGATCGATCCACTTGACTCAACTTCACGTCAGTTAGACCCATTAGTTGTTGGTCAAGAGCACTATGAAATTGCGCGTGCAGTACAAAACGTATTGCAACGTTATAAAGAGCTTAAAGACATCATCGCAATCTTGGGTATGGATGAATTAGCTGAAGAAGATAAATTGGTTGTTTACCGTGCGCGTAAAATCCAACGTTTCTTCTCTCAACCATTCCACGTAGCTGAAGTGTTTACTGGTGCTCCTGGTAAATTAGTACCGCTTAAAGAAACGATTCGTGGCTTTAAAGGTCTATTAGCTGGTGAATACGATCACATCCCAGAACAAGCGTTCTATATGGTTGGTGGTATTGACGAAGTGATTGCTAAAGCTGAGAAACTCTAATTTAAGGAGATCATCTCATGGCGACTATGCAATGTGATGTCGTAAGTGTTAAAGAGTCTATTTACTCTGGCGCAGTAACGATGTTAATCGCGAAAGGTGCTGGTGGTGAGCTTGGTATTTTGCCAGGACATGCTCCACTTGTAACCTTGCTTCAACCGGGCCCGATTCGTGTTCAGTTGGAAAATGGTACAGAAGAAATCGTCTATGTATCTGGCGGTGTTTTAGAAGTTCAACCTCATGTTGTAACGGTTCTTGCAGATACTGCAATCCGTGCAGACAACTTGGATGAAGCGGCAATTTTAGAAGCACGTAAAAATGCTGAACAATTGCTTGCAAACCAAAAGAGTGATTTGGACTCAGCTGCTGCGTTGGCTGCCTTGGCAGAAACAGCTGCACAGCTTGAAACTATCCGTAAAATCAAAAACCGCGCACTATAATTGCCGGTTTGAGATTGAAAAAGCCACCGTAAGGTGGCTTTTTTTATAAGTTGTTTTTTTAAGATTCAGTTTTTGAATCTGACTTTTCATCTCCTGCCATAATCATGGCAGCAAGCTTCACCATATCCATTTGAATGGTATTAAGCTGTTTTTCAATTTGGTCAAAATTGATTTGATCTAATTTTCCATTGAGTAATGGCATGCTAAGAGCTTGTTGGTTGGCATGTAATAAACTTTGGCGAATATTCTCAATTTCCTGACTTTTGATATCTAAAGTCAAAAGTGCTTGATTTAAACCTTCTAGTTGCTGTTTTAAAGTAGTGACAGTAGTTTTTAGCTCATTCTGATTTTTATCTTGGATGGCTTGTTCAACATCAAGCTGAGTATCTTTAAGCTGTTCAACGTAGTCACCAGCTTTAAGCTGTAAATTAGCAGCATCGCGGACCATATAAAAAATATTGCCGCTTTTAAGTTCGGCTTTGTTGGGTGCAATTTCTGCCGCTTGTTGTTCAATGTTCTGGTCAGATGCCTGTTCAGTTATTTCAGTCTTTTCTTGTTCGGTAGCATGGTCTTGTGCCTGATCGCACCCGAGTAAAAGCATGCCTGAGGCAAAAATTACAAAAGGAAGAAATGCGCCCTGTAAAACTTTTTTCATAACTACAAACAACATCAAATAAAGCAAATAGATACTATAGGCATAAAATATGAAGAAAGATTGTATTTTTGCAAACGAACAACACTTTGAGGAGAGCATAAAAAAGAGCGTATAAAACGCCCTTTCTCACATTTTAAAATATTATTTTGCTAACTCTGCTTCAACTGCTTTAACGATTTGTTCATCGTCTGCTGTTAGGTTCGGAGCAAAGCGAGCCGCGACTTCACCATTTTTATTAATTAAAAACTTTTCGAAGTTCCATAAAACTTCTGGAGCAGGGTTGGTTGGAATACCTAAGCCTTCTAAACGCTCACGGAAAGGACCTTCACCAGTACGTTCTGGTTGAGCTGCTGTCAAAGTTTGGTAAAGTGGGTGCTTATCTTCGCCGACTACAGAAACCTTAGAAAATAAAGGGAAATGAACATCATAATTTAATGAACAAAATTGCTGAATTTCTTCATCAGAACCTGGTTCTTGCTCTTTAAAGTTATTTGCTGGGAAACCTAAAATTTCAAGACCTTGGTCTTTTTTTGCTTGGTAAAGTTTTTCTAAGCCTTCGTATTGTGGAGTTAAACCACATTTAGAAGCGGTATTTACGATAAGTAGAACTTTACCTTTGTATTGTTCGAGGTCAACCGTTTCGCCTGAAATAGCTTTTACTGGAATGTGATATACAGATTGTGTCATGAGTCTTTCCTAAAGATTGTAATTGATATCAAGTAACGCATTTGTTTTAACTGCTATTGAGGGGTAGTGCAATAATATTCGTGTTCAAAAAAGAAAAAGTTTTTAAAGATAAGCTGAATTCTAGTTATTTCTGATTTGGATAGGTGTTTGCCCAGTGTAACGTTTAAAAAATTCAATAAAACTTGAGCTATGTTGATAACCTAAATCGTATGCTAAACGCTTGATAGACGTCCCTTGGCGAATCTGATGAATGGCATAAACAATTTTGGCTCGGTTACGCCATTCGGACAACGAAAGCTGAAGCTCTTGTTGACTCAAACGTAATAAGTGGCGATCACTGACCGAAAAGTTTTGTAGCAACTGCTGTAAAGAGTGATCAAAAAGTAATGGATCTGAAAGTTTTTCTAAAATAGGCAATAAAACAGGATGCCGTGTTTGCGGTAAATAATGCGAATATGCAGGAGCTTGTTTGAGTTGATCGAATAAAACTTGTAAAAGATGTTCTAAATATTCAGGTTGTTCGGTTTGTTTTTGCTGCTCTAGAATTTGTAAAACTAAAGTGCGAAAAAAAGGCTGAATACTAAAGCATCGACAGGTATTTCCTAAAATAGAGCATAGGCGAGGGTGCAGTCGAATACAGATATAATGAATTTCATGGTCGATATGGGTTGACTGATGAACAGTTTGAGGTGGAATCCAAAGACCATAGCTAGGTGGAGAAAGATATAGCTGTTCTTCAATCTCCATTTCTAATATGCCATTTAAACTGAAATTAAAATCTCCCCAAAGAGATGCATGAGGACGAACAATATCTTCTTTTTGGTATAGAAATTCATGAACTTCTATACTGTTTAATAATGAAAATTGCTGATCCTCATTGTTCATCTATATGCTCTGACTCATATTTTAATTTTCACAAGTAGCTTTAGGGTTATTAAGACCTTTCGCTAAGGTAAATGTACTCAGTAATGCTAGGGCAACAAAGCTTAATACACCATAAATTAAAGTATTTTCATTGAAATGATCAACCACATATCCCCCTAATAATGAACCTGTCGCAATCATCACCTGAAACATACCTACAAAAAGCGGCATACCTTTTTCAACTGCATTTGGCGCATGTACAAACATCCAAATATTCGCTGAGGTAGGGAAGGCACCAAATGCAAATCCCCATAACGCGGTTAAGACAATAGCACCAAACTCATGAACGGCAAAAAGAGGAAATCCAAAGAATACGATTGCAAAGCATGTACCCACAAAAGCTAATGTATAACGGACATTTATATTGCCACTATATCCGGCAAAAGCATTTCCGAAAATACCAGCAATTCCATAGAGCAATAATAATGAACTAATGGTTGTCCCATTAAAACCAGCAACATTTTTAAAGAAAGGTGCTAAATAGCTATAGGCACAAAAGTGAGCGAGTCCGATCAATAAAACAATCAACATGCCACTACGTGCTTTAGGAGTGCGTAATAGTGCTGGCAAATCTTTCATGTGAATTGCCGAATCTGGTACAAGTTTAGGTAAAAAGATTAATTGTAAGATTAAAACAACTAAGCCAATGCCTGCAGTAATTCCAAAAGCACTACGCCAGCCATAAAACTCGCTTAACCAAGTTCCAATAGGTACACCTAGAACTGTAGCAAAAGTCACACCTGCCATCACGACCGCAGTTGCTTTAGCAATAGGAAGGTGTGAGGGAGCTAATTTTCCACTTAGAGCAATGGCGGTCGCCCAGAAACCACCAATTGAAATACCTAAAATTAAGCGGCTTAACAATAGAACATGGAAGTTTTCAGCAAATGCGGTAATGGTATTGGCAATAACCATAATAGCTGTCAGCAAGATAAGCACATAACGCCGATCAAGTTGTTTCACTGATACAGGCAATAGAGGGGCTGCAATTGCTGCCATAATGCCGGGTACTGTAATAATCAGGCCTGCTGTACCTACAGAAATATTTAAATCTGTTGCGACACTATTTAGAACGCCAACGGGTAAAAATTCACTTGTAACTAAGGCAAATGCTGCGATAGAAACGGCCAAAATGGCAAACCAGCTTCCTTGAGTGGAGGTCGTGGGTCGCGCTTTAGAGATAGACGATTGGTCCATAGGAAATCCTTACTTGGCTAAATTTAGAGTAAAGAAAGACAATTTATTAATTAACTAACGATCATTATGAAAATAAAATAGTTGATAAAAAATCGAACGTCAATTAATTTAATAACGATTGTTATAAAAATAGATGTGATCTTTATGACAAATAGGCATGAAACAGACCTTGTTGTTACTGAGGAAACGCTGAAAAAAAAGCGCGGACGTCCTAAATGCTTTGATGAACAAGAGGTTTTGCAAAAAGCAATGTTGCTCTTTTGGGAGCATGGCTATGAAGCAACGTCTATTAGTGATTTAACACAAGCTTTGGAAATTACAGCGCCTAGCCTATATAGTGCCTTTGGGGATAAGGCAGGGCTGTTTTATAAAAGTATTGATTACTATTTGGCTCATGAAGCATGCCCTATAGAAACCATCTTTTTAGAAGCAAAAACTGCAAAAATTGCGTTTGAGTTATATCTTTATGACAACGTAAAACGATTGATTCAACCTAATAAGCCAGCTGGTTGTATGTTGGTGGTTGCAGCTATGAATTGTTCTGATGCCACTCAAGATGTGCAGCAGAACCTATTAGACAAACGCATAAAAACCAAAGAAAAATTATTGGAGCGTCTCAAACAAGGTGTTGAGCAGGGGGATTTGCTATCTAATGCTCCTCTACAAGAAATGACGGACTTTTATGCCACTGTCATTCAAGGCCTTACCATTCAGGCAAGAGACGGTGCCAGTACTGATCAATTACATAAAGTTGTAGAACATGCCATGAAAGCTTGGACATTATTCTAAAAAAAGATAATGTCCTAAGTTCAATATCAATGTCGGAAATACGATATTTCAATTTATTAAGACATTCTCCAAAATAAAATCTCTTTTGTAGAGGGTGCATTGTTATGAGTCAGGTCATGAAATATCACAAATGGGCATTTATTTTTCCCATTTTGGCAGTACTGATTTGGTCTTTAAATATTGTAGTCACCCGTTATGTTTCGGATTATATCTCGCCAGTAAGTATTAGCTTCTATCGGTGGTTAATCGCTTTTATTATTTTGACTCCATTTATGTTTATGCCTGTGTGGAGACAAAGACGACTAGTAATACCATATTTACCTAAGCTTGCTGTGTTAAGTGCATTTGGGATGGTGCTTTATCAAGGCTTGGCTTATACAGCTGCCCATTATACCAGTGCGACCAATATGGGAATTGTGAATGCATTTATTCCAATCTTTACGATCTTTGTTTCACTTGCCATTTTAAAAGATGTGCCTAACCGCTTTGCAGTTTTTGGTAGTATTTTGTCTTTTGCAGGTTTGCTATACGTCATGTCCCAAGGAAATATTAATAAGCTATTAAGTGGGGGCGGGCATCTTGGTGATGCGTTAATGATTATCGCCGTATTCTTCTATGCATTTTATGGTGTCTTTCTTAAAAAATGGCAGTTGCCTCTACCAATTATGACGAGCTTATATGTTCAGATTGGATTTTCTGTAATATTTCATATTCCTTTAATTCTTTGGTTTGGACTTGATGCTTTAAATGTACAAAATGCACCAAGTGCTATTTATGCAGGTGTATTTGCTTCACTTATTGCGCCGTTAGTTTGGATGTTAGCTGTTCAACAGCTCGGTCCTAATAGAACAAGTATTTTTATGAACTTGGTTCCTGTTTTTACAGCAGTTATTGCAAGCGTCTGGTTGTCTGAACAGTGGACCATTTATCATACGCTAGGTGGGATTGTTATCTTAATTGGTATTATCATGGCTCAAAAGAAGGTTAAACCTAAAAAGAGCGGATTAATGCAAGAACAAAACTAAAGTCAGTAAAAAAACTATGGCATATTTTGAAAAAAACTAATGAAAATATGCCAATTTTTTCTTAGTTAAAGTTTTTCTATATGATTTATAAATAGTTTATAAAAATAGGTTGTAATATAAATATTAAAAAAGCCGAGCAAAAATATTAATATAATTTTAATTTATAAGCGAAAATCCGTAAATTCCCTACACTTTTCATGCTTTTTTTAGAGAAATAATATATTTCTCTCATTTGATCTCTTACTACATAATAGCGACCACTACGAAAGACGTGCTTTTTGCAAATTATCTTTCGTTGCAGAGATATCCAAACCCTCTGGATGCGGTATATACCCATCCTTTTTTATGCTCAGTTATCCCTATATAACTGAGCTTTTTTTTGTCTGAAATTAGGCACGAATAATCTCTCCAGTGAGAGCATTAATAATTCTACTTGGTTGCTGACTTTGGCCTAAATCACCATTGAGATAGTTTAATTGTGAACCAAAGTATTGGCAGGCATCTTGTAGTGAATGAGCAGGTTCTTGCCCACTTGGGTTCGCACTTGTCGAGACAATAAAACCATGAAAAGCATTGCATAATGCCACACATAAAGGATGTGTAGTGACTCGAACAGCGACAAGTGGATGCTCACCTTTAATCCATGAAGGAATATGTTCGCCAGCAGGTAATAGCCAAGTTGTTGCTCTTTCTGAAGGCTGATGATTAGTCCAACAATCAATAATTTCTTGTTGAGTTGTTTGAGGTAGAGAAGTTAGCAGGTGCTCAACTTGGCTAATATGACCTGCTAATAAAATTACACCCTTTTCAATAGGCCTTTGCTTTAATTCAAGAATCTTTTGAAAAGCTTGCTCATTAAAAGGGTCACAACCTAAGCCCCAAACTGCCTCAGTTGGATATGCCAAAACTTGACCTTGTTGTAAACATTCGGCTGCTTCGGTAACTGAGGTGGTAATCATGTTAATACTCTTCCTTTCAATCAGACAGAATTGCTATTGTGCGCTCCAATACTAAGAACGACAACGTAAATACAATCCTGATTGTTGCATACATAAACCAAGTAGTTCTAGTTCCATCAGTGAAGAGGTGAGTTCTGCAACAGGCTGAGAGTGATGTAAAACAAGTTGGTCAATATCTTGTCCAACCCAATCTAAAGACTGATAAAGGTTAACTAAATGCTGAGGAATTTCTGGGGCGCAAGAAACTATTGCTTCTTCAGTTGAGTTCTGTTGCTGACTTTGCCATTGGGTAGGTAAAGCAAGGTCTTCAATAATCTGCTCAGGATGATCAACTAAAATTGCTCCCTCACGAATGAGTTGATGGCAGCCTTGATGAAACTCACTGTAAATATGGCCAGGAATGGCAAATACGGTTTTACCTTGCTCAGCAGCTTTGTTCGCAGTAATAAGAGACCCACTTTTTAAAGTGGCTTCTACCACTAACACGCCTAGACTCAGACCACTCACAATTCGGTTCCTACGAGGGAAATGCTGTTGTAATGGGGGTGTCCCAGGCAGAAACTCAGTAATGATGGCGCCGTTTTGAGCCAAGATCTGTTCTGCAAGTTTTTTATTTTGAGCAGGATAGGTACTATCTAAACCTGTTCCTGTCACTGCAATAGTACGTTGATGTGCGGCAGCTCCTTGATGAGCAGCTTCGTCAATCCCATATGCCAAGCCACTACTTATATAAAATCCTTTTTCACTTAAGTAATAGGCAAAATCATAAGCAACTTGACGACCATGCGGGCTTGGTTTTCGACTACCGACAATCGCAATTTGTGGTTGCAATAGTGCTTGTGCCTGACCTTTTCCAAAAATGATAGGCGGGTGGTCTGTATAAGGTAGTAATTGAGTGGGGTAGCCTGAGTCATCTGCCGTTAAAATAAAGTCAGTATATTTTTGGATCTGCTCAATCAGTTTTTCAAACTGAGCTTGACCTTGAGCAGTTTGAAATTCATCTACACGTTTTAAATGATTGGCGTGTAACCCAAGATTGCGCCATTGGGATAACCCAGAAGGTTGGACAGCCTTCTCACAGGTACCAAAATAATCAATAATTTTTTTAAAGCTAACTAAAGAGTGCTGCACCAAATACCACACTTTAAGCGTGTGGTAATGGTGTGAAGAAAGTTGAGTAAGCATTGTAAAGTGTATATCCAGCGTTAATCATTAAAGCGAGGCGGCTGAATGCTTGAACCAACTTTAATTGGTAAATCGCTTTCTAATACGTAGGCATAACTCAACTGATCAAAGGTTCTAAAAACCATTAGGTTCCCAATTTGTTGACCAGGTAACTTTATTGATTCCTTGGTTTTAGGATCTCGAATGGTTTCGCCTTGCTGCGTAATATCAAAAACTTGGCCTACTTGAACTCCTTGAGTTGTGCCTCGGTCCAAAGTCACTACACTATTTTTGGCAGCAGTGCCAATTGATCCCATTACACGAATGATTTTGCCGCCATCTGGCACTTGAGTAGCGTCCACTGGATAAAATAAAGTAGGCAATGTGGCATCTTCTTCTGGCATCACCCGATCACCACGACGTACTTCAGAATCGTAGCTGTCAGTTAACTCAAGCGTGGTAATGTCTTTTTCAGAAGAGATAGCAATCCCCGAGGCAACTTGTTGTAGCTCAATACCTAGACTATGCTTTTTGCCTTTATTATCTGTGAAATAATAAGGTTCACCTTCACGATAAACTGCATAACGTTGACCATCAATCAAACCTTGTCCGCGTGCATAAATAGTTTGACCTTTTGCTGCAAGTACTCGTTGATCGGCAGTGCCGACTACATAAGGTGTATGTTCAATTGCGTCAGCTGGCAGAATAGTGCTGTGTTCTAACCACTGTTTAATATGTTCAAGAGCAATAACAGGTACGTTATTGTTAAGTGACTCCACCCGAACTTGAGGTTGTAAATTTGTCATTTGGCCTGTGTAACGGCGAATAATGCCGACACAACCATCTCCCTCATCTTTTCCAACCAATGGACGACCATCTAAACTACATAGCAGTAATCGATCACCTGGATAAATCCAATGCGGATTTTTAACATGCTGATTATTTGCCCAAATTTCAGGCCAGCGCCAAGGTTTACTCAGAAAGTGACCGGAAATATCCCATAGCGTATCTCCTCGTTTTACTACGTAGACATGTGGTGCATTACTTTTAAGAGAGGGTGGATTATGGTTTGGACTAGCAGCATAAACCTCTGCTACCGTACCGAAAGCAACCCCTGTAAAAAGTGCGAAAGCAAGTAAATGCTTTTTTATCCCCAAAGCATGAAATTGAACCATGCCGTCAAAAACCTTTTTCATTATGATAATTCCTAAAAATTATGCGTGCAGATGCGTTATAATAGGCGGCTAACACACAATTTTTTCGATGAAGTATTTCCTTCATTTGGTTTTTCAATCAATGGCATAAGTGAGGACGTCAGTATGGCCTTATTACCTATTTTAAGTTTTCCTGATCCCCGTCTTCGTACCATTGCTAAGCCTGTTGAAGAAGTTACTGATGAAATTCGTCAACTTGCAGCAGATATGCTTGAAACCATGTATGCGGCACCGGGTATTGGTTTAGCAGCTTCTCAGGTCGATCGTCATATTCAGCTTATCGTCATAGATTTGTCTGAATCTAAAGATGACCCTATGGTTTTCATTAACCCCAAAATAACTCCACTGACAGAAGATAAGCAGCAGTACGAAGAAGGCTGCCTATCGGTGCCACAAATATACGACAAAGTTGAGCGCCCGTCACGTGTGAAAATTGAGGCAATTAACCTTGAAGGTCAAGCATTTGAGTTAGAAGCTGATGGACTTCTCGCTGTTTGTATCCAACATGAAATGGATCACTTAAATGGCAAATTATTTGTGGATTATTTGTCGCCACTTAAACGTCAGCGTGCTCGAGAAAAAGTCGAAAAAGTTGTTCGTCAACGTGAGCGTGAAAAAGTTGCAGTAAAACGTTAAAAATTTCTATTCTTGAAACATTAATGTAGTGTGGATGTGATTTTTGGTTTTTCGTAGTGGTTTACTGCTTGCATGTGCAGCAGTATTTTTACAGGTCGCGGTATTTCTACAGCCGCTATTACCGAAGCAGTATCAAATTGCTCCGGTCTGTGAAACTATTACCCTCGCTTTGCTTAAACCTAAAGCACAGATGGAAGCCATGTCACATGCCATGCATTCACATCATGAACATCATGAACATCATATTGAACAGGCTCAAGCCTCTGGGCAACATGATCATCATGATGCAAATCACCAGTGTCAATATTGTACCGTCTATGCCAATCTGGTTTTGCCACCTGAATTTGGTGTAAAAGAAGTTTTAGTCCGCATACAAGTTCGCTTAGTCGCTTATCAACAAGCATTTAGACATGTCTACTTTGCACTACAGCGACTTTTTCTACTCCCGCAAGGGCGTGCACCACCTCTATTTGCATAAATAAAAGCAATTTTTTGTTGGGGTCTTAACTGACTTCGATATCACTTTATTTATGTTTTAGAGCGTATAAAAATGCCACATTCTAAATTTTTACTACAACCTTTATGGGTTGCGATGTTTGCTGTCTCTCATTCGGGGCTAGTTTTTGCTAATCCAGAAAAAAATGATGCCGATACCAAAGCGCTTCACTCATTAGCGCCTATTGTTGTTACAGCACAACAAGGCAACGATGCAAATGGTCTGATTGTACATGCAGATCCGAAACAGCCAATTCAGCCAGTGCCTGCTACAGATGGTGCAGACTATCTACAAAGTATTATGGGTTTTAACTCAATACAAAGTGGGGGAACGAATGGTGATGTGACATTCCGAGGTATGTTTGGTTCACGCATCAAAATTCTAACTGATGGAACTGAAAATTTAGGTGCATGCCCAAACCGTATGGATGCTCCAACTTCCTACATTTCACCAGAAAGCTATGATCGTATTTCTGTAATTAAAGGTCCACAAACGGTTCAATATGCCAATACAGGTTCGGCAGCAACAGTCCTTTTTGAACGTCAGCCTGAGAAACTCACCTCTGAAAAACCTTATCGCGGACAAGCGAGTGTCTTATTAGGTTCATATGGACGTATTGATCATAATGTTGAAGCGGCATTGGGTGATGAGAAAAAATATATTCGTTTAAATGCCAACCGTTCAGAATCGAATAGTTATCAAGATGGTGATGGCAATACCGTGCCCTCAGCATGGAAAAAGTGGAATGCTGATATAGCACTTGGCTTTACTCCGGATGAAAACACGTGGTTCGAACTCACTGGTGGAAAATCTGATGGTGAATCGCTTTATGCTGGACGTTCAATGGACGGATCTCAGTTTGCGCGTGAAAGCTTAGGTCTGCGATTCGAAAAGAAAAATATCACTGATGTCATTAAGAAAATTGAAGGGCAGGTGAACTACAGCTATAACGACCATATTATGGATAACTTTAGTTTGCGTGAATTTAATCCACAAGATGGTATGTCCATGCCAATGGCATCAAATGTTGCACGCCGTACATTGAACGCACGTTTAGCGATGACTAATGAGTGGAGTCAATGGAGCTTTATATCGGGTGTAGATACTCAAAATAATAAACACAGCTCACGCAGTAGTATGAGGAGTAACTACCTCAACCAACCTCGCGTAACGGATATGATCTTTCATTCATACGGAGCTTTTGGTGAACTCGGCTATCAATGGAACGATTTCAACAAACTGGTCACAGGTGTGCGTTTAGATCGAGTCACAGTTGAAGACGAACGCGCCAAATCAAAAGATTTTAATACGAAGCTTGAAAAGACTTTACCGAGCGCATTTGTTCGCTGGGAAAATCAACATCCTGAGCATGAGCTAAAAAGCTATATCGGTTTAGGTTATGTAGAGCGTATGCCTGATTATTGGGAGCTTTTCTCGCCTATACATGGTAATGCTGGCTCAACCAATACTTTTAACGGTGTGAATCCTGAGAAAACATTACAGTTAGATATGGGCTTCCAGCAGCAACATGGAGCTTTAAGTACATGGGCTTCTGCTTACGCAGGTTTAGTAGATGATTACATTTTAATGAGTTATCACCATCACCCAAGTACTGGAATAGATGGACATGGTATGAGCCATGGGATTACTGCGGGTGCTAAAAATGTTGATGCAACCATTGCTGGTGCGGAAGCGGGTATTGGGTACCAATTCACTGACCGTATTCAGGCAGATTTGAGTGCGATGTATGCGTGGGGCAAAAACACCACAGATGACAAACCTCTACCTCAAATTTCACCTTTAGAAGGTCGTTTAAATATTCGCTATGTGGCTGACAAATATAACTTAGGTCTGTTATGGCGAGCTGTTGCTGAGCAAAACCGTGTGAGTCTACATCAAGGTAATATCGTGGGATATGACCTAAAACCAAGTAAAGGTTTCTCAACACTTTCTTTAAACGGAAGTTACAACCTTCGTAAAGATATTGATGTCTCTGTTGGCATTGATAACGTATTAGATAAGACCTATACCGAACACTTAAATAAAGCGGGTAGTGCAGGCTTTGGATTTGCGAGCGAAGAGCAGTTTAACAATATCGGAAGAAATTACTGGGTTCGTATGAGCATGAAGTTTTAATAAGCTTTAGCGAATTAAAGAACTGAAATTATTAATTTAATGAGAGAAATGAAATGACTAATAAATTATCGCCTGAACAGTCTTGGTGGGGATGGAAGTTACTTATTGTGGCTTCTATCTTGAGTGTATTGTTTATGATTATTTTTTACTTGGCCATCAACAATGAGCCTGACTACATGCCAAGTCAAAAAAAGAAGCAGATGGTAGAGTCACACGAGCAAATGAATCACGCTGAAATGCACAGTTCATCAGCTCAATAAGCGCCTTAATATTTGAAAAAGGAAGTCTGGATAACAGGCTTCCATTTTTTGCTTTTTTAGATTCCAGAATTATTGATGCATACTTGCTAAGGTTTTTGCTTTACCTTGATTCTGATAAAGCGTTAAGCCAAGTTTTTGTATATTACGGCCTGATTTAGATAAAAACTTTTCAACTTTTGGTGAAAGCTTTGCGCCATTATAAAGTAGTAAATTACGCACAATTAAATAATAAGCAAACCATGAGGCAGACTGCCGAGGCAATCCGAGTAGTTTCATTCTTTTCTTACCAATAAAAAATTGGGTAAGTTCTAAATGTTGTCGATAAGCAAGCTTCTGCTGTAAAGAGCGTAAATGCAGATATTTTCTGTCAAAAGGTTCTTTCGACAAGCTCAATCCTAATTCAATACTGCTGTGATCGGAGCGAGGGTGAGCAAACTGCATCCAGTAAAGTAACCTCCAACCCTCAGATTCAGATTGAATAAGCCATTTTTCATCAATACCCATCAACCAGCCAACATAACGCCAAAAATGTAGAAAACTCTTGGCTTCTTGTTTGGTCGGCCATACACCTAAAGCCCTAATACCGAGTAAAACTACACTGCTAAAAGCCAAATTAGTCATGGCTAAATCAAATTGATTAAGTGGAATTCCCCAAACTTCACTATCCCAACGATCAGACTTTTTTAATTGTCGGCGAACGAGTGTATGAATAAAGCGAACATAAATCGTTGATGTAAAACCTGCGCTTAGACGCTCAAGTCCTTGAGGTTCAGTAATATCAACCCACCATTTAGTGGTTTCAGCTAAATGAGTACCTGCCTGTTTCTTTAATGCACCCGTTAAAATTAGCGGCTGATTAAATCCTGGATATAAATATCCCGCCATTAAGGATAAATCTCTAAGAATAAAACCATTATTTATTCCTAAACGATGAGTAAATTTAACAGCCTCATCAATTTGACGCTGATCTAACCATTCAGGCTTTTGCTCAATGTAATTAAAGAAATTTTCTAACTCAGTAGGTATACGCTCAGATAGATTATCGCGGCCTTGAAATAATATCTTCTCAAAAATCATGCGGTGATCTTTGGGATTTTGCATAACCCAATCAATCACCTTATCCATTTCAATATCCCCTTCATAAAGAGCATGTTGTAAAGACATATATTCCGTATAGTTTGGTTGTACAGGTTTTTCACAACAGATATTTAAAAACTGAGTAAAAAAATTGCTGTCTTGCATGTCATTAAAAGAAGCAAGTCGAGTCGGGCTAATCATTTGCATATCGTTACTTACTTATTGAACTGAATAATAAATAGGCTAATATGAATAATTATTCGCATTCAATTCGCATTTAACGAATAAAAACGATGAGAAAAGCCCCACAGCAACAGCGTTCAAAAATTATTGTTGACCATATTTTAGAGGCGACACAGCAGTGTATCGCCCAGTATGGATTACTACATACGACGACGCCTAAAATTGCAGAGAAATCTGGAGTAAGTGTTGGGTCGATTTACCAATACTTTGAGAATAAAGATCAAATCATAGAAGAACTATTGCGCCGTAAAAGCGAATTGCTGGGGCTGCAACTTAAAGAATTAGTTGTGCGACAAGGAAATATTCCTTTAGAGCTGCTCATTCCCTTAGCAATAGAGTTGGGATTTAATGCATTAAAAGCTGATCAAGGCTTTTTTATAGAAGTGCTGAAACACTGGCATGACTATAGTCATTCGCAAGCTGCTCAGATTTTAGAAAAGCATTTTTTTGAAGTAGGGCTATATACATTCAGTAGAAATCCTCATCAGTGGGACTTCGAACAGGTAAAGTATAAATCCTTTGTAATTATTAATAGTACGCTTTTTACGATGATGCGTTATGTAAGCCAGAACAATTTTCTTATCTCAGAACAACAACTTAAGCGAGAATTATCGAGCATGATACTGGCTTATTTAAGTCAAAAATAAAAAATTAAAATAATTATTAATATAAAACAATAGTTTAATGTGTGTTGTGGTTTAAAAGTAAACGCTCAAGTCATTAATTTTTAATTTTCGCTTGCAAAGGGAATGAGATGGTCTATAATGCACATCCATCGGCGGTGATGCAGATAGAAACTTGTTGAAAAACAGTTACTTGTGATTAGATTGGTTGCTTTAAGTGATGAATTTGATGGTAAGTTGGTTTTGAGAATAAGTTTTAAAAATATCGAAATTACCTGTTGACTTTTAAGAGATTAAGAGTAATATAGCCGACCTAGCTTGCTGGTGACGAACCAGGAAGAAGATCATTAAGAGAATTGAAGAACAACTTGTGTGGATTTTTACTGATTGATTAATCGAAATAATTTTCATTGATTGATTGGTTTAAATTACTCGAAGTTTATTTGAGCGAAATTTAAGTCAGTAATTGATGAGCCAGAATTGGCACCTTGTCTTTAATAAGGTGCAAAATGATTTTAACTGAAGAGTTTGATCATGGCTCAGATTGAACGCTGGCGGCAGGCTTAACACATGCAAGTCGAGCGGAGAGAGGTAGCTTGCTACTGATCTTAGCGGCGGACGGGTGAGTAATGCTTAGGAATCTGCCTATTAGTGGGGGACAACATTTCGAAAGGAATGCTAATACCGCATACGTCCTACGGGAGAAAGCAGGGGATCTTCGGACCTTGCGCTAATAGATGAGCCTAAGTCGGATTAGCTAGTTGGTGGGGTAAAGGCCTACCAAGGCGACGATCTGTAGCGGGTCTGAGAGGATGATCCGCCACACTGGGACTGAGACACGGCCCAGACTCCTACGGGAGGCAGCAGTGGGGAATATTGGACAATGGGCGCAAGCCTGATCCAGCCATGCCGCGTGTGTGAAGAAGGCCTTATGGTTGTAAAGCACTTTAAGCGAGGAGGAGGCTACTTTAGTTAATACCTAGAGATAGTGGACGTTACTCGCAGAATAAGCACCGGCTAACTCTGTGCCAGCAGCCGCGGTAATACAGAGGGTGCAAGCGTTAATCGGATTTACTGGGCGTAAAGCGCGCGTAGGCGGCTAATTAAGTCAAATGTGAAATCCCCGAGCTTAACTTGGGAATTGCATTCGATACTGGTTAGCTAGAGTGTGGGAGAGGATGGTAGAATTCCAGGTGTAGCGGTGAAATGCGTAGAGATCTGGAGGAATACCGATGGCGAAGGCAGCCATCTGGCCTAACACTGACGCTGAGGTGCGAAAGCATGGGGAGCAAACAGGATTAGATACCCTGGTAGTCCATGCCGTAAACGATGTCTACTAGCCGTTGGGGCCTTTGAGGCTTTAGTGGCGCAGCTAACGCGATAAGTAGACCGCCTGGGGAGTACGGTCGCAAGACTAAAACTCAAATGAATTGACGGGGGCCCGCACAAGCGGTGGAGCATGTGGTTTAATTCGATGCAACGCGAAGAACCTTACCTGGCCTTGACATAGTAAGAACTTTCCAGAGATGGATTGGTGCCTTCGGGAACTTACATACAGGTGCTGCATGGCTGTCGTCAGCTCGTGTCGTGAGATGTTGGGTTAAGTCCCGCAACGAGCGCAACCCTTTTCCTTATTTGCCAGCGAGTAATGTCGGGAACTTTAAGGATACTGCCAGTGACAAACTGGAGGAAGGCGGGGACGACGTCAAGTCATCATGGCCCTTACGGCCAGGGCTACACACGTGCTACAATGGTCGGTACAAAGGGTTGCTACCTAGCGATAGGATGCTAATCTCAAAAAGCCGATCGTAGTCCGGATTGGAGTCTGCAACTCGACTCCATGAAGTCGGAATCGCTAGTAATCGCGGATCAGAATGCCGCGGTGAATACGTTCCCGGGCCTTGTACACACCGCCCGTCACACCATGGGAGTTTGTTGCACCAGAAGTAGCTAGCCTAACTGCAAAGAGGGCGGTTACCACGGTGTGGCCGATGACTGGGGTGAAGTCGTAACAAGGTAGCCGTAGGGGAACCTGCGGCTGGATCACCTCCTTAACGAAAGATTGACGATTGGTAAGAATCCACAACAAGTTGTTCTTCATAGATGTATCTGAGGGTCTGTAGCTCAGTTGGTTAGAGCACACGCTTGATAAGCGTGGGGTCACAAGTTCAAGTCTTGTCAGACCCACCATGACTTTGACTAGTTGAAGTTATAGATAAAAGATACATGACTGATGATGTAAGCTGGGGACTTAGCTTAGTTGGTAGAGCGCCTGCTTTGCACGCAGGAGGTCAGGAGTTCGACTCTCCTAGTCTCCACCAGAACTTAAGAGAAGTTCGGATTACAGAAATTAGTAAATAGAGATTTTAAGATCTTGGTTTATTAACTTCTGTGATTTAAGTATCACGGTATTAAGCATGACCTGACGAAGGCATGTTTATTCATTAACAGATTGGCAAAATTGAGTCTGAAATAAATTGTTCACTCAATAACAAAAAGAGAGGAAGTAATTCTGATCTTGGAGTTGATTGAGAACTAGCAAATTAACTGAATCAAGCGTTTTGGTATATGAATTTAGATTGAAGCTGTACAGTGTTTAAGTACACAGACAACAGATAGTAGCGATGAAGAATCGCACGGACAACACTCACTTGTAGGTGTTGACGACTGTTTGGGGTTGTATAGTCAAGTAATTAAGTGCATGTGGTGGATGCCTTGGCAGTCAGAGGCGATGAAAGACGTGATAGCCTGCGAAAAGCTCCGGGGAGGCGGCAAATATCCTTTGATCCGGAGATTTCTGAATGGGGGAACCCACCTACTTTAAGGTAGGTATTGCAACATGAATACATAGTGTTGCAAGGCGAACGAGGGGAAGTGAAACATCTCAGTACCCTTAGGAAAAGAAATCAATTGAGATTCCCTCAGTAGCGGCGAGCGAACGGGGATCAGCCCATTAAGTTATGTGTGTTTTAGTGGAACGCTCTGGGAAGTGCGAACGTAGAGGGTGATATTCCCGTACACGAAAGGGCACACATAATGATGACGAGTAGGGCGAGGCACGTGAAACCTTGTCTGAATATGGGGGGACCATCCTCCAAGGCTAAATACTCCTGACTGACCGATAGTGAACCAGTACCGTGAGGGAAAGGCGAAAAGAACCCCTGTGAGGGGAGTGAAATAGATCCTGAAACCGCATGCATACAAGCAGTGGGAGCACCTTCGTGGTGTGACTGCGTACCTTTTGTATAATGGGTCAGCGACTTATATTCAGTAGCAAGGTTAACCGTATAGGGGAGCCGTAGGGAAACCGAGTCTTAATAGGGCGTTTAGTTGCTGGGTATAGACCCGAAACCAGGCGATCTATCCATGAGCAGGTTGAAGGTTGGGTAACACTAACTGGAGGACCGAACCCACTGTCGTTGAAAAGCCAGGGGATGACTTGTGGATAGGGGTGAAAGGCTAATCAAGCCTGGTGATAGCTGGTTCTCCCCGAAAGCTATTTAGGTAGCGCCTCGGACGAATACCATAGGGGGTAGAGCACTGTTTCGGCTAGGGGGTCATCCCGACTTACCAAACCGATGCAAACTCCGAATACCTATGAGTACTATCCGGGAGACAGACTGCGGGTGCTAACGTCCGTAGTCAAGAGGAAAACAATCCAGACCGCCAGCTAAGGCCCCAAAATCATAGTTAAGTGGGAAACGATGTGGGAAGGCATAGACAGCTAGGAGGTTGGCTTAGAAGCAGCCACCCTTTAAAGAAAGCGTAATAGCTCACTAGTCGAGTCGGCCTGCGCGGAAGATGTAACGGGGCTAAAACTATGTGCCGAAGCTGCGGATTTGACATTAGTCAAGTGGTAGGGGAGCGTTCTGTAAGCCGATGAAGGTGTATTGAGAAGTATGCTGGAGGTATCAGAAGTGCGAATGCTGACGTGAGTAACGACAAAACGGGTGAAAAACCCGTTCGCCGAAAGACCAAGGGTTCCAGTCCAACGTTAATCGGGGCTGGGTGAGTCGACCCCTAAGGCGAGGCCGAAAGGCGTAGTCGATGGGAAATTGGTTAATATTCCAATACTTCTGTGTAATGCGATGAGAGGACGGAGAAGGTTAAGTCAGCCTGGCGTTGGTTGTCCAGGTGGAAGGATGTAGGTATGTATCTTAGGCAAATCCGGGGTACTCTATACTGAGATCCGATAGCAAGCTGTACTTGTACAGTGAAGTGGCTGATACCATGCTTCCAGGAAAAGTCTCTAAGCTTCAGTTACACAGGAATCGTACCCGAAACCGACACAGGTGGTCAGGTCGAGTAGACCAAGGCGCTTGAGAGAACTCTGCTGAAGGAACTAGGCAAAATGGTACCGTAACTTCGGGAGAAGGTACGCTGTTGTTGGTGATGGAACTTGCTTCCTGAGCTGACGACAGCCGCAGAAACCAGGCCGCTGCAACTGTTTATTAAAAACATAGCACTCTGCAAACACGAAAGTGGACGTATAGGGTGTGATGCCTGCCCGGTGCTGGAAGGTTAATTGATGGGGTTAGCGTAAGCGAAGCTCTTGATCGAAGCCCCAGTAAACGGCGGCCGTAACTATAACGGTCCTAAGGTAGCGAAATTCCTTGTCGGGTAAGTTCCGACCTGCACGAATGGCATAATGATGGCGGCGCTGTCTCCAGCAGAGGCTCAGTGAAATCGAAATCGCTGTGAAGATGCAGTGTACCCGCGGCTAGACGGAAAGACCCCGTGAACCTTTACTGCAGCTTGACACTGAACTTTGACCTTACTTGTGTAGGATAGGTGGGAGGCTTTGAAGTTGGAACGCTAGTTCCAATGGAGCCGTCCTTGAAATACCACCCTGGTAATGTTGAGGTTCTAACTCTGTCCCGTTATCCGGGACGAGGACCGTGTCTGGTGGGTAGTTTGACTGGGGCGGTCTCCTCCTAAAGAGTAACGGAGGAGTACGAAGGTGCGCTCAGCGTGGTCGGAAATCACGCGTAGAGTATAAAGGCAAAAGCGCGCTTAACTGCGAGACCCACAAGTCGAGCAGGTACGAAAGTAGGTCTTAGTGATCCGGTGGTTCTGTATGGAAGGGCCATCGCTCAACGGATAAAAGGTACTCTGGGGATAACAGGCTGATACCGCCCAAGAGTTCATATCGACGGCGGTGTTTGGCACCTCGATGTCGGCTCATCTCATCCTGGGGCTGAAGCAGGTCCCAAGGGTATGGCTGTTCGCCATTTAAAGAGGTACGCGAGCTGGGTTTAGAACGTCGTGAGACAGTTCGGTCCCTATCTACCGTGGGCGCTGGAAATTTGAGAGGATCTGCTCCTAGTACGAGAGGACCAGAGTGGACGAACCTCTGGTGTACCGGTTGTGACGCCAGTCGCATCGCCGGGTAGCTATGTTCGGAAGGGATAACCGCTGAAAGCATCTAAGCGGGAAGCCTACCTCAAGATAAGATTTCCCTAGGAATTTATTCCTCTAAAGAGCCGTTCGAGACTAGGACGTTGATAGGTTGGATGTGGAAGCATAGTGATATGTGAAGCTGACCAATACTAATTGCTCGTGAGGCTTGACTATACAACACCCAAGCAGTTGTATGTGAAGCATCAATCGATTCATAAACATGCAAAGCAACTTGATTTAGTTAAACGCTTAGCTAAAATGAACAAAATCAGATTCAATCAGCCCGTCTGTAAAGATTTGGAAAACGCAACGTATCACACAGTGAATAAAACGAAGCAAGTATCCATAAACAGTTGTGCTGGCGACCATAGCAAGAGTGAACCACCTGATCCCTTCCCGAACTCAGAAGTGAAACCTCTTAGCGCTGATGGTAGTGTGGGGTTACCCATGTGAGAGTAAGTCATCGCCAGCTCATTATTCTAAACACCCCCGTTCCAATGAATGGGGGTGTTTTTTTATTATCAGAAAAATAATTAAAAATCTAAATAAGTACGCTGATCCCATATAGTAATTTAATCTAAAAGGTGAAAAAATAAGCAGAATATGAAGAAATAATATCTTAATTTCTTTTTGTGATTTGAATTTAGGTATTTTATGAGAATAATAGCCTTTTTATTTGCTTGTTTAGCTTTTAATAGTTATCCAGCTGAATATATCGATGAACAATTGGTTTTAAATCTTTTAGAAAAAGAAAAACAATCAGTTCAAAACAAGGAAATAATGAATTTTATGGAGTTGTTGTCAGAAGATTTTTCGGGTGCAAAGAAGGATGGTACTCCTCTTACTAAGGAAGATTATAAAGAAGGAGTAATTATAACTTTTATGAATGCTTCCAAAATCCTCCATAATGCTAAGATCAAGTCACTTTATATATCTGAAAATAAGCAGTCAGCAGAAGTGGTGTTAGAAAGTGAAACTAAGTTTTTGTTAGAAAGAGGAAATTATAAAGAAGTGGTTGCAAGTAATAGCGTAACGAAATCTAAATTAATATTAGAAAATGGTGCATTAAAATATAAAAATTCTAGTTATATCAAATAATTAATTGCAGATACTTTTATGTAGATAAAAAATAAAAATTTATACTTAATTAACTTAATAAGTATAAATTTTTCTAAACTTTATATTTACTACTTTTCTGTTTATTTGACAGGTCTATAATGATTCAGAAGCATTCCAAATTTAATAAGGATATAACATGTCTACCGATCAGCAATTTCCAACACCCAATAATTTAGGTATCGCAGTTTATTCAAATAATGCAGAAGCTATTGGTAATACGCCTTTAGTTCGTATCAACCGTTTAATTAAAACTGGTGCAACTGTATTAGCGAAAGTAGAAAGTCGTAATCCTGCCTTTTCTGTGAAATGCCGTATTGGGGCTGCACTTATTGCAGATGCAGAAAAAAGAGGTGTGTTGAAAGAAGGTATGCATATTGTTGAACCAACTAGTGGTAATACAGGGATTGCATTGGCTTTTGTTGCAGCAGCGAAGGGTTATCCCATTACTTTGACTATGCCAGCCAGCATGAGTCTTGAACGTAGAAAAGTATTAAAAGCTTTAGGTGCTAATTTAGTTCTAACTGAACCGGCGAAAGGGATGAAAGGTGCGGTTGATGAAGCGGTACGATTAGCAACTGAGCAACCAGATGTTTATTTCTTACCTCAACAGTTCGAAAACCCAGCCAATCCACAAATTCATGTGGACACAACTGGCCCAGAAATTTGGCAAGCAACAGGTGGGCAGGTTGATATTTTAGTTGCTGGCGTAGGTACTGGAGGTACGATAACGGGTATTTCTCGTTATTTTGAACAGGTCCAAAATAAGCCATTGTACTCAGTAGCAGTTGAACCTGCTGAGTCTCCAATTATTACTCAAACCAAAAATGGTGAAATTATTACGCCTGCACCTCATAAAATTCAGGGGATTGGTGCAAATTTTATTCCAAAAAATCTTGATTTAGATTTGGTTGATGAAGTCTTACCAGTGAGTAGTGAAGAAGCAATTCAATGGGCAAGAAACTGTGCAACTCAAGAAGGTATTTTGGTAGGTATCTCAAGTGGAGCTGCCTTGGCTGCTGCAGCCAAAATTGCAGAGCGTCCTGAAAATACTGATAAAACAATAGTTGTTATTCTTCCTGATAGCGGGGAACGTTATTTATCTTCTGTTTTATTTGAAGGTTTATTTGACGAATAAAATTAACTATATAAAAAAGCCCATTAATAGATGGGCTTTTTTATTCGAACTTAATTTATAATGCACTTCTTAAAGTTTTCTGATGACGTTTCACAGATCGAGCATATTTTTTTGCTTTGTGTCGGGTCCAGAAGCTTCGCTCATATCCAGTCGGTCCCACATTATAATAAGCTGTTGCTTTGAACCAACTATCAGCTGACTGATAATAGTGATTCAAAATATAAGCCCCACATTGGATATTAGTAGGTTCATCATACAAATTCCCAGCACAAGTTTGTTGCCAATAACTCGGAATAATTTGAGTTAAACCGACAGCACCAGTAGGAGAGCGAGCATTACTATTGTAACTAGACTCTTGCCTGATGACTGCTGCGAGTAAAAGAGGGGGGACATTATATTGGTCAGCACTTTGAATAATCATTGGAGATAGCCGATTGGCTGTACTCGCTGGAACAGAATAAGCTTTTTGTAAGCCAGACGAGAGTTTATTGGAGCGCCAAGAAAATGAGCCACTGTTAGGTTCTAAGCTTGTACACCCTGTCATTATTGTCATCAATGCAATAATAAAAAATTTGAGGCTAAGGCGGTGTAATTCTGATGGTTCAAAATGATCTTGAGCTAAAGATGAGGTAAGCAAAATACAAAACCAATAATCAAATTTCAAATGAAATGATGGTATTCAGCCGTACTTATCAGATCAATATAAGTTCTGTTGCTCAGCACATCTATAAAGTAAGAATTTTGTATAATTGAAATGAAAAAACCCCGACATCCTGTCGAGGTTTCTTCGTATTCAGCTTTATGTAGCTAACTCCTGTCAACTACCGCTTCCTGCGTTCTTATTCTTCTTCAATGAGACATCCTGTCTCTCTATGCTTCATATATTATAAAAAAATACTAAAGCTGAATATCCGCAAATCACCGCAAGTTTTGTACGTTTTAACTTACAGGCGTATTTTTTCAACTTTCTTAAATATGATGTCGACTAATTTCTGGGCTATAGGAGCACAAATCAATACACTTTGGAAAGCTAATATCCATGCAATGATCCAAGCCGATAACCATAATGAAACAAAGTGATGATTTAGCCCTACAGCCTTGAAAGTTGAAATACCTGAAACTATCAAAGACATCATTCCTGATTAAATTAAGAGAAATAAAAGTTTCTGTGCTTTCATGGCCTTATATTCCTTGATAAGCATTTAAGGTCAATGCAAAATTTTCTCCAAATTGTTGAGCAGTTTTAATATCTCCTTCATCAAAACCATCTGCCTTACTGCCATGTTCAGCTTGAGCCATTAAGCCTGACCATGAACCAAGACGATTGGCTGCTTGCGTATAAGGAATGCCTTGGTGCTGTTCAGGCATGATTGGATTACCGACCCATAACATGCCGTGTTGCATACAAAAGGTGAAAATCGAAATTAACGTCGATTGTTTATCACCAGCAGGAAGGGAGGAAACGGTAAATCCAGCCGCTAATTTTCCTTTAAAACTTTGTTTTTTCCATAATGGACCAGTTGCATCCATGAGTTGTTTTAATTTGGAAGATACACCACCTAAATAAGTGGGGGATCCCCAAATTAAGCCGTCATATTGGATGAGAATTTCTGGGCTGTTGATAATATCTTCAGTATTGAGTAAATCTGCTTTCATATTTTTCTGGCTCAAAATACCAGTTTGAATTTGCTGAGCAATAAATTGGGTGTGGCCTTGGCGGCTATGGTAAATGATGGCAATAGTTTTCATGAGTAGTCTCCTCTTTATTTAAATTTGAAATAGTTTTGCAGTGAGATATAAGCCACAACCAAAAACACTATGGTTCATCAAACTTTTTAGGCAGTTCAGAAAAGGATGCGGGGTTTTTGAAGAAGCAAAACCACTACCCATCGCAGGTTGCATAATAAAAAATGGAATGAGAACGGTGACTACACCAAACAGAAGTGCTGAATAAAATTGAGGATGGCTAAGCCAATCTGAGCCAACAATGAAAAGAAAGCTAAATGAAAAGATTAGTCCGACACTATAGTGAGCAATCCAGCCCAATAAATATTCACCCTTAATTTGAGGGCTTTGTGCTATAGATTGATGGATGACTTTCCCTTGAAATATCCAGCCGACCCAGCGTCCGAGAAAAGAAAAATTTAAGGTCGGAATTTTGAATATCTTTAATATGAACAGCCAGATATCCATAAATATAGTTGCACCAATACCAAGACATAAAGCTTGAAAGAACAACGTAGAGGTATTCATTTTTACACCTTGCTTTTATACGTATGAAACGTGATAAATTTATTGTGCAAGTTCAAGTTCACTTGAAGTCAAGAGGTTATTATGGATATTGGTGAAGTTGCTAAAAAGGCAAAAGTCACAACGGCTACACTACGTTTTTATGAAGAGAAGGGATTAATTAAATCGATAGGGCGGCAAGGCTTACGTCGACAATATGGTAAGCAGGTCATTGATCAATTGGCATTAATCTCTTTAGGTCGTGCCGCAGGCTTTTCTTTAAATGAAATCGCAACAATGTTTGGGCAAGATGGTAAACCTGATCTTGATCGGCAAAAACTAAAAAATAAAGCTGAACAATTAGAGCAAATGGCAAAAAGATTGCATTTTATCAGCCAAGGATTAGAACACGCTGCTGTATGTCCTGCTGAAAATCATATGGAATGTCCAACTTTCCAAAAATTTTTAAAAGCAGCAATTGCTGGAGAATATCAGCCAACAAAACTTTAATCAGTTCTTAGCGAAGAGGTCGAATTTTTGAGGATTTATTAAATAGTTGATCTTGTCATATTTTCGCCATAAAGATTTCATCTTTTTGAAGTAAAAACTTCATATAAGCTTGATTAAATTTGCTTAATTTTTTACCAACTGTATAAAACCATGAGCAAAAAAACATTAGCGGTATTATTATGCTGCGCTAGTTTAGGATTGGCGGCATGTAATGATGATAACGGCCAAGAACAAACTTCACCTACTGAAAACGTTACCGAACCAACCTTAATTTCTTTTGCTAAATTACCTGTAGAAACTTATGCTGCTGGTCCAGACTCTGGTGCATATGTGAAAGGTGCAAATGGAATTTATCCTCCATTTAAAGGTCAACCTGTACAAGGCTTTTCTGCTGCATTAAAAAATGAAGATGGCAGTTATATGGCAATGGCCGATAACGGTTTTGGAACTCAAGATAATTCAGCAGACTTTTTACTTCGTATTTATAAAATAAAGCCTGATTTCAAAACTAAAGCTAAAGGCACGAGCCAAGTTACTGTACAAAGCTTTATCCAACTGCGTGATCCGAACAAATTAATTCCATTTAATATTGTCAATGGTGATACAGCTGAGCGTTTATTAACGGGTGCTGATTTTGATCCAGAGTCAATGCAACGCACTAGTGATGGGACTTATTGGATTGGAGATGAGTTTGGACCTTATTTACTTCATTTTTCAGCAGATGGCGTGTTATTAGATGCACCGATTGCTCTGCCAAATCCGTTAAATCCGACTCAAGAATTACGTTCACCACAAAATCAGTTTAATAAAGCACAAATTAATTTTGTAGAACCTCTAGTTCAACAAAGTGGTGGTTTTGAAGGAATGGCGATTTCGCCAGATGGGCAGTATCTTTACCCTCTTATAGAAAAGCCAATTAAATCAATTCGAGAAACAGAAAGACAGTTGCTGATTTCGCAATTCGACCTGAAGAAAAAAGCGTATACAGGGAAATATTATTGGTTCCAGTTAGACAGTAAAGCAACCAATATTGGTGACTTCCAACTCTTTAATGATAAAGAAGGTATTATTATTGAACGTGATGCAACTCAGAATAATTTAGGCGGCTATAAAAAATTAATTCGTATTAAATTAAATGAGTCAGGTCAACTAGTTAGCCGTGAAGATTTAGTCGATTTAATTAAAATTGCTAACCCGAATATGTTGTATGGCACAGCTAGAGCAGGGGATATTGGTACGGGACAGGTTTTTGCTTTCCCATTTGAAACCATTGAAGATGTGATTATTGAAAATGGTACGACACTTACTGTTTTCAATGATAATAATTTCCCTGGTTCAACAGGACGTAACGCAAAACTGGCTGATGATAACGAGATTATTCAGATTCGTTTGCCAAAAGCTTTGTTCTAAGCTCTATAAATAAAAATTAAAACTGCGGCGGATTTTGGTCCGCCGTATTTATTCCAAGAATAAAATGTTGAGTAAAGTTTAATCAAATTAATTTCTATAGTGTTGTTTTCGCATGTTTTATAAACAGGGAAAATGAATGAAATTCATGTTAAAATGATCGGCTTTCATCTTTAGATGTCTCTCCTCCATTTGCTAGCCGAGATTCGCAAGCCATGTCTACTGCCTACACCATGCAGACTGCGCCCAAAGCGCTGTTTGATTACGACAAATATTGGGCGTCGTGTTTTGAACCCGCACCATTTTTGCCGATGTCACGAGAAGAAATGGATCAACTCGGCTGGGATGCGTGTGACTTTATTTTGGTTTGTGGCGATGCGTATATCGACCATCCATCGTTTGTATCGGGTGTGATTGGACGTGTACTTGAAGCACAAGGTTTCCGTGTCGGAATTATTGCGCAGCCAGACTGGACCAATGTTGAAAGCTTCCGCGTTTTAGGTAAGCCAACGATTGCTTGGGGTGTAACCGCAGGTAATATGGATTCGATGATTAACCGTTATACGGCAGATCGTAAAATCCGTTCGGATGATGCTTATTCTCCAAACAATGAACCAAATAAACGTCCTGACCGCGCAGCAACAGTATATTGCCAACGTTGTCGTGAAGCATTCCCAGACGTACCTGTGTTATTAGGTGGTATTGAAGGCAGTTTACGTCGTATCGCACACTACGATTATTGGTCAGATAAAGTCCGTCGTTCAATTTTAATGGATTCAAAAGCCGATTTGCTCATGTATGGTAATGGTGAGCGTGCCATTATTGATGTGATGCATCGTTTGGCTAAAGGTGAGAAAATCCACGAGATTACTGATGTTCGCGGTACAGCATTTATTATTAATAAACATAACAAAGCATCAAAAGCAAAGTTTGTTGAAGTTGCGAGTAATGATGTAGATACGGTTGGGCGTGTTGATCCAATTATTAACCCATATGTCATGACAGAAGATATTGATGGCTGTGAGGTTGAAAAAGAAAAGGGTAACTCTTTAGCTCAGTATCAAAATTTCCAAAAAGAGATTGTTGCAAATCCGATTGTGCGTGAAGGCGACAAACTCGATGACGACACTCAAATCGTTCAATTAAAGCCGGCACCGTCAAAAGCAATTAAACACAAATTGCCACCACGAGAGTTGGCGGTTATTCGCTTGCCTTCTTTTGAAGAAGTGGCAAATGATCAAGTGCTTTACGCACATGCAAACCGTATTTTGCACCTTGAAACTAATCCAGGTAATGCTCGTGCGTTGGTACAACGCCATGGTGAACGTGATGTGTGGATTAACCCACCTCCAATTCCTCTAACCACTGAGGAAATGGATTATGTATTTGATTTACCTTATGCACGTTTGCCACATCCTACTTATGGTGATGCGCGTTTCCCTGCATTTGATATGATCAAATTCTCGGTCAATATTATGCGTGGCTGTTTTGGTGGTTGTACATTCTGTTCAATTACAGAACATGAAGGGCGTATTATTCAAAACCGTTCGGAAGATTCAATTTTACGTGAGATTGAAAAAATCCGTGATACGGCACCAAACTTTACCGGCATTATTTCAGACTTAGGTGGTCCAACAGCAAACATGTATCGTTTGCACTGTAAAGACCCAGAAATTGAGAAGAACTGCCGTAAACCTTCTTGTGTATATCCAGGCGTTTGTCAAAACTTACATACCGATCATGCGCCTTTAGTACAGCTTTATCGTAAAGCACGTGCGATTAAAGGTGTGAAGAAAATTCTGATTGGTTCAGGTTTACGTTATGACCTTGCGGTACTCAACCCTGAATATGTCAAAGAGCTGGTACAGCACCACGTAGGTGGTTATTTAAAAATTGCTCCTGAACATACCGAACAAGGCCCGTTATCTAAGATGATGAAACCGGGTATTGGTACGTATGATCGTTTCAAGCAAATGTTTGACCGTTTCAGTAAAGAAGCAGGAAAAGAGCAATATTTAATTCCTTACTTTATTGCTGCGCATCCGGGTACTTCAGATTATGACATGATGCACCTTGCAATTTGGTTGAAAAAGAATGGTTTCCGTGCCGATCAGGTACAGACGTTCTATCCATCGCCAATGGCAACTGCAACAACTATGTATTATTCGGGTAAAAACCCGCTTGCTAAAGTCGCTCGCTATACTGAAAAAGTTGATATTGTAAAAGGTGAGAAACGCCGTCGTCTGCATAAGGCATTCTTACGTTATCATGATCCAAATAACTGGCCATTACTTCGTGAAGCCTTAAAAGAAATGGGCCGTGCCGATTTAATTGGTAATTCGAAGCAGCATTTAATTCCAACTTATCAGCCAAAAGGCACAGAAGGGGAATACAAATCTGCACGTAAGAAGAACTCTTCTGTAGCGGGCGATTCAGCTAAACGTGGTCACGGGCAATCTCGTTCAGCAGCAGGGCAAAAACGTCCACAAAAAGGACAGGTTCTAACCCAGCACACTGGTTTACCTCCTCGTGAAACAGGTGAGAAAAGACCATTTGGTGGTAAAAGTAAACCAAAATCAAAAGCTCGTGGATAATGATAAAACAGGCTCTTAAACAGAGCCTGTTTTGTTTTTTATGACTCTATTTAAATCGTATAATGAGATTTTTGAGGATTAAAAGTACAAAAAACGTAACGAATAATGATAAATAGCAAAAATCTGACGAGCTGCACTTGATTGTTGTAGACTCTATGATTATAAATAATGTGAGGGTGGCTAAATTTAAGCCAAACTTGATAACTACAAGTGAAATTACTAAGTGAACCTTTTAAAAAACGGCTGTGTCGTTATCAATTAAAACAAAGTGTGATCTAGCAAAATCATTATAAGAAACCTAAAGGATTGGACCCATGTACTATTTAATCACGATCTTATTATTATTTTTGGCTGTTGTGATGGCTGTGAAAAGTCTTTCACGAAGGAATCAACACGATAGCGCTTTAAAGCGTCGTGCAGTTTTAACCAGTCATGAGCAAATGACCTTAACCCGACTACAAACAGTTTTACCCAAATTTACCGTGTTAGCACATGTATCTTTTGATGCACTTTTAACTACAAAATATGCGCATACTCGCCGTAAATACCAAAATATGGCAGCGGATTTTGTTGTACTCGACCAAAATTATCAGGTAGTTGTAATCGTTGTTCTGGGGGAAAACGGTTTACGCCGAGCGCATCAACAATATGAACGTCGTCTATTACAATTGGCTGGTTATCGTGTGCTGCATTATAGCGATGTGCCTGATTATCATGATTTAAGAAGAGATTTATTAAGTCCTGAATCAGAGCTAGCAACTTTGCATGCAACGCCACAACTAGAAAGAATGTCAAATGCTTTTGTGAAGTCTTAAAAATTATTCACTATAGCAATTGATAGGAGAATTCATTAAAGAAGATCTTGGTAGTATGCTGATATTAATGATTTTAAAACTATTAAAAAAATGAGCAATATCACAAAAATATTGCTCATTTTTATTTAGATTTATATGTATAAAACTATGGAAGTACCGCAACCACTGTCATTTCTACAAGTACATCTGGTGCATAGAGTTTTGATTCTACGCAAGTGCGTGCAGGTGGATGTCCTTCGCTAATCCATGCATCCCAAACGGCATTCATTGCTGCATAGTCTTTTTCGATATCTTTTAGGAAAATCATGACAGAAAGAATATGGGTTTTATCTGTTCCAGCTTCTGCCAATAGACGGTCAATATTATCTAAAGTTTGTTGAGTCTGCCCTGTGACATCTGCGCTTGTATCATCTGCGAGTTGCCCAGCTAGGTGTACCAAATTACCTGAAATCGCAACCTCGCAGTAGCGTGAAGTAACGTGTAAACGCTTTACCGTCATAAAAATGCTCTAAAGTGGTTTTATTTAATAGTTTTGATTTTATGAAGAGTTGCTAGGTCGGTGCAAGCAAGTAGAAAAGAATTTCAGTAGATTATTGTGAGGAAGGAATAACTAAGCCATGTATCAGAAGAGCCCTGCAATATTCGGATTTGGTCGTCACGCCAATCACAGGACGTTATGCCGAAAGTAAAGGTTGCTTTGGCATGTTGCAAATACATGGGTAATGAATATGCGTTGATTAGGTTACTCTAAAGTTTGAGTAAAAGGGAGCCTATTTTGTTCAAAAGTTGCTCTTTCGAGTAAAAATTAATCAATCACCAGAGGTTAAGCTGGAAGTCATCGGCTTGGGTCTGTAATTGATAAACGCCTATACCAATCAGGCGAAACTGGAAATGTTCGGGTATCTGCATTTCATTTAACAATAAAAATAAAACTTGGATTAAGTCCTGTAGCGACTGGATCGGTCTTTTAAAGCTTTTACTATGTTGTAAAGTCTGAAAATTCTTAAGTTTAAGTTTGATATTCACACCACGTGCATTGAGCTGTTTTTTCTCTAGGGTTTGCCAGACTTTTTCAGCTAATCCCTGCCAATAGGGCTGACATTGAGCCAAAGTAAAATCACTATCGAAAGTGGTCTCTTTCGAAATTTGTTGGCGAGCTCTTTCAGCTTGAACGGGTCTATGGTCAATGCCTTGTGCATATAAATAAAGCTGTTGGCCGTATTTGCCAAAATGGTGAACTAAAATGGATTCTTCAATTTTTTGTAAGTCACCTAAAGTATATAACTGAAGCTGCTGCAATTTTTCCTGAGTCACTTTACCCACGCCTGGAATCTTTTTAAGCGGAAGGTCTTGAATAAAAGTAGCAACTTGCGAAGGTTTGATTACACATAAACCATTAGGTTTGTTCCAGTCGGAAGCAATTTTTGCCAAAAACTTATTTGGTGCTACACCAGCCGATGCAGTAAGCCCAGTTAATCTAAAAATATCTTCTCGAATGTGTATAGCAACTTCAGTTGCACTCGCAATTTGTTTTAGATTTTCAGTGACATCTAAATAAGCTTCATCTAAAGATAAAGGCTCAATAAGTAGCGTATATTGCTGAAAGATCGAGTGAATTTGAGCGGAAACCGTACGGTATTTTTCAAAATTTGGTTCAATAATGACAACTTGAGGACATAGTTTTCTTGCCTGACTCATCGACATGGCAGAACGCAAACCAAATTCACGGGCAGGGTAGGAGGCAGCAGCAATCACAGCTCGCGGATGATGCGAAGAAATAACGACGGGAAGATGCTTTAGATCAGGACGCTCTCGCAATTCGACCGATGCATAGAAGGCATCCATATCGATATGAATGATTTTGCGCATATTATTGTGCTTTCACGATGCCTTGCTGCTGTAAAAAATGATGCCATTCTTTGACTGAACCCTCATAAACATTTAAGTCTACTGGTTTTGTCATGCCTTCAATTTTACCTTGATTACTATGCTGCCAAAAGAGCCATTTTCTTTTGTCTTTCAGCTCAGGTTTTCCTTCGTAATCTCTGACCCAAAGAGGTGTATTGGGAAAATTACCTATTAACACAATGTGATAAAAAGTTTTAGAAATATAAAAAATAGGCTGTTTGCCATAATGCTGTTTTAAGCGATCATGCATGATGCCTATTTCTTTAAGTAATTGTTCTTTGGTATGTGCATTAATACAGTTACCGTCATATTCCAGATCGATAACAGGAGGAAGGGCATCGGCTTTGTTGGGTACAGTCGCAATAAAGTTATTAGCTTGCGTTTTACCATCACGGCATAGACGATAAAAGTGATAAGCACCTACATGAAAACCATGTTCACGTGCTTTAAGCCAGTTTTCTTGAAATTTTGGATCTTTATAATCCCCGCCTTCGGTCGCTTTTAAATAGACGAATTGGAACTTTTCCGGTGATATTTTTTTCCAGTTAATATCACCCTGATGGTGAGAAACATCAAAGCCTTGGACTGGGTAATCTTGTGCAACGGCTTTTTGCTGATAAAAGAGACCAAAATAAGCCAAGACTCCCATAACACAAGCCAAGCCAACTCCAATTAAGGCATTGTGCCGCGCTGTGAAAAAGGTTTTAGCCAGTTTGGTCATGCAAAACTCATTAAAAATTTGAGACAAACATCATAGCGTGATTCGTGAGCGAGAAACCATGCTAAAAATGCAACCGCTTAAACAGACGTATCCTTTGGAATTTGCCAGAAAATAAATGCAGTAATGACATTAATACAACCGAGGCAAATTAAAGTGACATGGAATGCAGTGGTTACATGAGCTGGGCCATAATAATTGGTAAATACGTTAATGAGTGTACCTGCCAGTGCCACGCCAATACTCATTGATAGCATCATGATCATCGACAAGAAACTATTACCGCTACTCGCATCTTGTTGAGGCAAGTCTTTCAAGGTTAATGTATTCATGCCAACAAATTGCAGTGAATTTAATGTGCCAAACAAGAAAAAGTGCAAGGCTCTAAACCAAGTTGGAGTATCGACGGTCATGATTGCAAAAGAGGCAATACATAGCCCAACTAATGTTGTGTTGATGAGTAAAAAACGTCGATAGCCAATTTTTTGAATAATAGGCCTGACAATTGGCTTTGAAAATAATGAGCCCAAGACTAAGGGAATCATCATTAGACCTGCAATAAAGGGTTCAAAACCAAAAGCAACTTGTAGCATGAGTGGTAAAACAAAAGGTAAAGCATTACCACCAAAGCGAGCAAAGAAATTACCTAAAATACCAATCGCATAAATTTTGTTTCTAAAGAGTCGGCTACGAAATAATGCATTTTGATGAGTATGTGAATGATAGGCATACCATAGTGTTGCGATTATTCCGACGACTAATAATGAAATGCTAAACCATTTTGAATATTCAGGTGAGGCTAAATGTTCGATCCCTAAAGACCATCCAATCATGGCCACGACTAATAAGATGAAGCCACCCAAATCGAATGTTTTGACTGAGGGTTCTTTTACATTTGGCATGACTTTTAGTGTCATTAGTATGCCAAGTATGCCCATAGGAATATTGATAAGAAAGATCCAGTGCCAAGTTGCAACTTCAACTAACCATCCGCCCAAAGTTGGACCAGCCAAAGGCCCGAGTAAACCCGCAAGACTCATTAAACTCATCGCAGCTAAAAATTGAGTGCGAGGAATAATTTTTAAAAGTGATAATCGGCCAACAGGAAGTAGTAAGGCGCCGCCTATGCCTTGAATGACTCGGAAAAATAACAGCTCATTGAGACTTTGTGAAAGTCCACATCCTAAAGAAGCCAGAGTAAAAATGACGATTGCCGACAAGAAAATATTTCTAACACCAAAGCGGTCTGCTAACCAGCCACTTAAAGGAATACAAGCGGCAACCGATAATACATAGGCCACCACTACGCTGTGCATGCGTAAAGGATCTTCATTGAGATGATGAGCCATTGCAGGAATCGCGGTATTTACAATGGTTGTGTCCAAGGCCTGCATAAAAAAGCCAATAGAAACCAAAAGAACGAGTAAGCGATATTCAGGCTGCAAGGCTTGGTGAGTCGGCGTGGCATTCATAACATTTGAAAATTAACGTTTTGGTCTAGTGTAAAACAAATTGAATTTAAAAGAAGTAAGCCAATGTTGAATACCCCTTTACTAAATCTAAGTTCTTTTGAAGGTAGAGGTGAAAATAGTTAAAACAAAAAAAGCGGCAGAACCGCTTTTTAAAATAGAGTAGATGGACAACTAGACAACAAATCTTTTTGGCATTTTTAAATTTTTAATGACGTTATAAATTTGATCGACCTCTTCGCATACAATTAATTTAGCTCGGTGCTGAAGGGGAAGGAAACCTTCTTGAACTGCATGGTCTAATTGGGCGATCAATGCGTTATAAAAGCCATTTACGTTATATAAAATCATGGGCTTTTGATGTTGGTTGAGTTGGCCCCAAGTGGCTATTTCCAATATTTCTTCAAATGTTCCTAAACCACCCGGCAACGCAATAAATGCACTTGCGCGCTCTGCCATCATGGCTTTACGTTCATGCATGGTTTCTACAACATGTAATTCAGTTAGTCCTGCATGTGCGACTTCATAATCAAGCATAAATTCAGGGATCACACCGACAGCTTCTCCGCCGTTTGCGAGAACGCTTTCTGCGACTTGTCCCATTAAACCGATACTGGCACCGCCATAGACTAATCCAAAGCCTTGTTCAGCGATTCCATGAGCAAGTTCAATTGCTTTTTCTCGGTAGATTGGGTTATTTCCTGCACGTGAACCACAATATAATGCAATAAGAGGTTGTTTTGTTTTTACAGCTGTTATTGGTAAATCATTTACTGCCATTGTTAATACGCTATTCATTGCTTTATTTTCACCTTATCACGTTCATATTTCTTGTCTACACTAAGCAAAAGATATGACAACTTTATAAGCAGATTTATAAGAAAGATTCATGTTTTGTATGGGTTTGGTGAATGCTGGTTATGTACAAATAAAAATGATGAATTTATGTTAAATCTTGCCTATACTAAAAAATCGTTTAACAACATATGAACAAATATGGGTAGTGGTTGTAGTCGCTCCGTTTTAATTTCTTGTCTTAAAAAAACATTTTCCCCCCTTTGTATAGGCGCGCCTGTTGTGTTGCCAAATAAAGATAAAATTCAAACAACACAGGAGCAGGATCAATGATCTTTGAATGGATGTCTGATCCCTCTGCTTGGGTGGGTTTAGCAACTTTAATCGTTCTTGAAATTGTATTGGGGATCGATAACCTCGTTTTTATCGCAATTTTAGCTGAGAAATTGCCGCCCGAGCAACGAGCTAAAGCACGTATAGTCGGTTTGGTACTCGCCTTGGGAATGCGTCTCATACTCTTAGCCTCGATTGCTTGGGTTGTGACACTAACTGAACCACTTTTCCATATTTTTGATCATCCTTTCTCTGGCCGTGATCTGATTTTGTTATTTGGTGGTGTGTTCTTACTCTTTAAGGGCACTATGGAATTGCATGAACGAATGGAAGGAAAACAACTTCATAAAGAAGATAATCCTGTTCATGCTGCATTCTGGATGGTCATTGTTCAGATTGTCGTGCTTGATGCGGTATTCTCATTAGACAGTGTGATTACAGCCGTAGGTATGGTGAAAGAGCTGTCAATCATGATGGTTGCGGTTGTGATTGCTGTTGGAATCATGTTGTGGGCATCTAAACCACTCATGGACTTTGTCAATAAACATCCAACAGTTGTCATTCTGTGTCTTGGCTTCTTGATGATGATCGGTTTCTCTTTGGTGGTGGAAGGCTTTGGTTTCCATATTCCGAAGGGCTACTTATATGCTGCAATTGGCTTCTCGGTTTTGGTGGAAATTATCAACCAGAGCATGCGCCGCAATCAGGAAAAAATGGTTACAACCACAGATTTACGTTATCGCACAGCTTCTGCAGTTTTACGTATGTTAGGTAGTAAAAATAGCGGTTCTAGTTCCGATGCCCAATCAGCTGATAAAGAAGACGTACTGGCTACACAAGCGTTTGCAGATGAAGTTTTTGACGAAGAAAACGGTGCTTATCACAGTGTGCTTGTACAAGGCGTACTCGGCTTATCAGAGCGCCCAGTAAAGTCTGTTATGACTCCACGCCCTGAACTTGAGTGGATTGATTTAGACGATGAGCCTGAAGTTTTAAAAGAACGTTTAATGTCGATGACACACTCTCGTTTGATCGTTGCACGTGGTGAGCTTGATAATATTGAAGGTATTGCGCTTACTCATAAAGTTTTAAATAACTTTATTGAAACAGGCGTGATTGATTTCCAAAAGCATTTACGTGAACCTGTGATTGTGCATGAAAATGCTCAAGTACTCATGGTTATGGAACAATTACGTCAAGCTCCTTTACAAATGGCCATCGTATTAAATGAATATGGTTCTATCGAAGGTATCGCAACGCCAATTGATATCTTAGAAGCAATTGCGGGTGAATTCCCGGATGAAGATGAATTAGATGCTGCTGCTGAAAGCTTGGCAGATGGTTCATTAATGCTTGAAGGTTCAACAGACATTCGTCACGTATCCCTTCTATTAGGTCGTGATCTAGTTGATGAAAGTGAACAGTATTCAACTTTGTCGGGCTACTTGTTATTCCATTTAGGCCGTTTACCGGAAAATGGTGAAGCTGTTGAGGCAGATGGTTATCGCTTTGAAGTGATTACAATGGAAGGTCATAAAATTGAGAAAGTTCATATTGTTTCTATTGAGCAAGATGAACCAAAAGATTAAATGACGTTTTAAGTCTAGAAACATCATAAAATAGCTCAACTTTGAGCTATTTTTTATTTGAGAAGCACTAAATGACCCAACAAAATTGTCCATGTGGAAAAGGCAGCTATATAGAATGTTGTGAGCCTTTACATTTAGGTACAGCAAAAGCGCTAACAGCAGAGCAGCTTATGCGTTCACGTTATAGCGCTTTTGCATTACAGCAAATCGATTATATTGTGCAAACGACTGCTTTAGGTCAGCAAACAGCTCTTGATAAAGATGCCATTGCAGAGTGGAGCAAAAAAAATCAATGGTTGGGTTTAGAGGTTGTTAACGCCAACGAAAAATTAGATAAAACCCATGCACAGGTTGAGTTCAAGGCTCATTATCATGATGGGCAAAAAGCCCAAATTCACCACGAGGTTTCACATTTTGTTTATCACCAGCAACAATGGTTTTTCCTCGACCCAACGGTCGATATGAAGGTCACGATGAAGCAACCTTGTATATGCGGTTCTGGAAAAAAATTTAAGCAATGCTGTGCACAATACCTATAACTTTATCTTAAAATACGCCCACTGTTTGGCCTGAGGGAAAGGGCGATGTTACTCACCGTTATTTATATTATTGCGATTACTGCGGAAGCGATGACAGGCGCATTGTCTGCTGGGCGACGGAGTATGGACTGGTTCGGTGTCGTACTGATTGCCTGTGTGACTGCTTTAGGTGGTGGTTCGGTGCGAGATGTATTGCTTGGTCACTATCCTTTAACTTGGGTAAAACATCCTGAATATTTGGTTCTGACCTGCTGTGCTGCATTTGTCACGATTATTATTGCCAAATGGATGCGTCATTTACATAACATCTTTTTGGTGCTCGATGCTTTAGGCCTAATTGGGTTTACGATCATTGGTTGTCAGATTGCCCTACAAATGGGACATGGTTTTGTCGTGTCGGCAGTAGCAGGGGTGTTGACTGGAGTATCTGGCGGTATTTTACGTGACATTTTATGTAATGATGTCCCATTCGTTTTCCGCCGCGAACTCTATGCGAGTATCTCTTTTGTGGCAGTCATCTGTTACTGGGTTTGCCAAGATTTGGGTTTAAGCCTAGAGTTAACCGTTATTTCAACTTTAATTTTTGGCTTTACCTTGCGTCTGATTGCAATTTATTTTGGCCTAGAAATGCCTAAATTTATTTATAAAGATGATGATGCAGAATCGGCTTCTTCAACCGACGAACATTAATCATGCAGAATTCGATGTGAGCATGCTATAACAATAAAATATATTGTCTTGCTCACTTATTTTTTCCAGTAGAGTTTTTCCTATGGATCTGGTTTCACGTATACAAAATCTTCCAATTGGCAAATTTCACTACACACTACTGTGGGTGGTTGGTTTAGGTTGGATGTTTGATGCGATGGACACAGGGATCATTGCTTTTATTATGACAACGCTTGTTAAAGACTGGGCATTAACACCAGCCGAAAGCGGTTGGATTGTAAGTATCGGTTTTGTAGGAATGGCTATTGGAGCTGTTTGTTCGGGAGCTTTAGCAGACCGCTTTGGCCGAAAGACAATATTTGCAGTGACCATGGGGATCTATAGCATTGCCACTGCCTTATGTGCTTTTGCTCCAGACTTAAAGTGGTTATTAATTTTTCGTTTTATCGTTGGTCTTGGACTTGGTGGTCAGTTACCCGTTGCAGTGACATTGGTGAGTGAATATATACCTGCACATGTACGTGGTCGTTTTATTGTACTACTCGAAAGTTTTTGGGGTTTAGGCTGGTTAGTTGCTGCACTCATTTCTTATTTTATTATTCCTAAATTTGGTTGGCATATTGCCTTTCTTATGGGTGGCCTTCCACTGATTTATATTTTAGTGATTTGGAAAAAACTTCCTGAATCGATACCTTACCTGATTAACCGTGGACGTGTTGAAGAAGCACACGCATTAGTTCAAAAATTAGAAGCTCAAGCAGGCGTTCAAATTGTTCACCATATTGAAGTCGTGCCTGTCGCTATGCGACAAAAAGTCTCTTTTAAACAACTTTGGAGTGGTCAATTTGCTCGCAGAAGCTTAATGCTTTGGCTCATCTGGTTTGGAATTGTGTATTCCTACTACGGGATCTTTACGTGGCTGCCAAGTTTATTAGTGAAACAGGGCTATGACATCGTTAAATCTTTTGAATATGTTTTGCTTATGATTTTGGCGCAGCTACCAGGCTACTTGGCAGCGGCATGGTTTGTAGAACGATTGGGTAGAAAAATTACACTTGCTGCATTTATCGGTTTTTGTGCGTTGTCTGCATATTTCTTTGGACAAGCCGACAGTGTAAACAGCATTATGTTTTGGGGTTTTCTTATGTCCTTCTTTAATTTGGGTGCATGGGGAGTGTTATATACCTATACACCAGAGCAATATCCAGCCAACATTCGCGCTTTTGGTTCGGGCTGGGCATCTGCAATGGGCCGTTTAGGTGGAATTTTGGCGCCGATAGTCGTCACTCATATGATGGTTTCCAAAAATGGGTTTAGCCATGTTTTTATGATGTTTACTATTGTTTTACTTTTGGTTGCAGCTGTAATTTTAATATTAGGTGAAGAAACTCAAGGTAAAAGATTAGAGTCGATAGGCCTCTAGTTTTGCCTAACTTTATAGCAAGTAACTAAAAATATAGAAAGATGAGACATAATTTGACGCTCAGGTGACAGAGTCCCTCTTGTGTCTGTAACATAGCCCACTTAGCATAAGACTCACTTAAAATAACGACTGATTTGGAAGATAAGCTGACTATGACCAGCCTTGCGCATCAAGCGACAGAAAACCGCTCTGTAGCCGAATTTACTGAACAGGCTTACCTGAATTATGCCATGTACGTCATCATGGACCGTGCATTGCCACATATCAGTGATGGCTTAAAACCTGTACAGCGCCGTATTGTCTACGCCATGAGCGAGTTGGGCTTAAAAAGCAGTGGTAAGCCAAAAAAATCGGCCCGTACTGTGGGTGACGTACTCGGTAAATATCATCCACATGGCGACTCGGCATGTTATGAAGCCATGGTTTTGATGGCTCAGCCATTTAGTTATCGCTATCCTTTAATTGAAGGTCAAGGGAACTGGGGTTCACCAGATGACCCTAAATCGTTTGCTGCGATGCGTTATACCGAGGCAAAACTTTCTGCCTACAGTGAGTTATTACTAAGTGAGTTAGGACAAGGCACAAGTGAATGGCAAGATAACTTTGACGGTTCATTAAAAGAACCGATTACGTTGCCAGCACGAGTTCCTAATATTCTGCTTAACGGTACAACCGGTATTGCGGTTGGTATGGCGACCGATATTCCGCCACATAATTTGCGTGAAGTGATTAAAGGAACAATTGCCTTAATTCGTAATCCGCAAACATCAGACGAGAAATTGGCTGAATATATTCCAGCGCCAGATTTACCAACCAAAGCTGAAATTATTACGCCGCCCGAAGAATTACTCAAAATCCAGACGACTGGACGTGGTAGTTACCGCATGCGAGCGGTTTATACCATCGAAAAAAATGAAATCGTGATTACCGAATTGCCTTATCAAGTATCGGGTTCTAAGGTGATCACTCAAATTGCCGACCAAATGCAGGCTAAGAAACTACCATTAGTGGTAGATGTGCGCGATGAGTCGGATCATGAAAACCCAACACGACTCGTGATTGTACTGCGTTCTAACCGTATTGATGCTGAAGCGGTGATGAGCCACTTATTTGCGACTACAGATTTAGAATCGAGCTACCGTGTTAATTTAAACATGATTGGTGAGGATGGTCGTCCTCAGGTTAAGTCAATTCGTCGTATTTTACTTGAGTGGATTGAGATCCGTAAAAAAACGGTAACTCGCCGTTTAGAATATCATTTAAACCGAATTGAAAAACGCCTGCATATTTTGGCAGGTCTTTTAATTGCTTATCTCGATATTGATACAGTTATTCGTATTATTCGTGAAGAAGATCAGCCTAAACCTGTATTGATGGATCATTTCAAAATTGATGAGATACAAGCAGAAGCAATTTTAGAACTCAAGTTACGCCATTTAGCAAAACTTGAAGAAATGGAAATCCGTCAAGAACAGGATGAGCTCTCAGCAAAAGCAGCGATTATTCGTGAGCAATTAGAAAACCCTGAATCTTTAAAGAATCTAATTATTGGCGAATTAAAAGAAGACGCGAAAAAGTTTGGTGACGTACGCCGTTCTCCAATTGTTGCACGTGCTGAAGCTGTTCAGATTAGAGAACAAGATTTAATGCCGGCTGAAGCAGTAACGGTGGTTTTATCTGAAGCGGGATGGATTCGTGCTGCAAAAGGTGCGGATGTTGATGCCGAGAATTTAAACTATCGCGCTGGTGACCAATATTTAAGTCATGCGGTGGGTAAAACCAACCAACGAATTTATTTCCTTGATGAGACAGGGCGTAGTTATGCCTTACCTATTAGTAGCTTGCCATCAGCAAGGGGATTAGGTGAACCACTAAGTTCGAAACTGGCACCTGCAAGTGGAGTCGCGTTTATTCAGGTCTATTTAGATGATGAAGACTCAGAACTTATTGCTGCTAGCTCATCAGGTTATGGCTTTAAAACTCAAGTTAAACAGCTAGATACTAATGCCAAGGCCGGCAAAAGCTTCTTGTCGGTACCTGAAAAATCAAAAGCTCTACCATTAATCTCCGCCCAAAATATGACACATTTGGCTGTACTCAGCTCAGCAGGTCGACTCCTGATTATTGATTTGTCAGAACTGCCAAATTTAAATAAGGGTAAAGGTAATAAGTTGATACAACTTGAAGCGAAAGAGCAGATTTTATCCATGACAACCCTGAACTTAGATGAAATAATTCAGGTGGTTGCAGGTCAACAACATCTAAAACTAAAAGGTGATGATCTACAAAAATACATGGGTAAACGAGCTTCAAAAGGTCACCTCTTACCACGTGGATATCAAAAAGCAAATAAACTGTTGATTCAGAGATAAAGCTAGCGTCGGGCAACATAAATACGCTATATATGGCAACATGTTCAAGCAATGAACTGAACTTGTTGGTATTGGATAACGATTAAAAGGACAGCAATTTGGAGTACGTAATTTGTACTCCATGCAAAAAATTTGACAGGGTCAAATTGTCAAAACTTCTGTCTCATAATCTTGTTCGAAAGTGTCATGAATGTGCCAATAAGTTTTAAATATGTTCTGGCACCAAGAAGCTAAAGAATAGCTGGGGCATTGAATAACAGTTATTACTAAGGATTACGAATCGGAGATAATGGCATTATGGAAAAGATTTGGTTTGCAGAATACCAAAAAACAGGGATTCCAGAAACAGTAGCATTGCCTGCGGAAAATACTTCTCTTGTTGATATTTTTGAGAGTAATTTCCAAAAATTTGGTTCTCGTGATGCCTTTATCTTCATGGATAAGGCAATGTCATTTAACGAGTTAGAACTTGCAAGCCGTAAGTTCGCGACCTATTTGCAAAATTTGGGGTTAGCAAAGGGAACTCGTGTGGCAGTAATGATGCCGAACGTATTGCAATATCCTGTAGTTGCATTAGCTGTGTTACGTGCAGGCTTAGTGTTGGTGAATGTAAACCCACTTTATACTGCGCGTGAACTTGAGCATCAATTAAATGACTCGGGTGCAGAAGTACTCGTGATTATCGAAAACTTTGCCAGTGTTTACCAAAGTATTTTAGGTAAAACTCCTGTTAAGCATGTTGTAGTTGCGACAGTGGGGGATATGCTTGGTAAACTTAAAGGTACATTGGTGAATTTTGTATTACGTAAAGTACGTAAGCAAATTCCTGCTTGGAATATTCCTGGGCACGTTAAATTTAATACAGCATTAAATAAAGAAAGTCCGAGTAATTATAAGCGTCCGAACTTAACCTTAAGTGATACTGCCGTGCTTCAATATACGGGTGGTACTACGGGTGTTTCAAAAGGGGCTGAGCTGACTCACCGTAATTTGGTAGCCAACCTTTTACAATGTGACGGTATTTTCCAAAGTAAATTTGGTGCAAACGATGGTGCTAAAGGCGACCGTATTGTTTGCGCATTACCGCTTTATCATATTTTTGCGTTCATGGTTTGCGCGATGTACGGTATGTATAAAGGTCAGGCAAATATCTTGATTCCGAATCCACGTGATTTACCAGCGGTAATTAATGAATTACGTAAATACCAGCCATCATTCTTCCCAGCAGTAAATACATTATTTAATGCTTTAGTGAATAATGAAGAGTTTAAACAACTTGACCATAGCAATTTAAAAATGGCGATGGGCGGTGGTATGGCAGTTTTACCTTCTACAGCAGAAGCGTGGAAGAAGATTACTGGTACAACTATTATTGAAGGCTATGGCTTATCTGAAACTTCTCCGGTAGCGACTGCAAACCCTCCTGCATCTACTGAATTTAGCGGCACAATTGGTATTCCATTACCTTTAACAGAAGTTGCTATTTTAGATGATGACGGTAAAGAAGTTGCTTTAGGTGAGCAAGGCGAAATCTCGATTCGCGGTCCTCAAGTCATGAAAGGCTATTGGAACCGTCCTGATGAGACAGCTAAAGTTATGACAGCGGACGGTTTCTTCCGTACGGGCGATATTGGTGTTATGGATAGCCGTGGATATACTAAAATTGTAGACCGTAAAAAAGATATGATTTTGGTTTCTGGCTTTAACGTTTATCCAAGCGAAATCGAAGAAGTTATTGCTAAACATCCAAAAGTATTGGAAGTTGCAGCAATTGGTGTTCCTGATGAAAAATCAGGTGAAGTGCCAAAACTCTTTATCGTGAAAAAAGATCAAAGCTTAACGACTGAAGAAATTTTGAACTTTGCTAAAGAAAACTTAACAGGTTATAAACGCCCTCGTTATGTTGAGTTTATGGATGAGTTACCTAAATCAAACGTAGGTAAAATCTTACGTAAAGACTTACGTAAACCAGCTTAAAAAGTTAATAAAAAAGCGCCTTAGGGCGCTTTTTTTGTTTTTATATTTTATGACTTTTCATAAACCAACGATCTATATAAGGACGACCAATTCCCACCATTCCCACAAAAACAAGCATTGTGCCGAGTTGTAAGCGTAGATGAGTTAAATCGAGCTGACCATAACTTAAATAATTATCTGCTAGGCAATATAGAGTAATCACAATTAACCAATGCCATAAAGGAAGTCGTTTAATACCGACTGCAATAAAAGTAATTGTTAAAATAACAAAGGTGCCTAGTGTCGATTGCCAATTTAGATTTGCACAAATCACACTCAATAAAAAAGCGACAATAGGAAGTACGATTTTTAATATACGGTCTACCTGAAGTTGATTTTGTTTTTGCTTCTCTAAGACGTCAAACAATTCTTTTTGATCAGGTTGTTGCATACATGGCCCTATTAATCAGTGATGACAAGTGATTGCATAAAATTTCAGGTAAAAACGCAATGTTATGATAGCATGATCAACAGTATTTTCAGTGATGGATGGCACTATGCAGGGCATCAGCGGCATTATCTATATTATTTTAGTGGCATGTTTGCTGCCATACGCATTTACCGTAATTGCAAAATTTACAGGTGGTTTTCAGCCCGTTGATAATCAAAACCCGAGAGCTTTTTTGGCTAAAACAACAGGCCTTGCTGCTCGAGCTAACGCCGTACAACAAAATAGCTTTGAAAGCCTGCCTTTATTTTTAACAGCTATTTTAATGGCTGAATATATGGTTGTTCCGGAATATTTTATTCTGAGATTAGGTTGGGCATATATTATTTTAAGAGTTATTTATGGCATTTGCTATTTAAGTAACTGGGCAACTTTACGCTCTATTGTTTGGTTCTTATCGATATTGTGTCCAATCTTTTTACTTGTGGTCACGATTAAACTGACTTGAGTGTCATTCTGTCATCATTCATATCAACTTTCGCGTGTGCCCATTGTATAATCGGCATCATTTTGATGATATCCACGCTATAATCGAGTGGATTTTACATCTGACTTCATAACGAAAGAGTATTGATATGAGTTACAGCAATATCCCTGCAGGTAAAGATGCGCCAAATGACATCTATGTCATCATTGAAATTCCTGCAAATGCAGCACCAATTAAATATGAAATCGATAAAGATTCTGATGCATTGTTTGTAGACCGTTTCATGGGTACAGCAATGTTCTATCCAGCGAACTATGGCTATGTTCCAAATACTTTGTCTGAAGATGGCGATCCATTAGACGTACTTGTTGTAACTCCACATCCTGTTGCTGCTGGTTCTGTAATTCGTTGCCGTCCAGTGGGAAAATTAAACATGGAAGATGACGGTGGTATTGATGCGAAATTAATCGCTGTTCCACACGAAAAATTATCTCCACTTTACAAAGACGTGAAGGAATATACAGATCTTCCTCCGTTATTGATTAGCCAAGTTGAGCATTTCTTCAGTCACTATAAAGATTTAGAACCAGGTAAGTGGGTAAAAATCAGTGGTTGGGAAGGTGCTGATGTTGCTAAAGCAGAAGTATTAAAAGCAATTGAAGCTGCTAAATAAGCTTTAATTTATAAGCTCAGAATTTCTGAATTGATATTCTGAGCCTAATAAAAAACCTACATCTGTTGCCAGACGTAGGTTTTTTCATGCTTGATAGATGTGTGAATTAGAATAATTTCACAGGAATATCAAGGAAGATACGCCATTCATTAGTATCTGGCATATAGTCTGTAGTATAGGCATCGTCAGCACGGTAAATTGAATTACGTAAGCGTAAGCTTGAACCTTTGGCAAAACCACTTTGAACTGTATATTTTACTTGGTTGAAGAATTCGCTTTCACTTGAGTCATCTGCGCCGTTAGACGTTTTGATATCCCAACCGTACACATAAGCTGTGGTCCAGTTTAAACCAGGTAATACGCCTAACTTACCAAAGTCGAGGTTATATTGGATTTGTGCAGATTTTTCATCATTACCAATGAAGTCAGACAAATAAGAGTTTGGCAAGTAAACACTTTGACCACCGTCTTGGTTTACACCATAGTTATAACCAATGTTACCGCTGTTTTGTTGGTACGCCAGCATCACACTATGTGGGCCAGTCGCATAAGTACCTGAAATTGCCCAAATATTGTTGGTTTTGTCTTCACCAGCTGGGCCAGTCGCATACGAAAGATTAGCATCTTTATCAAATTTAGTATGATAACCACTGAAGTCATAAGTAAGTGAGCTGTCATTAGCAAGCGGTTGCTTGTAGTTCACATTGACATAATGACGATTAAGTTTGTCTTTTACATCAACACCGTAGTAAGAACCACTGATTTGATCGTCAAACTTATATTTTGCACCCCAAACCACAGCGCGGTCTAAACCATTTTGGTCAGTTGCAATTTGGTCAGAATATTGGTTTTTAGTAAATTTACCAGCAACCACTTCTAAGTCTTTAATTTCATGGCTAGTTAACAAAGTACCAGTGAAATATTCAGGTACTAAACGAGCCGTGTTGCTTGCAAGCACAGGCAAATCGAGCACTTGAGTACCATAACGTACCGTTGTATTTGAGAAACGTGCTTTTACGTTAGCACCACCACGCGCCCAATGATCGTAAGCTGAACCATCGTTATGTTGTGGAATCATGTTATTACCAGCGTTTTTATTTTCGCCGATTTTAAATGAGCCGTCACCAACAACGCCAACACCGAAACCAACAATACCAGGAGTAAAGCCAGAGTCGATATTTACAATTGCCGTTTGAGCAAATGAGCTATTGTCAGCCCTTCCATCTTTTTTATCACGACTGATATAACCGGTACGGAAGAGAATAGAACCGTTCGCATCTTCAACAAATCCTTTTGCCTCACTTTGCTCGCTTGCCTGAGCTGAGGAAATTATTGCCGCAGAAATGAGAACTGCTAATGTAAGTTTTTGTGCTTTTAGCATATTTAAAGAACCTCATAAAAACGATAAATCCTGTGCCTTGTTATTGTTCAGGGCCTAGGATTTCCATCAATTGTATAAGTAATCTGTAAAAAAGATATATTTTTGTTCATTTTATTTTATATATGCTATGCAGGATTTGATTAATGTGGTAGGGGTTATTTAATAAATTTATAATTCGTCTTTTATACTTAATTTATTGTTTAAAATAAAAAAAGTAATTTAATTTTTAGTGGATTTTTACCATTTATTTTGTATTTAAAGTTAAAAAAATAGTTGATTCTTGTGTTCATTTTTTACTCTTTTTTGTTGGATATGTTTACTTTTTAATCTCATTTTAAGTTTCTTTTTTCATCTCTTTTATTTTTATACCTTTTAAATTGTTACTATATAACATTATTTTAAAAATGGAATGTACAAAAATAGATCACTAACAGTTGGTCAATAGAATATGTTTGGGTTGATCAAATTTAGTGCAATAAATTGCTTGTATTTTGTGCACTACTCTTTTTATCCATATTGTTGCTTAAAAAAGACCCAAAATAGTACATCTACTTTAAACAAGTAATAAATAAAAAAATCCAATGAGTAGAAATGCGCAATCACAGATCATTACAAGCCCTGTCCTCAAGAAATTTACATACTTTTTATATCTCGCCTCTAAGATTAAATAGAAAATTTATGTGCAACAAATGAATACTTCACGCCTCGATCATTAATTTCCGATAAGGGGTTTTCGTATGTTTAGTATTTTTTATCGCATAAAAATTTTATTTTATCACTATGTTTTTTATGGATATATTTTTATAAAAATTACCCAGAAATTTTATAATAAAGTGAGTTTGATCTCAAAATTAATGAAGAGCACTGATAGCAAATTTGTACTTGGCACAGCAATTGCTAAAGCTCAAGTAACACAATTTGTTTAATTCATATAAATCGTGCATTCATTGTGGGGGAGATCAAAATGATGAAATTTGCACTTAAGGCCGTGAGTCTTAGTATCTTTGCAGCAGGTTCAACTATGGCTATGGCTGAAGATGCTCCATCTTTTTATGGAATCACGGCAACAGGTAGTGTGGCAGCAACCACAGACTATCGCTTCCGTGGTGTGACCCAATCATCAAATAACCCAGCCATTCAAGGCGGATTCACTTTTTCTCATAAGTCAGGTGCTTATGTTGCGCTTTGGGGTTCAAGCGTTGACTTTAATACACCGGGTGTTTCAACTGAAACCGATATTTCTTTAGGTTATACTAATAAAATTAAATTATCCGATACGCTCGCACCAACGTATGATGTGGGTGTAATTCATTATGGATACATCGGTTCTGACTCAAAATTTACTAACCCATACAATGGTGATACTGGCTTCGACTTCACCGAATTTTACGGAAAATTAACGTTTGCAGACTCTTTGTTTAAAGGTGATGCACTTAGTGTGGGCGTAAGCTATTCAGATGATTACTGGGGCCACTCTGATGAGTTCTGGTATTTCAACGTCGGTTATTCAGCACCAATTGCAGACACAGGATTTACTGGACTTGCTTCAGTTGGTTATAACAAGCTTAAAAACAAAGACTCTTTACTTGTTGTTGCGGGTGGACCAGGTGAAGACGATAGCTATATCGATTATAAAGTCGGCGTCAACTATAACATTTTAGGCATTGTTGCTGAGCTAGATGTTGTTGGTACAGACATAAGTACTTCTGGTATGACTGATGCTCAGAAAAAACCTTATGACACAGGTTTAGTATTTAGTTTAACTAAAACATTCTAAGTTTGAGTTTTAAAAAAGCGGGTGAGTAAACCCGCTTTTTTTATTAGTTTTCTATTTCCGAAAGTAGCTGTTTTAACTGGTTAAGCTCGATATCTGTGGCGTTGGACAGAGGCTTACGTGGTAAGCCCGCAGAGACACCTTTTAGCTCTAAACCAGCTTTAATCTTTTTAGGTAAACCTCCAGTTACAATAAAGCGTAGTAGAGGAAGTTGCTGATAAAATGAATTTTGGGCTTGTTCTAACTCACCATTTTTTACATGTTCAATAAGCTGTTGAGGTCGTTGACCTAATAGGTTTGGTGCTGCTGTACACCAGCCGCTTGCTCCAGCACATAAAGCTTCTAAAGCTAGAGGGTTACACCCGTTATAAAATGGGAGTTCTCCTTTTGATAGCTCATAAATCTTATGCATGCGCTGAATATCACCGCTACTTTCTTTCACCATCGTAATATTTGCAATGCTATTAAACATACGCACAATTAACTCTGGAGACATATCAACACCACTAGTCGCAGGGTTGTTATAAATCATAATCGGTAAAGTCGTTGCTTGTGCAATTGCCTGATAATATTCAAAAATCTCTTGATCTGTGAGTTTCCAATAAGATACAGGAATTACCATAAGTGCATCTGCACCATAATTTTGTGCGATTTGCGCTTTTTTAATGGCTTGATCAGTGGTGAGTTCTGAAATTCCAATAATGACAGGCACGCGCTTATTAATGCTTTCAATTGAAGTTTTAGCGACTAAGCACCACTCATCCCATTCAAGATAAGCGCTTTCGCCAGTACTGCCCAAAGGTGCAATTGCATCACAACCATTTTCAATCAGCAAATCCAGCATCTGTTTTAAAACAGGAAGGTTAATGGTGTTGTCATCAGAAAAGGGAGTAACAGGGTAGCCAATAATGCCGTTTAATTTCATGGTGGAAATCTCTTTTTAAATACAGTCAGAATGTTTTTTCAAAGCTTTACGTGCGTAGTAAGCAAAGTTCACTTTGTTGCGTTTATCGGTAGAAACCCAGTCATGAGCTTCTGTTGCTAAAGCATGGGGGATGGGCTGGATTTGTCCGGCAGACATGGCTAGCAGTTGCAGTTGAGCTGCGCGTTCAATTAAAAGAGCCAAGTTACATGCTTCTTCAATGGTTTTTCCTGTGACTAATTGACCATGGTGAGACAACAAAACAGCGCGGTTTTTACCAAGCGCAGAAGAAATCAAAATACCTTCTTCATTACCTACAGGAACACCTGGCCAATGACCTACAAATGAGCAGTCTTCGTAAAGTGCGCAAACATCCATTTGGGAAATCATAAGTGGAATCTGTAACATCGATAGAGCCGCTACATGAGTCGGATGTGTATGGATAATGCAGTTTACTTCTGGGTGCTCTTTATAAATCCATGTATGAAAACGGTTGGCTGGGTTGGCCATACCTTCTTGATTAACGGGTTCTAAGTCTTGATTTACCTCAAGTAAGTTTGAAGCAGTAATTTCATCAAAACCTAAACCGAAACGTTGGGTAATAAAGGAATCTTTATTTTCACTACGGCAAGTAATTTGGCCTGCTAAACCAGCATCATGGCCATGGTCAAATAAAATACGACAAGTGAGTGCAAGCTTTTGGCGGTCAGTTAAATCTGAGTCGCTAATCCACTTTTGCATGTCTTGTTGTGCGTGTTGCATCAAGTCGTGTTTGTTTACAGAAGCCGTCTTCATCTCTTCTCCAGTCCAGTTGACCAAATTAAGTAGGTGAAGGCAGAATAGAAAACAACTGGATGAATCAATACATCCAGTTTTTATAAGTTATATGGTCCAGATGGGGCGAATATGCTAAGACCTTGGCAAGTAAATTTTCGTATCGATGAAAGAGAAGAAAAAACGGTTTTTCTAAAACTGACTAACTTGATTAGTCAGGAAATTTTATGTGGCCGTTTAGTGCAGGGGACGATGCTGCCGGGGTCTCGTAGCTTGTCAAAAGAACTAGGAATTAATCGAAAAACTGTACAAGCAGTATATGAAGAGTTAGAGGCGCAAGGTTGGCTTGTGACCCGTCCCCGAAAAGGCACATTTGTGGCGGATGTTTTGCCGGAAAAACAGCTTCAAATAGAGCCAGTATCTAAGCGAAAAGTTAATAATAAACCAATCATCCAAGAAGTGATTCAATATCCACATAACGATGGTGTGCCAGATCCGAGGCTTATTCCCTATGAACTATTTTCACGGGCCTATCGTCACGCACTGATTAAAATTACGCAAAACCAGTACATGGGATATGGTGACCCACGAGGTATGGTTGAGCTAAGACAGGCTTTACAACAAATGTTGTCGATGGAACGTTTTATGAATGTTGCCGAAGATGAAATTTGTATTGTACGTGGTAGCCAGATGGGAATTTTTCTTGCCTCTCGAGCATTACCTAATCGGCAGGGCGTTATCATTGTTGAGGAATTATATTATCCATCTGCTTTTAAAGCATTTCAGTCAAATGGTTTTCAAGTTATTTCTGTCAAATTAGATGAACAAGGTATTGTCATTGAAGATTTAGAACGGATTTTAAAAGAGCACTCAGTTGCTGCCATTTATACAACTCCGCATCACCAATATCCTACAACTGTAACGATGCCAATGAGCCGTCGTCTTCAACTCTTGGAGCTTTCAAAAAAATGGGGCTTTTATATTATTGAAGATGACTATGATCATGAATTCCACTATGACAGTCGACCTATGCCACCCTTGGCAAGTTTGCCTCATTCTGAATTAGTCATTCATGTTGGTTCATTGTCTAAAGTTTTTGCACCCGGTATACGCTTGGGTTATATGGTAGCGTCCCCAACAATCATTCAATCCATTACTGAAGATATTTTATTGATTGATCGACAAGGTAATAACATTACTGAACTTGCTTTAGCAGATTTAATGCAACGGGGTGAAATTAAAAGACACATCCGCAAAATGAAAAAGATTTATCAGTTACGCCGTGACCATGCCTTAGCTGAGTTTCAAAGAGTTTTTGCAGAGAGTATTCAGATACAACCGCCTGCGGGTGGAATGGCCTTGTGGGTAAAATTCCAGAAACCATTTACTCAGGAACAGCTTATAAAATTAAAAGAACTCAATATTGATACAGAGCATAAGTTTAAACAGGAAGAGTCTTCTAATCGTTGTATCCGCTTTGGTTTTGCAGCTTTATCAGAGCAGGAAATTACTTCTTTAATCGAGGCCTTAAATGACGCTCTTAATAAAAGAACAGCGGACTTATAATCCGCTGTTCCATTTTAAGAATGATTGCCTCGATAAGAGAGTGCTTCTGTAAGGTGCGGACTTTGAATGACCTCACTTTGAGCTAAATCTGCAATGGTCCGCGCTACTCGTAAAACACGATGATAAGCACGAGCTGATAGATTTAAACGTTGCTGAGCCATTTCAATCATTCGCTGTGAAGTACTATCGAGAGTCGCGTATTGCTCAAGTTGTTTTGGTGAGAGCGCCTGATTCAAACAATCCTGTCTTTGCATTTGTTGTTCATAAGCATAAATCACACGTTGGCGAACACTACTGGAGTCTTCAGCAGGGGTTGGATCTTGCAGTTCTTGAGCTTTTAATGGCGGTACATCAATATGTAAATCGATACGGTCGAGTAACGGTCCCGATATACGGTTTTGATAACGTTTAATACTCTCAGGCGAACATTGACAACGACTATCTTGATTAAATGCATAACCACATGGGCAAGGGTTCATCGCTGCAATGAGCTGAAAGTTTGCAGGGTAGGTAATTTGCCGAGCTGCTCGTGAAATAATGATTTCTTTTGACTCAAGTGGCTGGCGTAAGACTTCTAGCACTTTTCTGTCAAACTCAGGAAGTTCATCTAAAAACAAAACTCCTAAGTGAGATAAGGTAATTTCACCTGGTTTAGGATGAGATCCGCCCCCAACCAGTGCAATCGCTGATGCTGTATGATGGGGCGCTCGAAATGGCCGTTGGCCAAACGTATGCGGTGTATTTGAAATCGAATAAATACTCGCAACTTCAAGTGTTTCTTGATTAGAAAGAGGTGGCAAAATCGAAGGGAGCCTTGAAGCGAGTAAAGTCTTACCTGTGCCTGGTGGTCCTTTAAAGAGCAGCGAGTGTCCTCCTGCGGCGGCTATTTCTAGTGCACGACGTGGGCGTAACTGACCTTTTACATCTGCCAGATCAAATTTATAAGGCATTTGGTTTGAGGCAGTTGCAGGTTCAACCGAAGATAGAGATTTTGTGCCCAGAAAATGTTCACAAACTTCTTTTAAGTGGCTCACTGGATAACATTCAAGATTCGGTAAATGGTTAATATCCTGACTATTATCGAGGGGTAAAAGCATTTTATGCTTGGCCTGTTGGCATGCCATGGCTAAAGTTAACGTGCCTGATACTGGTCTTACATGACCATCCAGCGCTAATTCACCAATTAATTCAAAATCTTCGGCACAGTTTTCTGGGAGCTGACCAGACGCAATTAAAATGCCTACGGCAATTGGTAAATCTAGACGTGAACCATCTTTGGGCAAATCTGCTGGCGCAAGATTAATGGTTAGCCGTTTAGTCGGAAAGTGGAATCCACTATTAATAATGGCTGAGCGAACGCGGTCTTTACTTTCTCTTACTGCCGCCTCTGCTAGCCCGACAATGGTAAGAGAAGGTAAGCCTTGACTCACATGTACCTCAACTTCAATTAGAGGTGCATGTAAACCCAAAAGTCCCCGTGTATAAATTTTAGAAAAAGACATCTTATTGTTCCATTATGGTGCTTCATTTTTAATCGTTGTAAAGTATAAGTGCGCTACGTTGGTGCTTATTTTTTATTCTTTAAAGTTTCTTCTAACAAACTGACTTGTTTTTGTAGCTCTTCTAAACGTTGATTAGCCGATTGAAGTGCAGTCTTTTGACGGTCAATCTCTTGTTTGGAAACAAGGTCTAACTTTTCGACCGCTTCATTTAATAATGCACGTAAATTTTTTTCCAAATCTTTTTTAGGCTCATCAATTTGTTCCAAAATGGCCTGTAGTAATGTTTCTAACATAAAATATCCAAAGCGTTGTATTACCTTATAGTTTACAGTTTATCACTGCTTGAAGTCGGTATATAGGTTTCAATTCTTTTAGTGCAAATAGAATATTAAAACAGCACTCAACAATACTGAAAATTCATTTTATTTTTAATAGCTCATCTACATCTTGATCACTAAATAGGTTATAAAGAAAGTTCATGCAATAGATTCATTTCCCTCAACCTTTGAAATATTGGCATGAAAATTGAACATAAAACCTTACTGGTGAAAAGAAGCCGAAGGAAACAAACATGAAGCTTGTAACTGCAATTGTAAAACCGTTTAAATTAGATGATGTGCGTGAAGCACTCTCTGACATTGGTGTACAAGGGATTACCGTAACTGAAGTTAAAGGTTTTGGTCGTCAAAAAGGACATACAGAACTCTACCGTGGTGCAGAGTATGTGGTTGATTTCTTACCTAAAGTAAAAATCGAGATTGCGATCAGTGATGAAATGGTTGACGCGGTAATTGAATCAATTACTCGTGTAGCGAGCACTGGAAAAATCGGCGATGGTAAGATTTTTGTTACTAACCTGGAACAAGTAATCCGTATTCGTACGGGTGAGACTGGACCGGATGCTGTCTAAATTGGCACAAAGCTTGCTGAGTAGAAAATAACTCGCAAATGAGGTTGGGGGACACGAATGAAAAAAATACTTATGGCGCTCAGTCTATCAGGCGCTCTTTTGGGTGGTACTGCCTCTTGGGCAGAAGAAGCTGTAACAACGCCAACATCGGAAGTTGCGGCTGCATCAACATCACAAGCTACCGCAACCGTGGCAGAAGCACCAGTTGCTGAAACTCCGGCAGCTCCAGCACCGACACCCACTCTTGATACGGGTGACACCTCTTGGATTCTAGTTTCAACAGCATTAGTTTTATTAATGACCATTCCGGGATTAGCATTATTCTACGGCGGTATGGTACGTAAAAAAAATGTCCTAAGTACAATGATGTTCAGCCTTTCAGCTGCAATCTTAGTAAGTTTGCTGTGGGTGATTGCTGGGTATTCAATCGCGTTCTCTGGCACAGGTGCATTTTTTGGTGATTTGTCTAAAGCAATGCTCAACGGAGTGGCATTTGATGCATTGAGTGGAACAATTCCTGAAAGCCTCTTTGTTATTTTCCAAATGACTTTTGCCATTATTACAGTTGCGATCCTTAGCGGTTCTATTGCAGACCGCATGAAGTATTCAGCTTTCATGGTGTTTATTGCAGTTTGGGTGCTCGTTGTTTACGCACCAATTACCCACTGGGTGTGGGCTGCAGATGGCTGGTTATTTAAAGCAGGCGCATTAGATTTTGCTGGTGGTACAGTTGTACATATCAACTCAGGTGTTGCAGGTCTAGTTGCTGCTTACATGCTTGGAAAACGTATTGGCCTTGGCCGTGAATCTATGGCTCCGCATAACCTGACTTTAACTGTAGTGGGTGCAAGCTTACTTTGGGTGGGTTGGTTCGGCTTTAACGGTGGTAGTGCTCTAGGCGCTGGTGCTCGTGCAAGTATGGCAATTTTAGTGACTCAAGTTGCTGCCGCTGCTGCTGCATTCTCTTGGTTAGTTGTTGAACGTATGATCCGTGGTAAAGCATCTGTATTAGGTGGTGCTTCTGGTGCGGTAGCTGGTTTAGTTGTGATTACACCAGCAGCAGGTTTTGTTGGGGTGGGCGGTGCTTTAGTCATGGGCCTTATTGGTGGCGTAGTGTGCTTCTGGGGTATTACAGCTCTTAAACGCTTACTTAAAGCCGATGATGCTTTGGATGCATTTGGTTTGCATGCGGTAGGTGGTATTGTCGGTGCGATTTTAACTGGCGTATTCTACAGTGACGAAATTATTAAAGCAGCGAACGTTGCATTAGCTCCAACATTCACTGGCCAATTATGGGTACAAGTTGAAGGCGTATTGGCAACCATGGTTTACAGTGGTATCGCGACTTTCATTATTCTTAAAGTGATTGATCTTGTGATTGGTATTCGTGTTAATGCTGATGATGAACGCATGGGTCTGGATTTAAGCCAACATGGCGAACGTATCGAATAATCATCATTAATATATCTGCTGTTTTAAAAGAACAGTCTTGCGCTGTGATCAAAGCGATGCTTTGATCTTGCTCAGGACTGTTTTTTTGTCTTATAGAATGCTGGTTCTGTAAGTGTAGAAATTTTGCTACACTAGGTCAAAGTAATCGACCCTATAAATCCGCTATGCATTGTCCATTTTGCAACGCCGCAGATAGTAAAGTCATCGATTCACGTTTAGCCGCCGAAGGCTGTCAGATTCGTCGACGTCGTGAGTGTGTAAGTTGCGGTGAACGTTTTACCACTTTTGAAAGCTATGAAGTGGTAATGCCCCGTGTGATCAAATCGAATGGAAAAAATGAACCTTTCGATGAGGCCAAATTGCGTCGTTCGTTAATGCATGCTTTGCAAAAACGTCCGGTCACACAAGAGCAGATCGAAACAGTTTTAAGTGATATTCAGTTGCAGATTCGCCGTTTAGGTGAGCGTGATGTGAAATCTAGAACAATTGGCGAAATCGTCATGCAATCTTTATTTGCACTTGATCATGTTGCTTATGTCCGATTTGCTTCTGTCTATCAAGATTTTCAGGATGTTGAAGCATTTCGCCGTCAAATAGAGCAAATGCAGCAACGTGAACACTAATCATTTGAGATTTTTATGTCTGAGTTGAAACAAGATCAGTATTGGATGCAGCAAGCCATTGAACTTGCCAAACGAGGACTATATTCGACCAAGCCTAATCCAAATGTTGGTTGTGTGATTGTCAAAGATGATCATTTAATTGGTGAAGGCTTTCATCCTAAAGCGGGTCAGCCACATGCAGAGGTTTTTGCCTTACGCGAAGCGGGTGAACATGCACAAGGTGCAACGGCTTACGTTACGCTTGAACCATGTGCGCATTATGGTAGAACCCCTCCTTGTGCCGAAGCATTGGTGAAAGCTCAAGTTAAAAAAGTAGTGGTTGCTTGTCCTGATCCAAATCCATTGGTGGCGGGTAAGGGTGTTCAGATTTTGAAAAATGCCGGAATTGAAGTAGAAGTTGGCATTTGTGAAGATTTAGCATCAAAACTTAATCAAGGTTTTTTAAAGGCAATGTCTACAGGCATGCCTTATGTACGTTTAAAGGTAGCCTCAAGTTTAGATGGGCGTACTGCAATGGCATCAGGTGAGTCGAAGTGGATTACTGGTTCGGCTGCGCGCCAAGATGTACAACATTGGCGTGCCATTTCTGGAGCAGTGATTACAGGTATTGAAACTGTGATTGCAGATAATTGTCAGCTTAACGTGCGTTTACTCAATAATTTTGATATCGAGATGGTTGCTCAGCCAAAACGTGTTGTTTTAGATCGCCAAGGACGTTTGCCACTTAACGCTAATATCTTAGAGAATCCTGAAACTGTGATGGTGATGGGGCCGTATCGTCAAGAACTTGCTGATTTAGGCGTGATACAATTAGAAATTCAGCCTTTAAAAATGCTGTTACAGACCCTATCTAAGCAACATCAAATTTATGATGTGCTGGTTGAAGCTGGCGCAACATTGTCTACTGCTTTTTTGCAAGAAGGTTTAGTGGATGAATTAATCAGTTATATTGCCCCGACATTATTAGGGAAAAGTGCAAGGGCCATGTTCAATGCAGAATTTGAATATATGGCAGAGCAACTTCGTTTTACACTTCTTGATGTGACACAAATTGATCAAGATATACGCTTAAGGTTAATCCCTACGCAAGAGAAAGTATGAATTCAGAGCCTTCGGTTTATCACAAACGTCGTCATGCAGCCCGTACGACAGACGAATATCTTTTCCATCAGCTTGTGCCGTACTTGGGTAACAAGCGCCGATTGCTCCATCTAATTTTAGAAGCCCTTGAAATTACAGGGACACTAAATAGCAAGAAAAAGAATCCACCGATTTTTGCCGATTTCTTTGCCGGCAGTGGCGTCGTATCTCGTTTGGCACGTCAAAATGGTTACCGTGTGATTGCGAATGACTGGGAACCTTATAGTCATGCTTTAAATCATGCGATTTTAGCCTGTGTAGATGCGCCTGCTTTTAAAGAACTGGGTGGCTATCAAAAGGCAATCGACTATTTAAATCGTTTACCTGAAGTTAAAGGTTGGGTAACGCATAACCTTTGTCCACGTAACGATGATGTATATGATCCAACCCGTGACCGTTTATTCTTTAAACGCCGTAACGGTATGCGTATTGATGCAATTCGTCAGCAGATTGCCACATGGCAGGCACAAGGTGCAATTAATGATGTAGAGATGAGTGCTTTGCTTGCGCCATTGCTCTATTCAGCTAGTTTTGTCAGTAACACCAGTGGCGTATTTAAAAGTTTCCACCAAGGGTGGGGCGGACGTACTCAAACTGCGCTAGAACGAATTGAGTCATTACTTTGGTTAACACCGAGCCGTTTTTGTGAGATTGGTGATCGCAAACGTCCGGCTGCTGAAATGTGGTGTGTAGATTCACAACATCTAGCAAATCAAATGAGTGGTTTTGAAGTTGATGTTGCCTATCTTGATCCACCATATAACCAGCATGCATATAGTAGTAATTACCACGTTTTAAATGCATTAACTTTATGGGATCAGGTTGATTTACCATCACCAGATACTAAAGGTTATAAGAGTGGTATTGATAGAGCATGGCGTAAAGAGCGTCCAAGTCCATATAACTCTTCTAAACATGCAAAAGATGCATATGAGAAATTACTCTCAACGATCAATGCGCGCTATATTCTGACCAGTTATTCAACTGATGGTAATATCGAACCGAAAGATTTGCTTATGGCCAATCTGGAACGGGGCAAAGTAACCTTGTTAACACAAGATGTTCCGCGCTATCGAGTGAGTAAACAACGACAGTCTGAACGTGCACGCGTGCTTGAGTTTATTGTGATTACTGATACTCATGCTAAGTCAGGACCACCATTACGTCAGTTATTAGGCCAGCTTTACCACTTCGCCGAGCTAGGTGGTGTAGATACTTCAGGTAACAGTACGCAGCTCGCACTTTGGTAAGCGCTGCAATTTAAGCAGTGTAAAAGATTTGGAGATTGAGCCATGTTTACAGGCATCATTGAAAGTTTAGGTAAAGTTGAAAGCCTGCAAAGTGTAGGTGGTGATGTACGTCTACGTATTCAGACTGATCTGGATATGTCTGATGTACATTTGGGCGACTCGATTGCAACCAATGGTATTTGTCTCACAGTGATTGAATGGGGCGATAACTGGTACGCAGCAGATGTTTCCCGTGAAAGTTTAAATCGAACGACTTTAGGTAACTGGAAAGTTGGGCAACGTGTCAATGTTGAAAAGGCAATGTTACCGACAACGCGCTTTGGCGGGCACATTGTAAGTGGTCACGTTGATGGCGTAGGTGAAATTACTGTAGTACGTGAAGACGCTCGTTCAATCTATTATGAAGTTACAGCACCGGCAGAACTTGCTAAATATTTGGCGGAAAAAGGTTCTGTAACTGTTGACGGAATCAGCTTAACGATTAATCACTTACGTGGAAATATTTTAAGCTTGAATTTGATTCCACACACTGCAGAACGTACCAATATTGGAACGTGGCAAGTAGGCAGTAAGGTCAATCTTGAAGTTGATGTGTTGGCGCGTTATATCGAGCGTTTATTGCTAGGTGATAAAGCAGCTGAGCAAAAAACCGAGTCAAATATTAGTATGGCTTTTTTAGCTGAAAATGGTTTTTTAAAATAAAAGCCAGATCATCAAAATAAAAAAACCGGAACAAATGTCCGGTTTTTTATTTTTAAAATTAATGCTTGGTTAGCGTGACCGAATCTGTACCCACCCAAGCTTTATGATGTTGGGTACGTGTAATTGAGAACTTACCTTTTTCAGACTCTCGTGTAAGTAAGATAGATAAAGAATTAAAGTCGTTATGACTCATATAAAGTTCTTGTGCTGAAAATGTCCATTGTTCACCCTGATTAAGCTGCTCAAGTTGCATTGAAATCTGATGCGGAATGTCCATCTTTACCCTCATTAATTATCTTAAAAACCCTACTTTCTATTCTCATAATTAATTGATCTACAAGAATAATATTTATGTCTATTCTGTGACAATTAAATGTCATTTTTATGACAAAAGAGTCTTAAAAAAACTTTACTTTTCTATTTTTTCATCAGAAAACTTAGAGTTCTTTAAAATGTATTCAATTTCTTCTTGAGCTGCCGAATTTAGCTTGGCTCGGAAAGCCGCTACAGACTCTTCAATTAAGTTTTCAGCTTCAAGTTCTAAACGAATGCGTAAACTTTCAAGCTCAGTTAAGATTTGATCATCACTAATACTAAGTTTTACGCCAGCAGAGTAATTGACTGCAGGTGTTTCAGGGTTTTTCTGATAACGTGCAGTTTGCTCTGCAACTTCTTGTTCTAACTGACTGCGGATGGCTTGAAGTGCTTCAGTCTGCTCACTAAATTTACGAACTTCATCGGCTTGCAATTGGGCAGCATAGGCCGCTTCTAACGCTCGTTTATCAGCAAGTGCTTTCTCTAAAGCAAGCTGACGACGAATACGTGCTTGCTCAATCAGCTCTGCCTTGAGGTCCGCGTAAGCTTTTTCAATTTTTTGCTGTGATTCTAGCTGCGCTTTTTCATCATTTAAAACCCAAAGCTGAATCGGAGTTTGAGGTTCTAATAAGTCGCAAATACGTGCCAGATCTTGTTGATAGGCATGACGGACAGCTTCAGGCGCATTTAACCATCTTTTTTTAAAATCTTGCCCGACATTTAATGCCACCATGCTTCTCCTTTGTTCAACAGTAAATTTACATTTTAGCGCGTTATAATTTAAAGGTTCGCGGTTCTATACCCAAACGGCGATACATTTTAAATTTTTCTCGACCAATTTGCTTGGCTGTTTCATTATTTTCAACAATTTCTATAATGTGGCTAAAATGATCAACTTGTTCAAGTGCATGATTGTTAAAATTAAATACTAATAAGCCTTGTTCAAGCGGTTGTTTAGCCGAAATACATACAGCAGCTTCAGTTTGGTCAACTCCATGTGGAATGAAACTGACAGGGTCGAAATCCCATAATCTTTCATCAAGAGTTTGTTGTAGCTGCACATCTGGGCAATACCACCAGATTTTAGGATGCTTCTGTAAAATCTTTCGGCATAAACGGCAAGCACTATCGACTTGCCGTTCTTCACTGGTTTCAAACAGATAAAAACTAACTTTAGCCATTCGTATTTACACGATTCGCTAAAAATTGCATGAGTAATGGTACTGGACGACCTGTTGCGCCTTTAGCCGGACCGGATAACCATGCTGTTCCTGCTACATCTAAATGAGCCCAACGGTATTCACGTGTAAAGCGTTCAAGGAAACATGCTGCCGTAATCGCACCGCCGTATGGACCGCCGATGTTTGCAATATCCGCAAATGGTGAATCAAGTAATTCTTGATAATCCTCAATTACTGGCATACGCCATACACGGTCAAATGATTGCTCACCCGCTTGTTGAAGTTCAGCTGCTAAAGCATCATCTGGTGAGAACAAACCACTCAGTACTTTACCTAAAGCAACTACGCATGCACCAGTTAATGTTGCGATATCAACCACAACTGCTGGATTGAAACGTTTGATATAGGTCAATGTGTCGCACAGTACCAAACGACCTTCCGCATCGGTATTTAAAATTTCAACAGTTTGTCCGCTCATGGTTGTCACAATATCGCCTGGGCGAGTTGCTTTACCTGAAGGCATGTTTTCTGCAGCTGCAATCGCTCCAACGACATGAATAGGGAGTTTTGCTTCGCATAGCGCACGAATAGTACCTAGTACAGAGGCTGCACCGCACATATCGAACTTCATTTCATCCATGCCTAGGCCTGGTTTTAAAGAAATACCGCCTGTATCAAAAGTAACGCCTTTACCAACAAGCACAACAGGCGCTTGATCGATTCCAGCTTGGTATTCGAGTGTTACAATACGACCCGGACGTTCAGATCCTTTGCTGACTGCAAGAAAAGCATACATGCCTAAATCAGCCATTTGCTGTTCATTTAAGACAGTTACTTTAAGTAAGTCAGGGAATTCTGCAGCTAAAGCTAATGCCTGTTCTGCCAAATATTCAGGGAAACAAATGTTACCTGGACGGTTTCCAAGGTCTCGTGCATACGACTGACCAGACTGTACGGCATGCACTAAAGCCAGTTGTTTTTCATCGAGGCTCGTCGTTGAACTAATTAAATCAACCTGTTGTAACACAAATTCATTTTTTTTCGATTTAAACTCATCATAACCATAAGCTGCTTGAGTTAAGCTTAAAGCGAATAAATAATGGTATTCGACAGGTAACGCAGCAATATCAATCGCGATATGCTTAAATTTATTTTGTGTCGATTTGATAATGGTTTGGGCAAGTTTAGCGAGCTTAACCGCCTGAAGTTCGGCTGTTTTTCCTAGGCCAAGTAATTGGCTGTGAGGTTGATTTGAAATCTGACCGAATAAAGGCAGAGTTTCATTGAAGTTGCCTTTGAATTGGGTGGCAGTAAGAACGCTTTCTAGGTTATTGATTTGATATGTGTTGATGTTGCTTTGTAGCTGTTCTGAATCAACTAAAACCCACAAAGATTCATTAGATGTCTGTTCGGGAAAAGTTGTATAAGTTGTAAATTTCATGGCTGCCGTGATTGCCTATAGAAAGTTATGTTGGATTAAAACATTGAAACACTTTCAAGCATAGCGTTGCAATGTGCGGTTTTATATTTTTAACATTCGGGTAAACTAGCACTCGTCCCGATTAGCCTTTTGGAAGTATTACTTTGATTATTCGGCGTTATCTCGTCAAGCAAGTTGTCTCTACCTCATTGGTGGTCATTTCTTTACTGACCTTAATCATGATGGGTGGTCGTCTGATCAAATACTTTGGTGTGGCGGCGCAGGGGCGTTTAGATGCCAGCATCTTGTTCAGCATCATTGGATATCGTTTACCTGAATTTCTAACACTCATTTTACCATTGGGTTTTTTCATTGGTTTAATGTTGGTATTTGGTCGTTTATATGTTGACCATGAAATGGCAGTACTGAATGGTAGTGGTGTAAGTCGTCATCAATTAGCACGATTACTCATTCCAATGACACTTGTTTATATGGTGTTTCAGTCTGTGCTTATGCTCTGGATGACGCCGTGGGGACTACGTGAGTTTGAAAAACTGACAACTACACAAGCTGTTCGGACAGGTTTCGATTTGGTTCGACCAAGAGAGTTTATTTCCTCTGGGCCATATACGATCTATGCAGGTTCATTGTCAGAAGACCGAAAGAATTTGAAGGATATTTTCTTTTATCAGCGCGCTGCTAAAGAAGATAAGCCAGATGTTATGATTTTGGCAAAAGAAGCGACTCGTGTAGAAGTTGCAAATGACACCGCCAATGTCGTTGATCTGGTACAAGGTCGTCGCTATGAAATATTCCCGGGACAACCAAAATATACACAAGCAGAGTTTCAGTCTTATCGTCTACGTTTAGAAAATGACAAAGATGTTAAATTTGAGAGTGGCGATGTAGAAGCACTATCAACAACAAAACTCTTTTCAAAAACAAATGATCCAGTCATCAGAAGTGAGTTGGGATGGCGTTTATTTGGGCCATTCACCATTGTTATTGCGTTAATGCTGTCAGTGGCATTGTCTGAGGTGAGCCCACGACAAGGCCGTTATTACCGTCTTATTCCGGCGATTTTTATTTTTTCCAGTCTGATCGTATTAATGATTGCAATCAAGACTCGTATTAGTAAAGAAGAACTCGATATTTGGGCTTATCCTGCCGTGTTAGTTGTGTATGGCGTTGCTGCTGCCTTATTCTCACGTAAGCAGAAGTTAGGACCAAAAATCAAGAAACAGATCAAGCGAGTGAAATTATAATGTTAGCACGTCGAATAGTCGCCAAATATGTGACGAAAACCACTGCGCTTGCGATGTTTGGCACCACAGTTGTTTTGTCCATTCTTCAGGTCTTATTTACATATCTTGGCGAGTTGGGTGAGCTCAAACCAGACTATAACGCATGGCAAGCTCTCTTTTATGTTTTGTGGGGAGCTCCTCGCTATCTCTATGAAATTTTACCTATCTCTGCCTTGATTGGTGCTGTGATTGGTCTGGGCTCATTGGCAACGAGTAGTGAGCTCATTGTTATGCGTTCAGTCGGTGTTAGCTTATGGCGTATTGTTGGTTGGGTTATGCGCTCAGCTTTACTACTTATTATTTTGTCATTTGCTTTAAGTGAGTGGGTTATTCCTTATACCAATGAAAAAGCACAAAGTGTTAAAAGCCATCGTTCAGTAGCTGCTTTAGGTGAAGTTAAAGGCTATTGGTCACGTGAAGGGCAGCGATTTATCTATATCGACTATGCTAACTCTCAAGGTAATTTAAGAGACATTCAAGTGGTCGACTTTGACCAGAACTATTACTTACAATCATTAATTAATGCTCAGCAAGGACAGTTTATTAAAAATGGTCAATGGGCTTTGAAAAAAGCTGAACAAATGGACATTTTGGCGGCAGGCAATGCCATCAAAACTGACCATGAAGAACAATCGCTTGCTTTAGCATTACAGCCTAAATATGTGCATATGGTGACTTTAGATCCTGAAGATTTATCACCAAGCCAACTGATTAGCTTTATGCGTTATATGGATGAATATAGTCAGGTACCAAAGACGTACCAATTGGCATTCTGGCAAAAAGTTGCTTCGCCATTTTCACTCATCGCATTAGTTCTCGTGGCGTGTTCTTTTATTTTTGGACCGTTACGCCAACAATCAATGGGTTTCCGTTTGGTGATCGCATTGTTTATTGGTTTGAGTTTCTATTATTTGCAGGATTTCTTGGGCTATGCGAGTTTGGTTTATTCTCCATCTCCAGCATGGTTCGTACTTGTACCTATCTTGCTAATGTTTGGTGCCGGAAGTTATTTGCTTTACCGCGCTCGCTAGAAATAAGTGATATTTATGGTTTTCATCAATCGCGGATATTGGTGAAAGCCATAGGAATAAATAGAGTCTTGACCGAAAATTCGGTAAGATATTGTGACGAAATTGTAGACAAAAGAGAAATTGATTATGACGGATGCAACTGCTGGCAAGATCCCTCACGTTCTGGTCATTATGGATGGTGTTGGACACCGTGAAGCGATTGAAGATAATGCTTTTCTTGCAGCAAAAACACCAAATTTGGCGGCAATGAAAGCCAAGCATCCGAATAGTCTAATTTCTGGTTCAGGTGAAGATGTTGGATTGCCTGATGGTCAAATGGGGAATTCTGAAGTCGGCCATATGAATCTTGGCGCTGGCCGTGTGTTATATCAAGACTTTACCCGTATTACTAAAGATATCCGTACTGGTGACTTTTTTAAACATGAAGTGTTGATCGACGCTGTTGAAAAAGCCAAAGCTGCTGGCGGTGCTGTCCATATCATGGGGCTACTTTCAGAAGGTGGCGTCCATTCACATGAAGATCATATTGTGGCGATGTGTGAACTTGCATTAAAACGCGGTGCAAAAGTTTATTTACACGCTTTCCTTGATGGTCGTGATACACCTCCACGCAGTGCTCAGCCGTCTTTAGAAAAATTAGATGCATTATTCGCTCAATATCCGGGCCAAGGCCGTATCGCAACCATGATTGGTCGCTACTTTGCAATGGACCGTGACAACCGTTGGGATCGTGTTGAGCAAGCTTATCGCTTGTTAACTGAAGGTGAGGCACTTCGTACTGCGCAAACAGCAGTGGAAGGATTAGAGTTAGCTTATGCAGCTAATGAAAATGATGAGTTTGTAAAAGCGACTCGTATTGGTGATATCGCTAAAGTTCAAGATGGCGATAGTGTTGTATTTATGAATTTCCGTGCTGACCGAGCTCGTGAAATTACTCGCGCATTTGTAGAGAAAGACTTTGCTGGTTTTGAACGCAAAGTTGTACCTAATCTTTCTAAATTTGTGATGTTAACGCGTTATCAGGCGAGCATTGATGCACCAGTTGCCTACATGCCAGAAGCGCTCAAAAACTCATTAGGTGAGTATTTATCTTCTTTAGGTAAAACCCAGTTACGTATTGCCGAAACTGAAAAGTATGCGCATGTAACATTCTTCTTTAGTGGTGGCCGTGAAGATGAATATCCGGGTGAAAAACGTATTTTAATTCCATCTCCAAATGTTGCGACATATGACCTTAAGCCAGAAATGAGTGCTTATGAAGTCACTGATGAGTTGGTTAAAGCGATTAATTCGGGTGAGTACGACTTATTAGTTGTGAACTACGCAAATGGTGATATGGTCGGTCATACGGGTGTGTTTGATGCGGCGGTTAAAGCAGTTGAAGCGGTTGATACTTGTTTAGGTCGTGTCTATGAAGCAGTTATGGCGAAAAAAGGTCATATGCTCATTACTGCTGACCATGGTAACGTTGAACAAATGCAAGACTACGAAAGTGGGCAAGTGCATACTCAGCATACAACCGAGCTTGTGCCGTTTATCTATGTTGGCCCAACACAAGCAACAATTGCAGAAGGTGGTGTGCTTGCAGACGTAGCACCGACAATTCTCAATTTAATGCAGATTCCTGTTCCTGCCGAAATGCAAGGGCGTAATCTGATTACACTATCTGCATAAGTTAAAGGTGATTGGATGCTGCAACACATTAAATATAAAAAACTTATTGTAAGTATGTTGCTGTGTTGCAGCCAATTTGCTTTTGCAGCGCCAGTTGTAAAAGAAAAAATGTCACCTTTGCATTCGGATTCGGAAGAACCGGAACATAGCTATGCAGAGGTGCCAATCGAGTCGATTCAACAGTTTGTGCAAATCTATGGAATCGTTCGAGATAACTACGTTGATGTGAAGTCTGACGATGCGTTGTTTCAACAAGCCATAAAAGGGTTAGTGAGCGGGTTAGATCGTTATTCGCGTTATTTATCGGCAGAAGAATATCGCCAACTGATTCAATATACAGAAGGTGATCTTGCATCAGTTGATTTTGCATTAAGTCCTGAATCACATGCTCATAAATGGATAATTCGTGATCTCAAAACCGGTTCTGATTCCTATAAATTAGGTTTGAGAAATGGTCAGACAATTCTCAAAATTGATAACCAAGATTTAAAAAATTTAAACCAAGATCAGGTACTTGGCCTGCTTTACGGTTCTATTGGAAGTACACTTCAAGTACAAGCAGAAGAGCTAAACGGAAACATTAATTTAGTCCGTAATAAAAAAATAGAAACCGATATAGAACCTATAATGCTACATAATCAGGTGCTCGTACTCAAAATTAGAGTGTTCCAACAAGATACGGCTAATGAAATTAAAAGATTAATTGAAGAAAACAGTTCTCCACGTTTAAAGGCTGTTTTAATCGATTTGCGAAACAATCCGGGTGGGTTGTTATCGGCAGCAGTTGAATCAGCAGATTTATTTTTAAATAACGGAATTATTGTTTCAACCAAAAGCCGTTCGGAAGGTAACCAGCAGTTTCAGGCTTTGCCCGGTAATGAATTTCAGAATATAAAACTAGGTATATTAATTAATCACCGCTCTGCATCGGCAGCAGAAGTTTTTACTGCGGCGATGAAAGAACACCAGCGTGCTTGGGTGATGGGTGAAAAAAGTTATGGAAAAGGTGTAGTGCAAAAGCTATTTCCTTTGCCAAGTGGGGCGGCTCTACAAATGACGGTCTCACACTACTACACGCCAAATGGCAATATGATTGAAGGGCAGGGTATTCAACCTAACCAGACCTATCCATTGCCAGCAGAAATGAAAGAAGACGTATATTTAGAGCGCGTTGCAGACTTATTCTTAAAGAGGAAGTAATTTTTATACTTCCTCTCCCATTTCGGTATCTAAGCCAAACTTTTTGAGTCGGTAACGCAAAGAACGGAATGTCATTCCTAACTTTTTAGCCGCCAAAGTTCGATTCCAATGCGTCATGTTTAGCGCATTCAATAAAATATCTTTTTCGATATTTTCTAAATAACGTTCTAAACCTTCCATTGGAAATTTTGGATGAGTCTGAACAGTCGGTGCTTGATTTAGTTGTTTCGTTACGATTTGCGGGCTCACGCTACTGCCTCTAAGAGGAGGTGCTAAGTGTGTCAAATCAATGCAATCCTCATCACTTAAAGTAATAGCTCGTTCAATCATATTTCTTAATTCACGAACATTACCCGGAAAGTCTTGCTGCAATAAGTAAGTTTCAGCGCTCGCCGTTAATTGCTTGCTTGAAATTCCCCATTCCGTACAAACCTTTTGAATAAAATGATTGGCCAATAGCAAAATATCTCCACCACGGTCACGCAGTGGCGGCAACATAATATCCATAACATGAATACGGAAAAATAAGTCCTGACGGAATTTACCTTGTTGGACTAACAAATCTAAATCTTGGTGACTCGCACTAATTACTCGAAAATCAACATCAATTTCCTGATCTGAACCTACAGGGCGTATCTTTTTCTCTTGCACAGCCCGCAGCAATTTAACCTGCATAGTTAGCGGCAATTCGGCAATTTCATCTAAAAATAAACTGCCGCCGTGTGCCGATAAAATCAGACCTTGTTTGTCTTGAGTCGCGCCAGTAAAACTACCTTTTTTATGCCCGAAAAGTTCACTTTCCATGAGCTCGGTTGGGATTGCTCCGCAGTTAATAGCAACAAATGGCCCTTCGCTACGGTTGCTTAAGCGGTGAATCAGATTCGCAACAACTTCTTTGCCCGTACCAGACTCGCCTGTAACAAATACAGGAGCTTGGGAGCGGGCTATTTTTTTAATAGCTGTCCGTAAGTTTTGTATAGGTGGTGAACGCCCAATTAATAAGTCATTCTCTAGAGTTGTTTCACTAAACTCATGCTCTGGTTTTGGCTGGTTAAGCGCTTTTTTTAATAGCTGATCTAAATGAATTTGGTTAATCGGTTTGCTGACAAAATCAAAAGCTCCCGCTTTTAATGCTGCAATTGCAATATCCATATTGCCGTATGCAGTTAAGACTGCAATGGGTGTGTGTGGGTAAGTTTCAGAAACATGTTGAACCAATTCTAAGCCACTACCGTCAGGTAGATTTAAATCGGTCAAGCATGCATCGTAATGAAACTGAGTAAAAAGCTGTTTGGCCTGTTCAACCCGATAAGCAAGATGTGTTTTAATCCCCATTCGTGCAAGAGTCATTTGCATTAACAGGCACAAATCTTCTTCATCGTCTACAAGCAAAACGAGTGGTCGCTGTTCTGCCATTTCCCCAAAAACCTAATAAAAAAATCAATATATTATTGGGCACGCTATTCGGAAGCATGCCCCTTGTTTTTGCTCTACATAAGTGAGCTTTGCATGGTTTGCCTCACAAAAACTATGAGACAAATATAATCCTAAACCAGTTCCATTAATTTCGGTACTAAAAAATGGTTTAAATAATTGAGATATATCACGTTTTGAAACACCTTCACCGTAATCGATCACATCAATATAAATTTTATTTGTTTGTGAGTGAATATTGATCAGAACATAGGGAGAGTCGGGTGCATTGTGGCGTAGAGCATTCCTAACAAGGTTAATGAGGACTTGTCTGAGTTGCTTTTCATCAAACAATAGCTTTAAGGATAAATTAGAACTTTTAAGCTCGATCGCATGTTTAACATCAGATAAATCTTCATCTAATAACGTTTTTATGAAGTCGTTTAGTTCAATCTGGATCGGATACGTTCTTTCACTGCGGGCAAGTCCTAAAGTGTCTTGAACAATACTATCAATGCGTTTCGTTTGCTTTCCAATCATATTGCGTAAAGTATTTTGCTGCTCCACATCACTATCTTTGAGTAATTCATTTGCTTGAACAATGGCTGCAAGAGGATTGCGGATTTCATGTGCAATACTTGCTGAGAGTTGCCCTAAAGCGGCAAGTTTGAGTTGTTGAGCTTGCTGATTAATCTGCTGTGCATCTTGTAAGATAAGTAGTGTTAATGCTTGTTGTGGTACTAAAAGATGCTGCACTTTAATATTAATAGAATAAGCCGACAGTCGGGACTCAAAAATAAATCGATCACCTTCTTTTAAATGATCAAACTTAAGAATTTCAAATAAGTCAGCATGCCATTTTGCTAAGGGATATTTTTCACTGGCAAATTGAGGTGGAATTCCTAAAAGAGAGCAGGCGGCTGGATTACTTAAAACAATATCGTAGTTTTCATCTAGGACTAAATAGCCCTCTTCAATTTGTTCCAAGATATAGCGGTTAATATTTTGTAGTTGATAGAGTTCTATTGATTGATGGAAAGTCAGCGCTTCAAGTAATTTAAAGCGCTGGACCGCAATTTGTCCGATTCCGTGTACTACAAAAAACAAGAAGGCTAATAAAGCGCTATTACCAATCGTATTTAAATTATTGTAGTCAAATAAACTGCCAACGAAGCGTTGGTAAATAACCGCAATGACTGCAAGTAATGTAATGAGCAACGACATTCTTGCGCTAAGTAAAATGGCCGAAGTAAATATGGCAATAACATAGAGCAAGCTGAGTTGAAGATTGGGTTCACCTACAGAAAATGTAAGTAAACTCAGGCAAATAACATCAACTACAAAAAATAAAATGAGCTGCCTTGTTGCCTGAGTGGCAATAAACTTAAAACATAAAAGTTGAATAAGGCTTAAGATTGAATAGCCGAGTAGTGTGTAAGAATATAAAGCGGGTTGTTGTAGACTAGTGTCGATTTGAGCATCGGTTAAAACCAAAATAATATTCAGGCTAACCGCAATAATAAGGCGATATAAACCATACCACGTGCCCAAACGAAATATCGTATGGGACAAGGATGAGTTTACGGGAAATTGCATGTAAGTCTGATTAAGGCTTGATCAGACCGTAACGAATCGCGAGATGAGTTAGCTTAACATCACTATCAATGGCTAGCTTTTCAAAAATACGGTAGCGGTAAGTATTCACTGTTTTAACACTTACAAAAAGTTTGTCTGCAATTTCTTGAGCGCTAATACAATTTACAACCATCATTGCAACTTGCATTTCTCGTTCAGAAAGAGAGTCAAAAGGTGATTGCTGTGTATCGGATAAATAAGAACTTGCTAATTGCTCCGCAATATCGGCACTAAAGTATTTGCCGCCTTGCATCACTTTATTGATAGCCCGAACCATTTCTGTAATTGGAGCACCTTTGGTGATGTAACCTTTAGCTCCTGCTTTAAGCAAAAGAGAAGGATAAGGTTCTTCTGCTAAGCCACTGACTGCAATCACTTTTGTATCTGGTGCTGTTTGCAGTAAACGACGTGTTGTTTCTACGCCACCGATGCCAGGCATATTGACATCAAGTAGCACAACTTGAGGATGTTTCTGACGAACAATAGCAATTGCTTCTTCACCCGATTCGGCTTGTCCAATGACCTCTACATCGGCATGATCTTCTAACATACGGCAAATCCCCGTACGTACAAGTTCATGGTCATCCACAACTAAAACTGTAATCAAGAAGACCTCCTTTCTTTCAAAAAACAAGTTTTTTGTTACATAAAGCAAAATTAGCTTGCAATGGAATGACAAAATTAGCAATCCTATTCTTATATAGTGAGCGAATAGTTGTGCACAATTGTGTCGGTAAAAGCGTTATACCTTATACCTCAAATGTAAGGCATAATTATAGTAAGCGCAAATGTGTATCACCCTGAGTCGAGTATTGTGCCGTGAAAAATTCTAAAAAGTCTTTAATGCATGTGCTAAGCATGTCTATTTTGCTTGGTTTGAGTTCAACAAGCTTTGCAGAACTCGTCAATAACCCGTCCTCAGGGAATAGTGGTACTGCAAGCTTAAATTGGTCTTCAGCTGATGCTAGCCAATTTTTAAATGATGAAGATGACGAACCTACTCCGCAAGGTTCAACATCGGTAACCACAACTTTGCGTGGTGGTAGCGCACCTAAAATTGTAGCATCTGCACCGAAAATTGCTCCAATTCGTGATACGACTGGTTACAATGCTCAGCCGAGTGTAAGCGCTCGAGCTGCACTTGTGATGGACGCGCAAACTGGTGAAGTGCTCTACAGTAAAAATACGAATGCTTCTGTGCCAATTGCCTCTATTACTAAATTGATGACAGCAGTTGTAACGGCAGATGCCCGTTTAAACATGTCAGAAGAAATTACACTTGAGCAAATTGATTTTGGTGGTGCAGGTGGTAAAAACTCAAGTTCAACCTTACGTGTTGGCGACAAGATGAACCGTGCAGAAGTTCTTCTATTTGCTCTAATGAAATCTGAAAACCCAGCAGCGGCAGCTTTAGCACGTACTTATCCAGGTGGTCGTCCAGCATTCGTAGCTGCAATGAACGCTAAAGCACGAGCTTTAGGCATGAACGCAACTCACTACTATGAGTCAACTGGTTTAGATCCGCGTAATGTATCTTCTGCGCGTGACTTAGGGATTTTGGCAAGTACAGCTTCTCAATATGGTTTGATCCGTCAATTCTCAACTACACCGACCTATGACTTTAATTTGGGTTATCGCGTGTTGAAATCTAACAATACTAATGCGCTAGTGCGTAATGGTGGTTGGAATATTAACTTGTCTAAAACTGGTTATATTAATGAAGCAGGTCGCTGTGTTGTGATGCACACGACTGTAAATTCGCGTCCGGCAGTGATTGTATTACTGGGTGAGCCAAGTACACAGGCACGTAATAATGATGCAACTAACTTGCTTGGTTGGTTGAGCAATTTGCCAAAACGTATTTAATTTAAATATTCAAAAAACGCTTCTATTAAGAAGCGTTTTTTTATGGCTATAAAAAAGACATAAAAAAACGGCTGTTTAAAACAGCCGTTTTTGAAAAATCAGATCTTACATATTAGATAAAATCGAATCTTTTACTTGGTCCATTGTTGCATCAATTGACAACATCACTGCATCAGCACATTGTTTGATTGCAGTATCAGGGTCTTTCAAGCCATTACCCGTTACTGTACATACAATGACAGAACCTTCAGCAATTTTACCCGCTTTAATATCACGGATCGCACCGCCGATAGACGCAGCAGATGCAGGCTCAACAAATACGCCTTCATACATAGAAAGTAAGCGTTGAGCTTCTAAAATTTCGCTGTCTTGAAGTTCATCAAACCAGCCTTTAGAGTCACGTACTACAGCTTTTGCATGGTTCCAGCTTTGTGGATTACCAATACGGATTGCAGTTGCAACAGTTTCAGGGCTTTCAACTGGAGCACCACGTAAGAATGGAGCTGCACCAGAAGCTTGATAACCCACCATTGTTGGTAAACCTTCAGGTTTTGGACCAGTGAATTGATCAGTAGCAGCATCATAAATCACTTGTTCAAACTGATCAGCAGGCTGGTTTGCTACAGCTTCGGTATAACCCATCCAATGAGCGGTGATATTACCTGCGTTACCTACAGGTAAGCAGTGGTAATCAGGTGCACGGCCTAAAGCTTCAACGATTTCATAAGCAATGGTTTTTTGACCTTGCAATCGGTAAGGGTTGATTGAGTTTACAATCGTTACAGGTGCTTGATCAGCAACTTCTTTTACAAGACGCATACCATCATCGAAGTTACCACGAATTTGCATAGTGATCGCACCATACATCATCGCTTGTGCCATTTTACCCATCGCAATTTTGCCTTCTGGAATCAAAACAAATGCTTTGATACCTGCGCGTGCAGCATAGGCAGCAGCAGCAGCAGAAGTGTTACCAGTAGATGCACAGATAATCGCTTTAGAGCCTTCTTCAACTGCTTTGGTTACAGCCATGGTCATACCACGGTCTTTAAATGAACCAGTTGGGTTTAAACCCTCATATTTCACATAAATTTCAACATCTTTGCCAATAATACGTGGAATATTCTCAAGTTTAATGAGTGGGGTGTTGCCTTCACCCAAAGAGATAGCACGAGTAGTTGCCGAAACTGGCAAACGGTCACGATAACGATCTACAAGACCAGTATAACGATTGGCATTAGACATGATGGTGTTCCAATTAGAGGTGAAGCGGGAGAGGGAATCTTTCCCTCAACCTGATTAACTATCGAGCGATTCTAAACGAATTCTTACGATTTCGCCACGAATTGCAGGTAATGCTTGGATTTGTGCAAGAGCATCATCCATTTTTGATTCAACGATTGGATCGGTCAGAATCACGATTGGAATAAGGTCTTTTAAACGAGATTGTTGCATGATCGCATCAATACTAATTCCGGCGCGACTTAAGATGGTAGTAACATCTGCAAGTACGCCAGTTTGGTCTTCTGCATTTAAGCGGATGTAATAACCTGTGGTCATTTCTTCACGGCTTAAAATTGGCACATTGGTTAATGCTTCAAAAGCCAACTGAGGAATTGTTCCTGCGCCATCTTCGGTATAAGAGATGTCACGAACAATATCAATAACGTCGGCAACAACTGCAGAAGCTGTAGGACCTGCGCCTGCACCCGCGCCGTAATAGAGTGTTGGACCTACGGCATTAGCTTGAACTAAAACAGCATTTTTAACGCCGTTTACATTCGCAATCAGTTGTTCATCTGGAATAAGTGTTGGGTGAACACGTAACTCAATACCTTTTTCAGCACGACGTGCAATACCAAGATGTTTAATGCGGAAACCAAGATCTTCGGCATATTTCACATCTTGCGCAGTGATTTTGCTGATACCTTCGGTATAAACCTTATCAAACTGAAGAGGAATACCAAACGCACAAGACGCTAAAATTGTAAGTTTATGCGCAGCATCAATACCTTCAACGTCAAAAGTTGGGTCTGCTTCTGCATAACCGAGTTCTTGAGCTTCTTTTAATACATCGTCAAATGCACGACCTTTCTCACGCATTTCAGTCAGAATAAAGTTACCTGTACCATTAATAATGCCAGCCAACCATTCGATATGGTTTGCAGCAAGACCTTCACGGATCACTTTAATAATTGGAATACCGCCAGCAACTGCTGCTTCATAAGCAATTTGCACAGCATTGTCTTCTGCTGCTTTAAATAATTCATTGCCATGTTCAGCGAGTAACGCTTTGTTTGCAGTCACGACTTGTTTGCCGTGTTTGATTGCTTCCATGATAACTTCGTAAGCAGGGTGGATCCCACCCATAACTTCTACAACTACATCAACGTCTGGTTGACGAACGATGTCAAGTAAATCGGCGCTTTGTTTAATCCCTTCCAATTCAAGATCTGGACGAGGGCGGCGTGTTCCAACGTGGGTAATTTGAATTTCTCGACCGGTGCGACGTTTAATTTCAGCGGCATTTTCTTGTAGTAGTTTAAGGGCTCCTCCACCTACGGTTCCTAGACCGAGTATTGCCAGGCGAACTGGTTTCACGTCACACTCCATTCATCATTTAATCATTTAGTTGAAGCTAGATCATAGCTAAAAAAAACGCCAGACTCTAGCGCTTTTAGTGCTTGTTCAATGAATTAGAGTGCGATGTTTGGAAAAGAAGAGTAGATCAGTCTTTAAACAGAGGTTGTTTAAATATTAATTATTGAAAAAACAAAGCGCTGCAATAAGAGCAGCGCTTTTTAAAAGAGATAGATGATTAATCATTCATCAGCTTAAAGGGTGTTATTTATCCAGACGTTTAATTAATTCATCTGGTGTTAGATATCCACCTAAGTACTCACCATCAACATTGTAAATAGCTGGTGTTCCATTTACACCCATGTTTAAGCCAAGTTGATATTGTTCACGAACAGGGTTTTTACATTGAGCAGGTGGAATATTGATACCTTGTACGGCTTGGTTAAAGGCAGCTTTACGGTCTGTACTACACCATACAGCTTCCATGGTCGGCATAAACTGTTCACCGCGTGGCCAAGCGATATAGCGTACTTCAATACCCTTTTCATTAATTTCAGGAATGTGCTCATGTAGTTTATGGCAATAAGGACAGCTTGCATCGGTAAACACATAAATCACATGTTTCGCCTTACCTTTTGCAGGGTAGACAATCAAATCTTCATTTTTTAAAGCCGCTAGGTGCTTTTTATTTTCCGATGCTTGGAGGCTATCGCCAATATTATGAAGTTCTTTATCACCTAAACGGATGACATCACCTTGAATAAGGTATTTACCGTCGCTGGTTGTATAAATTGACGTCATTCCTTCGAGGTTTACCCAATATAAGTTAGGAACTTCAGTAGGCTTGATATCTAAAATTTTGGCGTTGATATTTGCATTCTTAAATTGTTTTTGCAAAGTTTCAATTAAACGCTGTTTAGCATTGCGTTCAATAATGGTTGAAGCTTCCCCCGTAGCAGGTGCGGTCGCAGTGAGCGCATCTTCTTTTTGTGGTTTGTTTTCTTTAGAACAAGCACTGAATAACAGGCTAGAAGCCAAAGCACAGGCAAGAAAAAGTTGAGATCGGGTAAAAGACATAGATAACCCTTATTTCATCAGTATTTATAGTCAGAAGCTGCTAAGCATAACAAAAAATCTAACGTGTATTGTTAAAACTTTCTTAACCTTTGTGAACGAAATCAAGTGATTGTTAGGGGTATTTCAAATAATAAGTTTTAAATTTTTTAACCTCTAGGGTGATGTTTTTCATGCAATTGTTGCATTCTGACTTGTGCCACATGTGTGTAAATTTGAGTCGTTGATAAGTCGCTATGACCCAGTAACATTTGTACTACGCGTAAGTCCGCGCCGTGATTGAGCAGGTGTGTTGCAAAGGCGTGACGTAAGGTGTGAGGTGAGAGTTCAGCTTGAATATTGGCTTGTAAGGCGTACCGTTTAATGGCATACCAGAAGTTCTGACGGCTCATAATTCCGCCGTGTTGGGTTAAAAAGAGATAATCCGTCGAGCTTTTGTAGAGTTGAGGCCGCGCATCCTGCAAGTAGCGTTCTACCCATTCACAAGCAAATTGGCCTAACGGAACCAAACGCTCTTTATTACCTTTACCTGTAACACGTAAATAGCCTTGTTTTAAGTTAATGAGTTCTAGGCGTAAGTTCAGCAGTTCTGAAACTCGTAAACCACATGCGTAAAGAACTTCAAACATTGCCCGATCACGTAAACCCAGTGCCGTATCAATATCAGGAGCCTGAATCAGTGCTTCGACATCTTCCTCTGATAGATCTTTAGGTAAGGCTCGACCAATCTTTGGAGAGTGATGGGTTGCTACAGGATTATCACTTCGTAATTTCTGTTCACGTAAAAATTTGTAAAACTGGCGTAGAGCAGATAAGCAGCGGGCAATTGAGCGTGGGCTTTTTCCAGCTTTAGTCAACTCAATCAAAACATCAGCGATATCATCACTTGTCCACTCTGGAAGAGCTGATTTTTTATGAAGTTCGCTGCATTGAATAAGGTCAGATAAATAAGCGTTACGCGTATGTGGACTTACCGTCTGAGCAACGAGATAGTCACGAAAACCTTGTAGAAAGCTCAAATGTTCAGGAATTTGAACAGGGCTTGGAATACGCGGTTTTTTATTCAACATACACTAGATCCTCTAAACCTCTGTACTCTAAAAGAAACTTTAAGGTTTGTCGATTAAACTGAATAAGAAGTGAAATTTAACCTTATTTGGTAATTATTCTCATTTATATGTATACTAGAAAAAAAGGTTTAGGATCGGATGCGGTGCGTTTATCAGCTTTAAAAGTGAAGCAAGCGGCGACCATCACCAAAGTGAATCGGATAGAAGTAGAGTCCGAGCAGCAAGATTTGGTCGCAATTCGTTTGGAAAGTCTGGGCTTTGTACCGGGCACACGAGTGGAAGTGATTACCAAGGGTGTTTTTGGTGGTGATCCGATCTTGATCCAAATTGGCTTTACTCGCTTCGCTTTACGTAAAGCAGAAGCGGAAAAAATTGAAATTCAAGTAGAAGAAGGAGTACCCGCATGAGTGATGCGTTACGTATTGCCCTTGTGGGAAACCCAAACTGTGGTAAAACCTCTCTCTTTAACCATTTAACTGGCACTCGACAAAAAGTTGCAAACTATGCGGGCGTAACGGTCGAGCGTAAGGTTGGTCATTTTCAGTTACCTTCAGGTCGAGCAGTACGTGTGCTCGATTTACCAGGGACCTATAGCCTTAATGCGACCAGTCCTGATGAAGCCATTACCCGTGACGTTTGCTTGGGTAAAATTGCCGAAGAAGGTCAGCAAGATGCCTTTTTATGTGTGGTTGATGCCACTAACTTAAAATTGCATTTAGGCCTCGTACTCGAAATGATCGAGTTAGGCCGTCCGATTTTACTTGTACTGAATATGATGGATGAAGCGCGTCGTCGTGGCATCCAAATTAATACTCAAAAGCTATCCCAGCGTTTGGGCGTACCCGTTGTTGAAACAGTTGCTGTCCGTAATGCGGGTATTGAAAATTTATTACATGCTCTTGATCAAGAAAAATACAGTGTACCACAGACTGAACTCAGTGGTTTAACTGGGACTCATCATCAAAAAATCGATATGATTTTTAAAGATGTGGTTCATTATGTTGATCAGGGCGATAAGCGTACTGATTTTCTAGATCGCATTTTCTTACATCCGGTTTTAGGCCTACTTAGTCTTGCCCTCATGATGTTTATTGTGTTCCAAGCAGTTTTTGCGTGGGCAGCTCCATTCATGGATGGCATTGAAGGCTTCTTCGGTTGGCTAGGTGAAGTAATCGGAAGTGTGATTACCCAGCCCCTACTGCATAGTTTGGTTGTTGACGGAATTATCGCGGGCGCGGGTGGCGTAGTTGTGTTCTTGCCACAAATTTTGATTTTGTTCTTCTTTATTTTAGTACTCGAAGAATCAGGCTATTTACCGCGTGCAGCATTCTTGCTTGATAAATTAATGTTCCAAGCGGGCTTAAGTGGCCGTGCCTTTATTCCTTTACTTTCGAGCTTTGCTTGTGCAGTACCAGGAATTATGGCAACGCGTAGTATTAGTGACCCTCGTGATCGTTTTACGACCATTATGGTTGCGCCTTTAATGACCTGTTCGGCACGTTTACCTGTCTATGCTTTGCTGATTGCTGCCTTCATTCCAGAGAAAATGGTCTGGGGTATTTTTAACCTGCAAGGTTTAGTGCTTTTCGGTCTGTATATGGCTGGTATTGTGAGTGCGCTTTGTGTTTCATTTTTAATGAAATTCTTTCAAAAAGATAAGTCTCAACATGCTTTACTGCTAGAGCTACCAAGTTATCGTTTCCCTGATTTAAAAAGTGTGGGAATCGGTTTATTGGATCGTGCAAAGATCTTCTTGAAACGCGTCGGCGGAATCATTTTTGCGCTCTCTATTTTGCTCTGGTTCTTGTGTACTTTCCCGCAGCCACCAGAAGGGGCGACATTACCTGCCATAGATTATAGTTTTGCAGGGATGCTTGGGCATCTTATCCAGCCTTTATTTGCTCCAGTTGGTTTTAATTGGCAAATCTGTATCGCTTTAATCCCAGCTATGGCTGCTCGTGAAGTGGTTGTCGCGGCATTAGGTACAGTTTATGCCTTGTCTGCAACAGATGATGATGCTGTGGCACAAGGTTTATCACATCTGATTAGTGCAGACGGAACAGGTTGGTCTTTGGCAACAGGTTTATCGCTTTTAGTGTGGTTCATTTATGCTCCACATTGTTTGGCAACACTAGCAACGGTACGTCGCGAAACAGGTTCCTGGAAACATGTTGCAGCTATGACTGCATATCTGTTTGGTTTAGCTTATTTTGCATCGTTTGTTACCTATCAAATTGCTTCCCACTACTGGGGCTAAAGCAATAAAGGAGGTTGTATATGGTTCAATATCTAATTATTGCGGTTTTAGTAATTTGGAGTGCTGTAGTTGTTTTTAAGAAAGTATTTCCAAAAACAGCAAATTCAGTCTTTTCATCACTTTCTGCATTCTGTGAAAAGCAGGGTTGGGCAACTTTGGCAAAATGGCTTAAACCAAAAATGACCTTTGGTTGTGCTGGTGGGTGTGGCTGTTCAAGTGAAGATAAACCTACCAATACAGTTCAAGAAATTAAGCCGATTAAGTGGCAATAAATTTAGTATTTCTTGTTTCGTTTAAAAAGCCATCACATTGATGGCTTTTTTACGCACTGACACAAAAAAAGATGAATAAAGTTCAAACTGAAAAAGCATTCAAAACAGCAAAGTGCTAACATTTTTGCCATTCTGTCGATTGATAAATTGTGGGGCAAAAATGTTAATACAACGTGGTGGGTTAAAAGTTGTAGCAGGCTTGGGAATCTCAGGCGTTTCTGCTGTAAATTTCCTGCATGAACAAGGCTACCAAGTTGCAGTAACAGACTCTCGCCCCACGCCACCAGGACATGATCAGATTCCAGCTGGCGTTAAAACTAGTTTCGGTCAACTTGACCAAGAATTATTATTACAAGCAGAAGAAATTATTTTAAGCCCAGGCCTTGCACCACAATTACCAGAAATTCAGGCAGCTATTGCTAAAGGGATTTCGGTAGTAGGGGATATCCAATTATTACGCCGTGCAACCGATGTGCCTATAGTGGCGATCACTGGCTCTAATGCGAAAAGTACCGTAACGACTTTAATTGGCTTAATGGCTAAAGATGCGGGTAAGAAAGTTGCCGTGGGTGGCAATCTTGGACGTCCGGCTCTAGATTTATTAAAAGATCAACCTGAGTTAATTGTACTTGAGCTATCAAGTTTTCAGTTAGAAACCACGTCTCACTTAAATGCTGAAGTTGCTGTGGTTCTCAATATGAGTGAAGACCATTTAGATCGTCACGGCAATATGTTGGGTTACCATCAAGCAAAACACCGTATTTTCCAAGGTGTTAAAAAAGTAGTATTTAACCGTGATGATGCTTTAAGTCGTCCTCTCGTTCCAGATACCACACCAATGCAAAGCTTTGGTTTAAATGCACCAGATTTAAATCAATATGGTGTTTTAAGAGATGGCGATGGCACGCTTTGGCTTGCGCGTGGTTTACAGCGTTTAATTAAAAGCTCAGATTTATATATTCAAGGCATGCATAACGTAGCAAATGCTTTGGCTTGTCTCGCATTAGGTGAGGCAATAGGCTTGCCTATGGAATCTATGCTTGAAACATTAAAACAATTTAAAGGGTTAGAGCATCGCTGTGAATATGTAAAGACTGTGCATGATGTACGTTATTACAATGATTCTAAAGGTACTAACGTTGGCGCTACGCTTGCAGCGATTGATGGTTTAGGCGCTGCAATTGAGGTTAAAAAAGGTAAGGTTGCCTTGATTTTAGGTGGCCAAGGTAAAGGTCAGGATTTTGGTCCATTACGTTCTTCTATCGAAAAATATGCCAAAGTTGTGGTATTGATTGGTGAGGATGCACCTGTCATCGAACAAGCCATTCAAGGCGCAACCAAAATTTTACATGCAGCAACGCTTAAAGAAGCTGTAGAGCTGTGTCAACGTGAAACACAAGCTGAAGATGTGGTGTTGTTATCACCAGCATGTGCAAGTTTTGATATGTTTAAAAGTTATAATGACCGTGGTCAGCAGTTTGTTGCCTGTGTCAATTCGTTGGTTTAAAGAAAACATGATTAGGAATGTAGTATGGCAGGCTTAGCTCAGACCACAATCCAGAAAATCAATCATTGGTATGAACGGATATTGCCTAAATGGCCAGCGGAAGTGACGCCACGTAATGTCCTGATTTTCTGTGTCGTTGCATTGTTGTGTATCGGTTCAGTGATGGTTGCATCTGCTTCGATGCCCTATGCTGAGTATATGCATGAAAACCCGTTTCACTATGTGATTCGTCATGGTATTTCGATTGTCGCTGCAGCTGTGGTGGCATATTTGACCTATCGGATATCACTAAATACGTGGTTTAAAAATACCTTCCCGCTGTGGTTATTAACCATGGTTCTGTTGCTTGCTGCTTTGGTGGTGGGTTCGGAAGTCAACGGTTCTACACGTTGGATTAAGATTGGTGGCTTTACCTTGCAGCCAACCGAGGTTGCCAAAGTCATGATGGCAATCTTTACCGCAGACTACGTTGTGCGCCGTGCCAAAGAGGTTCGTACTCATTGGAAAGGCTTATTGCGTTTAAGTGGGGTAATGGCAATCACGGTCGGTTTAATTATTGCTGAGCCTGACTTGGGAGCAACGGTCGTTATTGTCATGATGATGGTTGGGGTGTTCTTTTTAGCGGGTGCGCCGCCAACTCAGTTCTTAATCATGCTTGGTGCGATTGTCACAGGTATTGTGTTTTTGATCTTATTTGAACCATACCGTTTCCAGCGTTTGATTTCGTTTACTGACCCATGGGCAGATCCATTAGGTGTAGGTTATCAGTTATCAAATGCATTAATGGCTTTTGGCCGTGGTGAATGGTTTGGTACAGGTTTAGGCCATAGCGTACAAAAACTATCTTATTTACCTGAAGCGCATACTGACTTTATGTTGGCAGTACTAGGTGAAGAGTTTGGTTTTGTGGGTATTTCTATTGTTATTGGCTTGTCTTTCTTGATGCTAGCATGTTGTATCAAAATTGGTCACCGTGCTTTGAAACATCATTACCTTCGTGCTGGCTATTTAGCTTACGGCATTAGTATTATTTTCTTGCTCCAGATTTTAGTAAATGCGGGCATGAATATGGGCTTAATGCCGACGAAAGGTTTGACTTTGCCATTCATTAGTTATGGTGGTACGTCTTTAATGATGTGTGCTGCGATGATTAGCTTAATCTTAAAGATTGATGCATCAACACAAGAAGTTAACCCAGAACGAGAAGAGCCAAACTTCTAATTGATTATTTAGAACTTTAGAAAAGCCCGATTTGATATCGGGCTTTTTTATTATTTATAGATATGTTCCGCTGAGCTCTTGCGCATGGGGAATCAAATCAACATTCCACTGTGCTACAGCCTGTTTGAGCATCGCTCTAGGCTGATCTAAATCAACGTTGGGTTGTCCCAAGGCGAGTATCGCTTTTTGGAGTAATTCAGGCGCTTGCGATAAATCGAGTGCTTGAGCAAGATTTTGTTTAGAGAGCTTTTGTCCTTGGTCATTCATTGCAAGGGGAAGGTGCATATAGCTTAGTTGAGGATAACCTAGAAGCTGGCTTAACCAGATCTGACGTTCAGTGTTATCTAATAAGTCTGCGCCTCGAACGACATGGGTAATACCTTGCAGATAATCATCCACGACGACCGCAAGTTGATAGTTAATAATTCCATCACGGCGCTTAAGAACAAAATCTCCAAGATCGTGTTGTAGATTGGAGCAATGACGTCCTTGTAATCGGTCATCAAAACAGATCTGCTGATCTTGAACTTTTACCCGAATCGCTTGACCTTGAAAATCAAGATTGAGATCGCGGCAAGTACCTGCATAGATTGCATTTGAACCAAGCATTTTGCGGGTACATTGACATGCATAGATAAGACCTTCTTTTTTGAGTTGGTCTAATACGCTTTCATAAATATCTAAACGATTTTTTTGAAAGATGATCTCTGCATCGGGTTCGAACTGGAAGGCTTCCAGTGATGTGAGAATATGCTCTTCACTGCCGGGATAAATGCGAGGGATATCTGTATCTTCGACACGAACGAACCATTTGCCTTGATGGGCTTTTGCATCGCAATAGCTGGCAACAGCAGTAATGAGTGATCCAAAATGCAAAGGGCCGGTTGGCGATGGCGCAAACCGACCTGAGTATGAGCAGCGATTAAGCGGAACATTGTTCCGCCGCTGCGCAAGAGAAAAGCTATGCTTTTCTGGCAGGCGATTTAACTGCTGCGCAAGAGCCGAGTTGTGCTCGGCTGGAGAATTATCAACAGTCACAATTAACCGTTATTTTGCTTCTCTTTGATTTCTGCCAAAGTTTTGCAATCAATACATAAAGTTGCAGTTGGACGTGCTTCTAAACGACGTAAGCCGATTTCAATACCACAAGTTTCACAGAAACCGTAGTCTTCATTCTTAATAGCTTCCATAGATTGTTCGATTTTACGAATTAACTTACGTTCACGGTCACGTGTACGTAATTCAATTGCAAATTCTTCTTCTTGGGTAGCACGGTCGTTTACATCTGGCAGTGCAGTTGATTCGTCTTGCATCGTATTTAAAGTACGATCAACTTCAGACATTAATTCAGCTTTCCATGCTTGCAGAATTTGTCGGAAATGCTCGAGCTGTCCTTCAGACATGTACTCTTCATTTTTCTTAGGTTGATAAGGTGCAATACCAAATAAACTTGCAGTTGTGCCTATGTCAGAAGTTTTAGGTTTCACTTTACGTGCACGTTTTGCAGAAGCTTTGTCACCTTCCACTACAACTTCTGTATGTTCATCCAAAACTTGGTTGTGGTTGTCATTCGCCATAATAGGGCATTCCTCATCATACACGTATTATCTATACGCAAAAAATATGGTGATATGCAAGTGTTTTTATAGAAAACCATCGATGGGATTTTCCCATCGGGTCGTCATCATATAGATTTTTCCTGCAAGATGATAGTCATTCCGACCCGTAAATATTTTCAAAACGTGTTTACCCCAGTCATAATTATATATAAGCATATAAGAAATAGGGCTAATAGCCTGAAATATCAGTATTTATATGCCCTTGAAAATTTTCAAGACGGAAGACTTCTGTTTCAAAACTACCATCGTTTTTTAGATGAATGTAACGGTAGCCGGGAGCATTTTGATCTAAAGCAAAATCATTGCTAAACGGTTTAAACTGCACACTTGTCGAGGGTGTAGAGAAAAATTCAACTCCTTGCCAAGTGTTTATTGAGTCTTGATGAACATGCCCGCAGACTAAAGCTTTTACATTTTTAAATGGAGCCAAGGTAGTAAGCAAGGCATTAGAATTTTGTAACTTGTGATGATCAATCCATTTTGACTTCATGGCAAAAGGGTGATGATGACAAGCTAGCAAAATCGGGTTGTCTGCAAACTCTTTAAGTAAAGCCGTTAAGCTGTCTAGCTGTTCTGCTGATAGATGCCCATCAATATGACCTTTTACCGCACTATTTAATAAAATAACCCGCCAGTTCCCTAAGCAAATAACTACAGGTTCCTGATGATTCTCTTTATGCAATGGGAAATGGTCAACATTGTCATGATTACCTAAGGTCTGAAAAAAGGGCAGCCCCAAGGTTTGCATATATTGAATATAACGGTTGTAGGTAATAGGCGTTGGTGCCTGAGCTAGGTCCCCAGTATGGATAATTGCATCAATTTCAGGATGTTTATTAAGTATCTGTTGAATAATGGCGTGAAAGCTTTCTTCAGGATTCATACCCACAAATTCTAAGTGCGGATACTCCAATAGGTGGGTATCGGTAATTTGTATAATGACATGGTCTTTTTGTGAAAGTGTTGAGACTTGAAAAGTCACCGTCCTACCTCTTCGGGTTTATTATCGTTTTGCTGTGTTGGGCCAGCCATTGTAATGCCATAATGACAGGAGCATTTCTTAAACGTCCGCTGTCGAGTAGAGTCTGGATTTCACTATAATTAAATAAGTGTAATTGAATATTTTCCCCCTCATCATCTACGCCAAATACACCCCCTTCAGTGGGTAATTCAGTTTCGGCAACATAGAGATGGAATAATTCTGAGCAAGCACCAGCTGACGGATAAAAGCTAAATAGATGCTCTAAATTTTGAACTTCGCAACCTGATTCTTCAAGGCTCTCTCGTCGAATACAACTTTCTGGTGATTCATCACCATCTAACACGCCTGCAATTATTTCCAGCTGCCATGGTGATTGAGGATCATCTAAAGCTCCAACACGGAACTGTTCAATCAGTGCAAACTGTTGTTTTTGATCGCTGTAGAGTAGTACACCAGCTGCTTCAGGCCGATGAACGAGTTCACGCTGTAATACATGAGTATATTCAGATTGATTAAATAGACGATGTCGAAGGCTGACTTTTTCAACTTGAATAAAACCACGGAATAGAGATTCACGTGATGTTACTTCGACATCTTTAGATGTATAACTTGGACGTTCAACAATACTCATGATTCGGTCAGGACGAAATCTATTTATTTCATCCTAACCGAGAATCAGGGCTAGGCAAGTGTTTTTTTTGAATATTTACACTTTATGATACAGTTTTTGACCTTGCTCCTGATAAACCTCTTTCATCGCTTTGAGGCCTTCTTCAACCTCTGAATCGTTATTGGTGAGGTTGTTGGCATAGTCGCGTACATTCTGAGTGATTTTCATTGAACAGAATTTTGGACCACACATTGAGCAGAAGTGTGCAGATTTATGAGCCTCTTTTGGTAAGGTTTCATCGTGCATACTACGTGCTGTATCAGGGTCCAAACTTAGATTGAACTGATCATCCCAACGGAACTCAAAACGTGCTTTTGATAAGGCATTATCACGTACCTGTGCACCCGGATGTCCTTTCGCAAGATCGGCGGCATGTGCTGCAAGCTTGTAGGTAATAATCCCGTCTTTAACATCTTTTTTGTTTGGTAGTCCTAAATGCTCTTTCGGTGTGACATAGCAAAGCATTGCTGTGCCGTACCAACCAATCATGGCTGCACCAATTGCAGAAGTAATGTGGTCATAACCCGGAGCGATATCTGTTGTTAATGGTCCAAGCGTATAGAATGGTGCTTCTTTACACACTTCTAGTTGAAGGTCCATGTTTTCTTTGATCATGTGCATTGGCACGTGACCAGGGCCTTCAATCATGACTTGAACATCATGTTCCCATGCACGGTGAGTCAGTTCGCCTAATGTTTTAAGTTCGCTGAACTGTGCTTCGTCATTTGCATCTTGGATACAACCCGGACGTAAGCCATCACCTAAGCTAAATGAAACGTCATAGGCTTTCATGATTTCACAGATTTCATCGAAATGAGTGTATAAGAAGTTTTCTTCATGATGCGCTAGACACCACTGCGCCATGATTGAACCACCACGCGACACAATACCTGTTAAACGGCTTGCTGTAAGTGGCACATAGCGAAGTAATACACCTGCGTGAATCGTGAAGTAGTCAACGCCTTGTTCAGCTTGTTCTATCAGCGTGTCTTTAAAGATTTCCCATGTTAGGTCTTCTGCAACACCATCCACTTTTTCAAGCGCTTGATAAATTGGTACGGTACCGATTGGAACAGGTGAGTTACGAATAATCCATTCACGTGTTTCATGAATGTTTTTACCTGTCGACAAATCCATAATAGTGTCGGCACCCCAACGAGTTGCCCATGTCATTTTCGCAACTTCTTCATCAATTGAAGAGCCAAGCGCTGAGTTACCAATATTGGCATTAATCTTAACCAAGAAATTACGGCCAATAATCATTGGCTCAAGTTCTGGGTGGTTAATATTGGCAGGAATGATCGCACGGCCTTCAGCAACTTCTTGGCGAACAAATTCCGGTGTAATTTCTTTTAAGTTTTTTGCACCAAAATTCTGACCAGCATGTTGACGCATATCAACACCTTCACGCTGGCGTTGATTTTCACGAATTGCAATGTATTCCATTTCAGGTGTGATAATACCTTGCTTGGCATAGTGCATTTGAGTGACATTTTTGCCTGCTTTAGCACGGCGCGGATTTTGAATATGGGCAAAACGAATGTCAGCGGTGCGAATGTCTTTTAAACGTTCCTGACCAAATTTTGAGGTCAAGCCAGAAAGTACGTCAGTATCGTTACGTTCTTCAATCCAGTTTTGGCGAACTGAAGGTAAACCTTTGTCTAAATCAATTTGAACATTTGGGTCGGTATAAACACCTGAAGTGTCATATACCATAACAGGAGGGTTATGTTCACCGCCAAGACCGGTAGGGGTGTCGGTTAAAGAAATTTCTCGCATTGGAACCTGAATGTCAGGGCGAGAGCCTTCAATATAAACTTTTTTAGAAGCGGGTAAGATGCGGGTTAAATCTTTTGCATCTTGTTCATGTTGTGCTGAAATTTCAGCAGAAGAAAGATTCGTTAACTGGTTCATCACATGATCCTTATGAATAACATCAACGAATCAAGCACGACCAAAAACGATGGCGGATTTATCTTTATGAGATAAATTTAAGGCTTAAGTTTTCAGATGGCTTGATTCCTACGCAGGTCTTAACCTGATCAGGTTCAACGGTACTTGTGATCAAACTTGTGTTGCGATAACACGGAATTTACACAATCTCAGCGAGCTATTACTCGCGCTCCGTCAAGCGATTTACAGACTAACATGTTTTAGGTTGGCTGGCATTGTCAATTTGTATCTATACAAACCGCATCCATATGGCAGTCACGATAGACTTCAGTGTTCCATGGGGAGTCTAATTTTAATAGCTGCTCGAGTTGTTCATGAGTCATCTGATAATTTGATTTTTTATCGCCATTCTTATCAGTTAAATCTATTTTAAATTGCTTATTGCGCTCCTCTACAGGCGTGGCAATAAACTTAAGAAATAGTTGAGCAGGTTTCGCTAAACTCGATTGGCTTTGTGTAGATAGAAACTGAATTTGTTGAAGCGCATCTTTATCAAACCATGTGTTTGGAGCATATTCATCTGATACAGGCGTATTATCGAGACCAAAGAAAATAAAATAGCGATATTCGTTAAAGAGTAGTTTTGCATCACTAATAAAATGGCTTTTTGGATACTTTTGAATAAACTTTTCCCAAAATAATGCACGTTCAGTGAGCTCTTTCCATGAAATAGCCAACGCACCATCGTTATAGAAAATATTTTGATTGTCTTTCGCCATACGAGTTAAAAACTCTTTTTGGTCCGCGGGTAAGGCTTTAGAAAAAACATCAACTAAATAGTTTGGCTGACGTCGATAGGTGAACATGCCTTCGCCTTGGTAGAGTAGTTCAATGTAGGCTTGGCCTTCATATTGAAGTAAATATTGATCACGCGGGCTCAGTTGGGCGAAGAGCTTTTTCTGACTTTGAATCACCTTTTTAAGGTCTTGTTGTTTATGTTCTAAAACAGCATAGCCAAAAGCTTCAAACGCTCTACCTGTTTTTTCAGTGTAGTCTTGTTTAATAAAACGTTGATACATGGCAGTTGATGCATCAATCAGCTTAAGCTGCTCATGATTTTTTAAAGAAGGAACATAGGTTTTAAGCTTTTCATTAATTTGATTTAAGTCTTCTATTTTGCTGTTTTGACTAATCGTGTGCATAGCTACCATAATTTGTAAGCAGCTACTGTCTTGTTTTTGAGTGGCCTTTTGCTCAGTGGGTTTTTGCTCTTTAGATACAGCCTGATCTTGCTCTGATGTTTTATTACATCCAGCTAAAAGTAGTGCACCGCACATACTCATTATTAGAACTTTTTTCATCATTGTACTTTTATAGAAATTAATATTGCTCAAATTATAACGCTTAAAAAGATTGCATCATTGTTAGAAATCTTTATTATTAGGTAGGTCGGTCTACTTAGTTAAAAAACTATGAATGATAAAACAGCAAGACAGAAAATTCTCGATGCAGCGGCAACCTTGTTTTATAACGATGGCATTACGGCAACAGGAATCAACACAGTTACGGCTAAAGCAGATGTTGCGAAGATGTCGCTTTATAATAATTTTTCTTCAAAAGGAGATCTTGTTGATGCCTACATTGCTGCACGCCATCAAGAGTGGCTTGATCTCTATCAAACACGTTTAGAAAAAACAAAAACAGCGAAACAAGCCATTTTAGCTGTGTTTGATGCCTATCAAGATCATGCGGAATTTGCCTATGAAAAAGGCTTTCGAGGTTGTGGGTTATTGAATGCTGCGGCTGAGTTTCCGGCCAATAGTACAGGGCGTAGTTCTGTAAGGCAGCATAAAGAAGAAGTGGAGGCTATTGTTGCTGAGCATTTAAAAAAATTAATCCCAGAGTCACAGCGCGTTAACTATGTAGCCACCCAGCTTTCTTTTCTTTTAGAGGGTTCTATGGCACGAGCAGGCTTAGAAGGAAACAGTCGTCAACTTCTATTAGCAAAACAAATGGCAGAAGACATTTTAAATAGAGAATGTCCACATGATTAGCCTCATTAAAAATAGTAGCTATGGAGGCACAATTGCAATTTTAGTTGCTTCTGTTTTGTGGGGAACAACAGGTACGGCGGCAGCATTTGCACCGACACTTGGCCCACTTGCTATTGGCGCTGTAGCGATGGGCGGTGGAGGCCTTTTACAAGCTTTGGTTGCATCACGAGCAATACGCGAAAACCGCCAGTTTATAAGGGAAAATCTTTCAATACTGCTTTTAGGCATAGCGGCGGTGGGTATTTATCCCTTGGCTTTTTATTCTTCAATGTATTATGCAGGCATTACGATTGGCACCGTGGTTTCAATTGGTACTGCTCCACTAATCGCAGCAATTTTAGAGCGATTCTTTGATCGCAAAGCTTTATCTACTATTTGGTTTCTAAGTTTCTTGTGCGGTGTGCTTGGGGTAAGTATGTTATCGATGGGGGAAAGTCATGCGGTTCAAGAGAGTACAAATCAATGGAATAAATACTTCGGTATTTTTCTTGGGCTGGTCGCTGCTACAACTTATTCGCTTTATTCATGGGCCGCAAAAAGATTAATAGATCGGGGTGTTGCTGCTAAAGCTGCAATGGGTATGATTATGGGCGGTGGAGCGGTTATTTTACTGCCTACTTTGTTGATTACAGGTGGAGGGTTACTACAAAGCTCAACCAATCTACTTGTGGCCGGTTATATGATGCTAATTCCTATGTTTTTAGGTTATTTGCTTTTTGGATTTGGTCTAAAAACAGTAAATGCCAGCAAAGCGACGACCCTAACTTTATTCGAACCCTTAGTCGCTGCGATTTTTGCGATTGTTTTGGTGGGTGAGCATGTTTCATGGGTAGGTTGGATAGGCATGTTTTTGATTTTTATTTGTATTTTAATATTGTCAAAAACTAAGAACGCTTAAAAAACTAAAACTTTTAATGGCTTGAGTTTGATTTGAATTTTTCTTAGTCTTAAGGACAAGTTTTATCGTTGATTTAAACAATGAAAATAAAATTAATGGTCGCTGTTGGCCTTTGGAGTTTTGCATCTTCGAGTTTTGCTCTAGATTTGGTTGAAGCTTATGAGCGCGCAAAACAAAATGACCCGACGTGGCAAGCCAATCAACAACAATATGAAGCAGATCAACTGAACTTAGGCTTAGCAACGGGAGCGTTATTACCTACTGTCACATTGTCTGGAAACATTACCCGTAATCGACAAACTGTAAAGCGTTCAAACTTTCCAGGTGTTGATCAAGAAGGGCTTTCTGATGCTTTAGTGAGTAATACCTCAACGACTCGGCAAGCGACCTTAACAGCACGTCAGCCATTATTTCGAATGGATGCTTGGGAAGGTTATAAGCAAGTTAAAACTTCGGTTGCCTTAAGTGAAATTACCTTAAGACTGCAAAAACAAGATCATGTTTTAAATGTGGCAGAAGCCTATTTTAATGTGTTGCGTCAGCAGGCACTTAGTGTTGCATACTTACAAGAAGAAAAGGCTTTGCTTGAACAGCTCAATATGATGAATGCCAAACTCAAAGAAGGGTTGGTGGCACGTAGTGATGTGAGTGAAGCAAATGCTCAATATCAAAATGCCAGAGCCAATCATATTTCAACCAATGTTCAATTACTATTGGCCCAAGAGCAGCTTTCTGAATATATTGGTTCTTATCAAGATAAACTCGCTGTACTGCGCAGTGATTTTAGTTTTCAAAAGCCTTATCCGGCAGAACTTAATGACTGGCTTTCTTTGGCTCAGCAAAAAAACTTAAAGATCCAGCAAGCCCGTTTACAGCAAAAATATAGTGAAGATCAGCGCCGTGTCGAAAAAGCAGCGCTTTATCCTCAAATAGATGCTGTAGCAAGTTATGGCTATACTAAACAAACACCAGAGACACTCATTTCGACTGACGGAAAATTTGATCAGGTCGGGGTAGAAATGAACTGGAATTTATTTAATGGTGGACGGACCCGAACATCAATAAAAAAGGCGACTGTAGAAGCCAGTAAAGCGCAGGCACAACTTGATGCAGCCATCCGCCGTGCCAATGTCGATGTGAAAAGTGCCTTTATGCAGGTCGACACAGATCAAGCCAAACTTGAAGCAAGAAAGGCTGCAATGGATTCATCTTCTTTAGTTTCTCAAGCTTCAAAAGCGAGTTATAACGAAGGCTTAAAAAGTATGGTTGATGTTTTATTGGCGCAGCGTAATGCTTTTTCTGCAAAACAGGATTATCTTAATGCTCAGTATGACTATTTATTGAATGTGCTTCGTTTAAAAGCTGCGGTAGGCCAGTTAGGTGAAAAAGATCTGGTTGAGCTTAATAGCTGGTTAACTTATCAGTAATTAAATGCTTTTATCTGAAATTTAATTTTGTCATAAAAACTTAATGATTGATGTGTTTTAATGCTCAATCATTTTATTCCTGCGCCATCATGTTGGAGGCTTCCCTTGAGTCCGAGTAATCCGGTGTTAAGCCATCATATTTCTTCTCAATTTAATGAAGATTTGCAAGATGTAAACACAAAGTTTATGACCATGGGTGGCTTGGTCGAACAGCAGGTTGCAAATGCAATTCATTCTTTACTTGATACAGACGCAAATTTAGCGATTGATGTTCAATTTAAAGATAATGCCGTCAACCAATATGAACGTGATATTGATGAAGGACTGACGCTAATTTTAGCACGTCGTCATCCAGCAGCGATTGACTTACGTATGGTTATTGCCATGAGTAAAGCCAATACTGACCTTGAACGTATTGGTGATGAAGCAGCGAAAATTGCCCGTATTGCACAAAACCTGTGTGAAGAGGGCGGTTCACCGCGTGGCTACATGGAAACACGTCATATTGGTAATCAAGTTCGTGTCATGATTCATGATGCACTTGATGCTTTTGCGCGTTTAGATGCAGATCAAGCTTTACGTGTACTTTTAGCTGATGCTGATATCGACCGTGAATATCAATCAGCAACACGTACATTAATGACCTATATGATTGAAGACCCGCGCCATATTGCTCGTGTGATTAATGTCATGTGGGTTTTACGTTCATTAGAGCGTATTGGCGATCATGCGCGTAACATTGCTGAGCAAGTGATTTATATGGCAAAAGGGTTTGATGCTCGTCATACCAAAATTGAAGAAATTGAAGCCAAAGTCCACGAAAAGTAATTTTGAGCTGAAATATTTAAAGGCCTTGTTTAAAACAAGGCTTTTTTATTTTTAAAATAATAGATAAAAAAATGTCCCGAACTTTGGGGGGAAGTTCAGGACAGAAAATCAAGTGCATAAACACGACAGGGATCGTGTTCTTCTTGCTATAGAGTGATATTAAGTTCTTCGCTTTTTGATGTCATGTAGAGTCCTGTGCGCTCTATGTAAGGCTTTTTATGTTTGTGTAAGTTTCACGTAAAAAAAGGCGGATCTATGTATATAGACCCGCCTTTTTAATGATGAGTAAGCTAAAACAAACCGATTATTCTGGTTTCCAGCCTTCAGCTTTTTCTACGCTTTCATCATTATTGAAGAATTTCTCACGTTGTTCTTCCAGAAACTTTTTAGCTTCTGGTTCAAACACGTTTAAACGCTTTTCATTAATGAGCGTAGTTTGATGCTGTAACCATTCTTGCCATGCTTGTTTAGAAACATTTTCAAAAAAATCTTGGCCTTTAGCACCTGGGAAAGGAGCGAAGTCTAAACCTTCCATTTCCTTTTGATATTTACGGCAAAATACTTGGCGACTCATGTTTTATCCTTAAGCGTATAACTGTTCTAAACGTATATGGGCACGCGCAATTGCAGCTTCAACCTGTTTTGGAGAAGTTCCACCAATATGATCGCGAGCATTTACAGAAGCTTCTAGAGTTAAAGCTTTATCAAACACATCTGCTGTAATTAAGTCAGAGAATTGCTGTAATTGCTCAAGTGTGAGTTCAGATAAATCTTTTTCTTCCGCAACACCTAATGCAACAGCTTTACCCACAATCTCATGCGCATCACGGAACGCAACGCCTTTTTTCACTAAGTAGTCAGCAAGGTCAGTTGCAGTCGAGAATCCACGAAGTGCAGCTTCACGCATGATTTCAATATTTGGAACCAATGCAGGAATCATGTCTGCAAATGCCATCAGTGAACCACGAACCGTATCGATTGCATCAAATAATGGTTCTTTGTCTTCTTGGTTGTCTTTGTTGTATGCCAATGGTTGACCTTTCATGAGCGTAAGTAAGCTAATTAAGTCACCAAATACACGGCCAGATTTACCACGGATAAGTTCTGGAACATCTGGGTTTTTCTTCTGTGGCATGATTGAAGAACCAGTACAGAAGCGGTCAGGAATATTCACAAATTTGAACTGTGCAGAAGTCCAAAGAATGAGCTCTTCTGACATACGTGATAAATGCATCATAATAAGTGCAGCAGCTGCATTAAATTCGATAGCAAAATCACGGTCAGATACAGCATCAAGCGAGTTTTCAGATACAGCTTCAAAACCTAAAAGTTCTGCTGTATAAGCACGGTCAATCGGATAAGTTGTACCAGCAAGCGCGGCAGATCCAAGTGGCATACGGTTAACACGTTTACGGCAGTCTTGAAGACGTTCAGTGTCACGCACTAACATTTCAAACCATGCTAACAAGTGATGACCAAAAGTTACTGGTTGAGCTGTTTGTAGGTGTGTAAAGCCTGGCATAATTGTATTTACATTTTTGGCAGCCAAGCCTAACAAGCCTTTTTGTAAACGTTCTAATAATTTTAATATATCATCAATTTCGTCGCGCAGGTAAAGACGAATATCAGTAGCAACCTGATCGTTACGGCTACGGCCTGTGTGTAATTTTTTACCTGTAATGCCAATACGTTGAGTCAAACGTGATTCAATGTTCATGTGAACATCTTCAAGATCGATGCGCCACTCAAAGTTTCCAGCCTCAATTTCTGAGCGAATGGTGCTTAAACCTTCAATAATGTCATCGCGTTCTGCTTCTGTCAGTACGCCAACTTTCGCAAGCATGGTAGCATGCGCAATCGAACCAGCGATGTCTTGTTTATAAAAACGTTGGTCAAACTGAACAGAGGCGGTAAATTCGGCTACAAAAGCGTCCGTCGCTTCAGAAAAACGACCACCCCACATACCTGAGGTTTGGTCTGGGGTTACTGAATTAGGGGGATTTGAAGATGTGGTCATGGTGGCTCAGTAAAATAAAAAAGAGTATATCACTTGCCGAAGCTCAACAAACAAAGTTGTTTCCTACAGCATACCGAAATCAAAATTCCTCCTATTTTTTTACGAAAAGCGGGCGTTGGCAACACTTATTCGAATTAATTATCGCAAGTAATGTTTTGGCATTGGTTCTGGCATTGGCTGAAGCACAGTCTTGGCAAGCCTTAAGCGGGGGAAGGCTTTTTCAATACATCGTTTTTATTAACTGGGTAATATTGTCGTTTTTTGCATTGGTTGAACGCTTTCAAGGTTTTTTTAGCAGCTTACGTCAAGAATTTGCTTTGGCTATTGGTTTTGTCATGCTGCAAAGTATTGTTGTTTTGACCACCTTAGTGAGTAATTTTTTTCAGTTTGGTCTTTTAAATAAACATGCTTCTTTAACACAGGGCTGGAGTGTTTATTTTACCAATGTACCTTTATATCTAAGCTATGGAATATTACTCGGGGCTTTCTGCTTACGTTATTTATATGTCAGGGAGCAGTGGCTGCATCAACAATATGCAGAATTAAATGCTCGTATTCAGGCCATGCAAGCGAGAATTCACCCTCACTTTTTATTTAATAGTCTAAATAATGTGGTGAGTTTAATTGCGATAGATCCAGATAAAGCAGAAAGTATGCTCATTAGCCTATCGCGTTTATTTCGAGCGAGTTTCCAAGAATTAAAGTTGGTGAGTTTGCATGAAGAAATTGAGCTCAGTAAACAATATTTAATGATTGAGCAGGTGCGTTTGGGGGAGCGTTTAAAAGTAGATTGGAAAATTGAGCTTTCACCTGTGCAATTAAAACAGGTCACTATTCCTTTATTGACATTACAGCCTTTGTTAGAGAATAGTATTTTTCATGGGGTAGAACCAATGATGGGTAAAGCAACCATAGGGGTATTGGTTGAAATATTGCAAAATCAAGTCAGTATAGTCATTACCAACCCATATACAGACGATACAATAAATTCACGGAAAGGGCATGGAATCGCCCTTGAAAATGTAAAACAACGCCTGAAAGCATATTATGGGAACACCGTTAGATTTCAGGTTTATAAAGGTGAAGCCTTATATACCACTATTATGAGCTATCAATATCAAACAAAATAATAAGTCAGTCAGAGTTAACCATAAAAAAATGGATCAAGTTAACGGTGACAAGGAGGATGAATGAAGGTGCTAATTTGTGATGACGAACCACTTGCAGTGGAACGATTGTCACGTTTAGTTTCAAAGATGGGACATGAAGTTGTATCAACGGCTCATCATGGACAGGAGGCCTTGGAACAGGCACGGCTTCATCAACCGGATGTAATCTTACTTGATATTCAAATGCCAGGTATGAATGGTCTTGTCTGTGCAGAACAGTTAAGCCAGTTCAATCCTCGACCTGCGATTGTGTTTTGTACCGCCTACGATCAGCATGCATTGGAAGCTTTTAAATCTCAAGCTCAGGCCTATCTTCTTAAGCCGATTGACCCGGTAGAGCTTGAGCAAGCTTTAGGTCAATTGACACAGCTTACACAAGCCCAGCTCAACGCTTTGCCACAACCTGAATTTTTACAGGATCTAAAAACACAGCGTCATCAAATTGCCGCAAAAACCTACCGTGGCGTTGAACTGATTCCTGTTGAAAATATCTATTATTTTTTAGCAGATCAGAAATACGTTACGGTGCGTCATAAAAATGGCAGTGTATTAATAGATGAAACATTAAAAGAGCTTGAAACCGAATTCGCAGATCAGTTCATTCGTATTCATCGAAATGCGTTGGTGGCAGTCGCATATTTAGATGGGTTGGAGCTGATCAGTTCAGGGCAATATCAGGTTAGATTACGCGGTCTTGATGAAAGACTTTCAGTGAGCCGTCGACATTTGTCTACGCTTAGAGAGCGAATTCATCAGCTCTAAATTTAAAAGAGTGATCTTGGACTTGCGAGATTTTACTTGCAATTTTAAGGGATCAAGTTAAGTTTAGGGTGTATTGTTTGACCAGCCCATGCTTGAATTTATGAAAACCTTGAAAATTGCTACACGACAAAGCCCACTTGCTCTTTGGCAGGCAGAACATATTCGTGCCCGTTTACAGGAGCTTCATCCTGATTTAACGGTGGAATTGGTTAAATTTGTCACGCAGGGCGATAAAATTTTAGATACGCCTTTAGCAAAGATTGGGGGCAAAGGGCTGTTTGTTAAAGAGTTAGAAGCAGCACTTTTAGATGGGCGTGCAGACTTAGCTGTACATTCAATGAAAGATGTACCAATGGCTTTGCCAGAGGGTTTAACTTTAGCAGTGATTTGTGAGCGTGAAGATCCCTTAGATGCTTTCGTTTCAAATCGGTTTGAAACATTCGCTGATTTACCACAAGGTGCAAAAGTCGGTACATCAAGCTTGCGTCGTAAATCTCAGATTTTAAAACAACGCCCTGATTTGCAAATTATTGACTTGCGTGGAAATGTTGGTACACGTTTAGCGAAGCTAGATGAAGGTCAATACGATGCGATTATTTTAGCGAGTGCCGGTTTGAAGCGTTTAGGTTTGTCAGAACGGATCCGTCATTGTTTAACACCAGATATTAGTTTGCCTGCTGTGGGACAAGGTGCATTAGGTTTAGAGTGCCGTGCAGCTGACCAAGATGTATTGGCTTTAATTCAACCATTATTACACGAAGAAACAGACGTCTGTGTGCGTGCTGAGCGTGCCTTTAATGCCTATCTTGAAGGTGGTTGTCAGGTCCCAATTGCAGGTTATGCCACACTACAAAATGGAAAAATCCATATTGAAGGGCGTGTCGGAAGCCCTGATGGGCAAACATTATTACGTGCTGAACTGACAGATGAAGCTAGCAATGCTCATCAACTGGGTGAAAACCTTGCTCAAAACTTACTTGATCAAGGTGCGGGTGAGCTATTAAAGGCTCTTTACTAAACCATGTTGTTTATTAATACTCGACCTGATTCTCGTGCAGCTGAATTAACAGATGCTTTGCAAAATGAAGGTTATCAGGTTGAGTCTTTACCTCTTTTAGAGCTCGTTGCTAAACCCTTTTCCGAACACTTACTTCAGCTTTACCAACAATTAGTTAAAGCACAAGCTATTGTTGTGGTCAGCCCAACTGCTGTTGAGGTGGGCATGAAGTATTTAGAAAAAAGCGGTCTAAAGCTCAGTGATTTAAAACATATTCAGTGGATTGCGGTAGGGCAGGCAACAGCCAATCGTTTAAATGAATATGGAATAGAAGCACATATTCCCGATGTTGAAACTTCTGAAGGGATGTTGAACCTACCTATTCTGCACAATATGCAACAGTCGGGGAGTGTGGCTTTCTGGCGGGGAGAGGGCGGACGCCAATTTATGATGGAGACCTTGCAACAACAAGGAATTCAGATCTTAAATTTTGTTCTATATCATCGGCAGTGCCCAGAAGCTTCATATTCTACATTCAAACATCTGACACAGAATTCAAATTATAATTTAAATAAATGGCTCGTCTTAATTACCAGTGAAGCGAGCTGGAAGTATTGGTTGGAGCTTTGTTCAAAAAATAATGTACAACCTGATTGTGTATATCTAGTTTTAGGACCTCGTCTTTTTCAAATTGTTAAAGAGTATCGTGATCAGCAACCGGCTCATTTTCACATTATTCAACTTGAAAATTTATCGCCTTCGGGGATGATTCATCACATTCAGGCATTATAAGGATTCGTATGAGAAAACTTGTTTCTATCATCATTTTACTGGGCATGGCTTGGTTGGCTAAGCTCAGTTACGATATGTGGCAAATTTCTCGTACTGTTCCCGAGCTTAAACAAAGTCTGCTGCAATCCGAACAGCACTATGCCAATTTAAATGATCAATTGGTTGCTTTACAGCGACAGTTGCAGAATCAACCCGTAAGTACAGGGAATAAAACCAATTCAGTAGTTCAACCGGATGCTCCACCAACAGGTATTGCACCTACAGTTTTAATTAAACAAAAGTTAGATTTAATTCAATTTGCGATTGACCAGCAGCAGTTGATTTATGCAGTTGATCAATTAAATCAGTTACAGCAATCTCTTGTGCACTATGAAATTGCCCCTGCATTACAACATAGCTTGAATCAATCGCTTGAGCAGGATAAGCAGGCAGTTCAACAATTCACCTTGGCTCAAAATCAACGTCATCAATTAATCGATGATTTATTACAGAACATTGATAAGAATATTCAACAAGCCTTAGCCCAGCCTAAAGTTGAAATGGATCAATCCGAGACTGTGTCTTGGTGGAAAAAATGGTTCCGTATAGAAAAAGTAGAAACACCGTCTATTAATTTAATGAGTCGAAGCGTGGTGCTTAAAGAAGTGCAATTAAGATTGTTAATTGCCGAACAGGCACTCAATCAAGGAAAAATGACTGAGTATCAAAATGAGTTGCAATCTGTGATGCAAAAGCTAGATGAAATGCCTGATGCAACCAGTCAGCAGTTAAAAAAACGTATTGCTAAAGTGGCACATTTATCTGTGGTGCCAGTTCCTAAACTCTCTACACTTGGGCTAATTGGCTCATAAGGAGGATATATGAAACACCTCCTGTGGGTTTATTTCGTCATCAGCTTAATACTTTTCGCAGCCTTAGCTTTATTGAGTTACGGCTATGGAATGGGATACGTCTATATTTACTGGCGACAATTGCAGTTGCAAACAAATGTCTGGGGGTTAACCCTTACTTTTGTGGTAATGAGCTTTATTGCCCAACTTATATGGCTGTGGGTTAAGCGTTATTCATCTCGTGAGCAAAGAAAAAGTGAAAACATCTTTCAGTTTAAAAACCTTCACCCCTATGAACAATTAGGTATTGTCTGGTTATTAGAGGCTGCCGAAGATCAACGAGTATTTATTGAACGTGTTTTTACTCAATCAGGACTTTTAAAAAATATTATTGATGCCAAGTTTCTGGTTTTAAATGGCGACTATCCAAAAGCCTTGGCTGCTCTTGATCAATCACCACCTATGGCATTTGAATTGGCTGAGTTACAGCGAATTGAAATCTTTTTAGCCGAAAATGAAGCCGATCGCGCATTAACTCATCTTGAATTCTTATATCAACATCAATTATCGCCTTGGTTACAAGAAATAGAAACTGCCTACCAGCAAAAATTAACGGCCTTATGGGGGCAATTAGCGCTGCAACATCCATGGGTATATTTACGGTCCATGAAATATGGCTTATTAGATGCTGAGCATCGTGATTTATGGCTGCAGCAACTTCTTCAACAATTTGATCAAGCTTCTATTGATGACTTACATGCCTTACAGCAACGTTATTTAGATTTAGAGTCTGAAATTCAAACTCGACCTTATAGCAGTAAGTTGTTATGGCTAAAACTATTAGCACGTATGCCTGATATGAGCATGCAACATGCAGATTTAACCCTTCACTTGTTAAAAGAGCAGTTTGACCCAGAAGTATTTTATCTATGGTTTCAGCAACAGTTGCTTAAACAAGTTCCAGACTATGCCGATGTTGAAGAAAAAATTATTCAGTTTGAAAATCAATATATGAATTTGCCTGTTTTAACCTTTGCAAAATGGCATGTCTATATGGCAACTGGACGTCAAGCAGAAGCTGAAACATTATTATCATTATATCCAGATAATATTTTAATGAGCTATTTACGTATTAAGTCTACGCTTAAAGAAGATGAAGTGTTAATCAAACAGTTAAATCTAATCTTTGAAAATGATGCAAATTTTTTAAAGTTTAAAATATGAGGTAAAAATGAAAGAACTGTCTGTCTACCCGATAATATATGAACAGAAAGTCGCATGGGGAGATATGGACGCTTTTGGTCATGTCAATAATGTACAATATTATCGATATATTGAAAGCTCACGTATTTTATATATGGAAGCAATAAATATATTAACCCCTCAAATATATCCTGTTGTAGCTTCAAGTCAGTGTAAATATTTAAGACCTGTTTTTTATCCCGATGTATTGAAAGTAGGAGTTCGTGTGGAAGAGATCCGTAATAGCGCATTCCGTATGGCTTATATATTGTGGAGTGAAACCCAACAACAAATCGTGGCGACTGCTGAGGCTGTTCTGGTATGTATGGATAAATTAACAGAACGAAAATGTGAAATACCTCAGGAGATAAAACAAAAAATTATTGAACTAGAAAAATCAGTAGGACATGACTTAATACATTTATCTTAAATAAATATTAATAAAATATATTTCATTTATAATTGATAATGTAATTAAAAGGTAATTTTTTTAGTTATTCTGATGAACACGGCTTTCAAACTATTGCTTATTGAATAGATTATAAATAATATTGGTCTTGATCTTATGTTTTTAAATTTTGTCTGTATTATTTTGAATTGTCTGTAAGACTGGAGTATTTATTAATGAAGCCGGATATCAGTGAATTATCTGTTGAAGAGTTAAAACGCTTACAAGAAGAAGCAGAAGCTTTAATTGCAAGTAAAAAAGATCAAGCAATCGAAGATGCTTATAATCAAATTATCGAGATTGCTGAAAATGTAGGTTTCAGTGTTGAACAACTTCTTGAGTTTGGTGCTCAAAAACGTAAGAAAACAACTCGTAAATCTGTTGAGCCTCGTTACCGCAACAAAAACAATGCTGAAGAGACTTGGACTGGTCGCGGTAAACAACCACGCTGGTTAGTTGCTGAAATTGAAAAAGGCGCAAAACTAGAAGATTTCTTAATCTAATCGTAGTGCCGATTTAAAAAGCCAAGCAAATTTGCTTGGCTTTTTTATTGATAAAAATATCTCAATATTTTGCTATAAATATTATTTAAAAAATTGAGTGTTTAAATTGCTCTTTAAATGAATTGTTGAGATCAAATATACATTTAATTCATTGAGCGCTAAGTTTTCATGATTTTGTCATACGTTCAACTTATAGTCTCAATACCGAAGCCAAGCCCGATTGCTTGGTTTTTTTATATGAAGTGAATTGGCGATGTTGAAAAAGTATGCATAATGTCAGACTAGGGAGCTACTCTCAAAATAAGGACGATAATTTGCATGTTGGTAAGGCTGAATGAAGAAAAAGTCTAAGCAATGGAAGTGGTGGTTTTTTGCCCTCATTGCATTTCTAATTTTTATTATTTTACAGATCCCGGCGACGTGGCTTATTTCTAAATTTTCAAAGAATAATCAAACTCTACACAATGTAAGTGGAAATATCTGGCAAGGCCAAGCAGATTGGCGGCGTGGTAATTTAAGAGGCTCGATTCATTGGAAAACTAGACCTCTAGACCTGTTTTTATTAAGGTTTGCTGCTGATGTAGATATCCATAGTGGAAATACCCAGTTATCTGGGGTAATGGGCTATGGTGTGGGGAAAAAAGTAATTGTAAAGAATATGAATGGTCAGGTTGCACCTGAAACATTAAAACAAATTGTGAATTGGCAATGGCCTGCGAACAGCATTCAACTGAAAGATATTGAGTTTAATTATAAAAAAGAGCAGGGGTTCGCAGCAGTTGATGGTCAATTACATTGGGGTGGTGGTGCTTTAATTTATAATATCGGTGATCGTCAAGATCGTATGAATATGCCTTCTTTAAATGGGCAATTAACGGATCAGAATGGACAGTTGCAAGTTGATATACGCGATCAACGCAGTCAGAAAATGGCGAATCTTTTGTTAGATGCCAATATGATGCTTGATGTACAACTCACGCAAAGATTATTACTTAATATCCCATCTTACGATGGAAAAGCTGGTTTAGATACGTTTGTCATTAGTTCTCGTCAACCCTTAATTCAAGGGGGTAACTAATGAAAGTATGGATTGAGAAATTACAGCAACTACAATGGCAAAAATTAGATCGTTTAAGTGTGGTTGTATTTGCCTTTTTGGTTTTATGGTTGTGTTGGAAATTAGCATCACTATTTTGGTGGGTAATTGCCCCTCCTCAAATGATGCAGTTTGATCGGGTCGAGTTGGGATCACAGCAACCGCAAATTCCTAACATTAGTACTTTTTCGCTTTTTAATGAACCTTCAGCCAATGCAGCTCAGGAAAATGTCAACCTAGAATTACAAGGTGTGATGCTGGGGTATCCGAACCGTTTTTCTTCGGCTGTTATTAAGCTAGACAATATTGCCGACCGATATCGAGTGGGAGAAACAATAGGTTCTACCTCTTATCAGTTGGCAGAAGTTTATTGGGATCATGTGATATTGCGTCAAGGTAATGGAAGTACTCGTGAACTCCAGTTTAAAGGTTTGCCAAATGGTTTGTATCAGCCTATGACACCAGATGCCTCACAGCCAACTGCTACTGCGCCTCAATCATCGGCACCTGTTAATACGGCTCAAGAGGCGTTAGGACAGGCCATTCAGCAAATGCAAGGCAACCGTGAACAATATCTACGTGACATGGGTGTTAGTGGTATCTCTGGTGAGGGTTTTGAAGTTACAGAACGTACACCCACTGCGCTTCGAAATAAGTTAGGTTTAAGGCCGGGTGATCGGATTGTTTCTTTAAACGGTCAAACGGTTGGGCAGGGACAAACGGATGTGCAGTTACTTGAACAGGCTCGTCGAGCTGGGCAAGTGAAAATAGAAATAAAACGTGGTGATCAAGTGATGACCATACAACAAAATTTTTAGTGATAACACGTCACCATAAGAGTTAGGAATTATCGCAAGTTATGGCTTTATTGAATCATCAACGTCCACTTTGGGCATTACTTGCAGCAGCCCCATTGATTGCGACAGTGAGCAGCAGCGTCTATGCCCAAACATGGAAGATCAATTTACGTGATGCTGACTTAACTGCTTTTATTAATGAAGTGGCAGACATTACGGGTAAAAACTTTGCAGTAGATCCACGAGTGCGTGGCAACGTCACAGTAATATCGAATAAACCCCTCAATAAAAATGAAGTTTATGATCTGTTTCTTGGAGTCTTAAACGTAAATGGAGTGGTAGCAATTCCTTCGGGTAACACCATTAAACTGGTTCCGGATAGCAATGTTAAAAATTCGGGAATTCCTTACGATTCGCGAAATAAATTGCGTGGTGATCAGATTGTTACCCGAGTTATTTGGCTTGAAAACACCAATCCTAATGATTTAATTCCAGCACTTCGTCCATTAATGCCGCAATTTGCACATATGGCTGCGATTGCAGGGACTAATGCACTGATTGTTTCGGACCGTGCGGCAAATATTTATCAACTTGAAAATATTATTCGTAATTTAGATGGTACTGGCCAGAATGATATTGAGGCAATAGGCCTCCAATCGAGCCAAGCTGAAGAAATTATTACTCAACTGGAGGCAATGAGTGCTACGGGAGCATCTAAAGATTTTAATGGTGCCCGTATTCGTATTATTGCAGACAACCGTACCAATCGTATTTTAGTTAAGGGTGATCCTGAAACGCGTAAGCGCATTCGCCATATGATTGAAATGCTGGATGTGCCTTCGGCAGATCGATTAGGTGGTTTAAAAGTTTTTCGCTTGAAATATGCAAGTGCAAAAAATTTATCTGAGATTTTACAAGGTCTTGTGACGGGGCAGGCTGTTTCTTCGTCAAATAGTAATAACAGTTCTTCTAATACATCGAATCCGATCAATAATTTGATGGGTAATAACCAGAATTCCAGTTCAAATACCTCTGGTTCAAATAGTAGCTCGATTTCTACGCCATCTATTAATTTAAACGGTAATTCGAACAATAATAATCAGAACAATATCTCTAGCTTTAGCCAAAATGGTGTGAGCATTATTGCGGATAATGCCCAGAACTCGTTAGTGGTTAAGGCAGACCCTCAATTAATGCGTGAAATTGAATCTGCTATTCAGCAGCTCGATGTTCGCCGTCAGCAAGTCCTTATTGAAGCTGCGATTATTGAAGTCTCAGGTAAAGATGCTGATCAATTAGGGGTGCAATGGGCACTTGGTGACATTAATAGTGGTATTGGTCTAATTAATTTTACGAATGCGGGTTCAAGTCTAGCTTCATTGGCAGCAGGTTACTTAACTGGCGGTGCTTCTGGTTTGGGAAGTGCAATTGGAGCGGGTAGTTCAATTGCATTAGGGAAGTATAAAGAGGGTGCGGATGGTTCTCGCCAGCTTTATGGAGCTTTAATCCAAGCTTTAAAAGAGAATACAGCTTCTAATTTATTGTCTACCCCCTCTATTGTAACGATGGACAATGAAGAAGCTTATATTGTTGTCGGTCAGAACGTACCATTTGTAACAGGATCGGTCACTACAAACAGTACGGGGATCAACCCATACACCACGGTTGAACGTAAAGATGTGGGGGTGACATTAAAAGTTATACCTCACATTGGTGAAAATGGCACAGTTCGACTTGAGATTGAACAGGAAGTTTCAAATGTTCAGGCAAGTAAAGGTCAGGCTGCCGACTTAATTACCAATAAGCGTGCTATTAAAACGGCTGTATTAGCAGAACATGGACAGACAGTAGTCTTGGGTGGCTTAGTATCTGATGATGTTGAGTTTAACCGTCAAGGTATTCCTGGGTTAAGCAGTATTCCATACTTAGGTAGATTATTCCGCTCGGATACTCGAAGTAATGTGAAGCGTAACCTTCTGGTTTTTATCCACCCAACAATTGTGGGTGATGCAAATGATGTGCGCCGTTTGTCTCAGCAGCGTTATAGTCAACTTTATAGCTTACAATTGGCAATGGATAAAAATGGTAATTTTGCAAAACTGCCTGAACAGGTTGATGATGTCTATAATCAAAAAATGACACCACCTAGTATTGCTTCTCAACCGAAAAACTATCAGCAGGTCCCGTCGGGTGGAAAAACTTCGACAGTAACCACACCTGTAGCGGTAGAGCCCGCAGTTCAAAAGCAAACCTTGCAGTTACCTGATCCTGAAGTTAATCGTACTAAAAATACAGTAACAACAACGACACTGCGCCCAAGCACAGCACAGTAGTAGCATGTTATGATTGATAAAAAATGAATAGGACATACGCATGACTTGGAAACTACAAGCAATTACTGGTGAAATTACTGGCCAGGAAATTAATGTTGATCGTGATATGTTGGTAGGGCGTCATCAAGATGCCGATGTATTGTTGCAAGCTGCTGAAATTTCACGTCGCCATGCTGCATTGCTTCTAAAAGATCAAGCGCTATGGGTGCAAGACCTTAATTCATCAAATGGCACATTTGTAAACGATATTCGTATTGAGCAAGAAAAGCAGCTACATGATGGTGATATTGTTCAGTTCGCTAGTTTTAAATTTTCTGTACTAGCGCCTGCACAGAAAATCACGGAATTACCTGAAATTGAAGCCGAGCCTGTACATACAACATCATCCCCAGATTTAAGCGATCAAGGAATGCCGAGCCTTGCAGAGCGCGCTGCAGAAGTCGAAGTTCGTCGCGATGGTATGCCGCAGAATATTTCTATTCCAAAACCTGCACCTATTCCAGAAGGTGTGGATATCAATGCACAACAGCAAACGCCTATTGTTTTTGATGAGCCAGTTTCTCGTGTTGCAGAAGAAAAAGAGCAACAGAAGAATGCCTCGGTTGGTTTAATAACTATTATTATTTTAGTAATCTTAGCTGTATTAGCATGGTTATTCTTTAAATAATCCTTTGCTGCTTTTACAATCAAGGCATGCTAAAAGCATGCCTTTTTAATTTTGAGAAGAACAAGATGTCTGTTGCACAACTAAATAAGCGCGATTTAATTTTATTTGATTTGGATGGAACACTAGTTGATTCTGCTGCTGATTTATATAGATCAATGAATTTAAGCTTGCAAGAATTAGGCTGGCCTTTAATAACAGAAGCCCAGATACGAGAATGGGTCGGTAAGGGAGTATCTAAACTTTGTGAAAGTGTTCTGTTTCATATTTTTGGGAAATTAGATACTGAACAGCATAAAATTCTACTGCAGAAATTTGTTGATATTTACAGTGCCGAGCTTTGTGTGAATACTCAAATTTACCCTGGGGTAACTGAGTTTTTAAAACATTGTAAAACTTTAAATATACAAATGGCATGCGTTACGAATAAGCCTGTACAACTTGCCCAAGGGTTACTTGATGCTTTGGAGCTCTCTCCATATTTCCAAGTCGTACTGGGTGGGGATAGCTTGCCTGAGAGAAAACCTCATCCATTGCCATTATTGCACTGCATGCAAAGTCTAAAAATATCTGCTTCACAATCATTAATGATTGGTGATTCAAGTAATGATATTGAGGCTGCGCGTCGCGCGGGAATTGATTGTATTGTGGTTAGCTATGGCTATAATCATGGAGAAAATATCTATGATTGCCAACCTCAGCAAGTTGTTGATAGTTTGGCTGAGTTAATTATCTAATGAATGAAATGGAGATCAGCATGAATAAGCGTATGGTTTTTCGATGGCGTGTCTAAATCGAATCTAGAAAAACACCCTTTTAAATCGAAACCATATTAGAGAAGAATTCATGACTACATTAGCGCAATTTGAACAACTTAAGGCTTCAGGCTACAACACGATTCCAGTCTATCGCCAACGCTTAGCAGACACAGAAACTCCTTTATCTGTTTTTGCTCGTTTTAAAGACCAGACACAGGCTTATTTATTTGAGTCCGTCGAAGGCGGCGAAAATTGGGCCCGCTATTCTATGATTGGTTTAGGCGAGTCGACGGTGTTCTCATGTAATGCTGGTATTCTATCTATACAGCACGCTGATGGCTCAATCACACAACAAGATTGCCAAGATCCATTTCAATATATTCGTGAATTCCAGAAGCAGTTTAAAGTGCCTTCTGTTGAACAGTTGCCAAACTTACCGAGCTTTACGGGTGGATTAGTAGGGTATTTGGGCTATGATGCGGTTCGCTACATAGAACCACGTTTAAAAAATGTCCCTGCGGCTGATCCAATTACATTGCCAGATTTATGGTTAATGCTATCAAAGACGGTTATTGTGTTTGACAACCTTAAAGATACTTTATTCTTAATTGTTCATGCTGACACTACCAAGCCAAATGCCTATGAAGATGCTCAACAAAAGTTAGATCAATTAGAGCAATTGTTGGCTACACCAGTAAGTTTGCAAGCTAAGCCACATACACCTCCACATTTTGAATCAATTACCGGCAAAGAAAAATTCCTTGAGACCATAGAAAAGGTTAAAGAATACATCCGTGCGGGAGATGTGATGCAGGTTGTTCCGGGCCAGCGTATGGTTTCTGATTTTGATGGTGAAGCTCTACAGGTCTATCGTGCTTTGCGTCATTTAAATCCTTCGCCTTATTTATTTTTGGTGCAAGGACAAACCATTACAGATAAAAAGCCATTTCATATTGTAGGGTCATCACCAGAAATTCTTTCTCGCCTCGAAAATGGTATTGCGACAGTACGTCCGCTTGCAGGTACTAGACCTCGTGGAAAAACTAAAGAAGAAGATATTGCTTTAGAAAAAGACTTACTTTCTGATGAAAAAGAGATCGCAGAGCATTTAATGTTGATTGATCTTGGTCGAAATGATGTTGGGCGAGTTTCCAAAATTGGGAAGGTTCAAGTGACTGATCAAATGGTGATTGAGCGCTATTCGCATGTCATGCACATTGTTTCAAATGTACAAGGCGAAGTTCGCGATGATATCGATGCGCTAGATGTATTTAAGGCGACTTTCCCTGCAGGTACTTTATCGGGTGCACCAAAAATTCGTGCAATGGAAATTATTGATGAAGTTGAGCCTGTAAAAAGAGGAGTCTTTGGTGGGGCAGTAGGATATTTAGGGTGGCACGGTGAAATGGATATGTCGATTGCAATCCGTACTTGTGTTATTCGAGATAAAAAAGTGTATGTGCAGGCTGGAGCGGGCTTGGTTGCGGACTCAAATCCTGAATCCGAATGGAATGAAACGCAAATAAAAGCTCGCGCAGTGATCAAAGCGGTTGAATTATCATCAAACGGATTGATTTTATGAGTTTTTAGCGGTTTTTTTTAAAAAACCGCTTGCATCGTTTGGAAGTTTTGCTAAACTGCACACCGTTCCGATACGAAACGTACGAAACACTAAGAAGAGCCGGCATAGCTCAGTTGGTAGAGCAACTGACTTGTAATCAGTAGGTCCACAGTTCGAATCCGTGTGCCGGCACCATCTTAAAGGTGTGTAGTTGTGAAGTAAAGAACAACACTGAAATAAGTGTGATATGGTGAGATTCCCGAGCGGTCAAAGGGGGCGGACTGTAACTCCGCTACGAAAGTTTCGAAGGTTCGAATCCTTCTCTCACCACCATTAACTTCGATTGAAGTGGTATATATACCAACACAGTGCGGGAGTAGCTCAGTTGGTAGAGCGGCAGCCTTCCAAGCTGCATGTCGCGAGTTCGATCCTCGTCTCCCGCTCCATCGAAGGATAATCGCTCTTATAGCTCAGTGGTAGAGCACTCCCTTGGTAAGGGAGAGGTCTCGAGTTCAAATCTCGATAAGAGCTCCAGATACAGTTTAGTAGATTATCTACAAAGATTTAAAAAGCAGGCTTATTAGTCTGCTTTTCAAGTATTGGGTGTTTGATTTTTTTGGCGATATGTCGATGCTGGGTTTTTGCTCAGAATTGTGTTCGACGTAAACGAGGACTATAAACATGGCTAAGGCTAAGTTTGAACGTAATAAGCCACACGTAAACGTGGGCACAATCGGTCACGTTGACCATGGTAAAACAACTTTAACTGCTGCGATTGCAACTATTTGTGCAAAAACTTACGGCGGTGAAGCGAAAGATTACTCACAAATCGACTCAGCACCTGAAGAAAAAGCACGTGGTATTACAATTAATACTTCACACGTAGAATACGATTCTCCAATTCGTCACTACGCGCACGTTGACTGCCCGGGCCACGCCGATTACGTTAAAAACATGATTACTGGTGCTGCTCAGATGGACGGCGCGATCCTTGTGTGTGCTGCGACTGACGGTCCAATGCCACAAACTCGTGAACACATCCTTCTTTCTCGTCAGGTTGGTGTACCTTACATCATCGTATTCTTGAACAAGTGTGACCTTGTTGATGATGAAGAATTACTTGAATTAGTAGAAATGGAAGTTCGTGAACTTCTTTCTACTTATGACTTCCCAGGTGATGACACTCCAGTTATCCGTGGTTCTGCGCTTAAAGCGTTGGAAGGCGATGCTGGTCAATATGGCGAGCCTTCAGTTCTTGCTCTTGTTGAGGCGCTTGACTCTTACATCCCAGAACCAGAACGTGCTATCGACAAAGCATTCTTAATGCCAATCGAAGACGTATTCTCAATTTCTGGTCGTGGTACTGTAGTAACAGGCCGTGTAGAAGCTGGTATCGTTAAAGTTGGTGAAGAAGTAGAGATCGTTGGTATTAAAGATACAGTTAAAACAACTGTAACTGGCGTAGAAATGTTCCGTAAACTTCTTGACGAAGGCCGTGCAGGTGAGAACTGTGGTATCTTACTTCGTGGTACTAAGCGTGAAGACGTACAACGTGGTCAAGTACTTGCTAAACCAGGTACAATCAAGCCGCACACTAAATTCGACGCAGAAGTATACGTACTTTCTAAAGAAGAAGGTGGTCGTCACACTCCATTCTTAAATGGTTACCGTCCACAGTTCTACTTCCGTACAACTGACGTAACTGGTGCAATCCAATTACAAGACGGCGTTGAAATGGTTATGCCAGGCGACAACGTTGAAATGTCAGTAGAATTAATCCACCCAATCGCAATGGACCCAGGTCTACGTTTTGCGATCCGTGAAGGTGGTCGTACTGTAGGTGCTGGTGTTGTTGCGAAAGTAACTGCATAAGCATATTATAGTGACGGATTACGTCTCAGGTTGAGGGCTTTGGCTCTCAATCTGCTTTATAGGTCAGTAGTTCAATTGGTAGAGCGTCGGTCTCCAAAACCGAATGTTGGGGGTTCGAGTCCCTCCTGACCTGCCATATTTTGAAATAAAAAGCTTGATGCTGGCTTAGTTGTTCATATAATAAGTCGCGAGTTCTACGACGAGTACAAAAATGTCGAATGATAAATCGCGTGACGCATTGAGCGACGCGCCAATTCCTCAAAGAAATAATTCCGCTGAAGTTGTTCGTTCTGGTTCGCCTCTAGACATTGTTCTATGGGTGATTGCAATAGCATTGTTGCTTTTAGCTACCATGGTGAATCAGCACTTACCAGCGTATTGGGCGCCTGCAAATAATGTTTGGGTGCGCGTTGGGGCAATTTTTGCTTGTATCGTTGTGGCTTTAGGTTTATTATACGCCACCCATCAAGGTAAAGGCTTCGTTCGTTTGCTAAAAGATGCACGAGTCGAATTGCGTCGAGTAACTTGGCCAACAAAACAAGAAACAGTCACTACTTCGTGGCAGGTTCTATTGGTTGTAGTTGTTGCATCACTGGTTTTATGGTGCTTTGACTATGGTTTGGGTTGGTTAATTAAGTTGATTATCGGGTAAAAGAGCTATGAAACGTTGGTACATTATTCATGCCTACTCTGGCTATGAAAAACAAGTGTTGCGTTCACTTACAGAACGAATCCAGCGTAGCGCTGTTGCTGATAGCTTTGGTGATGTCCTTGTTCCTACCGAAGAAGTGGTAGAAATGAAGGATGGCAAGAAACGTAAATCTGAGCGTAAATTCTTTCCTGGCTACGTGTTAGTTGAAATGGAAATGAATGATGATACTTGGCATATTGTTAAAGAATGTCCAAAGGTTCTAGGTTTTATTGGTGGTACACCTGAAAAACCAGCACCAATCACTCAGCGTGAAGCAGATGCAATTCTTGCGCGTGTACGTAATACTGGTGAAGCACCACGTCCTAAAACGATGTTTGAGCCAGGTGAAGAATTACTTGTTATTGACGGTCCATTCACAGACTTTAAAGGTGTGGTGGAAGAAGTTCAATACGATAAGTCACGTTTAACGTTGACGATTAATGTATTTAATCGACCAACACAGGTTGAACTCGAATTTCGCCAAGTCGAAAAAACGATTTAATCTTAATTGGTTGAAAAGCGCCCGATTTTATCGGGCATTGTTGTTGTAACAGTAGTGTTGCGTAAAGATTGGGGAGCCTAGCGGCGTTTGTACCCAGAGGTATTTTAAAATGGCTAAGAAGATTGACGGCTATATCAAGCTGCAAGTTCCAGCTGGTAAAGCAAATCCATCTCCACCAATTGGTCCTGCATTAGGTCAACGTGGTGTAAACATCATGGCATTCTGTAAAGAATTCAATGCTGCTACACAAAAAGTTGAACCAGGTCTTCCAATTCCTGTAGTGATTACTGTGTACAACGACAAGTCGTTCACATTCATCATGAAAACTCCTCCAGCTTCTATTCTTCTTAAGAAAGCTGCTGGTATTCAAAAGGGTTCATCTGTACCAAACAAAACTAAAGTTGGTAAGTTGACTCGTGCTCAGTTAGAAGAAATTGCGACTACTAAAGAACCAGATTTAACTGGTGCTGATTTAGACGCACGTGTTCGTACCATCGCTGGTTCTGCACGTTCTATGGGCTTGGAAGTGGAGCTATAAGACATGGCAAAGTTAACTAAACGTCAAAAAGCCATTGCTGCTGCTGTTGAAGCAAACAAAGTTTACACTTTGGAAGAGGCGGTACAAGTTCTTAACAGCCTACCTGCTGCAAAGTTCAAAGAATCTTTGGATGTAGCTGTAAACCTTGGTGTAGATCCACGTAAATCTGATCAGGTTGTTCGTGGCGCAACTACATTACCTGCAGGTACTGGTAAAACTGTACGTGTAGCTGTATTTGCTCAAGGCGCTCAAGCAGAAGCTGCTAAAGAAGCTGGTGCTGATGTTGTAGGTTTTGATGACCTTGCTGAAAGCATCCAAGGTGGAAACCTTGACTTTGATGTTGTAATCGCTGCTCCTGACGCTATGCGTGTTGTTGGTAAGCTCGGTACAATTCTTGGTCCACGTGGTTTAATGCCAAACCCTAAAGTTGGTACTGTAACTCCTGATGTAGCGAATGCTGTTAAAAACGCTAAATCTGGTCAGGCTCGTTACCGTGTAGACAAAGCGGGTATTATCCATGCTGCGATCGGTCAATTAGGCTTTGATGCTGCTGCTATCCGTCAAAACGTTGAAACCTTAGTTGCTGACTTGAAAAAGTTAAAACCTGCAACTTCTAAAGGTGTATACATCAAAAAGATCACTTTGAGCTCAACTATGGGTCCTGGTCTTACTGTTGATGTAAACAACGTTTCTAACTAAGTTTAGACTTAGTAAAGAATTTTAAAGTCCTGATTGGGGACAGAGCCTAAATAGAAATATTTTTCTATTAGGTTGGGGGAGGTCAAAGCCTCATCCCTTACTCATCAGGCGGACTTTGAATTGATAAATGAGAATTTATCAGCGTCAAAGACCTCAGGCGAAAAGATGTTGTTTTCGAATAGCACTTTTCTTAATAAAACAGCCTGCGTAGACGCGGTGGTGTGATTTGTTCCTCCTCCGCGTGTAAGTCGAAAGGCTTACGAATTGGGAGTGTGCCTATTGGGTACATAAATCACCTTAGGAGGTTTTACAATGGCTCTTCTTATTGAAGACAAAAAACAGATCGTTGCGGAAGTAAGTGAAGTTGCTTCTAAGGCGTTTGCAGCCGTTGTTGCTGACTACCAAGGCTTAAGCGTAGAGCAATTAACAACACTCCGTGTTGAAGCTCGTAAGTTAGGTGTTTCTACACGTATTGTACGTAACACTTTGGCTAAACGCGCACTTCAAGATACTCAATTCAATATCTTGAACGACAACCTTGTTGGTCCAACAATTCTAGGTTTTTCAACTTCTGAAGATGACATGGGTGCAGCTGCACGTTTGTTCGAAGATTTTGCTAAAACTAATAAAGCATTTGAGTTAAAAGCTGCTGCATTTGACGGCAAAGTTTATCAAGGTGCTGACGTTAGCGTAATTGCAAACCTTCCGAACCAAGAGAAAGCTCTTACTATGCTTGCCTCTGTCCTTCAAGCTCCTATTTCGAAATTGGGTCGTCTTATTACAGCGCTCAAAGAGAAAAACGAGTCAGAAGCTGCTTAATCAATTTTACACACCATTCAATATCCATTTGGAGTTATTCTCATGGCTTTAACTAACGAAGAAATCTTAAACGCAGTTGCTGAAAAAACTGTTCTTGAACTTGTTGAATTAATTTCTGCTTTCGAAGAGAAATTCAACGTTTCAGCTGCAGCTGTTGCTGTTGCTGCTCCAGCTGGTGGCGCTGCTGCTGCTGCTGAAGAACAATCTGAATTCAACGTTGAGTTGACTTCTTTCGGTGCTAACAAAGTAGCTGTAATTAAAGCAGTTCGTGAAGCAACTGGTCTTGGTCTTAAAGAAGCTAAAGACCTAGTTGAAGGTGCTCCTCAAGTTCTTAAAGAAGGCGTTTCTAAAGAAGAAGGCGAAGAACTTAAGAAGAAACTTGAAGAAGCTGGTGCTACAGTTACACTTAAGTAATTGTAAAAGGAGTCGGTTTTTAAATCGGCTCCATAAAATGGCTGATGGCTCTTGGGTCATCAGCCTTTTTGCGTTACAATAATCGGCTCGATTTTTGTAAGTTTTGTTTGATTTTTGAGAAAATCAAAATAAAACAAGAAATTTCAAATGTTTACCAATATTTTTCTTTTTTAAAAATATTGTTAAGCGTTTTTATACCACTAAAAATTGCAGCATTTGTAAACAGTGGTGGCCATATCGGCCTGCGTAATTCCTTCTGAGCCCGTTCTGCAGGCGGGCTTAGTTTACTTTCCGAGGACTCCAGATGGCATACTCATATACCGAAAAGAAACGGATCCGTAAGAATTTTGGTAAATTGCCCCAAGTAATGGATGCACCGTACTTACTATCGATTCAGGTCGATTCGTACAGAACATTCTTGCAAGATGGCAAAACTCCAAAAAACCGCGAAGATATCGGTCTCCAAGCCGCATTTCGTTCAGTTTTTCCTATCGAAAGTTATTCTGGCAATGCTGCTTTAGAATTTGTTGAGTATAGCCTTGGTAAACCTGAGTTCGATGTACGCGAATGTATTCTTCGTGGTTCGACTTATGCGGCACCAATGCGCGTTAAAATTCGTTTGATTATTAAAGATCGCGAAACTAAATCAATTAAAGACGTACGAGAACAAGAAGTCTATATGGGTGAAATTCCACTCATGACTGAAAACGGTACATTCGTCATTAATGGTACTGAGCGTGTAATCGTATCTCAATTACATCGTTCACCAGGCGTTTTCTTTGATCACGATAAAGGTAAAACCCACTCAAGTGGTAAAGTGTTGTATTCAGCACGTATCATTCCTTACCGTGGTTCATGGTTAGACTTCGAATTTGATGCGAAAGACTTAGTTTACGTACGTATTGACCGTCGTCGTAAATTACTTGCTACTGTTGTATTACGTGCACTAGGTTATAACAATGAACAAATCTTGAATTTGTTCTATGAAAAAGTACCTGTGTATCTTGATATGGGCAGTTATCAGATTGACCTAGTCCCTGAACGTTTACGTGGGGAAATGGCGCAATTTGATATTGCTGACAATGACGGTAAAGTTATTGTTGAGCAAGGTAAGCGTATTAATGCTCGTCACGTACGTCAAATGGAAGCTGCTGGTTTAACAAAACTTTCAGTTCCAGATGAATACTTATATGAGCGTATTACTGCTGAAAATATTACTTTGCGTGATGGTGAAGTAATTGCTGCTAATACTTTGTTAAGCCATGAAGTTATGGTGAAACTAGCAGAAGGTGGTGTTAAACAGTTCAATATCTTGTTTACGAACGATATTGATCGTGGTTCGTTTGTTGCTGACACATTACGTGCAGATACAACAGCTGGCCGTGAAGAAGCATTAGTTGAAATTTATAAAGTAATGCGTCCAGGCGAGCCGCCAACAAAAGAAGCTGCTGAAAACTTATTCAACAACTTATTCTTCTCTTCTGAGCGTTACGACTTATCTCCAGTAGGTCGTATGAAGTTCAACCGTCGTTTGGGTCGTCCATACGAAGTTGGTACTGACCAGAAGTCACGTGAAGTAGAAGGTATTTTATCGCACGAAGATATCATTGATGTATTACGTACATTAGTTGAAATCCGTAACGGTAAAGGTGAAGTCGACGATATCGATCACTTGGGTAACCGTCGTGTACGTTCTGTTGGTGAAATGACTGAAAACCAATTCCGTGTTGGTTTAGTTCGTGTTGAACGTGCAGTTAAAGAACGTTTAAGCCAAGCAGAAACAGATAACTTGTCTCCACAAGATCTAATTAACGCTAAACCAGTTGCAGCTGCAATCAAAGAATTCTTTGGTTCAAGCCAATTATCTCAGTTCATGGACCAAAACAACCCATTATCTGAGATTACGCATAAGCGTCGTGTATCAGCGCTTGGGCCTGGTGGTTTAACACGTGAACGTGCGGGCTTCGAAGTACGTGACGTACATCAAACTCACTATGGTCGTGTATGTCCAATTGAAACGCCGGAAGGTCCAAACATTGGTTTGATCAACTCGCTTTCTGTATATGCAAAAGCAAATGACTTTGGTTTCTTGGAAACACCTTACCGCAAAGTGGTAGATGGTCGAGTAACTGATGCAGTTGAATACCTATCTGCGATTGAGGAAGTAGGCACTGTTATTGCACAGGCCGATTCTGCAGTAGATAAAGATGGCAACTTAACAGAAGAGTTTGTTTCTGTTCGTCATCAAGGTGAATTCGTACGTATGCCACCAGAAAAAGTGACGCATATGGACGTTTCTGCTCAGCAGGTCGTATCTGTTGCTGCGTCACTTATTCCATTCCTTGAACACGATGACGCGAACCGTGCGCTTATGGGTTCAAACATGCAACGTCAGGCAGTTCCTACTCTACGTGCGGATAAGCCGCTTGTAGGTACAGGTATGGAAGCGAACGTTGCACGTGACTCTGGTGTGTGTGTGATCGCAAACCGTGGTGGTGCAATTGAATACGTAGACGCTTCTCGTATCGTTATTCGTGTAAACGAAGATGAGATGATTGCTGGTGAGGCCGGTGTAGATATCTACAACCTCATTAAATATACGCGTTCTAACCAGAACACTTGTATCAACCAAAATATTATCGTGAATTTAGGCGACAAAGTTGCTCGCGGTGATATCTTGGCAGACGGTCCGTCTACAGATATGGGTGAGCTTGCGCTTGGTCAAAACATGCGCGTTGCGTTCATGACTTGGAATGGTTACAACTATGAAGACTCGATCTTATTATCTGAGCGTGTACTTCAAGAAGACCGTTTAACTTCTATTCATATTCAAGAATTATCTTGTGTAGCGCGTGATACTAAGTTAGGTGCAGAAGAAATTACTGCCGATATTCCTAACGTTGGTGAAGCTGCACTTTCTAAACTTGATGAATCAGGTATCGTTTATATCGGTGCTGAAGTTACAGCAGGCGACATCCTCGTTGGTAAAGTAACACCTAAAGGTGAAACTCAGTTAACTCCTGAAGAAAAATTGCTTCGCGCAATCTTTGGTGAGAAAGCAGCTGATGTTAAAGATTCATCTTTACGTGTTCCATCTGGTACAAAAGGTACAGTTATCGACGTTCAAGTCTTCACTCGTGATGGCTTAGAGAAAGATGACCGTGCATTAGCTATCGAAAAAGCACAGCTTGATGCTTACCGTAAAGATTTGAAAGAAGAATACAAGATCTTTGAAGAAGCAGCTCGTGAGCGTGTAATTCGTTTGCTTAAAGGCCAAGAGTCTAATGGCGGTGGTTCAACTAAACGTGGTGACAAACTCGTTGAAGAAGTGTTATCTGGTTTAGAGCTTGTTGATTTACTTGAAATTCAACCAGCAGATGAAGCAATCGCTGAGCGTTTAACTCAAATTCAAGTGTTCTTAAAAGAAAAGAGCGCAGAAATTGATGAGAAATTCGCTGAGAAGAAACGTAAGCTTGCAACAGGTGATGAATTAACAACTGGTGTATTGAAAGTTGTTAAAGTTTACTTAGCTGTTAAACGTCGTATTCAGCCTGGTGATAAGATGGCTGGTCGTCACGGTAACAAAGGTGTTGTATCTAACATCCTACCTGTTGAAGACATGCCACACGATGCTAACGGTGTGCCGGTAGATATCGTATTGAACCCACTGGGTGTACCATCTCGTATGAACGTGGGTCAGATTCTTGAGACTCACTTAGGGATGGCGGCTAAAGGGCTTGGTGATAAAATCGAGAAAATGTTGAAAGAACAACGTACAGTTTTAGAACTGCGTGAATTCTTAGACAAGATTTATAACAAAGTCGGTGGTGAGCAAGAAGATCTTGATAGCTTAACTGATGATGAAATCTTAGCACTTTCAGGCAACTTGCGTGCTGGTGTACCTTTGGCTACTCCTGTATTCGATGGTGCTGAAGAAAGTCAAATTAAAGACTTACTTGAGTTAGCTGGTATTTCACGTACAGGTCAAACAGTATTGTATGATGGCCGTACAGGTGAACAGTTTGATCGTCCTGTAACTGTAGGTTACATGTACATGCTCAAATTGAACCACTTGGTTGACGACAAGATGCATGCGCGTTCAACTGGTTCTTACTCTCTTGTTACACAGCAACCGCTTGGTGGTAAAGCACAATTCGGTGGTCAGCGTTTCGGTGAGATGGAGGTCTGGGCACTTGAAGCTTACGGCGCAGCATATACTCTCCAAGAGATGTTAACTGTTAAGTCGGATGACGTTGAAGGTCGTACACGCATCTATAAGAATATTGTAGATGGTAACCATTATATGGATCCGGGTATGCCTGAATCGTTCAACGTATTGACCAAAGAGATCCGTTCTTTAGGTATCAACATTGAACTAAAAAATGGTGATTAAGTCTTAAGACTCACGATTTTTTAGGTAAAAACAATATTTGTGACCCAGTCGGGTAAGCGCTGCTTCCCGACACACGGAGAAAAAAATTGAAAGACTTGCTCGATATCATGCGTAAGAAAACGGACTCAGATGGTCATGCACCAATTGAGTTTGACCGTATCCGTATTGGTCTTGCGTCACCAGAAATGATTAAGTCATGGTCTCATGGTGAAGTTAAAAAACCTGAGACAATTAACTACCGTACTTTTAAACCAGAACGTGATGGTTTGTTCTGTGCCAAAATCTTTGGTCCAGTAAAAGATTACGAATGCTTGTGTGGTAAATACAAGCGTATGAAATACAAAGGCGTCATTTGTGAAAAATGTGGCGTTGAAGTAACTACAGCGAAAGTTCGTCGTGAACGTATGGGTCACATTGAACTTGCTTCTCCAGTTGCACATATCTGGTTCTTAAAATCGTTACCGAGCCGTATCGGTTTGTTACTTGATATGACACTACGTGATATCGAACGTGTATTGTATTTCGAATCATACGTTGTAACTGACCCTGGTATGACTCCGTTTGAAAAGTATCAACTTTTAACAGACGAAGAATACTTCAATGCACTTGAAGAGCACGGTGATGAATTCACTGCGAAAATGGGTGCAGAAGCGGTTCAGGACTTGTTGAAAGATATCGATCTTGAAGCTGAAATCGCACGTTTACGTGAAGAAATTCCTCAAACAACTTCTGAAACGAAGTTGAAAAAAGCGTCTAAACGCTTGAAATTGATGGAAGCATTCAAAGATTCAAACAACAAGCCAGAATGGATGGTGATGAATGTACTTCCTGTACTTCCACCTGACTTACGTCCATTAGTTCCACTTGAAGGTGGTCGTTTTGCGACTTCTGACTTGAACGATTTATATCGTCGTGTCATTAACCGTAACAACCGTTTGAAGCGTCTTCTTGACCTTGCTGCTCCAGATATCATCGTACGTAACGAAAAACGTATGTTACAAGAGTCTGTAGATGCATTGCTTGATAACGGTCGTCGTGGTCGTGCGATTACTGGTTCTAACAAACGTCCATTAAAATCTTTGGCAGATATGATCAAAGGTAAACAAGGTCGTTTCCGTCAGAACTTATTAGGTAAGCGTGTTGACTATTCTGGTCGTTCGGTAATTACTGTAGGTCCTACTTTACGTCTTCACCAATGTGGTCTTCCGAAGAAAATGGCACTTGAATTATTCAAGCCATTCATTTTCGCGAAACTACAAGCTTCAGGTCAGGCGACTACCATTAAAGCTGCGAAGAAAATGGTTGAGCGTGAGACTCCGGAAGTTTGGGACGTTCTTGCTTCTGTAATTCGTCAACATCCAGTCATGTTGAACCGTGCTCCAACACTTCACCGTTTAGGTCTTCAAGCATTTGAACCTATTCTTATTGAAGGTAAGGCAATCCGTCTTCACCCACTCGTTTGTGCTGCGTTTAACGCCGACTTCGATGGTGACCAAATGGCGGTACACGTTCCATTGACACTTGAAGCACAGTTAGAAGCTCGTGCATTGATGATGTCGACAAACAACATCTTGTCACCAGCAAACGGTGAGCCAATCATCGTTCCTTCTCAGGACGTTGTCTTGGGTCTTTACTACATCACCCGTGATGCTGTAAATGCCAAAGGTGAAGGCATGGTGTTTGCGGATACTCATGAAGTAAACCGTGCACTTGCTACTGGTCAGGTTGCGATCCATGCACGTGTTAAAGTACGTGTACATCAGACTGTTATCAATGAAAATGGTGAACGTGAACACGAAACTATTATTGTTGATACAACTCCTGGTCGTTGTTTGCTTTGGGAAATTGTTCCACAAGGCTTAAGCTTTGACATGATCAACCTTGAGATGACTAAAAAGAACATCTCTAAATTGATCAACTCTTGCTACCGTAAACTTGGTTTGAAAGATACAGTTATCTTTGCTGACCAATTAATGTACTTGGGTTTCCGTCAAGCGACTCGTTCAGGTGTATCTGTAGGTATGGAAGACATGCTCATTCCACCTACTAAGCACACCATTATTGATAAAGCAGAAACAGAAGTTCGTGAAATCGAACAACAGTTCGAACAAGGTTTCGTAACTGCTGGTGAGCGTTATAACAAAGTTGTCGATATTTGGGCGCGCACAAACGACCAAGTTGCTAAAGCAATGATGGATAACTTGTCTTATACACTTGTTAAAAACAAACAAGGTGAAGACGAGAAACAAAAATCATTCAACAGCATCTATATGATGTCTGACTCGGGTGCCCGTGGTAGTGCGGCGCAGATTCGTCAGCTTGCTGGTATGCGTGGTTTGATGGCAAAACCGGATGGCTCGATTATTGAGACTCCGATTAAAGCGAACTTCCGTGAAGGTTTAACAGTACTTCAGTACTTTATTTCAACACACGGTGCGCGTAAAGGTTTGGCCGATACAGCATTGAAAACTGCGAACTCTGGTTACTTGACTCGTCGTCTTGTAGACGTAGCGCAAGACTTGGTTATTACTGAACCTGACTGTGGTACAGCGGGTGGTTTAGTAATGACTCCATTCATTCAGGGTGGTGATGTCATCGAGCCATTACGTGACCGCGTTTTAGGTCGTGTAACTGCTGAAGATGTACGTCGTGCATCTGATGATGAAGTTGTATTACCTCGCGGTACGTTAATTGACGAGAAAATCGCAGCTCAGCTTGAAGAAGCTGGTGTCGATGAAGTTAAAGTACGTTCAGTAATCGCATGTGAATCAACATTCGGTGTATGTGCTCGTTGTTATGGTCGTGACCTTGCACGTGGTCACTTGGTGAACCCAGGTGAATCAGTCGGTGTAATGGCTGCACAGTCAATCGGTGAGCCGGGTACACAGTTAACAATGCGTACGTTCCACGTTGGTGGTGCTGCGAGCCGAACTTCTGCTGCGAACAGTGTTCAAGTACGTAACAAAGGTACTGTACGTTTCCATAATGTGAAAACTGTACAACATGCAAAAGGCCACTTGGTTTCAGTTTCACGTTCAGGTGAAATTGGTATTGCCGATGATTTAGGTCGTGAGCGCGAGCGTTATAAACTTCCTTACGGTGCAAGCATCTTGTTGAAAGATGGTGAAGCTGTAGAAGCTGGCGGTATCGTAGCGACTTGGGATCCGCATACACATCCATTGGTAACAGAAGTTGCTGGTAAAGCGCGCTTCAGCCAAATTGCTGATGGCGTAACTGCAACATCGAAAACTGATGATGCAACTGGTATGACTACTGTTGAAATCTTGCCTGTAACAGCTCGTCCTGCTTCTGGTAAAGATTTACGTCCTGCAATCGTGTTGGATACAACAGATGGCGGCGAGCAGTTCTACTTCTTGCCACAAAATACAATCGTAACTGTCCGTGATGGCGAAACGATTGGTGTGGGTGACGTTATTGGTCGTGTACCACAAGAAACATCACGTACTCGTGATATTACTGGTGGTCTTCCGCGTGTAGCTGACTTGTTCGAAGCGCGTAAGCCAAAAGAGCATGCAATTCTTGCTGAAGTATCAGGTGTTGTAAGCTTCGGTAAAGAGACTAAGGGTAAAAACCGTTTGGTAATTACTCCTGATGATGGTTCTGAGATTTACGAAGAATTGATTCCAAAATGGCGTCAAATCAACGTATTCGAAGGCGAGCATGTGAACCGTGGTGAGACTATTTCTGATGGTCCACAAAACCCACATGATATCTTGCGTTTGAAAGGTGAAGTTGCATTAACTAACTACATCGTGAACGAAGTTCAAGACGTTTACCGTCTCCAAGGTGTAAAAATCAACGATAAGCACATTGAAGTTATCGTACGTCAAATGTTGCGTAAAGTTGATATCACTGATGGCGGTGATACAAGCTTCATCAAAGGCGAGCAAGTGGATTACATCCGCGTTGTTCAAGAGAATCAAGCTGTCTTGGCTCAGAACAAGTTCCCAGCGAAGTTTGAACGTCAATTGATGGGTATTACTAAAGCATCGCTTTCTACTGACTCGTTCATCTCTGCTGCATCGTTCCAGGAAACAACTCGTGTGTTAACTGAAGCGGCTGTAACAGGTAAAGAAGATGATTTACGTGGCTTGAAAGAAAACGTTGTAGTAGGTCGCTTGATTCCAGCAGGTACTGGTCTTGCGTACCACTTAGAGCGTCGTCGTCAAGAAGCTGAAGCTGCAGAACATGAGCTGCATAATGACTTTAGCGAAGTAGACCAAGCGTTCAGTCAAGCATTAAACTCAGAACAATTCTAAGTTTAAACTGGCATTAAAAAGGCACCTTAGGGTGCCTTTTTTATTTATCTTTATTTTTAACAATAAAAAGTTGTCATTACATAAAGATCTTAAAGAGTCATTAATTTATTACTTAAGCGAGATAAAAACTTCACAAAAACGCATTAGGCTACCTGCATACGAAGACTGGAGTATATCTAATGAAAAAAATGATGATGATTGTTAGTGTTGGCCTCATGTCAACAACTTTATTCGTTGGTTGCCAAAATGCTAGTCCAGAAAGTAAACGTATTGGTTCGGCAGCGATTGGTGGCGGTGCAGGTGGTGCGGTAGGAAAACATGTGGGTGGTAATATTGGTGCTGGCTTAGGAGCGGCGCTCGGTGCAGGGGTTGCAGCTAATGCAAAGGGATCTAGCAGTAAAACCGTACGTAATAGTGCAATTGGTGCAGGTTTAGGGGCTGTTTTAGGTGGAGCTATCATTGGTGGCGATACTGGTGCAGCGGCTGGAGGAGCACTTGGTGGTAGTGCAGGCGCGGCTTATGAAGAGAAGAAAGGGAAGTACTAACATTCCCTTAATAAAATTTAAAAAAAAGAAGTCTTTATCTTAGTAAAGACTTCTTTTTTTTTAATTAAGTTTTTTATTAATGAGTGTAAAAGGAATAGCTTTACAAAATATCAATCGATTAGGACAGACGAATAACACAATCTGATCAAATTCCTCATAAAAGAGGATTATTCTTTTCATTAGGACAGATAGTAGTGAGTACGGTCATGAAAAAAACAATTGGATTAGTTTCTGCTTTAATGTTGTCTACACTTATGTTCACAGGCTGTCAAAATATGAGCCCATCTGACCAGCGTATTGGTGCAGCGGCGGCAGGTGGAGCACTTGGTGGTGGCTTAGGTAACCATGTCGGTGGCGGTGTTGGTGCAGGTTTAGGTGCAGCAGTTGGTGCTGGCGTCGGTTCTAATACCCAAGGTGGTAGTAAACAAACAACTACCAAGAGCGCAATTGGTGCTGGTATTGGTTCTGTAGTAGGTAAAGCATTGATTGGCGGTGACTCTGGTGCAGCTATTGGTGGTGCAATCGGTGGTGGTGCTGGTGCAGCAATTGAAGAGAAAAAATAAAAGGTTTGCAGATTTATAAAATAAGCGCTAATAAGCGCTTATTTTTATTGAGGGAAAGGCTTAGCTTTTTTACGTCTGATATAAAGTGTTTTTTGAACCTCTGCAATTCGTACCCCAGATTCATCAAAAATATTTAGATGATAGGTTCTTAAAACAGGTGCGTAGTTTTCGGCAAGTTCACGAATTTGTTCAATTTCGGCTAAATCGACTCGAATATCTGCATGTACAGTGCTGCGCCCAGGCGAAAGAAAATTGATTTCGGCAGCTTTGTCCCAAACAATATATTTTGATCCGAGATGATGCATAAGAATCATCATATAAAATGGGTCAACCATTGAATAAAGGCTTCCACCAAAATGTGTACCAACTAAATTTTGGTTTTTCCAAGTCAGTGGCATTTTTACGCGTACATGGCAAAGTTCTAAATTCATGATTTCAATATAAATCCCTGCACCACGATAAGGGGGATAGTGATTAAATAGAAATTTTGAAATCGTAGGATTGTTCTGAAGTCTTCTTAAAATAGCCATAATAGTCAATTTTTTTTATTGCAACAGTATTCATACTAGATAAGTATCATCTTTTTTATAGTGATGGCAATGCTCTATCCGACTAACGACATGATCGATTGAAAAACAAGATAGGAAATGATTATGCAGCCAAAAGTTCATACAGTAACAACAAGTGATCAACAAACGCTTTGTGCTAAAACATGGGGTGACGAAAAAAATATACCGTTGGTTTTAGTACATGGTTACCCTGATAATCAGGAAGTATGGGAATCAATCATTGAGCATTTGATCAATGACTTCTATATTGTTACTTACGATGTGCGTGGAGCTGGTATGTCATCTATACCAAAACGTATACGTGATTACCGTTTAGAGCGTTTATCTTTAGATCTCCAAGAAGTTGTTGATGAGTTATTGCCAAATCGTCAATTCCATATGGCTGCACATGATTGGGGCTCGATTCAGTCTTGGGAGTCGGTCACCGAGCCTAAGTTTAAAGGTCGTTTATTATCATACACCACCATTTCTGGACCATGTCTTGATCATGCTGCTTTATTTTTACGTGATAAATTTAAATCTTCACCAGCTCAAATCTTAAAAATTTTAACTAAATCTTGGTATATCGGGGCATTCCATCTTCCGTTATTAGCACCCATTGTATGGTCTCTTTTTAGTCCAGAAAAATGGGGTAAAGTTCTTACTCAGCTAGAAAGGAAAAGTAATTTACCTTTAAATAATAATATTAATGCTGATGGTAAATATGGCATTAATTTATATCGTGCCAATTTTATTCCTCGCTTAACTGGCCCACGTCAACGTTATGCGCAGTGCCCAGTAAAAGCGGTTATTTTAAAATACGATACGTTTGTAAGCCCAGAATATATCACTGACGCTATGCCAAAGTGGGTTGAAAAATTTGAATATGTAGAGCTTAACGCAAATCACTGGGCAATTCTGAGTGAGCCTGAGAAAATAGCAGCTCATATTCGTGAGTTTATTAAAGCTCAAGCTTAAGAATAGAATGACTGCATAAAACTGTTAATTCGGCGATATTTTCGGCTTCATAGATATGAATCTGCTAGAATATCGCCTTTTGTTTTGCTCTGAACTTATTCATGAATGCTGTCGTTATTGCGATTGCAGTGATGTTCTTATTATCACTGGCGCGCGTTTCTGTCGTACTGACTTTAGTGGTTTCTGCCATTGTGGGCGGCCTCGTAGCAGGTTTAAGCCTTTCCCAAACCGTTGAAGCTTTTAACGCTGGTCTTGGCGATGGTGCTGAAGTTGCACTTGCCTATGCAGTGTTAGGGGCATTTGCTTTGGCTCTATCAAAATCTGGTTTACCTGATTTACTTGCTCATAAGCTGATTGGTTTATTGGGAATGGAAGCTGGGAAAAGCCGTCAGACTAAAGTGAAGTATCTCCTCTTAGGTATTTTATTAATTTCTGCTATTTTCTCTCAAAACCTTATTCCAGTTCATATTGCCTTTATTCCTGTACTGGTTCCGCCACTATTACGGGTAATGAATCATTTAAAATTAGACCGCCGCGCCGCAGCCTGTGTACTTACGCTAGGTTTGGTTGGTACTTATATTTTTCTTCCAGTTGGATTTGGTGCAATTTTCCTTGAACAGATTTTGATGGGAAATATCAACAAAATTGGGGCAGGGTACGGCTTACATGTTGATCGGGCAATGATGCCAATTGGCATGGCCATTCCTGTTTTAGGGATGGTTTTAGGCACCTTGGTTGCTGTATTTATTAGCTACCGTAAACCGAGAATTTATGCTGATCGTGCGATTACCCCTGTGACCACGATTGATTTAGATAAACCTATTCGCGCAACGACCCAGGATGAAACAGCTGACTTAAAAGCAGATGCTGAAGAGTTAAAGCATGAAGCAGAGCAAGCACCAGTTATTGCAAAGAAAACGATCTTGATGGCATTGCTCGCAATTGGCTTGACGCTTGCTGCGCAGCTATATTCAGGTTCGATGATTTTGGGTGGTTTAGTCGGTTTTGCTGTTCTATCTACTGCCGGAATTTTTAAATGGCAAGATGCAGATGATGTCTTTGTACAAGGCATGCGAATGATGGCTTTAGTAGGCTTCATCATGATTTCTGCTGCTGGTTTCGCCTCAGTAATGACTCATACTGGTGATATTAATCAGCTAGTAAATGGTGTAGTCGAGATTATTGGAGATAACCGCGCGCTTGCTGCTTTCCTAATGCTTTGTATTGGTTTATTTGTGACAATTGGTATTGGTTCATCTTTCTCAAGTGTTCCTGTATTAGCTGTTATTTATGTGCCTTTATGTGTGCAGTTTGGTTTCTCACCATTAGCAACGATTGCACTTATTGGTACAGCAGCCGCATTAGGTGATGCTGGATCGCCAGCCTCTGACTCAACCTTAGGGCCAACAGCTGGTTTAGGGGTAGATGGGCAACATGACCATATTTGGGATACAGTAGTCCCTACCTTTATTCACTTTAATATTCCGCTATTAATTTTTGGCTGGATTGCTGCCATGGTTTTATAGTTTTTTATAAAATATTAAAATATAAACCTTCTTAATCATAATCTTTAGATTTAAATTAAGAAGGTTTTTTATTGCTCAAATAAAACATGTATTTTAAATAAATTATATTAAAATACTCAGAATTAAAAGTATATTAAAATGGTTGGTAATATAAAATAATCTTGATTAATGTGGTTGGAATTAAAGCCTATTAAAATAGTTGGTTAATATATAATTTTATTTAAAACAGTTATTTAAAAATAAATAATAAAATAATTTTATAATGAGTATTGCATGGTTTTAAAATAAATGTTTATTATAAATATAAATAAGGTTGGAGATATTAAAGTGTTCAAAAAAGCTTTGGTTATTGCATTAATGGGGATGTCTTCTTTTACTTTTGCTGGTAACTGGCAAGTGAAATTTGGTGGTAGTGTTATTGCTCCATCAGAAGATACAACAACGGATTTAGGTGTAGTAAAAGCAGATCATGAATATGCATTTACACCATCGGTGGAATACTTTTTTGGTCAGTCTCCATTTTCGGCAGAATTATTATTAGCAACACCTATTAATCATGATGTATTGCTAGATGGTAAAAATGCAGCACGTATAAAACAATTACCACCAACAATTACTGCAAAATATCATTTTAAAAACTCTACACGTTTCACACCGTATATTGGTATTGGTGCTACAGCATTTATTCCTTGGGATGAAGAAGGTGCAGCGGTAAAGGTTAAAGAAGATTTTGGTTTGGCAGGTCAAGTTGGTTTTAATTTCCAACCTGCTGATGCTAAAAACTGGGGTGTATTTGTAGATGTACGTTATGCTGATATTAGTCCTGAAGTAACAATTGATCCATCAATTGCTAACTACAAGTTTGATCTAGATATTAATCCTTTTGTTTATACTTTGGGTTATAGCTATAAATTTTAAGCATAATAATAAATAGAAAAATATAATAATAAACCTAGACTCAGGCACCTCACATATATTTTATGTGAGGTTTTTTTATGGATTTTATTTGCACTAAAAAAAGCATAAAACAGACAGTTTTATACATATCTTCTGCAAGTTTTTTTCTAAACTAATTTCTATTCATTACAAGCATGGGAATAAAAACATGAATAACAAATTAGTGATTTGTTTAGCACTTTTGAGCGGTATTGCTTTTACTCAAAATTTACAAGCTGCAAGTTTTTCGTGCGATGCTGCAAAAACGAAAACGGAAAAAAGTATTTGTAAAAATCGTTCTTTAAATGATGCTGATGTAAAAATGGCAACAACGTATCAAATTGTCCTGCATGCTTTACCTATGGGTGGACGTGATAGTCAGAAAGATGCTCAATATCAATGGCTGAAAAAGCGAAATGCTTGTGCGGCTGGCGTAAGTTGTATCAGCAAAGCTTATCAACAACGCCAAAAACAGTTAGACACGATATTGCAAGATAGAGTGTTAAGCCACGGTCCGTTTTAATTAGAGTAAAAATTTTTAATATTCAGGATTGAAAAATTCTAGAAGTACTCCATTCATAAAGCATTCGAGAACAAACAGCTTCAAAATTTAAGGAGTGATTTATGAGTGAACAAGCATCACAAAATTATAGTTTCCAAGCAGAAGTTGCACAGCTTTTACATTTAGTGACGCATTCTCTCTATTCTAACCCTGAGATTTTCTTACGTGAGCTTATCTCTAATGCATCAGATGCATGTGATAAGTTACGTTTTGAAGGAATTAATCATCCTGAATATTATGAAAATGATCCAAACTTACATGTACGAATCAGCTTAAATAAAGAAGATAAAACCTTAACGATTTCTGATAACGGTATTGGTTTATGCCAACAAGAAGCAATTGATAACTTGGGTACCATTGCAAAATCAGGTACTAAAGATTTCATGTCAAAATTGACTGGTGATCAAAAAGCCGATGCTCAATTGATTGGCCAATTTGGTGTGGGTTTTTACTCAGGTTTTATTGTTGCAGACAAGATTACTGTAGAGTCACGCCGTGCAGGTCTAGATGCATCTGAAGGGGTGCGCTGGATTAGTGGTGGCACAGGCGAGTTTGAAGTTCAGCAAATTGATAAAGCGTCACGTGGTACTGACATTATTCTTCACTTACGTGATGATGCGCTTGATTATTTAGAATCTTATAAAGTTAAGCAGATTGTTAATAAATACTCTGACCACATTAGCTTGCCAATTGAAATGCAAAAAGAAGTTTGGCAGGAAGAAGAAGTTGCTGAAGGTGAAGAACCTAAAGGCGGCCAAATGGTCAAAACTGACGAGTGGGAAGCGATCAACTCGGCAAGTGCTTTATGGACACGTAATAAAAGCGACGTAACTGAAGAGCAATATATTGAGTTTTATAAAAACTTAACTCATGACTTTGAAGCGCCGCTTGCATGGGCACATAACCGTGTGGAAGGTAGTACGGAATATACGCAATTACTTTATATCCCAAGTAAAGCGCCACATGACATTTTTACGCGCGAAGCAAAAGCAGGAATTAAGCTCTATGTAAAACGCGTCTTTATTATGGATGATGCGGATAATTTAATTCCAAACTATTTACGCTTTGTTCAAGGTGTCGTGGATAGTGCGGATTTACCGCTTAATGTTAGCCGTGAGTTGTTGCAAGAAAGCCGTGATGTCAAAACAATTCGTGAAGGTAATGCGCGTCGTGTATTAACTTTGCTTGATGGTTTGGCTAAATCGGAAGATGAAAAAGACCAAGAAAAATTCAAGACATTCTACAGTGAGTTTGGCTCAGTAATTAAAGAAGGCTTGGGTGAAGACTTTGGTAACCGTGAACGTATTTTAAAATTATTACGTTATGCGACTTCAACAAATGATGAAGTAACGACTTCTTTTGCTGACTATAAGGCACGCATGAAAGAAGGCCAAAAAGCCATCTATTATGTGACTGCTGACAGTCTAGCAGCAGCGAAAAACTCGCCGCAGCTTGAGTTGTTTAAGAAAAAAGGCATTGAAGTGTTATTAATGGCAGAGCGTGTTGACGAGTGGGCAATGAACTTTGTTCACGAGTTTGACGGTACGCCATTAAAGAATGTGTCGAAAGGCGCTGTTGATTTAGGCGATTTGCAAGATGCTGAAGAGAAGAAGGCACTTGAGCAAGCAGCTGAACAGTTTAAGCCTGTTGTTGAGAAATTAAGTGACTCATTAAAGGCTAAGACTAAAGAAGTACGTGTAACTACACGTCTAGTTGATTCTCCAGCGTGTTTAGTAACAAGTGAAGGTGAGCTATCTCCCCAACTCATTCGTATGCTGAAACAAGCTGGACAAGCAGTGCCAGAAATCAAGCCAATTTTAGAAATTAACCCTGAGCATCCTTTAGTGAAAAAACTTGAAGGTTCAGAGCAGTTTGATGATTTGGCAAATGTGATTTTTGATCAGGCTGTGATTGCTGAAGGTGGTTTACCAGAAGACCCTGCTGCTTACGTGAAACGCATTAATAGCTTATTGTTGAAATAATTTTTTGATATAAAAAAAAGCCTCTGAACTGTCAGGGGCTTTTTTGTGGATAAAGAAAGAGTTATCCACAACTTGATGATATTTGGCTAAAAATTAGCTTCTAGATTCATTTGGACACTAAGCTGATGCTTAGAGTCATCATTAAGATGGTTAAAAAAATTAAGATCATTTTGCATAAAAATCCAATCTCTCCATATCGGTTGTCGCCATGAAATGTAGGGACCCCAACTATTGAGTCGGATATCATTTTTGGTGTAGATGCCACCGCTATACACACCGTAAGTCAGACTATTATCTTTTACGAATTCAAATTGCTGGAAAGTCCAGTTACCCCAGTTGTAATCTTCATTTTCGCTCTTGTTTACATTAAATTTATTAGAAAATAATGTGTTATCTTGCATTTTTTGCGTTAGGTTTAGCGTGGTTTCAGTGTAATTTCGGCTAGTAGATCCGTAGCGAAATATCTGCTCTGTATCAAAGCTAATGTTATGTCTCAACTTCCATTTCTTTTTTGCCAGAAACTGGACATACACATCACTCTCAGAGTTTGATCCTAAATCAAGATCATTTTCAAAGGGTATCCAAGTTGAAATAGTGGCCCAGCTTGCACTCAGTGGATTAGTAGCCGAAACCTGTGCCGATGAGGTCTTCTTCTTTTTCTTACCAAAGGCTTTATAAGTTTGTTCAGGCTGAGTCGCACGTTTCCATAACGTATCATTTCCAAATACAGCCATAAGCTCTTGAATTAAACCAGCATCAGATAAAGCATTGTTTGTCTCTACTTCACAAGGAGAGTGCGAAAGTAATTGCCGTTTTACTTGAGTGAAACTTGTAGAAGAGTAGGGATAACGCCGTGACCTTTTATATTTTAGAGAGTGATAAAAAAATTGAGAATGGGGAAGTAAAGCCAATACACCCAAACTATAAATACAAATGAAGATAGCCGATCTATTTTGAAATGAAAAAGAAGAAAATTGATTCATTTTTAAAGAGAAGGAATCAAAAATAAAATTAGAACAGTACTTTAGAAGGCTAAGCTTAAAATTTTATTTAAAAGTATTTTATTATTCATCACCTTGGATGAGGTTCCAAGGTGATGTTGGCTAGCTTAAAAAAGTGCTTCTAAGCGCAAGAAGGTACTGACAAAATGATTACGGTCTTCGCGGTGGTCATTAAAGTAATTTACATCGCCTTGTACAAAGAACCATTCACGTAAAACGGGTTGGCGCCATGAAACAAACGGTCCCCAACTGTTTAAACGTAAGTCATTGTCGTTGTAATAACCACTTGTATAAATCCCATAATTAAAACGGTTATTTGCAAAGAAACTGTGCTCGCGGAAAGTTCTGTTTTCCCAAGCTAAATCATCGTCTTGATCATCAGCATAGGTCAGGCTGAACTGATTGGATAAAAAAGGTTGATTTGGTCTGGCATGTGTAAGTTCGAGATTGGTACGCAAGTAGTTTTCGCTGTCTATTCCATAACGATAAATTTGCTCAGCATAGAACTTAAAATCATTACGGAGTTGCCAATCTCTCGATGCTTTTAAACGAACATAAATATCGTCTCCAGAACGAATACCTAAGTCTGCATCAGTTTCAAAAGGTAGTTTTTTAGAGAAATTTGACCAACGTAAAGCAATTGAGCTGTTGTCATCTCGAGTTCGTTTGCCATCTAATTTTTTGTTTGGATCTTGATTCGGGTTCTGATTAATATTGGCTGGACTGTTATTAAATTCATCATCTAAAGAGTCATCACCAAATACCACACTTAGACGTTTTTCTAATGTAGGTAGCTTAATCTTACCGCGAATTCTGGGCTTAATTTCAAAGTTGTCGTATTCATTCCAATAATTGTCGACCATTACCCGAATGGTTGCTGTTGCCGGTTTTTGTGGATCAACTTCACCAAACCAATTATCAATTTTTTCAGAAGTACGATCGGCCCAATTACGAATTTTCTTTTGTTTTCGGTCAACCCAAGTTTGATCTTCGGTTTGCTCGGTAGGCGGAACAATAGGCTCATTAGACTGCTCTGGAAAAATGGTTGGGGTTGCATCCACCCAGCGCGGAATTTGATCTAAAAGGTTCTCGTCTGTGGTGACTTCAGTTTGTACTCCAGATGATGTACTTCCTATTTGTTGGTTTGCAGAAGAAGAGGCGGTCTCTGCATGAGCGATGCATACTGAACCAAATCCAATCGTTAAAAGTGCAAAAAGCTGCCGGTACGGCATTACATGAAATGTTTTCATATCTATCTTTATGTTTTGTTGTTGTTTCCACTTTTGTTGATTTTTCTAATAAAATCAAGAGGGAGACACAAAAGTTAAGTAAATTTAACTTTTTTTACATATTTGAAATAAATGAAAAAGTTTAAGCTATTAGCAATTATTTTTAGCCAAAAAAAATCCCCCAGTAAAGGGGGATGATAGATCAAGGAAACTTTAAATTCCGATCATTAAACACATAAAAAACAGAACATTACAGCGCGAATATTCTAAGCGGCAATAATAAACTGATTTTTAGCAATTAGATAGTTCTTTTTTTAGAACGCTCTATTGCTAAAATGATGATAAAACATACGATTTGATCACATTTTAATTGTGTTTATTTATTTCTTTGGAACATCACAAGTTTCATCAGTACAAACAGCCGCATCATCTTGCTCGACTTCTTCAGTATTTGCTTTGAGTTGTGCTTTTTCCAAAACTTGTAAAAAGACTTCACGTGGTTGAGCGCCAGCAAGAGCGATTCTTTGGTCGAATACAAAAAATGGCACACCAGTTACATTAAGCTGCTCTTGTGCAATTTTTTCATCATGGCGCACAAAGTCAGATAGTTCGTTGGTATCTAGTACATACTCAACTTCGGCATTATCAAGGCCAATACGAGATGCAATTTCTTCTACAACTTCACGTTCGCCAATTGCGAGACCTTCGGTCATATAAGCATGAAAAAAAGCTTCTTTTGCTTCATTGCCTAAACCTTTGCTTTGCGCAAGGTGAATAATACGGTGTGCATTAAAACTATTGCCTGAGTTGGCTTTTTGCCATTGGAAATCAATACCTTCAGAAGCAGCCATGGCCGCAATATTGCGCTCCATTTCTTCCATCTCTTCATAGGTACGGCCATATTTTTTAGCTAGACGCTCAGTATTTGAAGTGTCATGTTTTGCTGGCGCATCAGGATCTAATTCAAAACTATGCCAGTGAATTTCAAGATCAATACCTGCTTCAGCAGCTACATGCTCAAGGCGTTTTTTGCCGATATAACAAAAAGGGCAAACTACATCAGACCAAACATCTACACGCATGGGAGAATCTCATAAATTTTAATTACCCATCATAATAGGGATGATGGATAAGGATTTAAAGCTTTGAGTAGCGAATACAGTGTTGCGTATTGTGAAATAAATGGCATATAAAGAAGAATAAGCTCTATTTTATAACTATAAAGAGCAAAACTATAAAAAGGGAAATAGGAGGTGTGTATGCGCCGAGTTTTGATTGCGATTGCAAGTCTGATTGTTATCACAAGCATTATTTTTTTCACCTATCAGCATATCAAACAGCAGCAAGCTAAAGACAGTAGTCAAATGTTTGATGTCGTCATGACTGAAAAAATGAATCAGCTTTACGAACAAGCACAAGACTGGTCTAAACCCGTCCAGCTTGATATTCACGATAAGCGTTTGGCAGGACACTATAAGCAAATTTCAGAATTCCTTTTAAGTTATTGGATTCAAAATATTAATGCACGTAATGCATACTTAAGAGAACTCAAAGCAGCCAAATGGGATACTTTTTTAAATGTGGACCGTTTAGATCTTGATAAAAAACAAAAATTTGCAGAAACCGAAAAGATGCTAGCTGATGTCCGTAAAGCGTCAGATCTGTATCAGACTGAATATGAAAAGATTCATAAAACTTTCTTAGCAAAGGTTCAAGAATTATCTGTTGATGCAGAGATGAGGCAACTTCTTGAAATGAAATTGGGAACTCAGCAAAAAGCAGATCAAGACCATGCAATTTTTATGATTGAGCTACAAATTTTAGATAAAGCAGAAGAAATGTTTAAACTCTTAAAAAATTATGAATGGCAGAAGAAAGATCAGATGATTCTTTTTCATGAAAATGCTCAGGTCAAAATGTTTAATGGGCTTTATCAAGATGTTCTAAAGCTAAATGCAAAAATTGAAAAAATTAAGAAAAAGAATGTGGCTGCGCTGGAAGGAGATTTAAAAGAATAAGCGGAGCATGAGCATTAAATATTATGATTTGGTGCTCTCGACTTTTCCTTTGGTTAAAAAAGATTGTAATAAACTTTGAGAAGTTTGTAGTTTGTTTAACTGCTCAGACACATGCATGAGTTCAGTTTGCAGTTTTTCTTGAACCACTGAGCATAGTGTAAATACGCGTTCATCTAAATCAAAACAAGGCAGCAAGACCTGGATATCTTTTAGATGCATGCCTGCATCATTTAATATTTTAATTTTCTTAATATTTTCAATATCTTTTTGCGTATAACTTCGATAGTTATTACTTGCTCGAAGAGGCTGTATAAGCCCTAAGCTCTCGTAATAACGCAGCATACGAGGACTTACTTTTGTGAGCTCGGCAACTTTAGCTAAGTTCATAAAATGGGGTTGACCTTAACATTGGTGTCATAGTTTAGCATGTTTTTATCTTTCAAAATGGTACTTGTTCAATGATCAGAAAACTCATTTTATTGGTGTTATTCGGATTAATGTCATTTGTTGCAAATGCCAAAATACTTGAACTTCAGGAGAAGAACATGCGTCAAATATTTGTACTTCACGGTTACTCTGCTTCTATAAATGATCACTGGTTTCAAGATTTAAAGCATCAAATAGAAGATGAACACACTTCTGTTACCTTAATTCCATTTCCAGATTCTGAGAATCCGGATGTAGATGCATGGCAGAAGGTTTTAGATCAACAGATCCCGAGTGTGGATGAAAATACTTATTTTGTTGCGCACAGTTTAGGGGTGATTACGTTACTGCAATTTTTGCAAAGACACGATTATCAAAATATTGGAGGAATGATTTTAGTATCTGGATTCTCTGGTTTCATTTCAGATTCTTCTGTACTTAATAGTTATATAACCAAGAGTAAAGTCGATACAAATTACTTTAAGGATATAAAGAAAAAGCTGGTGTATTTATCTGATAATGATGATTTGGTTCCGCCCAAACTGACTATTGAATTGGCGAAAGAAATTGATGCACCGTACATTACTGTTCCTAATGGTGGGCATTTTTTGGGTAGAGAAGGTTATACGAAATTTCCGCAAGTCGTGAATTCTTTAAAAGAGATGTTAGAGAGCAAATAAAATTTATAAGTGAAATCGCACTCTATAATCTGAACACTTTTCTTTTGTCCAAGTTATAGAGTGTTGTATATCAATTTCATTCTTGAATAAATAAAGTCTCTTACTATTACATTAAAAATTTTAATTATATTTACCGTTTATCTGAGCATTACTGAATCAAATTCGACTTTGTTGTAGCCTATTTATAGATACTTTTAATTTAATCATCATCTTTTAATTGAAATAGGGTGACTGATTTTTGGAGCAAGTTATGAACTTTCTAAAACAATCAGCCTTCATTGCTGCATTTGCTTTTATGGGTTTACCGACTGTTCAAGCAGAGGAAGTAGCGACTTTACCAACAATTCGCGTTATGGCTGAATCTGAGCTACGTGAAGAGGTAGGATTTGTACCCTTCCAAGAAGATAAAAAAGTGCGTCAGACTCTTCAACATCATGAGTATAAAACGCATTACGATATACAGAATGCTTTAGTCCCTGAAGGCATGACTACGGTAGATTATCAGCCAGTTATGGCACAGCCTGATCTGTCTCAACTTTCTCCATTCTTACAACAATACATTTTAGCGGTAGCAGGGGGGATACAGTCTTCTGATCCAACCAATGGTATTTTTGAAATGTTAAGACCTTTGAACATTAACCGAAGTAATGTCGATGCTTATCGTGAAGGTACGATGAAAGTAAATATTAGTGACCTCATGAAATTACAGCAGCAAATACAAGATGGTTTAAAAGGCCGATAAAATAAAAATCCCCGTATTGAGCGGGGATTTTTATTTAAAAAGAATCTGTTATTTGGATTGAAAAATAAAAGTTGCGTTATTATGGGTATAACTATACTTATTTAAAAATAAAGATATGAGTACAAGATTAATTCAACACCTCAAGAATAAATGCGAGGCAGATGATAATGTTGCAATTTTATATGCTCAATGGGAGTTCGATCAAAAGTTAGTAGGAAAAGCATTAGAAAATATTGGTGGTTTTTACCCACATTTTAGTAATCATAATGCTTCACATTCACAGCAGATTTTAGTGAATATCGAGCGAATTCTAGGAAATGATATTGAACTATTAAGTGCTACTGATACTTGGCTTATTCTTGAAGCGGCTTATTGGCATGATGTTGGCATGTTGGTTGATGCTAAAAATGCAAAAGAAGTCCATACAAATCCTGATTTCAATTTCATGATTCAAACAATAGCAAATGAAAAAGGGCATGATCTTCAAAAATTTTGCCAAGCTTATGTTGAGCAAAATTGGTTATCAGCCATTGGTATTGTAGACCATCCTTTTGATGGGATTGAGCAATACCGTCAATTAGTTGCTGAGTGGTTTCGACGCGGGCATGACAAGCGAGTTGGCAAGATTGTTGAAGATCCCTTTAAAGATCTAGGTATTACATCACCCAGAACTGAACTATTACCAAACCGAATTTATCGATATTTAGGGCAAATTTGTGTCTCTCATGGTATGAATTTTGATACTTTAATGGAAACACTTCTCTATAAACAAACTGGTTTGGGGACTGAAGATTGTCATCCGCGTTTTATAGGGTGTTTACTTCGTTTAGGTGATCTATTTGATTTAGATGACAACCGCTTTTGCCCTGTTATGGCAAAGCACGTCAGCAATATGCCCTCTGTAAGTAAACATCATCATGATAAGCATTTATCATTGCGTGAATTTCAACTTGATAAACGAACAGTAAAGCTTGTCGCAGAATGTCCTGATGAAATGTCTTATGTCGAAACTCAAAATTGGTTTGGTTGGATACGTCAAGAATTCCAAAATCAAATGTCTCAATGGAACTTTATTGTACCAAGCTTAGAGTTTGGTTCTTTACCAACAATTGAGCAGCTAGACGTAAGGATGCAAGGTAATAAAATTTTATTAAGCAATAAGCCAATGAAATTTTCTATTGATGAAAACAATGCCTTAGAGATTTTAGAAGGAAGTGGATTATATAAAAATGATACTAATATCTTTAGAGAGTTAATTCAAAATGCAATCGATGCAACATTAATACAAGTATGGTGTGATTTTGAGAAAGGACGTATAAAATTACCCAAAAATCCCCATCCTTTTGATAATAAAGTACAAAATATTTTAAAGAGTTATGCTCTTGAAATATCCTTTGAACGGATCGGAATTATTGATGGTAGCGATGATGCTTGGTGGGAATTTAAAATTGAAGATAAAGGAACTGGAATTAGTTTACTTGATTTGAATTATATGCAAAAGGTTGCAGGTTCGAGTAGAAATATAGAGCGTCAAAAAATAATCAATAGAATGCCAATATGGATGAGACCATCTGGCCAGTTTGGAATAGGATTGCATAGTGCTTTTTTGCTCTTAAAAGATATCAATGAGGAAGATCAGAAAATTACGATTATTAGTACAAATTCAGTTGATTATAAGACATACAAAATTGAATTAAATTCTCCATTAAAATCTAAAAAAGGTTATTGTTTTATTGAAGAGCAAAAAGAAATAAAAAAAGATATAGGTACAACTTTAATTTTGAGATTAAAAAAGAAAAGAAGAGCTAGAAGTTATTCTTACAACAACTCAGAGCTATATAAATTTTTGTATACAAAACATGACCCTTTAAAGGAGGAAATGTTTGATGTGTTTAATATAGCCACGCAAGTTGAGAATATAAAAGATGAAGTCTTGAGAAATATATGTTTGCCTTATGAATTTAATAAAGAATGGCAGGTGAAAATTAATAGTGTTTTTCCTCAACAAAAAAACACTTTTGATAATATTATTTGGGTGGATAAATACAGTCTTTATTTAATAGTTGATGAAATTAAAATTTCCAATTTAAATGAACTTCATAGTAGACTTGATGGAGGATTTAAAGGTCAGAACGTTGGTAGAATAAGTTATTATAATCAGATATTTGGTTTTTATTTAATGTTTTTTGGCTTAGAAGCAAAAAGTACACTACAAACCAATAGAAATGAATGGAGTAAAGACTTTGAGCGTAAATTTATTGAGCATAGATTTTTGCATGAGTTATGTAGGCATATTCTAGATGAGTATAAAGATCAGCTTATAGATATATTAAAAGATAGTAAAATTATTGATTTATTTGATTTTTGTTTTAATGAGGATAAGAGTAAGATTTCTTGGAAAGAAATTCAGATGTTTAATGTTGATAAATGGCCTAATTATAAACATAAAAATAAAAAATGTAAGATTTATAATAAAAGTTTTAAAGATTTGTTAAGTCTAAAAAAATTTAATTTTTATTACATAGATGAGTTCATAAATCCTAATTTTGATATATCTAATTTATCAACTAATGATTTAGTTTATCCAGCTCCATTTAATAGTTGGTTTAAAGACTATTTTGACCAAGATTGGATTGATAAAGGTGGGTTTGTTTCTACTGAAAAAATTAAAGGAGGAGGAGAAATTGTACGATATTCGACAGAAAAAACACATGAGATCGAAAGTGGGGATTTTCGTATAGTTAATCAGATAAAATTTGCAATACAACAAGATAGGAAAAGAATTAATTTTAATCAAGAGTGGATGTCTAAAATATTTTTTAGAGAATTTAAAGCCTTATTTACTAAATCAATTCTAGTAGAGCGGTTAGTCGGATTAGAGAACTTAAATGTTAAGCATTTAATTCTACCATTCTATATTTTTTCTAAAGATTTAGAAGCGGGGCCGAATATTAGAATAGACTATTTAGAAGATAATGAATTAGTGAGATCTACGTGGGATTCAAGAGATGAAGAGTTTGAAGATTTAAAATTTGAAGATTTTCTAACACTATATAAAAAATTAGAAGAAAAAATTAGTAAGCTTATTAATACAATTTATCCAAATTGGATACAAAAATAAAATAAAAATCCCCGCATTGAGCGGGGATTTTTTTATCTTGGTGTTAATTAAACACGTTCGATTACTGTTGCAATACCTTGACCAAGGCCGATACACATGGTCGCAAGACCGATTTGAGTATCTTGTTGTTCCATTACGTTCAACAACGTAGTGGTGATACGTGCACCAGAACAGCCTAGTGGGTGACCCAAAGCAATCGCACCACCATTTAAGTTAATGATGTCTTGCTTGTCATAAATACCTAAGCCTTTCATTACTGATAAGCCTTGAGCAGCGAATGCTTCGTTTAACTCGATAGTTTGAATATCAGCCATCGTTAAACCAGCACGTTTAAGCGCTTTTTGAGTTGCTGGAACTGGACCGTAACCCATGATTGCAGCATCACAACCTGCAACAGCCATAGAGCGAATGACAGCGCGTGGTTTTAAACCTAAAGCTTGGGCGCGTTCAGCAGACATAAGCAACATTGCAGAAGCACCGTCAGATAAAGCTGAAGATGTAGCCGCAGTTACAGTACCACCTTTCGGATCGAATACAGGACGTAATGCTTTGAACGTTTCAAGGTTTGCATCTGGACGAATTACTTCGTCGATGTCGCAAAGGATTTTAAAGCCATTTGCATCGTGGCCTTCAACACCAACGATTTCGTTTTTGAAACGGCCTTCTTGAGTTGCAGCCCAAGCACGGCGGTGAGATTCAACACCAAAAGCGTCTTGCTCTTCACGGCTAATGCCATTCATGCGACCTAACATTTCAGCAGTTAAGCCCATCATGTTAGAGGCTTTCGCATAGTGCTTAGATGCTTCTGGGTTTAAGTCGATGCCGTGCATCATACCTACGTGGCCCATGTGCTCTACACCACCAATAATGAAGATATCACCTTGGTTGGTTGCAATCTGTGCAGCAGCAGTATGAAGCGCTTGCATAGAAGAACCGCAAAGACGGTTTACAGTTTGACCTGCTACAGTTTTTGGTAAGTCAGCCAATAAGCCGATGTTACGGCCAATATTCATACCTTGTTCTAGAGTCTGGTTTACACAGCCCCAGATTAGGTCTTCAACTTCGTTTACATCAAACTGGTTACGAGCAACGAGTGCACGAACCAATTCAGCAGATAAGCTGTCAGCACGTACATTACGGAACATACCGTTTTTGGTTTTACCCATTGCAGAACGTACGCCATCAACGATGACAACGTCACGTGGATTTAAAGTAGCCATTCACGTTGCTCCTTAACCGTAGAATTTTTTGTTGTTAGCAGCCATGTCGCGCAACATTTGTGGCGCTTCATAAGCCTTACCTAAGTGTGCATATTTGTCGCAAAGTGCAACATATTCAGCAACACCAGTCTGGTCGATATAACGACATGGACCACCACGGAATGGAGGGAAACCTACACCCATAATCATTGCCATGTCTGCTTCAGCAGCAGTTGCAACGATGTTGTCTTCTAAGCAACGAACTGTTTCGTTACAGAAAGCAAGCATCATGCGGTCAATGATTTCTTGGTTATCAAACTCGCGTTTTTCACCAGTGACGAAAGGAGCAATGATTTCATACGCTGTTGGATCAACAGTTTTTGCTTTCTTGCCTTTCTTATCGAGTTCGTATTTGTAGAAACCAACGTCATTCTTTTGACCAAGACGTTTAGCTTCGTACATTGCTTGGATTGAACCTTTGTAGTCTGGCTTCATACGGTCTGGGAAACCTTCAGCCATGACTTCTGCGCCATGTACACCTGTGTCGATACCTACAACGTCGATGAGGTAAGCAGGACCCATTGGCCAGCCAAACTTAGACATTACATTGTCAACTTGTTGGAAGTCTGCACCGTCTTTTACAAGAAGGTCGAACGCACCGAAGTAAGGGAACAATACACGGTTAACTAAGAACCCTGGGCAGTCGTTTACAACGATTGGTGTTTTACCCATTTTTTGAGCAAGAACAACAGTAGTCGCAATCGCTTCTTCAGAAGTCTTTTCACCACGAATTACTTCTACAAGCGGCATCATGTGAACTGGGTTGAAGAAGTGCATACCAACGAAGTTTTCAGGACGTTGTAATGCTTTTGCTAAACGCGTGATTGAAATCGTAGAAGTATTAGAAGCAATAATCGTATTTTCACGAACATTCTTTTCAGTGTCTGCAAGAACGATTTCTTTTACTTTTGGATTTTCTGTAACTGCTTCGATCACGATATCAACTTCTTTAAACTCATCGTAGCTTAAAGTAGGACGGATACGTGCAAGGGTTTCACCCATTTGCGCAGGTTTCATTTTCTTGCGTTCAACTTGTTTAGTTAACAAGCTGTTTGCTTCTTTCATACCTAGAGCAAGTTGTGGATTACCAATATCTTTCATGATAATTGGTGTACCTTTGCTTGCTGCTTGGTAAGCAATACCACCACCCATGATACCAGCACCAAGTACAGCTGCTTGGTTTACAGGGTGTGCACCTTTTTCATGTTTTTTAGCAGTTTTCTTAACAACTTGATCATTGAGGAATAAACCAATCAATGCACCAGCTTGTGGCGTAATCGCAGCTTTTGCAAAACCTTCCGCTTCAGCTTTTAATGCTTCGTCACGCGCAAGGCTTGCACCCGCTTGTAATGAATCAAGTAATAATTTTGGAGCAGGGTATTGAGCAGGATTTGCCTTCGCTAGTACTGCACCTTTTGCAGTATTGAACGCCATCATTTGTTCAAGCGGGTTCAATTTTACAGCTTCAAGTTTTTCTTGACGTTTTGCTTTCCAGTTTAAACGACCAGAAATTGCTTGCTTAACTAAGTCAGTTGCAGCTTCAAGTAATTTATCAGCAGCTACAACCGCATCTACAGCACCATCTTTTAGAGCAGCAGCCGGTTTTTTAGGAGCAGCCATCGCCATCCATTCAACCGCGTTGTCGATACCGATCAGACGGCTTAAACGTACGCTACCGCCGAAACCTGGGTAGATACCAAGTTTAATTTCCGGTAAGCCCACTTGTGCAGCTTCTGACATCACACGATAGTCACAAACTAAACACATTTCAAAACCGCCGCCTAACGCCATACCGTTAATAGCAGCAACTTTTGGAATTTCTAAATCTTCAAAGCTATTGAAGATTTCGTGAACAGGCATAAGCCAGTCAACAATCGCTTTTTCGCCTTGTGCGAAGTTTTCACCAAATTCGGTAATGTCTGCCCCAACAATAAATGTTGATTTACCCGAGGTAACAACTAAGCCTTTAATATCATTATTTGCTTTTACCGCAGCAATAGCAGCTTGGAAATCTTCAATTGTTGCACGGTTAAATTTATTGACCGACTCACCTTGTAAGTCAAAGCGGAATTCTGCAATTCCGTCCGAAAGCATTTGGACGGTAATGGCATTGCCAGCGTGGATCATGCCTGATCTCCTTAGTTTTGGAGGACTTCTAAGTTGATGTTATGAAGCGTATGTACATCTTAGGTACACATTTATGCTTCGCTAATCTTACGATAACTATATCTAAAAAAAACCTGACAAGTTGTATCAAGCCGTGACGCAAGGGTCATCAATTATTTTTGAATAATTTTTTTAATCTATATTTATGAAAAATATATTTTTAATTGTAAAAGCTTCTGGTTAAGAAGGGACCAAATAAAGTTGGAATATATAGTAGACAATTAATAAATTATTTTTGGTCTAGTAATAGAAATTAATATTTTGTGTGAATTATTAGACAGACAGTATTGTCTATTTTTTTATCTTTGGATAAACTTTGTGTTATAAAAATGTTTAATAAAGTACCTATTATGTTAAAAAATAAATTTATGATTTTGGCCATCCTGCCTTTTATGTTGAGTGCATGTGGAGGCGGTGGTTCTAGTGATAATAATTCTGCAAATAACACAACAGTAGAGTCGAATGATTCAATTAAAAATGGATCACGATACTATGAGGTAAATTATCAAGTACTTGGAGAAAATAATGATAGTTTATCAATAAGTTATTATGAGATTAATAATAAACGTATTTATGGGGTAGATAGCAATCAACCCTTGAATCGATATATTGTGACGCAAAATCATTTATATACCCCTCAAGATAGGTTTACTTCAATAATTGACGTAAAATCAATGGATGAGTGGACTTTGAATGTTATAGATAATATTAAAACTGATTGGAAACTTGAAAAAGTTAATCTAGCGGGGAAAAATATTTTTGACACAGTATTGCCGGGTTTTAGAAAATATGGATTTGATACAAGTAATCCATATTTTACAGCTAGAAAGTTTTTAAGTTCATACGGCCAAGATACTTTTCCTACAGGTAGTACTTGTTATCGTTTGTCTTCTATCAAAAATAATCAAGAGTTTATAAATTTTAATACAAACAATCCTCTAAATTATTCTTTTGATCTCATACATGAAGACAATCTTCTAACTGCGCAGAGCTTTCAAACAGTTGCTCCTGATCTAGCAATAGTGAACAAACAAGGACAGTTTATGGGAATAGATTGGACCACTTTGTATAGTACGAAAACTGGAGCAGAGTTAGATGGGTTTTCAGTGATTCAATATAATGGACAAGTTTTTGATGATGTTAGTTATAATGGAGTTCAGGAGCAGACCCGTACAGCACAGATACAATTTCTTAAAGATATAATATCTTCGAATTTATTGTCTGAAAATCCTGAAGCATTAAGAGAAATCAAATTTGATCTTGAAAATTTAGATAAAGGTTGTTTTTTATACAATCAAACTGCTGTCAAGAAGCTTGAAAGTCTTAAGTTAATCAATTGGAATCAATAGAATATTTCTTTGTTTCGAAAGTTGCTAATTTTCTAGTAAATTAGCAACTACTATTGAATCTTCTGGTGAAAGATATAGTCACTAACTAGCAGTAATGAAAGTAAAATCAGTATAATAAATATAGACAATGTGTTGAAGCCTATACTACACAACACTATTTTTTAATTTTATTACTAAATTCGAGCAAAGATACATGATTAAGTGGATCATATTAGCGATTTTTGTGATATCAGCATTGTATATCCAACATCGCGGCAAAGTGCGTCACTCGTTTTATCGTCAATTTTTTGACCATTCAACCTTGCTCGCACCGATTAACTTTTTAATGTACATCTTTTCAAAGGTGCCGAATCAACCTTATATCGACACACAGCATTTTAAAGATTTAAAAGTGCTGGATGAAAATTGGGAAATGATTCGTGATGAAGCGAAAGCTTTATATGACCAAGGTGGGATTAAAGCCTCAAGTACTTATAATGACTTAGGTTTTAACTCATTCTTTAAAACAGGTTGGAAGCGTTTTTACCTCAAATGGTATGAATCGAGTCATCCATCTGCTGCTGAGCTTTGCCCAAAAACTACAGCACTTCTTAAAACATTGCCGACAATTAAAGCAGCAATGTTTACCGAGCTTGCACCTGACAGCCGTTTGGTAAGACATCGTGATCCATATGCAGGTTCTTTGCGTTATCACTTAGGTCTAATTACACCAAATGATGACCGTTGTTTTATTGACGTCGATGGTGAAAGATATTCTTGGCGTGATGGTCAAAGTGTCGTGTTTGATGAAACTTATATTCACTATGCTGAAAATAAGACTGATCGAAACCGTATTATTTTCTTTGCAGATGTTGAACGTCCAATGAAAGTAAAATGGATGGAGCGTTTCAACCATTGGTTTGGTCGTAATGTGATGACTGCGGCAAGTTCACCGAATGAAACAGGCGACCAAACAGGTGGCTTAAATAAAGCTTTTGGTTATGTCTATCAAATTCGTATTAAAGCTAAGGCGTTAAAAGCTAAGAACCGTAAGTTGTATTACTTCTTGAAATGGTTCTTGATGCTTGGAATTTTCTTCCTGATTTTTGTACGACCATATGTATTTTAATTAAAGCGCCCGAAAGGGCGTTTTTTATTTTGAGCTAAAATAGCCTGTTATAAGGAATAGATTATTAATAAAATGATTAGTCAATAAGTTTACCATTTTTGAAAACTTGAATAAGACTTCCTTGCCAACCATAGATGACAACACGATCTATCTCTGATTCAATCATTAAATATCCTTTTTCTATATCGCCTTCAACAATAATCTCTACTTCAGAATTTGATTCAATATTATATTCTTCAGCCCAAGGTTCTAGTATTAATTTGATTTTCTCGTTTTTTGAGTTTTTATAAATAATCTTTTGTTTTAATCTCATACCTATATTTCCCTTGTTATAATTCCTTATATATCATTGTGATCTGTTTCTTTCTGTTATTTGGGTAAGGAATTCATCTTGTAGATCTCCATTTAAAATTACTGTCTTCTCATTTTCTGTATATGTCAGTGTAAAGTCACCAGAGATCTGATTTAAGCTCACAGGACCATCAATAATCCCTAAAATTGTACTTGTAGTATCAATAGTAGTCTGTTTAATGATTTTAAATAAGGTTTCCTTATCTTTTTGAGATAAAGATTGATAAAAAGTGAGAGCATCAAACCAGTAGGGATCTTTTTTAATTTTATTATCGATTAAGGTAGATGAATAAATCTGTTGATAAGTATCGATATATTCATCTGAAACAGTATTTATAAGTTTTTTGACAAATTCTTTATTATTCATAGAAATTAACCTTTATTAAATTTTGTGACCTATTTCACAGTGCTGGCAATTTGTTACAACTATTAAAAGCCAATAGGCAATTTTGATTCTACAATGGCGCGGTTTTTTCGAAGACTGGTCAGCGGAAGTAGGTTTTAAAATGGCTCATGCTCATCACGCAGCTCATGCACATGTTCATCATATCGAAGAGAGAAAAGAAGAAAGTTCTCAAGGCGATTTAAAAACAAAAGTGATGTTAAGACAAGCAGCTTCGACAACTGAAAAATCTAAACGATCTAAAACTCAAAATCATAAAACTGAAGACCAAAATATTAATTTGCATAAGTTCTCAAGTAAGCTTGAAAGTATATCTGCCAACCATAGTAAAGAGAAATGCGCCAAAAATATTCGTATTGCTTTACAAGCAGCAGGCGCCGATGTGTCTAAGCATCCGGTAGCAGCTTCAGACTGGGGGCATACACTTGAGAAGAACGGTTATAAGAAAATTAAACCTGCTTTTAACCGTCCACAAGAAGGCGATATTTATATTATTGAGCGAACAAGTGGACACACTTATGGTCATATTGCAGGTTACACAGGCAATGGTTGGTTCTCAGATTTTCGTCAAAAAACCTATGCGGTCTATAAAGAAAAAGACGTTAAATATAGCTACTATCGTCTAGATTCTTAAGTGAGTACGACACAATCTGTCGGGTCATATCTAAATCTGTTTCCAAATTTATGTTCTGGCACAGTAAAGCACTTGAAAAGTAAGGATGAAAACATCACATTAGGTATTCAGTATTAAGCCATGCATGCCAATAGTGAATCAAAACGCTCGTCCTCATATTGAAAAAATTTTAGCCAACATGACCCAGCTTCCAGGTGTTTATAAAATGCTAGGGAAGGAGGGTGAATTGTTATATGTCGGCAAAGCAAAAAATCTAAAAAATCGGGTGTCGAGTTATTTTATTAAAACGATTGAGCATCCTAAAACGCAAGCTTTAGTTGCACGAATTTATGATATTGAAACTTTGGTTACTCGTTCAGAAACTGAAGCTTTACTCCTAGAACAAAACTTAATTAAACAGCATCGCCCGCCGTATAACATTATGCTGCGGGACGATAAGTCTTATGTCTATATTTTTGTTTCGGCTGATAAACCTTATCCTCGGCTTGCCAGTGGACGTGGTAAAGGTAAGCACCAAATTGGTAAGTTTTTTGGCCCCTATCCAAGTGCCTATAGTGCACGCGATACGTTACTGGTTTTGCAAAAACTTTTTAATGTACGTCAGTGTGAAAATAGCTATTTCTCACAGCGCAAGCGTCCATGTTTGCAATATCAAATCAAGCGGTGTTCAGCTCCGTGCGTAGGTCTGATTTCGCCCGAGGATTATAAAGAAGACGTTAATAATAGTATTCGCTTTTTGCAAGGTGATACCAAAGAGCTTAATCAAGAGCTCATTGCCAAAATGGAACAAGCAGCGGCTGAGCTTGAATTTGAAAAAGCTGTTTTTTACCGTGATCGTTTATCTTTATTGCGTGAAGTACAAGCCCAACAAGCCGTATTTAAAGTCAAAGGCGAAGCAGATATTCTGGCAATTGCATATCAGGCAGGCGTTACATGCGTCCAAATTATGTATGTACGCAATGGGCGAATGCTGGGTGGAAAAAGTTATTTCCCAGACATGCTCGGTGATGATCTTGGGCAAATGCTGAGTGACTTTATGGCGAACTTTTACTTTCAAGTTGCAGATGAAGTTCCCAATGAGCTTATCGTAAATATTGCTTTACCTGACTGTAAAGAATTAGAAGATGCGTTGGCGCAGCAGTTTGGCAAAAAGGTTCAGATTAAGAGTAATGTTCGAGAAACTCGTGCCGAGTGGTTAGAGTTAGCCGAAATGAACGTTCAACATGCCATTAAAGGGCAATTGAGTAATCATTTAGAACTGAATGAACGTTTCCATCAGTTAGAGCAAGTAGTGGGAAGACCTGTCGATCGTATTGAGTGTTTTGATATTAGTCACACCATGGGTGAAGCTCCAATTGCCTCATGTGTCGTGTTTGACCAAGGTGGGGCACGTAAGCGCGACTATCGCCAATTTGCGATTCAAGACATTACAGCAGGCGATGACTATGCTGCTATGCGTCAAGCTTTAACACGACGTTATAAAAAGGCCATATTGCCTGATTTGCTGTTGATTGATGGTGGTAAAGGCCAACTCCATATGGCGATGGAGGTTATGCAAGAGCTTGGGCTAGATGCTTTTATGGTGGGTGTATCTAAAGGTGAAGGGCGTAAACCCGGACTTGAAACTCTACATTTTACTGATGGCACAAAAATCCAGTTGCCAGAAGACCATAAGGCATTGCATTTGATTCAGCAGGTGCGTGATGAGGCCCATCGTTTTGCGATTACTAAACATCGTGCTAAACGTGATAAACGCCGTAGTACCTCAGTTTTGGAAGCAATTCCAGGGTTGGGTCCAAAGCGTCGTCGTGATTTATTAACTCATTTTGGCGGGATTCAGGGCGTTTTAAAAGCATCTGAAAAAGAGCTTACTCTTGTGCCCGGTTTTGGTGAAATGATGGCAAGAACGATTTATAAAATTCTGCATGAATAAAGATACGTTTCTATGCCGAGTGACCAAATAGTTGGCATATAAGTACAAGAATGATCATTCACTTTCCCTTTAAAATGATGAAAGATGTTTCATCAAAAGTCAGAGTGCTTTAGGGAAGTGAATGTCATTACTGCAATTATTTGAAGAAATAAAACAAAAGGAATGGATTGAAATACCCGAAGGGTGGTTACAAGGGCGAACTGTTTTTGGTGGTCTTGTTGCTGGATTACTCATGCAAAAAGCCTACTGCAATATTCAAGATCCAAATAAAAGATTATTAAGTTGTAGTGTTACTTTCGTGGGTCCTGTACAACAGGGGCCCGCCCAATTGACTATTGAAATTTTAAGGGAAGGAAAGTCGGTCACTACGCTTGAAACCCGTTTATGGCAAGATGGTGCGGTACAAACGATTTTGGTCGCAAGCTTTGGTGTGCCGCGTGCGTCGAATATTGAAGTGCGACATGAGCCTATCGTTCCAGTTTATAGGCAACCTGAAGAGTTACAACCTATTCCTTTTGCTAGGCAAATGCCAGAATGCTATCAACATTTTGATGTATGCTGGGCGGAAGGTCATTATCCTGTTACAGGAAGTCAGTATGCTGACTTTGGAGGGTGGTCGAGATTTAATCCCGATAAGCATGAAAATCGTCAAATGACTTTGCCAGATTTAATTGTTTTGATGGATATTTGGCCACCTGGTGTATTGCCGATGTTTAAGCAAGTTGCTCCTGCAAGTTCTTTAACTTGGCACATTACCTATGTCCATCCGTTCCAACATCAATTGTGTGACTGGTTTAAATATAAAGTGGTAACCGAATATGCAGGTGAAGGTTATTCCACAGAATATGCCCATCTTTGGGACCAAAATGATCATTTAATTGCAATTTTACGGCAAACTGTTACGGTATTTACCTAAGCAGTCCACTTCCTCGATTCATATATTTCGTATAAAGTGGCTGTTACAGATAGATACAATATTGAAGAAAGTATTTTTGTCTGTTACAAGATGCATGAAGACTTAATTGGCGGTGTTTATGACCACAGGGCGAATCCTGAATATCCCAAATATCCTAACATTAGCGCGTATCGCGCTTATTCCTGTATTTTTGGTGATCGCGTATTGGCCCCCTGCAATGGGTATTGGTGAGCATGAAGGAAGTATGAGTCGTCATATTATCTTGACGGCTATTTTTGTGTTTGCTGCTATTACCGATTGGTTTGATGGCTATTTGGCACGAACTTTAAACCAGACTTCAGCATTTGGCCGTTTTTTAGATCCGGTTGCAGATAAGCTCATGGTGGCGGCTGCACTGATTGTTTTAGTGCAGTGGAATCCAACCATTTCAATGGCTTTTGCCGCAATTGTTATTATTTCACGGGAAATTACAGTTTCTGCTTTACGTGAATGGATGGCAGAACTTGGCGCACGAACCAGTGTGGCAGTATCAACGGTAGGTAAATATAAAACAGCCTTTCAGATGATTGCCATTAGTGTGTTCTTACTCAATTGGCAGCCGTTAGAAATGCTTGCCTATGCTTTGTTATATACAGCGGTCATTTTAACTTTATGGTCTATGTTTATTTACCTCAAAGCAGCTTGGCCTTATTTAAAGCAGCCTTAAGTGCATATTGAATGATGAAGCCTTTCTACAATGAAAGGCTTTTTTATTTTTGAAGAGTGCAAGAATCGGGTCGTCATAGGACTTTGGCTACTTTAATGTAAGATATAAGTGCTAAGGAGGTGACACATGCAAATGCTTTCTTCTCGGCAATTTGCTGTAATTGCCACTGTGATTGAATATTTATATGAACATCTAGACCAGCAACCCAGTTTAGTCGATGTTGCTAGTCATATGAATTTAAGCCCAAGCTATATTCAACGCCAGTTTCAGGAATGGGTAGGGATTAGCCCCAAAAAATTTGTGCAATATATGAGTTTGCAACAGGCCAAATATCATCTGTTGCAACAACGGAGTTTATTGGAAACTGCTTTAAATACGGGTTTATCTGGCACAGGACGTTTACACGATCTGTTTATTCAGCTTGAAGGGATGACGCCTGGTGAATATAAACAACAAGGCGAAGGCGTTATTCTTAATTATTCGGTTGAGACAAGCCCATTTGGTGAGTTGTTGGTTGTCAGTAGTGAAAAAGGCATATGTTCTATTCGATTTATCGAAACTCATGACAATATTGAACAACTCATTAAGCAGTACTTTCCGAAAGCTCAATTGAAAAATCAGTCATCGATTTGGCATCAACAAATTGCAAAGTGGTTTGAACAGGATTTTTCAGAACACTTACAGCAAAAACTTCCACTTAATTTGGCTGGAACCCCATTTCAGCTACAAGTATGGGAAGCATTGCTCGCCATTCCAGAAGGCCAATTGCGTACTTATCAAGATATTGCAGAGCAAATTGGAAAACCTAAAGCAGTCAGAGCCGTTGCTACAGCAATTGGGCAAAATCCGATTGCATATCTAATTCCTTGCCATCGAGTGATTCGTGCCACAGGTATGGTTGGAGAATATCATTGGCAAAAAGGGCGTAAATTGGCATTGTTAGCTTGGGAGATGTCAAAGCAACACGGAGAGACCGTATGACCTTGGATTTATTTTCTCCAGAACCTTGTGAGAATTTATTACCCTACGATGGTGAAGTTCAGGACTATGGTTGTATTTTAAGCCCTGAAGAAGCTGAACAATATTTTGATTATCTTTACCAACACCTCGCATGGAAACATGACGAGGCTAAGTTGTATGGCAAGCACTTTATTACAGCTCGAAAAGTTGCATGGTATGGAGATGACTACTATCAATATAAATATTCGGGTGTCGCACGTGATTCTTTGCCTTGGGACAAAGCACTCGCCAAACTAAAACAACAGGTAGAGCAGATACTTTCAGAAAAATTTAATTCTTGTTTGGCAAATCTTTATGAAGATGGAACTCAAGGTATGGCTTGGCACAGTGACTCGGATGTATCTTTGGCAAGAACGACAACAATCGCTTCTTTAAGCTTTGGTGCTACCCGTAAATTTTCTTTTAGACATATTCAAAGTAAAGAGAAAGTTGAATTGTGGCTACAGCCAGGCCAACTCATTGTGATGCGTGGTGAGACTCAACAATATTGGCAACACCGTTTAAATCGCTCAACAAAGATTTTACAACCACGTATTAATCTTACTTTTCGGCAATTTAAGTTTTTATAACTTTCATTAAAAAGCGGGCAAGAAAAAAGCCCATGATGGCAGCATGAGCTTATTCCTCTGAGGGGGATGCTTCTACTGATGAGCTGCTGATGAAAAGAATCATCAATAGGAGTTAAAATCATAATATGAGAATATTGCGATATATTCAATGTTTTAAAATGTAAGAAAACTTTAAATTATCATAAGGTAGAGTTTTAGATTTCACCTTTTTCAGATAATTCCATAAAACGTTGTTCAATAAGTGCTGCATTTTCTTGCAAAATTTCGATAAGCTTTTCAACGTTTAAAAAATCAAAACGATTTTTAGAAGCAACTAGAGTTAAAGCTAAAGGTACTTCTTTGGTTGAAAATCGAACAGGAACAGCTAGACCTGAAACATTTGGGTCAATCTCACCTTGTGAGAAATAGAACCCTTGTTTTTTAATTTTACGCATACGTTGAATAAAGCTCGGTTCATCTTCAGCAAAACCTGATTGTTTTAATTCTTGCTGGTAACGGTGGTAGTAGTCTTGCATGCGCTGCTTACTTAAATGCGAAACCATTGTTTTTGGAGATGATCCAACATAAATCGGCCTTGGGCAACCTCGGCCATATGAAAGTAGTTCAGTGTCTTTAAATATTTCATGATGTATGTCAATGCAATAATCATCATTTAAATAGGTAAGCAAACAGCACAGTTCGGTACGCTCTACAATATTTCGCATAAATGGCGTGCTGATTTGAACCAGTGGGTCGGTTGTTCTAGATATATAGTCAAGAACTGCAATTTTTGAGCCTAAGGTATAATCGCCAGAGGTTCCATTAATGCGTTTTAATAGATCAGCTGATACTAGCTCTTTGAGGTAACGGTAACTCGTTGGTTTGGACAAGCCAAGTTCTTCGCAAATAATATCGACATTAATGATTGGACGCGAAACCGAAAACAGGTCCAGTACAGTTAGAATTTTGCCAAAACTTGAAATTGCCATAGTGTCTTGTTCGTATCCTTTAACAACGAGTCATCTTTGAGTTTTTATAACAGAAAAAAAGAAGATTTGTCTCAATTCTAAAATAAATGCCTGATTTGAGTATTTTACTCTGACAAAGAGAAAACTTCTCTTGGCTTATACATCATATACGATAATTAAAAAATATATCAAATTATCAAATAGAGATATTTTAGTTGACTAAATCGCTTTATTTTGAAAAAATTGCCAAACAAAATATCTAATCGAGAAATTGGTCGGTTCCAGATTGATTTCTTGATACCTCTTCTTTCCAAAGCTTGGCCGTTTAAATGGCGCCAAACTGAAATCATTTCGGCCAATCAGGCGAGATGTGGAAAAATCATTGTATTGAAGGATGCCCCTCATATCATTTGCTTTGAGGCAAATGGCAAAGTTGTGTTGTCTTTAGAAAGACAATCAAATATTGAAGGGCATGCTCATCAGTTCAAATCTGTATTTGAGATGAGTTCATGTTATTAAAGCAAATACTGGCGTTCCGCCCGAGTAGGCTTGATCTGATCTTTGCCTTAAAAACATTTATTGCCGGAATGTTGGCACTATTTGTTTCGTTTGAATTAGATCTGATTAACCCGATGTGGTCGATTGGTACGGTCCTGATTATTGCCAATCCATATTCAGGAATGGTGTCCTCCAAATGTGTCTATCGAGTGGTAGGGACAATTGGCGGAGCTGTGATTGCCCTAACTCTAACGCCACATCTAATTAATACACCTTGGATATTTACCGTGGTGTTATCGTTGTGGGTGGGTTTTGCGCTTTATGTGTCGTTACTCGATCGTACTCCACGTAGTTATGCTTTTATGCTGGCGGGTTACTCGACAGCCATGATCGTCTTCAATGCGATTACCTATATTGATCAATACAATATATTTGATATTGCTTTAGCTCGGGTCATAGAAATCTCGATTGGTGTGATTTCAAGTGCCGTGGTTTCTGCCACGATTCTTCCAATGCATATTGGCTCGGCAATTAAACAGCGGGTGATCAAAACCCTAAAAGATACAGAAAATCTGTTTGCTAATTTATTAACTACAGATTCGCAGCAGAACAATACTCAGCTTCTGGCTGCCATCACTCGTGACACCACAGACATTCATGCCTTGGCAGTACATTTGAGCTATGAAAAGGGCGAGCTGCATGGTATGACCAAACCCTTGCAAGAAATGCTTCATCAAATCTCAATGGTGGTGGCTAATCTAGTCGCTTTATCTGAGCGTATTAAGCAGCTTCAAGAACTTCGGTTTATCGAAACTCATGCAGAAAAATTGCAGCAGCTTTCAGCTCATGTAGTTCAGTTCTTAGAGCAAAAAGATCTAATTATTGATGAAAATATTTTGCAGTTGCCTGATGAGTTTGAAAGCGATTTCGCAAGTTTGATGGAGTCGGCTTCTACACATCAACAAGTTTTGGTTGCAGCTATGAAAATGGATGTGCGCCATTTCATTAGTAATGTGTTAGCCGTTAAAGTTTTGTGGCAGCGAATTCAGCAAGGTAATAAAGAGATTCCTGACAACATTACGCCAATGACGACCAAATATCCAAGTTTACACCGTGATCATGGGGTGGCGATACGAGGCGGTATTAGTGCAGTCCTTATTACTTTTATTGTGACTGGGGTCTGGATTGTGTCGGGATGGAAAGCTGGATTTATGATGGCGCAAATGGGAGCAGTAACAGCCTGTATTTTAACGGCCTTAGATAACCCCGTGCCAGTTTTGCGTATTTTTATCTGGGGCAGTATTGCTTCAGCAGTTTTAGTCTTCGTTTATGCATTTGGTATTTTCCCGCATGTCACAACTTTCTGGGAGCTTGGACTGGTTTTATTACCGATGTTCTTATTCGCAGTGTCTATGATGGCCAACCAAATGCTGATGCCAGTAGGTATGGTGTTGGGTATTAATACCATGATGGGACTAAACTTGCACAATGCTTATAGCATGGATGCGGTGTCTTATCTTGATAGTTCATTTGCCATGATCTTAGGTGTTTTAGTGTCTTTGATTGTCATTGACGTTGTTCGCGCCATGTCACCAGACACGAGTGCAAGCCGTATTTTAGCATTGCATTATCGTGCTATGCGACAAGCGATCTATCTACCGTATGGTCTTGATTTTAAAGTTCATCTACGCAGTATGCTAGATCGGATTGGGATTCTAAATAGCAAAATGGTGCAGTCCAACGAGATTAAAACTTCAATTCATCAGGCTCTGATTGAGTCGAGTAGTATTGTCGATTTAAGCCGATTGCAAGAGTTAGCTAATCAGTTCCCTCAAACATCCGAACTCACTCAGCATATTGGTGATTTGCAACAAAATCTGGATGAACTGTTTAGAGCGAAAGAAAATGACAGAAATGATACAGCGGCTTTAGTAGAGAAAATCTACCAAGCGTTATTTGAATTAAAACAGCTTGCTTCAAATGTTGAAGATATGACTATGCGACAAAGATTACTCATTTCACTAAACAATATTGCTTATAGCATGTGTCATGTTTCATCAGATCAAATGAGTGAAAACAGCACCCTGAGAGGAGCCCCAGCAAATGGGTGAGTTTAATGTTTATGGTATTTACGTGCCTTCTTTGCTCGTTCAAGCACTCTTGGCATATATCTGTTTCCGAGGGTTAAGCCCTTTGACAAACAAGTTGATTGCAAAAGGCTGGATTGCTTTACCTAGTATTTTCAATTTGTGTTTTTACCTATTACTGCTTTTGGTAATACATCAAATTTTTGTTGGGGTCGGTGCGTAGAGATGTTTGCGAAATTAAAGATTGAGTTAGGTGAGTGAAATGAATCAGGTGGATTTGAAAAAAGTCATCCGTCCAGTAATTTTGATTGTCGCATTAATGGTGGCGGTCTATACCATTGTGCATTTGTGGAACTACTATAATGCAGCACCGTGGACACGCGACGGTCGAGTTCGTGGTGACGTTATTCAAGTATCTTCGGATGTTGCAGGGCTTGTTACAGAAGTATTGGTTCAAGATAACCAGACTGTGAAAAAAGGTCAGGTGCTCTTTAAAATTGATGTTTCTCGCCGAGCTTTAGATGTAGAACAGGCAAAATCTGATTTAGCAAAAGCAAATGCAGCCTTTGCCCAAGCGCAAGCTGGTTTAGCACAAGCAAAAGCGAACCTAATTAAATCTGAAACGAATATTAAATTAGCCGAGAAAAACGCAAGCCGCTATTCAAATCTTATGGATGGTGCCATCTCTAAACAAGAACAAGATCAAGTTTTCGCAACACGTGATCAATCTCACGCTGAACATGAGCAACTCCAAGCTGCTATTCAACAAGCGGAAGCAACTGTTAAACAACAACAGGCTCTCATTGAGGCGGCTACGAGCAATTTGCATTTGGCCGAGCTTAATATGCATCGTGCTGCGGTAATCGCCCCAGCTGATGGTACTTTATCTAACTTTGATATGCGCCCAGGTAACTATGTTCAAGTTGGGCAGGCTGTTGCAGCACTACTTGACCGTAAACAACTCTATGTTGTGGGCTATTTTGAAGAGACGAAGTTAAACCGCATTCATGTTGGTGATCAGGCCAGTGTACAGTTAATGGGTGATAGTCAGAAAATTAAAGGCCATGTACAAGGTATTGCATCGGGTATTGAAGACCGTGAACGCTCAAGCAGCTCTAAACTTCTTGCTAATGTAAATCCAACGTTTAGTTGGGTTCGTTTAGCGCAGCGTGTGCCTGTAAAAATCGTATTGGATGAAACACCAAAAAACCAGCTTGCTTTTGTCTCTGGACGTACGGCAACTGTGCATATTATCGAGAAATAAAAAAGGAAGGCTTTAGCCTTCCTTTTCAATATTACGGTGTTAAACCGACCGGATTTCGATACCAGCTCTGGATGAGTAATGCTGCTGCAAAACTATCTGCCGAGAGTTTTTTGGCTCGACCTTGCTCTTGGTAGAAGCCTAGTTCTTCTCGTGCTTCACGTGTAGTTAAACGCTCATCTACCATGAATGTTTCAATATTGGTTTGATGGCGTAAACGTCTTGCAAATTTGCGGGCACGTGTAGAGAGTTCGGACTCGCTATCATTCATATTCAAAGGCAAACCCACCAAAAATAAATCAGGTTGCCATTCTTTTACGATTTTTAAGAGCTGATCCCAATTTGGAATCCCATCTTTCATCACAAAAAGAGGGAGAGGATTGGCACTTTCAATTGAAGACTGGCCAATCGCCATGCCCATTTTTTGAGTGCCAAAGTCAAAAGCCATAATCGATTTTGATGGTGTCTCGGTCATTAAGCGTGTCCGATTTCAGAAGCTAGCCACGCACGATCTACACCAATTTTTTTATAAGCTGCATCCCAACGGTCGTCGTAAGGCAGGTTAAAAATTAGGTCCATATCGGCATCACAAATCAGCCAGTCACCACGTGTAATCTCGTCTTCTAACTGATTTTTGCTCCAGCTCGCATAGCCTAAAGCAATCTGATATCGACCGACACCTTCATTATGGGCAATCGCATCCAGAATATCTTTACTGGTGGTAATACAAACATTTTCACCTACAGCAATAGATGAATGCCATGTCGGTTGTCCAGTATGAAGAACAAATCCAGCTTCGGGACGTAATGGGCCACCTTGTAAAACCGCATGTGGGTTTACATTGTCTGCTTCAATGTCGAGATCATTGAGTAATTCTTTAATTTGGATACCGGAAGGACGATTAATAATAATGCCTTGAGCACCTTCTTCATCATGACGGGCAAGATAAATTACAGTGTTTGCAAAAAAGTCATCTGCCATTTCTGGCGGGGCAATCAGACAACGGTGAGTCAGATATTGTTTGGTCACCTAAGCGGTTCTCCCTCAAAAAATGTCACTAGAGGGTCTCTCGACCCTTTTATCTATATAGGTTCTTTTTATCAACATACAAGAGTTAATCGGATTTCGCCAATCTTTTTCTCTCATTTTTTATTAATTTGAAGAAGCCTGAAATTTAAGTTGGCGTAATTGTTTTGCGTGTTGCAAGGTTGTTTCATTAATTTCAACACCGCCTGACATGCGAGCTAACTCAAAAATGATTTGATTTTCGTCTAGTTCCACAATTGTACTGCTTGCCGGATCAGTTTGTTGCTTTTTAACTAATAAATGCTGATCTGATTGTGCAGCAACTTGTGCCTGATGGGTAATACATAAAAGTTGAACATGTTGGGCTAAATCAGCAAGTAAACGTCCCACAACTTCTGCGGTTCCACCACTAATCCCGACATCAATTTCATCAAACACCAACACTTCTGCTTCGGTTTTTTCAGCGTTCATCACTTGCATGACAAGTGCAATACGTGAAAGTTCACCACCTGAAGCGACGCGTGCTAATGGTTGTGGCGGAATACCCTTATTGGCAGTAAATAATAGTTGAATAAAACTCAAACCCTCAGCAGTAGGTTGCTCTAGTGGTTCAAACTTAAACTCGAAATGTGCCTCTGGTAACGCTAAAGGCTTCACTTGTTCAGTTAATTGTTTCGCAAGCGGAGCAGCAGCTTCACGACGAATATGATCTAAATGCTGAGCTTTCTCCAAGAACTCCTCATGCGACTTTTCAACTTGTTCTGCCAATGTTTCTGGGTCTTCAAGTTGATGCAATTGCTCAAGCTCACTTTGCCAAGCTTCATATTCTTCTTTAAGTGTTTCTGGTTGAGTGCGGTATTTACGTGCCAGACGGTGGAAAACTTCCAACTTGGAATTTAGTTCTTCCATTCGCTCTGGATCAAAACTTTGACGATCAATAAATTGACGCAAGTTTGCCGTTGCATCATCTATTTCACTTTGAGCATTGAGTAAAGAATTATAAATCTCAGAAAGTTGTTCGCTACGGCCCGCGTGAGACTCTAGACGGCGAATAATCGAAGACATTTCTTGAGTAATGTTTTGCTCAGCTTCATCTAAAACATTTAAGCTATAGCTACAGTCTTGCATGATATGTTCATGATGACTGAGGCGATCGAACTCTTGCTCAATTTCTTTATAGTCAGTTTGAATAACCTCTTCGAGCTCTTCAATTTGATGTTCTAAAGTACCAATGCGTTGTAGACGAGTCGCTTGTGCATCTAGGGCCGCTTGGTGCAAACGAATGGTACGTTGCCATGTGCTATAGGCTTCACGTACATCATTCGCTTCAGTATAAAAATTGTTATAACGGTCTAGCCAATGCTTTGGATAAGGCGGTTCAAGAAGTTGCTGTTGACTGTGCTGACTATAAAGTTGAACCAGCAAACGCCCTAATTCTTTAAGTTCAGATAAGCTGCTCGGACGTCCATTGACCCAAGCTTTACTACGTCCAGTTGCAAAAATAACACGACGTAAATGAATTTCCCCAGAATCATCATCTAGCTCGTGGTCTTGGAGCCATTTTGCTTCAGGACTATTATTTTGATAGGTAAAAACAGCGGTAATATCCGCTTTGTCCGAACCATAACGGACATAATTTGTATCTGTACGTTCCCCTAGGCAGGCAGAGAGTGCATCCAGTAATAATGATTTTCCGGCACCTGTTTCGCCTGTTAGAACATTAAATCCTTGTTCTATATCAATAGCCAAATGATCAGCTAATGCAAAATTAATTAAAGTTAAATGTGTGAGCATAAACGCATCCAACGCGCCAAATTATGGGTTAAAGATAGAGAAGTTTTGAATTTGCTACAAGTGATCTATTATTCTAACTGAAATTATAGAACAGCAAGATTGCGGATATTTACAATGAAAAAAACATTAAGCTTACCGAAACCACCAATAGGGATGATCAACCGCCATAAAAAAAACAACCCTGCGGAAATGAATAAAATTTTAAATCAGCATTTTAATGCATTTAAACAAGCCGCAGCACAAGGGAATTATGCCAAAGCTTATCAACATGTTAAACAAGCTGTTAGCTTAGTTCCTAAGCATCCAGGTGCCTTGTCAGATTTAGCTTATACTGAATTACGTTTAGGCCGATATAACGACGCCTATCAACATTATTTACAAGCGATTCAAGCAAGTGGAGCTAACGTAAATACAAACTTATATGATGGACTTACAGAAGTTTGCCACCATTTAAATAAAAAAGAAGAAACTATCAAATTTGGGCGCTTGGCAATTGCAACCAAAAAAGAATTAGCGAAGAGTGAACCTGTTTTGGCGATTCCAGATCATGCACCTCCTGAGTTTAGTGCAAATCCTAAAGAGAATATTATTGCTTTTTCATTATTTGGAGCCAACCCTCGTTATTGTGAAACCTCTATTTTAAATACTCAATTTGCCAAACAGATTTATCCAGAATGGACGTGTCGATTTTATGTCGATGAAAGTGTGCCAGTACTTGTACAACAGCGCTTAAAAGAGAAGGGCGCGCAAGTTATTCAGGTTACAGATTCTCAGAAACAACTATCTGGCCTATTTTGGCGCTTTTTTGTGATGGATGATCCGACAATTAAGCATTTTCTGATACGTGATGCCGACTCTATTGTGTCACATCGTGAAAAAGCGGCTGTAGATGAATGGCTCAAAAGTGATAAGTGGTTTCACTTAATGCGAGATAATTATTCTCATACTGAGTTAGTTTTGGCTGGAATGTGGGGTGGATGTACGGGGATTTTTCATAATATTGAAGCACATATCAGAGATTATGTTGCCACCGGACGTTATCTGGATAATCGGGTGATGGATCAGCATTATTTGCGTTACTGTATTTGGCCGACTTTAAAACAAAGTGTGCTGAAACACGACAGTCAGCAATTTGATCCAGAGGCTATCGATTTTCCAGCTTATGATCTGGCGTTAATGCAAAACGACAGTGAAAGTTTTCATGTAGGGATGAATGACGGTTCACCGGTAATTGCTACAGCAGTTGCTCATCCAACCGCGCAAAGAGTGTGTTGGGTACTCCTAGATGAAAATCAGGTCGAAGTTTGCAGATACGATGCAATTGTGTCTACTAATCGAAATATTGAGATTAACTTACCTCATGCTTTTGCCAAAAAAATTCAGGCAGAGCAGTGGAAATTACAAGTCTATCCGTATGAAAACTGATTGATTAGTTATTTAGGCACAATTAAACTACATTCATCATAATTTATATAAATACGGCATTATCTGGAGAGTGTGCATGAGTTCAACCCAATTTGATCATGTAACGGTCATCAAAAAATCAAACGTTTATTTTGGCGGAGCTTGTATTAGCCATACCGTGCAATTTGAAGATGGAACTAAAAAAACATTAGGTGTTATTTTGCCGACTGAGCAGGCTTTAACTTTTGAGACGCATGTTCCTGAGCGTATGGAAATTATTTCAGGTGAATGTCGCGTAACAATTGCGGACAGCACTGAAAGTGAGTTGTTCCGTGCAGGCCAATCATTTTATGTGCCTGGTAATAGTCTTTTTAAAATCGAAACTGATGAAGTCCTCGATTATGTGTGCCATTTAGAAGGCTAAGAAATTCCTATTCAAATCGGGTACACTATGCCCAAAGAAATCCTGTGAAGTTGGCTTTGCAGGATTTTTATTTTTTTGCTCAAACGTTGTTAGAGGTCATGCATGGCAAAACCGGAATATTATTATGGCGTTCATTCAGTGGAGTCATTGTTAGAACTTGAGCCGGAACGTGTGCTAACCCTGTTTACTTTAAAAGGAAGGGATGACCAGCGTTTGCAAAAGATTTTGCAATTGGCAGAGCCTTTTGGAATCAGTGTACAAAAAGCAAGCCGTGATAGTCTCGAAAAGCTTGCAGGTCTACCATTTCATCAAGGTGTAGTTGCCGCAGTACGTCCGCATCCGACTTTAAATGAAAAAGATCTAGATCAGATTTTGGCTGAGACCCCAGATGCATTGTTATTGGCACTAGATCAGGTGACAGACCCGCATAACTTAGGGGCCTGCATTCGTACAGCTGCTGCAATGGGCGTGCAAGCGGTGATTGTGCCTCGTGATCGTTCGGCAAGTTTAACCCCAACAGCTCGTAAAGTTGCAGCGGGTGGAGCCGAAAAAGTTAAATTCATTCAAGTCACAAACTTGGCTCGTACATTAGCCCATCTCAAAGAGACGACTCATACACGTGTGATTGGCACTATGCTGGATGAAAGTGCAATGCCAATTCAAAAATGTGATTTCGCGGGTCCAGTCGTAATTGTGATGGGAGCCGAAGATACAGGTTTACGCCCAATTACACAGGCACAGTGTGATCATAAAGTTTATATTCCGATGTCTGGAAATTTACAGAGTCTAAATGTGAGCGTGGCAACGGGTATGGCACTTTATGAGGCTTGCCGTCAGCGTTCTGAGGTATAATCTAGCTGCCTTTCTAGTTTGTAAGCAGTCTTGATATGTCTCCCCGTAAGCAAGGTTATTTTTTTGTATTGGTGACCATGTGCATTTGGGGCGGGTTTACACTTTTTGCCCGTTTAAATGCACAGTGGCACATCAGTGCTTGGGACATTGCTGCACTGCGCTTTGCTATCGCCTTCCTAATTTTGATGCCGATTTTGATCTATAAGAAAGATCTCGCTTTTTTATGGAGTAAGCACGCTGTTATTTTGGCGCTCATTGGCGGAGTCATTTATTGTCTTACCGTCTACACAGCGTTTCTCTACGCGCCTGCTGCGCACGCTGCCATTTTTTTAAATGGTTGTATTCCTATTTGTACTGCAATTGCGGCATACATTTTATTTAGACAACCATTTGATAAACATACATGGATTAGTCTGGCGATTATGATCACTGCCTTGGCTCTCATGAGTGTTTTGATGTTGCAAAGTAATGCTTCTGCTTTTGGCGTAGGGGATTTACTTCTTTTTATTAGTGCAATTTGGTGGGGCATTTTCACTGTATTACTTAAACAGTGGAAACTTTCCGCATGGCACTCTATGGCAAGTGTAGCGATTTGGTCTGCAATTATTTACTTACCCATCTATGCTTTATTCTTACCTAAACATTTTATGGAAGTTAGTCCTGTTCATCTAGCGATACAAGGCATTTTCCACGGTGTGTTTGTCGTGATTATTGCGACATTAACCTATGTTGCGGCTATCCAAAGACTTGGTGCTTTCAAAACGGGAAGTATTGTTACTTTAGCGCCGTTTATTGCTGCCATTTTAGCTGTACCTTTACTTGGCGAGTCATTAAGCCCATCGATTGTTGTGGGCTTGGTCGGAATGGGAATCGGTGCCTTACAACCTTGGCGCTGGTTTCGACAAGATAGCTTGGCACAAAAGATTCAGCAGCAAAATAAGCAAGATTAGTTGGCGCGCTTCAAATAGCTTTGATGTAACGGCTCTAATTGCTGATATAAATGTTCGAGTAGTCCGTCATTAAACACAATGTCATTGGCAAGTTCACGTTTGCGCTCGCGTGGCATTTGTGCAGCAATAATTTTCTGAATTTGTTCTTGGTTTTGCCCATCTCGCTGACTTGCACGCTGAATTTGAGTTTGTTCACTCGCATCAACTAATAGAGTGTGATTAACCAATTCATGCTGGTTGGTTTCAAAAAGTAGGGGTGAAACTAAAATCACATACGGACTTTTTGGATTTTGTAGCTGTTGAATAATAGATTGGCGAATGGCTGGATGTGTGATTTTCTCAAGGGTCTGTCTTGCTTCAGGATTTTGAAAAATATATTCACGTAGAGCACGGCGGTCTAGTTTGCCGTCGGATTGAAGCACCCAATCGCCAAAAGTTTGTTGGATTTTTTGGAGGGCAGGTTGGCCTTTTTCAACCACTTCGCGAGCAACAATGTCGGCATCGACAACTTGGATTCCTTGGGACTCAAACCATTGTGTTGCTGCAGATTTTCCACTGCCAATTCCACCTGTGATTCCCAGAATAAAAGCCATCTTAACCTCCCAAATAGATTTTCATAATCTGGTCACCCCATAAAAAGGCAACCCAACCCGCAATGGCAATATAGGGCCCAAACGCAAAGGGCTGATTATCATTGCGCAATTTTAGTAAAATGATGCCAATAATTGCACCTAGTAAAGATGACAATAGCACAATTAATGGCAGCATCAATGGTCCCATCCACGCGCCTAATGCGGCAAGCAATTTAAAGTCTCCGTAGCCCATACCTTCTTTGCCTGTAATCACTTTAAATAAGTAATACACAATCCAAAGGCATAAAAACCCGATTAAATATCCCCAAATAGCTGAGTTAGGCGAGGTGTAGATATTAAAGGTATTAATGCCTAAGCCGAGTGCAGCCAAAGGCAAGGTAAAACGGTCGGGGAGCAGCTGAGTATCAAAGTCTATAAATGTCAAAGCAATTAAGATCCAAGTGAGCACTAGTCCCCAAAGCATTTGTAGAGTTGGGCCAAAAACCATGACGACGACTAATGAACATAGCATGGTGAGTAGTTCAATCGCTGGATAACGAATGCTAATAGGATGTTGGCAACGACCGCATTTTCCTCTTAACATCAACCAGCTTATGACAGGAATATTTTGATACCAACGGATAGGTTGATGGCACTCTGGACATGATGAAGCAGGTTTACTTAATGTCAGCTTTTCATGCTCAATGATGGGTTGCTCAGGATTAAGCAACATTTGACATTCTTGCTGCCAATCTTGTTCCATCATTCTTGGTGTACGGTAAATCACTACATTAAGAAAGCTACCGATACATAGGCTCACGAGTGCAACAGCAATATAAAGTGCAGTTAAGTTTTGAATAAAATACGCAATGATGTCTTGCATTATACAACTGAGCCCATTTGGAAAATTGGAAGATACATAGCAATCACTAGACCACCTACGAGCACCCCTAAAATTGCCATAATTAAAGGTTCCATCATAGAAGTTAAACCATCAACGGCATTATCAACTTCATTTTCATAATAAGTGGCAACTTTATCGAGCATGCTGTCTAGTGCACCAGATTCTTCACCAATTGCGACCATTTGTATAGCCATAGATGGAAAACGATTTGAAACACGCATTGCAAATTGAAGTTGTTGGCCTGTAGCTACATCTTCACGAATTTTCATGACGGCTTCTTCATAAATGACATTGTTGGTTGCACCAGCCGTTGACTCAAGCGCATCAATGAGCGGAACACCAGCGGCAAACGTGGTGGCTAAAGTACGGCTATAACGGGCAATAATCGCCTTATAAACCAGATCGCCAAAGATAGGTAGTTTCAGTGTAAGTTTATCTAATCTATCACGGAATTTTTTACTGCGCTTCTTGGCTTCCAGAAAGGCAGCAATCACTGCTCCAATCACAATAATCATAATGAACCAGTATTCCTGCATCCATTTCGACATATTCACGACCATTTGGGTGAATGCAGGTAAATCTGCACCAAAAGAAGAAAACAGGTCTTGGAAAACAGGAACTACTTTAACCATCAAAATAATGGTAACAACCACAGCAACTACAATTACCGTTGCGGGATATTTCATGGCCTTCTTAATTTTCTGCTTAAGTAATTCACTTTTTTCTTTGTAAATTGCCACCCGGTCCAACATGGTTTCAAGCGCACCAGATTGTTCACCAGACTCTACAAGAGAACAAAACAAGTTATCGAAGTGTTGAGGATACTTTCTTAAAGCTGAAGCAAAGGTACTACCACCTTCAACTTCGCCTTTAATGCCGAGTACTACCTCGCGCATAGCAGGGTTTTCTAGACCTTCCGCTACAATTTCAAAGCCTTGTACCAGTGGAACCCCTGCTTTCATCATCGTTGCAAGTTGACGGGTGAAAATCGTGATATCGAGTGTGGATACTTTCTTCTTGAATAAACCTTCAAGAATATTTTTACGCTTTTCTCGAATATTACGGACAGTTACCCCTTGTTTGCGTAGGGTGACTTTGGCTAAGGCCATATTCTTAGCCGGAAGTTCTCCCTTAATTTTTACGCCTTTACGGTCAACCCCTTCATAAGCAAAAGTCGGCATCATTTGTGCCTTTTTGACAGTCATGAATTATCCTTATTTTTAAATTGTCTTTTATTCACTAGTCACGCGATTGACTTCCTGTAAAGAAGTAACACCTTGCATGACTTTCTTTAACCCTGAACGACGCAGATTATTAAACCCCAGTTTTTCAGAAGCAGCAGCGATTTCTAAAGCATTGCCATCTTCCATAATAATCTTGGAAATTTCAGGTGTAACTTTCATTACCTCGTAAATACCTACTCGACCTTTATAGCCTTCACGACACTCAGTACAACCGACAGGCTGGAAAACTTGAAAATCGGGATGAGTCAGATCTTGTTCGGTAAAGCCCATTTCTAATAGGCTCTGTTTAGGAATGTCAGTAGGTATTTTACACTGCGGGCATAGCCGACGTGCTAAACGCTGTGCAATAACCAAGTTGACTGATGTTGCGATATTAAAGGATGGAACTCCCATATTGCGTAGGCGAGTCAGTGTTTCTGGAGCACTATTGGTATGCAGTGTGGACATGACCATGTGACCGGTTTGCGCAGCTTTAATCGCAATTTCAGCCGTTTCTAAATCACGAATCTCACCGACCATAATAATGTCTGGATCTTGACGTAAAAATGATTTAAGTGCAGCAGAAAAAGTCAGACCTACTTTTGGGTTGACGTTAACCTGATTAATTCCTTCAAGGTTAATTTCAACTGGATCTTCGGCAGTGGAAATATTAGAGCTTTCAGTATTTAAAATATTTAAGCCCGTATATAAAGATACCGTTTTACCGGAACCTGTAGGGCCTGTAATTAGAAGCATACCTTGTGGTTTATCGAGTGCTTCTAAAAAAAGAGCTTTCTGATCTTCTTCATATCCTAAAGCATCAATTCCGAGCATCGCGCTAGATGGATCGAGAATACGCAGAACCAGTTTTTCACCAAATAAGGTCGGAAGAGAGTTCACACGAAAATCAATTGCTTTAGATTTCGATAGCTTGAGCTTAATACGACCATCTTGAGGGACTCGCTTTTCGGAAATATCCATTTGGGACATGACTTTTAAGCGTGAAGCTAAACGGTTAGCCAATTGCAAAGGAGGATTTGCAATCTGACGCAATACACCATCGACTCGATAACGGACCCGATATGATTTTTCATAGGGTTCAAAATGCAAGTCTGAAGCTCCCATACGAATCGCATCGATGAGTAATTTATTAATATATTTAACAATAGGTGCTTCATCGCCTTGAGGTGTTTCTTCCTCATCCTCTTGTGAGGGTGGAGCTTCAAGGTCTACATCAAGATCAAACTCTTCATCACTAAACTCGAAACTGCTTTCTTCGGTAAATTGCTGCGTCAGAATTTTCTCAAGCTTATGGTGCTCGACAATAACTGGCTCAACCATTAGCTTGCTATTAAAGCGAATAGCATCGATCGCTTCAATATTACTTGGATTGCTGGTCGCGACATATAAAATCTGCCCTCTTTGTATAAGAGGTAAGACCCGATGTTTTAAAATCAGTTTCTGATCGACCAAATCTTTGGGAATTTGGCTGGTATCGTAAACATCCAGATCAAAATATGGTTCAGCAAATTCAATAGAAATTGTTTCAGCTAATAAAGAAGGGGAGAGATGAACCTCTTCAATCAGGTACGCAACCGTATCCCGTTTAGCTCTTTTTGCTGCATCTAATGCTGTTTGCATGGTCGCTGCCGACACATGTTTTTCTTCGACTAATCGTCGAAAAAACCCCGAAAATTTTGGAGATGTATGTATGACTGACATCTGCCTACCTGTGCTCATATGTTTATAATTGGTATATAAAAAATTATACTTTTGTTATCTAAAATTACTACCTGAGAAAATGATGCTCTGGTCTTGATCCATTCGCCAAAGCTTGAACTAGTCGAAGTTTTTATTCATTAATTTTTGAAAGATGATTCTTTAGATTCAATAAACTTTTATAACTGTTTTCAATGAGTAGAAAAGATATGGGTAAAGCCGTTAAAGAAAAGTATCTGAAATTTGTATAAATGCGTGTAGAATGTGCTGCATTTTTGATGAAAGGTGAGCCGTATGTCGGGTTCGACGATTACGCCTTGGGTAGTTGGCAACTGGAAAATGAACCCAATGCGTGCCAATGCCAAACAACTTATAGAAGAATTTAAACAACTATTGCAACAAGACCAAATTGCAGATGAAAGCTGTCATGTAGGGGTTGCTCCGGTTTCTATTGCACTTGCAATGGTACAAACACAATTGCAGGATGCTGCAAGAACAGTATATACAGTTGCACAAGACGTATCACGTGTAGCAGGTACTGGCGCTTATACTGGCGAAGTCAGTGCAGAATTATTAAAAGATAGCCAAATTAACTTTGTATTAGTGGGTCATTCTGAACGCCGTGATATTTTTGGTGACAACGTTGAAATTTTGAAAGCTAAACTCCAAAATGCTTTAAATGCAGGCTTGACTGCCATTTATTGTGTTGGTGAAAGCCTCGAACAACGTGAACAAGGTTTGGCAGAGCAAGTTGTATTGCAACAAATTTGTGATATTGCTCCTGTAGTTACTGCTGAGCAGTGGCAAAAGCAAATTGTAATTGCCTATGAGCCAATCTGGGCAATTGGAACAGGTAAAACTGCTTCTCCACAAGATGCACAGGCAATGCATGCTAAGATTCGTGAAGGTTTAAGTCAGATTACCTCAGCGGGTTCAGACATTGCGATTTTATATGGCGGTAGTGTAAAAGCTGAAAATGCAGTCGAATTGGCAGCATGTCCAGATATTAATGGTGCGTTGGTAGGTGGTGCTTCACTAAATGCAGCATCTTTTTATCAAATTGTACAAGCCTTTGCACAAAGTAAATAACGAGGATAGGGTATGCACTCTTTTGTACTGATCGTACATATTATTTTAGCGGTACTGATGATTGCCTTGATTCTAGTGCAACACGGTAAAGGTGCTGATGCTGGTGCTTCTTTCGGCGGTGGCGGAGCAGCAACTGTATTCGGTGCATCGGGTTCAGGTAACTTCCTTACTCGCCTTACTGCAGTTTTAACAGCCTTGTTTTTCGTAACGAGTTTAACTCTTGCTGTTTTTGCAAAAAAACAGACTACGGATGCATATAGCTTGAAAACTGTACAAACTACAGCACCTGTTCAAACGACATCGCCTGAAACTTCACCAAATGCACCAAAATCGAGTCAATAATTCGAAATAAGGCTTTCCTTTTGCAGTTGGAAGGACTAGAATGCGTCCCACAAGCTGCGGTGGTGGTGGAATTGGTAGACACGCTACCTTGAGGTGGTAGTGCCTTCGGGCGTGGGGGTTCAAGTCCCCCCTTCCGCACCAACTTTGAACCAGAAAGTTGAGTGCAAGCAGTTTATTGATGCGGGATGGAGCAGTCTGGTAGCTCGTCGGGCTCATAACCCGAAGGTCGTTGGTTCAAATCCAGCTCCCGCTACCAATTTGATTAAGGTGCAACTTAATCAAGCGAATATTGGATAAGTTTACATTGACTTTTTTCGATATTTGTATATAATTTTTGCACGTTGATGCGGGATGGAGCAGTCTGGTAGCTCGTCGGGCTCATAACCCGAAGGTCGTTGGTTCAAATCCAGCTCCCGCTACCAAGTTTCTTAAAAGAGGCTCACAGACAGGTGGGCCTTTTTGCACAGTGGACTATTGTTTTCTGTGCTAAATAGGGGCGATTAACGCCCTTTTTTATTGGTTATCGTATCGCTATCGTGTAGTGTCGACATCAATTGGTCAAATAGTCATGCTTCACTATAGTAGGTCTGTGTCGGTTAAAACAACCGATTGAATCGCACGAGAATGACGAGAGTAAATGAAATTATCAAATAAATCCCAAGCATTGCATGACTTAATTGTTCCTGCAGTGGAAGCATGTGGTGTCGACCTTTGGGGGATCGAGTTTCTCCCACAAGGTAAACGTTCATTATTGCGTATTTATATCGATAAAGCGGTAAGTGAAGATGCTGAGCCAGTACTTAATGAAGATGGTGAAGTAGAACAAGGCCGTGGTATTGGTGTACAAGATTGTGTGCGTGTAACACAACAAGTTGGCGCAATGTTGGATGTTCATGATCCAATTTCAGGTGAGTATTCATTAGAAGTTTCTTCACCAGGCTGGGATCGTCCATTTTTCCAACTAGAACAGTTACAAGGCTACATCGGACAACAAATTGCTTTGCGTCTAATTGCAGCAGTAGAAAACCGTCGTAAATTTCAAGCAAAGCTTATCGCAGTAGACCTTGAAAATGAAGAAATTCAGGTTGAAGTTGATGGGAAGCATGTGCTTGTAATCGACAGCAACAATATCGATAAAGCAAACTTGATCTATCAAGATTAAATTTATTAAATTTTATAAGAAATCGGTAGGTGACTTATGGGCCGCGAAATTCTTACCGTTGTTGAAACGGTTAGTAATGAAAAAGGTGTTAGTCGTGAAGCGATCTTCGAGGCTTTAGAACAAGCTCTAGTTGCTGCAACGAAGAAAAGATTTTACGAAGGTACGCATGCTGAAGAAGCTCAGCTTCGTGTAGAAATTGATCGTAAAACTGGTGATTACCGTACGTTCCGTCAATGGACTGTGGTTGCAGATGAAGATCATGAAATGCCAGCTTGCCAAGATGCAATTTCTGACGTTGATCCAGCTAAATGGTCAATTGGTGACGTACGTGAACTCGAAGTAGAATCTATTGAGTTTGGTCGTATCGCTGCACAAATTGCCAAGCAAGTTATCGTACAAAAAATTCGTGAAGCTGAGCGTGCTTTAGTTGCTGATGCATACGAGTCTAAAGTTGGTGAGTTAATTTACGGCGAAGTGAAAAAACAAACCAAAGATGGCTTCATTATCGACTTAGGCGACAACGCAGAAGCTTATCTTGCACGCGAAGAGATGATTCCAAAAGAAATTCTTCGTCCAAAACAACGTGTAAACGCTATTTTATATAATGTTAACCGTGAAGGTCGTGGCGCTCAGTTGTTGTTATCACGCGCTAAGCCTGAAATGTTAATCGCTTTAATGAAAAAAGAAATTCCTGAAATTTCTGAAGAAATCATTGAAATTAAAGCAGCGGCACGTCAACCGGGCGTTCGTGCTAAAATTGCAGTGAAAACAAATGATCACCGTATTGACCCTGTAGGTGCATGTATTGGTATGCGTGGTACGCGTATTCAAGCTGTACAACAAGAGTTAAATGGTGAACGTATTGATGTAGTGGTCTGGTCTGATGATCCGGCTCAATACATTGCTAGCGCATTAGAACCAGCTGATGTTTCAGGCATCGTGCTTGATGAAGATGCAAGAAGTGCCGACATTATTTTTGCAACCAGCGATCAATTAGCTCGCGCGATTGGCTCTCAAGGTCAAAACGTTCGTTTAGCTTCTGATTTAACTGGCTACAAACTCGACATGATGCTTGAAGAAGAGTATCGTGCTCGTCAGCAAAATGAAGCTCAGCAATATCTTGATATGTTTGTATCACGTCTCGATATTGAAGAAGATTTAGCAATGGCATTGGTGGAAATGGGCTTCACTTCTTTAGAAGAGATTGCTTATGTTCCTGCTGAGACTTTTGACGAAATTGAGCTTGATGCTGAATTGGTTGAGTTATTGCAAAGTCGTGCAAAAGAAGCAGCCCTTACTGATGCTTTGAAACAGCAAGAAAATATTCAAGAACCGAGCGCAGACCTTCTCACTATGGAAGGCATGACTTCTGAGATCGCTTACTCGCTTGCCGCTCGCGGTATTATTACTGTCGACGATTTGGCAGATCAGGCTACTGACGATATCTCTGATATTGAAGGTCTTGGTCATGAAAAAGCAGGTCAATTGATCATGAAAGCTCGCGAATCATGGTTTAACTAGGAGATGAAATATGACGGACAAGTCGATTAAAGAGTTAGCTCTCAGTGTAGGACGTCCTGTTGAGAAGCTCCTAGAACAGGCTCGTGAAGCAGGTTTGCCTCAACGTACAGCAGACGACATTATTACCACTGAACAACAGGATACTTTGGTCAATCATTTGAAAAAAGTTCATGGTCAGGAAAGTGGTAACACAGGAAAAATTGCGTTGAAACGTAAAACAACCAGTACCGCTAAAGTTGCAAGTACTTCAGGTAAAGCAAAAACAATTAACGTAGAAGTACGTAAAAAACAGGTTTTTGCTAAACCAAACCCTGAACAAATTGCAGCAGAAGCTAAAGCACGTGCAGAAGCAGAAGCGAAAGCACGTGTAGAACAGCAAACGCGTGAAACTGCCGAGCAAAAAGCGCGTCTTCAAACAGAGCAAAAAGCAAAAGCAACTTTAGATGCGATGCGTGCTGCTCATCAACAAGATAGTGCTGCACAGACAGCTCCAAAAGCTGCTGTTGTAGTGAAAAAGCGTGGTGGTGGCACAGTAAAACCTGCACCAAAACCTGCTGAAACTCCAGAACAGAAAAGAGCTCGTGAAGAGCAGTCAGCTCAGTTAAAAGCAACTGAAGAAGCTGCACGTCGTAAAGCGGCTGAAGAAGCTCAGCAACGTACACTTGAACAAATGCGCAAAATGGCATCTAAGTATTCAAATGACGATGCTACTACGACAATTCGTGTGATTGATGATTCTCCACTTGCTTCAGGTCTGGTTGGCCAAGCTTATGAAGATTCATTTAAGCAAGAAGACCGTGAAATTAAACGCGGTGGCGCAACCACTAACCCACGTGCTGGGAAGAAAGGTGGTCGTCGTGGTCAAGAAGAGCAAAGCTTTGTTAACCATAACAAACGTGGTTTAAAATCAAGCCAAGCGAATAAGCATGGATTTGAAAAGCCAGTTAAAAAGCAAGTTTATGATGTAGAAATCGGCTCAAGCATTGTTGTTGCCGATCTTGCTCAAAAAATGGCGATTAAAGTACGTGAAGTTATCAAGACACTTATGAAAATGGGTGAATTGGTTAATCAAGATCAAGCTATTGATCAAGACACAGCGGCACTTGTTGTAGAAGAAATGGGCCACAACCCTGTTTTAGTTTCTGATACACAAGCGGAAGATAACTTGCTTGAAGCAGCTGAAGAAGCTCGTGGTGAGCAAACAACTCGTCCGCCAGTTGTTACCATTATGGGTCACGTTGACCATGGTAAAACATCATTACTTGACCGTATCCGTCGTTCGAAAGTGGCGGCTGGTGAAGCAGGTGGTATTACCCAGCATATTGGTGCATATCACGTTGAAACAGACAAAGGAATTATTACATTCCTTGATACACCGGGACATGCGGCATTTACTTCAATGCGTGCACGTGGTGCTAAAGCAACAGATATCGTTGTATTAGTTGTTGCTGCAGATGACGGTGTAATGCCACAAACTGCAGAAGCAATTGACCATGCTCGTGCAGCAGGTACTCCAATTATTGTTGCAATCAACAAAATGGATAAAGAATCTGCTGATCCAGACCGTGTGTTAAATGAATTAACAACGAAACAAATCGTTCCAGAAGAATGGGGTGGTGATGTTCCGATTGCTAAAGTTTCTGCACACAGCGGACAAGGTATTGATGAACTCCTTGATTTAATTCTTATTCAATCAGAATTGATGGAATTAAAAGCATCTGCTGAAGGTGCTGCGCAAGGTGTTGTTATTGAAGCACGTGTAGATAAAGGCCGTGGTGCAGTAACTTCGATTCTTGTTCAAAACGGTACATTAAACATTGGTGACCTTGTTCTTGCAGGTTCATCTTATGGTCGTGTCCGTGCAATGTCTGATGAAAACGGTAAGCCGATTAAATCAGCAGGACCATCTATTCCAGTAGAAATTCTGGGTCTTCCAGATGCTCCAATGGCAGGTGATGAAGTTCTTGTTGTAAATGACGAGAAGAAAGCGCGTGAAGTTGCCGATGCTCGTGCTGACCGTGAGCGTCAAAAACGTATTGATCGTCAAAGTGCTATGCGCCTTGAAAATATCATGTCATCAATGGGCAAAAAAGATGTTCCTACAGTGAACGTTGTTTTGAAAACAGACGTACGTGGTACTTTAGAAGCATTGAATGCTGCTCTACATGAATTATCTACTGACGAAGTAAAAGTTCGTGTAATTAGCTCAGGTGTTGGTGCGATTACTGAGTCTGATGTGATTCTTGCTGAATCTTCAGAAGCGGTATTGTTAGGCTTTAACGTTCGTGCCGATACGACTGCTCGTCAGCGAAGTGATCAAGACGGTATCGATATTCGTTACTACAGCATCATTTATGAATTAATTGATGATGTGAAAGATGCCATGAGCGGTAAACTTGCTCCTGAACATCGTGAAACAATCTTGGGTGTTGCGGAAGTACGTGAAGTATTCCACTCAAGTAAGTTTGGTGCAGCAGCAGGCTGTATGGTACTTGAAGGCACATTACATCGTAATAAACCGATTCGCGTATTACGTGATGATGTTGTAATTTTCCAAGGTGAGCTTGAATCTCTTCGTCGTTATAAAGACGTTGTTGATGAAGTTCGTGCCGGTATGGAATGTGGCCTTGCGGTGAAAGGTTATAAAGATATCAAACCACAAGATAAGATCGAAGTGTATGATGTTCAATTGATTAAACGGAGTCTTTAATGGCGGGTAGCCAACGCTTAAAGCGCATGGCGGATTCAGTACAACGTGAGTTGTCTGAGCTAATCCGTCAAGAGCTTAAAGATCCTCGCTTAGGTGGTCTAGTGACCATCTCTGCGGTGAAAGTCAGTGCAGATATGGGTTATGCTGAAGTTTATGTCACCGTTATGGGACGTGAACTAGGCGATGAGCAAAGTGAAGCAGCAAATAAAGAAACTTTAGATGTATTAAATAAAGCTTCTGGTTTCTTGCGTCATGAATTGAGCCGTCGCATTAAGACTCGTATTACGCCTCGCTTACGTTTCCATTACGATAAGACGAATGCATATGGTAACTATATGTTTGGTCTAATCGAAAAAGCGGTACAAGATTTACCAGAACGTAAGTCAGATGACCAAGAGTAATTAAAACTCAAAAATAAAAAAGCCACCTTCGGGTGGCTTTTTTATTGGCTTAATTTTTTATTCTTTAGGAGGTTCCATTGGCGGTTTGTTTTGTGAAAAGCGTTGACCAATTTTGTAACGGTCCCAAGGTAGAGGACGTTCAATGGCTTCAGGTACTTCACCACTCAGTGAGCGTAAACGTAAATGTAGCGCAGCTTGAGCAATCAAATTAGCCGAAACTGGTGCGGTAATGAAAGCTAAAAGGGTAATGAGTAGCTCGGCAAAACCGAAACGACCTTGGAAAGCAAAAAAGATCATGGAAGCAATCAGGAAGCTTCCTAAGCCGAGCGTACTCGACTTAGTTGGCGCATGTAAGCGCATGAATAAGTCGGGTAAACGGACCATACCGATTGAGCCAACTAACATGAAGAAAGCACCAAAAACCAGAAAGACCGAAACAATAATTTCCATTGTAAATTGCATTTTGACCTCTCCTTAATCGATAACATGACCAGTTGTGAAGTAACGTGCTAAGGCGGCTGTAGATACGAAACCTAGCATTGCAACCAGCAGTGCTCCTTCGAATAGAGAAGTCGTTATCCAATAAATGCCTAACACAACAATGAGGCAAGTTGCATTGAGGAAAAGTGTATCGAGCGCTAAAAGGCGGTCTACAATTGAAGGCCCCATAACCAGTCTAAAAAGGCAAAGTAGCATCGAGATTGTAATGGCAATCAAGCTAATACCTAAAGCATAGGGTAGGATTGTCATGCACTTGCCTCCGTTTTACTTTTCACATCAAAAATTTCCATAAGAGGAATTTCATAACGTTGTTTGATGTCTTGAATATCAGATTCGGTATCATCCGTGCTCAACGCATGAACCAGAATATCCCCACGTTCCTGATCAATGCCCGCAGAAACCGTACCTGGTGTTGTGGTAATGATCATTGCCAGTAAGGTGTTGACCTGCTCATGTTCTGTCTCTAAAGGTACACGATACCATTTAGGGTGTAATTTTTTAGTAGGTCCCAAAACAAGTTTTGCGACCTTAAAGTTAGAAATAATAATATCCCAAAGAACCACAAAACATAGTTTAACCGCAGGTTTCCAGTGAATATGCGGTGTGCGGGTAATAAACGGTTTGACTAAACGAGGGATGATTAAGCCCAAAAGCATTGCAGTCAAAAGATCACTCGCATCAAGACTATGCGCCAGCATCAACCAAAATAAAATGATGAGAACCGAAACAAATGGATGTGGAAACCAGCGTTCAAGCAAATGAGATAACTGCATTGTTATGGCTCCATAGGTTTCAATTGACTTTCATCAACAATGGTAGGTGTTTGGAGTTTGTCCTGTTGCTGAATTTGCCGTTGTTTATATTCAGAAATATGTTCGCCATTGAACGTATCTTTCGAAATAATATTTGGAACAAGATAAGCATTATGATCTTCAACTTCACCGCCGTACTTAGTTTCTGGTAAGTAAGCTGGGTCATATGGCTGCACACTGATCACTTCGCCGTTTTTATCCACTTTAAGAATAGAGTGTTGGTAAAGTGCATGGTCTTGGATCTGTTCTGCGGTGCTTAATGTGTAATGCTGAATGGGTGCAGCAAAGACAACATAAGCGATTAAACCAGCCAGTAATAGATAGATGACTTGATCGTTACGTGGTGGTGCGCGTTCCGGTAAAGCACGATAAAGAATATAAGCAGGGTGGATTGGGTCTTCCTCTGGAGGAGAGGCGCGCCAGAATAAGATAAAACCAACACGTGTAAGAGCAATAATACTTAATAGGCTTACAACAAGCACAACAGCAATAATCCAGCCTTGATAGCTAGCTTCAACTGTCGCTTGTAAAATGAATACTTTTCCAAGAAAACCACTAAAAGGTGGTAATCCAGCCAACATCATCGCAATCAAGAAATAAGTCAGCATAGCCGCTTTTTCTTGTTTGATTCTTGGGGCAACTTTTAAATGATCTTTAAAATCTCCACGTTGTGAAGTGATCCATCCACAGAATAGATAAAAAGCTGCTCCGATCAATGTACTATGTACTAAGTAATATAAAGCCCCAGACCATGCCTGTGTATTAGACATGGCGATTGCTGTGAGCAAGGTACCAATTGAAGAAAGGACCATAAAGCCGACAAAGCGTCGTAAACGATCTGCCCCAATTGCGGCAATCACACCATAGAGTGAAGTAATTAAGCCAATAGGCAATAACCAGCTTTTTAAGATTTCTTGACTAAGCGCATCGTCAAATACTGTTCCATTTACACGTAAAATAGAATAGATCCCGACTTTAGTCATGATGGTGAAAATTGCAGCTACAGGCGTACTTGCAACGGCATAGGTTTTTGGTAGCCAAAAACCGACAGGAAGCATTGCTGCTTTAATACCGAAAACAACAAAGAGCAGTAAGGAACCCGCGACTGCTAATTTGTGTTGATCTGCTTCAAGTGTCGGTATAAGACGTGAGACATCCGCCATATTGAGGCTACCCACGCTGCCATAAATCATACCAAGTCCAATTAAGAAGAGGGCAGAGGCTAAAAGATTGATAATGACATAGTGAACGCCAAGCTGAAAACGAGGTTTGCCTTGTCCATGTAAGAGCAACACATACGAAGCCATTAGCAGAATTTCAAAAAAGACGAAAAGGTTAAATAAGTCGCCTGTTAGAAATGCCCCACAGATCCCCATTAATAGAAAATGTACCATGGCATGGAAATAGCGACCACGCGTATCCCAGTTATCACTTGCATACCATAAAACTGGTACTGCTAATGCATAAGTCAGTGCCAGCATAAAAGCAGAAAGACGATCGAGTACAAGCACAATACCAAATGGCGCTGACCATTCGCTTAATTGGTAAACAGTAATTTGCCCCGTGCTGGCGTAACTAAGATAAACAATAGCGGTAATTAATCCGGCAATTGCTGAGATAAGGCTAATGCCACGACGCCAAGGTTGGCGCCAGTCATCTTTTAAAGCACCTGCCCCAGGGTTGCCTAACAGTAATAAAATAAAAGCAGTAAATGCTGGGATGAGAATGCTAAAAATAGGCGTGTGTTGTTGCCAAAAAGATAAAAAATCAAACATCACGGCTCATCCTCACGTGGGTCGTATGTTGGGGAAGCATCTTCTTTAGCATCAACATGATCACTACCTGATTCATAACGGCTACGTAGCGCAAGTTGTACAATAAACGCTGTAGTTGCAAAACCGATCACGATGGCGGTTAACACCAACGCTTGAGGGAGTGGATCGGTTATTTTTGTCGTTTCAGTTAAAATTGCCGGTGAGCTGATTTGTAATCGACCCATAGCAAATAAAAATAGGTTTACTGCATAACCGATTACAGCCAATCCGAGCACAACAGGGAAAGTACGAGCACGTAAAATCAGATAAATACCTGTGGCAACAAGTAAACCAATAGCAGAAGCCAGTAAGAATTCTAAACTGATCATGATGATTCCTCCCGATGTGGTACAGGACCGGACATACTCGAATGACGAGAGTCGCCTAATACAGAGATGAGCAACATTGTCGCGCCTACAACGGTGATATAAACACCCAAGTCAAAACTTGCAGCTGAAGCTAGATGTAGTTTTCCTAGAATTGGTAATTCAACATAGACATGAGCACTCGTGAGGAACGGACGTAACCAGAACCATGCTGCTATACCAGTCAGGCCTGCAATCGTTAATCCTGTGCCAATCCAGACTTCGTAAAGGCGGCCAGACTTCGCTTTTAACAGCTGTTCTGCTTGATCTTGACCTAGTGCAATATATTGAATGATTAGCGCCATTGAGGTGATTAGACCGGCAATGAAGCCACCGCCTGGATAGTTATGTCCTCGCAAAAAGATATAAACACTGACGACAAGCGCCAGAGGTAATACCCAAGAGGCCGTAATACGGAACATAAGCGGAGATGGATTAAAACGGTAGGTAAGACCTGGGGTCATGGTTGTACCGTGTACACGCATACCATCCATTAAACATAGTGCGCCAATCGCAGCGATTCCTAATACTGTAATTTCTCCAAAGGTATCAAAACCACGGAAGTCAACTAAAATGACATTTACAATATTTGAGCCACCGCCAAGTGGTAAAGACTGTTGGGCAAAGAACCAAGAAATTGAATTATGATCACGGGTTAAAATGAGCCAAGTAATCCAGCCAATTCCTAAACCTCCAATAATTGCTAAGGCAGCATCTCTCAAACGTCTAGAGCGACGAGATTCATACGGTGTGAGCTGTGGAAGTAATGATAAGCTCATTAGTAAGAGAACAGTGGTTACTACATCTACTGTAATTTGAGTCAGCGCTAAATCTGGTGCTGACATGGTGACGAAAACCATCGTTACCACTAGACCAATAGCACCACTAATAAGTACTGCCTTAATACGCTCATGGTGGAACCAGAGCATCATCCAGCAACCTGAGAACAACGTCAGCCAAAGAACTACAGCAATCCATGGGGCATGGGTGAGTTCACGTGTACCAGTGCTCAACCCTTGATTGAGTAAAGGCATGGTGACCATGATGATGCTAAAAGCAATGATCCAGAACAAATAACTTTGTAATGAACCATTTTCAGTTTTTTGTTTGATTTTTCGGCTTGTAAGCAGCAGATGTTTTAAAAATAAATCAAATAAGATGCGACCTTGTAATCTGCCTAGACGTGGGTCAAGGTCAATTTTACGAATCATGCCGTCTTTTGCTAAAGCAAAATAGAAGAGCGTACCGCCAACCAAAGCAATAATACTCATCACCAGAGGAGTGTTAAATCCGTGCCAAATTGCAAGGTGTGTACCTGCAAATTCTGGTTGCATTAAGCTTGCTCTCGTTACGCTATTGACCAGTGGTTCTACTAATAAAGAAGGTAGAACACCGACCAAAATACAGAGCACAGCAAGAAGAATAGCAGGAGCACGCATACCAATTGGTGGTTCATGTGCGTCTTTATTTGGAACTTGTTTACCAATTGGACCGTCAAAGAACACACCATGCACTAAGCGAATTGAATAACTTACTGCGAAGATACCCGCCAGAGTTGCAATAATGCTGGCAAAGATAACTGTTGAACCTGAAAGATTTGCCAATAGCTCGGTAAAGAACATCTCTTTTGAAATAAAGCCATTGGTGAGTGGTACACCTGCCATAGAGGCAGCGGTGATCATGGTGAGTGTGGCAGTGAAAGGAAGTAATTGCCAAATACCACTAAGTTTTCGAAGATCACGTGTGCCAGTTTCATGATCAATAATCCCTGCAAGCATAAACAGCGCTGCTTTAAATGTTGCATGGTTAATAATATGGAAAATAGCAGCAGCAACTGCTAAAGGAGAACCGATCCCGAGTAAACAAACAATAAGCCCTAAATGACTAATGGTTGAATAGGCTAACAGTCCTTTTAAATCTTCTTTGAAAATGGCAAAACATGCTGCCATACAGAGTGTAAATAGGCCGACAAATGTAACGATATTATGATAAAGCGCAGCGCCTATAAAAATTGGAAGTAAGCGGGCAAGTAGAAAAATCCCGGCTTTTACCATGGTCGCAGAGTGTAGGTAAGCAGACACCGGCGTCGGTGCAGCCATTGCGTTAGGTAACCAAAAATGGAATGGAAACTGAGCACTTTTCGTAAATGCACCAAGTAAAATTAGCAATAACATTGGAAGAAAAAGAGTGTGGGATTGGATCGCATCTTTCATGCCCATGATTTCACTAATTTCATAGGTTCCGGTGATTTGCCCTAATAGAACAAATCCACCTAGCATTGCTAAACCACCCATCCCTGTAATCGTGAGTGCCATGCGAGAGCCACGTTGAGCAGCCTCATAATGACTCCAATAACCCACTAACAAGAAAGATGAAATACTGGTAAGTTCCCAAAAGACTAATAAAATAATAAGATTATTAGAGAGCGAAATTCCCAGCATTGCTGCCATAAACAGCATGAGTAATGTATAAAGTTTACTTAAAGAGTTTTTAGGGCCTAAATAATAATAGGCGTATATATAAATGAGTGTACCGATACCGGTAATAAGAAGAGAAAATAATAAACCAAGAGCATCGAGTCTGAAGCTCAGATTGATCCCTAATTGAGGTAACCAATCCCAGCTTTGTTGAATGCTTGCACCACCAAGCACAGTTTTAGCTTGAGTCAGTAATAATCCGAAACTGGTTAAACTGACTCCAATTGCCCCTAAAGCCGTTACTCCACGCGAGAACCGTTGAAGCAATGAAACAAGGGTGGTGCCTAATATTAACGGTAATAAGATAATTATCGGTAGCACACTCGTATCCATATGTGATTTAGGTCGAAACCTAAAGGTGAAATTTTAATTTCAGAATAGATAGGAATTCAAAGAGAGTTCCAAAGCTTATTATTCCGAAAACCCAACCAAATTAGAAAATAAAGCGAGAAACAAGTTGTATTGCGCAACTTGAAGAATAAAAACGCAAAATGAAATTTATTGTACACTAAAAAAGCATTGAAAATCTGATGTTATTACATGTAGTAACAACATCTAGTTATTTTCGTGTCTAAAAAACCTTACTCCACCATATATTTTGTGAGAGCAGTTTTTTGATTATAAAAAGACAGTCTAGGGATTATAAAATTCAAACCGAAGAGCTTTCTTCTGGGGTATCTCCCGCATGGATCATCTTTAATAATTCATTTTTTTGTTGTTCATTTAAACCCTGAATCTGCTGAAATAAAATTTCAATCTGTGCTGGTGCTGGCGTCGGATCTATTAAGCTTAGAGACTGTGCATCTATATGTGGTGTTAATGGCTCGCTTCTTTGAAGTAGAGTGTAGATATGTTCAAGCTGTTGTTTAGTGGTGTTTAAATCAAGATGGCTAATTTTACCGTGCTCTAATTTTAGACATTGATAGGTTGAAGCATGTTCAAGTAACTCTTCACGGCTTCCTGTTGCAATAATTTGTAGGCGTGGGAATGCTTGATGAAGCCGATTTAAGATCTCGGAGCAATGTGTTGAGTCGAGCTGTGCATCAATCTGGTCAATGAGTAAAACGCCGTCTCCTTCAAAGCAAGGGTTTAAACTTAATGGATTGAGTAAACAGAGTCTGCGGGCTATATCGCCTACTAAAGCAATCCAAGTTTTGGTTGTATTTGAAAGCTGCTGAAAAGGTAAGGTTTGACCTTCATAATCAACCATAAGTTGCAACCGAGGCTGATATTGTAAATAGAGGTCTTTAAGCTCAGGTAAAATTATATTTAATGCGTTCTTGAGGGCGTAGAGATTGGGTGAAGTAAGCTGTTTAGGTTGCCCAGATAATTCTTTTTGAAGCTCATTTAATAATTCTGTGTGATCTTGCTGATCTGATTGCTTAGACCTAATCCGTTGTACGAGGTGAGCGGCTTGCGCATTTTCGATATCGCTAATTTCTCGTAACCATTCAAAAAAGCGCGCAAACGTTGTGAACGGTAGCGGGCTAATGTCATAGGCTGAAATAGCTTGGGTAATACCAGGTAAATTTTTATTCAAAAGATTGACTTCATTTACAAATCGCTCGGCTGGATAGTAAGCGATTAAGGGAAGTCCTTGTAATGGATCTTTTTTTGTAACTTGTTGATAAAGCGCCATGGTTTGATCGAGTTGCTGAGTTTCAACTTGGCTCATTCCAATACCACTTGCATTTAAGGTTTTAAAAAGTTTCCAGCTACACAGCGAAGAATCTACTTGCTGAGCAGAGGTACTTTCTGGCAGATGACCAATTTCTGAAGGAACTTGAATGGTCACTTCGATTTTTGATTGGAGGCGCGACTGGGTAATGTCTTGATCGGGAGTGACAATTCCCGGACTGCGTAAATCTTTAAGACGAGCGGGCAACCAAGTTAAAGCATGGTAAGTATGTTTGAGCAACATACTTTTACCAGTGGCTTGTTCACCTAAAATTAAGGTGATCGGCTGTTTGTCATAATGAAAGTGTATTTTAAGATCGTGAAACAGAGCAATATGTTTAAATTGGACAGATTCAAGTTTCATAGGCTCACCTAAGTATGAGCGCTTCAACCAACCGACTGACGAAGACTTAAAGGCGCCCTTAGTTTTAATTGTTGTATCAGATCATAAAGATGATGGATATTTAGACTTACTTTAGCACGAGTACAGGCAACGTACAGTAGTCTTAATTCTTCATCAGTAATCTTGTGTTCTAACCCATTAATTTTAAATTGATAGTCATCTTCAATATGAACGCGGTTCCATTCTAAGCCTTTCGCTTTATGAGCTGTAGAGATGACATAGTCAGCTTGCTCAAGTGGCGTAATCTTTGCAAGCGCTTTTTTTAGTGGGTCTGTGCCATGGTCATCGACCAGTTTTACTAATGGCTTAATGTCACTACCTTCATTGGTTTCACAGTATTCATGGACATCATGCCACGAATTAAACCATGCTAATTCAGGAACATCCGTGACCCGTTTTCCTTGCTTTAAGAGGCTGGCAGCGTCTACAAAACGGTTTAGTTTTTGATGATCAGCTTGCAAACTCACTTTATCGCCGTGAACTAAACCTGCTAATAAAAGCTCCATTGCCCGAGCATTGGTGCGACATAAAATCGCATCACGCATTTTGGTGTGTGGTTTATTTACAACACTTGATTTCTGGTTTGGATTACCAAGCAGGGGAACAGTTTCATTTAAGCCGCCCAGCAATGCATTGGCAACGTCGGCAATCGTTTCACCAAAACGAAAAGAAGTGGTGAGGCGAGACTCTGGCAGCGGCAATTGTTGCATTGCATTAATCGCACCACGCCACGCATAGATTTGCTGATGTGCATCACCTACATAGATGACCTGCGTATTTTTCTGACGAAGTAAAATACCCAACATTAAAGGGTCAGCATCTTGTGCTTCATCGAATAGCACATAATCGGCTGGAATGTTAGGTTCAGATAATGCCCAAAGTTTGAGGTAAATATCGTGACCAATTCCTGCCTGATGATTTGGGTCGATGGACTCTAACCAGCGGCGTTCAACAGCAGGGTAAAGATGGGTTTGAAGTGCAGTAATATCGTCTGGATGTAACCAGTTTGGCGCCTGAATATGTCGAGGCGCTGGATATTGAGAACTGGTCGAACAGAAATAGCTCACTGCATTGGCGACAAGGCTCGCTAGGCGACTTGGCATCAAGACGTATTTTTCATAACGTCCACCCATCATGCGCCGTAAGGTAATCGGTTCTAGTCGATATTCTTTGGCAATAAAGCTTGGACTTAAGCGAGGCAAGCGTAATTTATCGGTCACACCTCGTGGCACACTGCGAAAAGCGAGTGAGTGAAAAGTACGGCAGTCCACATTACGATGAAATTTGTTTTGCGCTTCACCAGCAATGGCTTTGTTGAATGCTAGATACATACCGCGCCGTTCAGGCATGGCATCACTAATCATTTGTAACGTAGTAGTTTTACCTGTACCCGCATAGGCAATCACTTTAAATGATTGCCCAAGACGTGCGTTATCTATGGCAATAGCTTGCTCATAGGTGGCTTTAGGTTTTTCGATATTCGACACTGAGTGATTTTAAACCTTGTTGCGGTTAGCTTTTTCAACTAAACCAGATAAACCCTGACGACGAGCTAATTCGTCAATAATAAGTTGTGGATTAAGATCGAAATAACCCAACATGACAATGCTATGGAACCACAAATCGGCAGTTTCATAAATCAAGTCATTTAAATTGCTTTCTGTATTTTGAGCAGCGTAGTCTTTGGCAGCGATAATCGTTTCTACGCTTTCTTCACCGACTTTTTCTAAGATTTTATTGATGCCTTTTTTGTAGAGGCTTGCCACATATGAAGTATCAGCTTCTGCTTGCTTACGCTCTTGCATCAATTGCCCTAAGTGAGCAAGTACATCAACTTGTTCAGTAGTGTGAGTATGGTCGTGGCTTTCAGTTTTGGCTTTGTCACCATAAATTGCATTAGGATCTTTTAATTGTGCATCGACAATTTCCCAGCCCTGTGGGGTAAGTTTGCGATAGAAACAAGACTCACGACCTGTATGGCACGCGATACCGCCATGTTGCTCAACCTGTAATACAATCACGTCGCCATCACAGTCTAAACGAATTTCATGGACGGTTTGAAAGTGACCTGATTCTTCACCCTTGTGCCAGAGTTTTTGGCGAGAGCGAGAGAAATAAACAGCCTGATTTTTTTCTGCTGTGAGCGCAAGTGATTCACGGTTCATCCACGCCACCATCAAAATACGTCCGGTTTGATGATGTTGAGCAATGGCAGGGATAAGACCTTGTTCGTTAAATTTTACTTCATCGAGCCATTGCGTGTTATTCATGAGGAATCACCAAAGAAATAGGAACTATAAATTGATTTCAATCAGATGCTAAAAAATAGCTTGTATAGTGTACGGCATCAACGTCAGTTTTAGGAAAAATTCTTTGTCCTTTTTGTCTTTGTTAGCCTAATGAGTAGCTTGAATACGATTGCTTTTAAAAGTCCGACAGAGATTCACTTTTTAAATTAAAAGCACTGTTTTCTTTAGACCATTGAGCTACTCGATCATAATCAAGTTGTTGGAATGGCCCTGTTTTTAAGCCTGAAATTGTGATCGCCATTTCTTTTCGAAAATAAGGGATTTGATACATCCAAGGGAAAACTAAATCTCTTAAACCTCCAGCCCACCAATGGTCAGATTGATAAAGTGGTGTTAGTAAGCGACTGAGAAATTGATAAAACTGGGTAGATGAACGGCGAAGCTGGTGATAATGCTGCCAGAGTAGGGACCAATCAATATTTTGGTTCTTTTGAGCTTGTTGCAATGATTGAGAAAAAGCCCAAGCATCCAATAATGCCATATTAGCCCCTTGTCCTAACTGTGGACTCATTGCATGAGCTGCATCTCCAATTACCCCAATTCGACCTTGACCAAATTGACTCATGACTACATCACGGTAATTTGCAGATAACCATTTAGGCTGGGTTTTATTGTCATATAAAATCTCTTTCAGCCATTCTGCAACTTTGGGCCAGCGTTCTGAAACTTGCTTTAACCAAGTTTGTTTAGCCTGCTCATCTTGTAAAAAGCTTTGTAATTGTGGCGTAGGTAAGCTCCAAAAAACACTTGAAAAGCGCTGTTGAGGTTCAGTTGGAATCGCTCCTGTAGGAAGAATTCCCATCATAATTTTCGAGCGATCATAAAATTGATGCAGAATTTCAGAGTCGAGTACTTGGCATTCAGGCACGATACTCCACGCCGCACCCCAAGGGTAAGCTTGGTCAACCTTTACCCATGCTTTAGGTCTTAATTGACTACGCGCACCGTTGGCAATAAGTAGGCCATCAAAGCAAGCATCAAACTTTTGGTTTTGATGAATGCCGAATAGCCGAACCTCATTGTTATGTTCCTCAAAGCTTTCAACAGAGTGGTTCATACGCCAAGTAATTTGGCTTGAATATTCACTAAGCTTTTGAGTGAGCACATGACATAAAGTGGCACGGTGTATACCTAAACCATAAAGATTTGCTGATGCTTCGTGATAGTGACTGTTCACTAAAAGACGCTTGTCTGGAAGTTGTCCTTCTAAGCCTGTGACTTTCGCACCTAAGGTTAGGGCTTTGTCGAGCACACCTAAGTGCTCAAATACGGCTAAGCCCGCAGGTTGTAGCAGTAAACCTGCACCTACTGGAGATAACTCATCAACTTGTTCAAAAATAGTAACGTGGTTGCCTTCACGGGCGAGCAAAATCGCAGTGGCTAAACCTGCCGTGCCTGCACCAATAATGGCAAAATGAGGTGTTTTCATTGTTTATTCTTTTGAAGCATTTATGGGTTCAATTTAGCAATGAATGAATAGTTGAGCTATAAATTTTTTTAAAACTAAAGTTTTTCCATAAAAAATCCCTTGCACTGGCAAGGGATTTTGAACTTATTTCAATATGCGCCAAAGTGCTAATAAACTACTCAGCACAATCAGAATAATCGAGACAAACCAAGGACTAATAATCGCAATAGTCAGTAAAATCAGCATGCTACTACCGAACATCCAACTGCGGCGTTGTTGGTGTTCCATTTGCAAACGAAGTTGCTGAATTTCACGTAACTGACGGTCTTGCCAAGCTGACTGATTTTTTAAACCATTTAGGCTGTCAATAATTAAGCTTGGGAAATCTTGAGCACCTAAAAGCAGATCAGGTAATTGCTGGCCGAGCTCTTTTACATTTTTGACTGGGTTCATGTTGGATTTGACCCATTCCGTCAAAATTGGTTTTGCCAATTTCCAGATGTCGAGCTGCGGATAAAGGTCAGTCCCTAAGCCTTCTACATGCACTAAAGTTTTGAGTAGCAGCATGAGCTGTGGTGGGATTTCTAAATGGAAGCGACGAGCAATGTCCATGACTTGAATTAAGATACCCGCAAAATCAAGTTGATCCATTGGTTTAGACACCATTGGCCCAACAGTGCGGCGCATTTCACGTGCTAACGCGTCTTGATCTGTACCCGGTGGAATCCAGCCAGCTTGATGCACAATTTGAATAAGCTGCATAAAGTTGCTGTTCATGACAGCAAGCAACATGCGGGCAACCGTCATCTGGTCGTGTTTAGATAGCTCGCCCATAATCGCACAGTCCAGCGCAATAAAGCGTGGATTGCTTGGATTAATGGTTTCTACAAAGACATTACCGGGATGCATGTCGGCATGGAAAAAGTTATCGCGGAAGACTTGCGTAAAGAAAATAGTTAATCCTTTTTCTGCAAGTTGTGCGCGATCCATGCCTAAACGGTCAAAGGTAGCTGTATCTGAAATAGGCACACCAGTAATGCGCTCAGCCACCATGACATCTTTGGTGTCCATGTAGACTTCTGGTACATACATCATGGTTGAGCCAGTAAAGTAATGGCGCATACGACGTGTGTTATCTGCCTCAATACTCAAGTCCAGTTCATTTAAAATGATCTGGCGGTAGTCTTGAATAATTTCGGTGAGATGCAATGCACGAGCAGCTTCAAGGCGGCTTTCTAAGGTATTGCCTAACCATGCCAAAATCTCAAAGTCTTGTAAAATTTGATTGCGAATGTCAGGACGAGTCACTTTAACCACAACTTCGCGACCATCATGCAAAGCAGCAGTATGTACTTGGGCAATTGATGCAGCAGCTAATGGCTGGTCATCAAATCGTGCAAACAATGTATTAACGTCAGCTTTTAACGATTCTTGAATACGTTGTTTGGCAACATTGCTATCAAAAGGTTTTACCTGATCTTGAAGTAAGACCAATTGAGCGAGTATTTCAGGTGGAATCAAATCACGTCGAGTTGACAGTAATTGTCCAAGCTTGATTGCAAGCGGCCCCATCTCTTCTAAAGCTTCTTTGAGCTTTAAAGGATTTCTACGTTCGCGACTTGACCATGCAGCTGGGTGCATTTTAATAACACTTAATGCACGTTGAGCTTTAACTGGTAGTTCATCCGCAGGGAACAACGTATCGAGTCTATAGTGCGCTGCAATACGCCAAAGTTCGAGTAAACGTGAAACGTGCGGAATCATATACAATCTTACCTAGTCTTGAGAGGGTTGTAGTTGTGCATTGAGTTGCTGCAATCTTGCTTCTAGACGGTCAATGTCTTGATTAAGCTTGCGAGTTGCTTGAGTTAAGTCATCCATTTCCCAGCGAGGGGCAAATAGACCGCTATCTTCTTTTAATGCGTCTTCAGCAAAAAATAGATGGCTTTGCACGGAGCGTTTTAAATGTTTTGGTGCAAGTTGAATCTTGCCAATTTCATGAGCGAGTTGAGGACCCACCCATCTTGATAAATGCGCAGCTAAATCAGGTTCAGCTTGCTGCATAATCTTTTGAATATCCTGTAGGAGGTGATAATCACCTTGGAGCGGGATATTCCCAATCTGGTCTGGATCGCTGACCAATAATTTAATCAGTTCAACGACATCTTTAACATGCAAAGTTGCTGTTGCTTCAGAAATTTTGAATTGCGCATCAAAAGGACGCTGTTCAAAAATAGAAGGCTTTTCACTATGAGCTGTTACGGTAGGTTCAAGACGTACTTTTTCTTGGTCAAAGAACACATCGACAGAAAGCTGCGGGCTATCAATCACAACACGCAACATTTTGCCCTGTAACTGATTAAGCTGAATGCGTGTAACCGCATCCAGATCGATCAGATGATGAATGATACGTTCGACTGCACCGAGTGCCAGAATCGACCACATATCGTTATCCTTTACAGTTTAAAGCCACGGTGAACAGCAACGATACCTGCAGTAAGGTTGTGATAGTCACAGTTCTGGAAGCCAGCATTTTCCATCATACCTTTTAAAGTACGTTGGTCTGGGTGCATACGGATTGATTCAGCCAAATACTTATAGCTTTCTGAGTCATTCGCAACCAATTTACCCATAATCGGTAAAGCGGTGAATGAATAGAGGTCATAAAGTTTTGAGAATGGCTCAAATACAGGTTTAGAAAATTCAAGAATCAGTAAACGGCCACCTGGTTTTAACACACGGAACATAGAAGCAAGTGCTGCGTCTTTATCTGTCACGTTACGTAAACCAAAGCTGATTGTTACAAGATCAAAGCTGTTGTCTGCAAAAGGTTCTAATGTTTCTGCATTGGCAAGTACAAAATCGACATTGGTACAGCCTGCATCAATTAGACGGTCACGACCAACATTGAGCATAGATTCGTTAATGTCCGAAAGTACAACATGACCTTGCGGACCAACTTCACGGCTAAATACTTTTGCTAAGTCGCCTGTACCACCCGCAATATCCAACACGTGTTGACCACGGCGAACACCAGACATGTTAATTGCAAAACGCTTCCATAAACGGTGAATACCAAATGACATCAAGTCATTCATTAAGTCATATTTGCTTGCAACCGAGTGGAAAACTTCTGCAACTTTTTGTGCTTTATCTTCAGTTCTAACTGTTGAGTAACCAAAGTGTGTGGTTTCACCAACGTTGCCGGTATTACCAGCACCACGAGGTAAATTGTATTTAGGTACAGAACCATTCACAGGTGTGTCTGTTAAGGTTTGCTGTAAAGATTGTTGTTGCCCTTGAGGTGTACCTTGAGGTAAAGGTGAGCTTAGGAATGGGCTAACTTTGTCTGAACTTTGTGCCTGCTCAGTTGGAGATGTTGGCTTTTGGTTTTCGTTAGACATATTGTCTCTCCTAGACTCAAACTCAAGTGAAACGGAATAAGTTCTGCATGATGACAGATTTTGTCTATTTTTACAGGCATCATCACGCAAATATAATGAATAAAATCTCAACTTCGCGAGGTTGAGTTTTTCTATGTGCCGACCTTATCACACTCTAAACGGATTCGGATGCCCTGAATGTACATTTTCAATAATCTGGCGTTCTTTTTCAGTAAAAGTCTTGATAAAGGTCTCGGCTGATTTTAACGGTTTCATCGCACTAAAACCATCTTGAATGAAATCATACATCAATTCGAAGTGATATTTTTGGGCAATACCTTTACACATTTTAAAAGCAGTAAACATCATAAATGAGCGCATGTATTTATCGAGCGCTGCTCCTAAATCATCAAGAAGGGCAAGCTGTTGATAACGCTCTTCTGCTTGATCGAGCTTGATTAAGGTTAAACGCATAATCTCATCATTGAGTACGGTATCTGCCGGATAGTCCTCAAGAAGTTGCATTGCTACTTGCTCATCAAGTCGAGTGGCAAGTACAGCCAAACTTACCGATTTAGTGCCTGTTTTAATTGCATTTTCAGGTAAAACTTTTTCTGCTTTATGCGCATATTTCAATAGGCGTTCAATTTGAGCTGCCAAGGCATCAAACTCTGGACCGCCATATAAACGATTTAAAAAGTACTCTGACATGAGCTTGTGCGCTGGCAAATTAAAAAAGTCGTGATGCGTATCTTTCATCCGCTCTTTTAGCCATGTTTGTACATCTTGCAAACGTTGGGCAAGCACAGGATTGTCGTGATAATTAAATGTTTTATATTGTTGTAAAAGATCATCAAAAGCAGCGAGTTTAGACATTTAAGGCTCTAATATTGGGCTATTTGCAAAAAATCATAAAAGGCATTGTAACCTTGTACTATGGCGAGTAGATGTAAAAAAAATGATTCATGCGTCAATTCTTAGGCAGATTTTTGTCGCAATGACATAATTTGTATAGCAATTCATCAATTAACCGCATAAGTTAAAGATCTTCGAAATTAAACAATAAAAGATTAGAGCTGTGGACTATGAGTGAACAACAACCAAAATTTGAGATTCGTGATGAAGAACAGCTTTCAGTCGACTTGATTGAAGCACAATATGCGTTAAAAGAAAGTCGGGGAAAACCCAACGCTAAAAGCACACTCATTTTAATGAGTGGTATTGAACTGGCAGGAAAAGGCGAGGCCGTTAAGCAACTTCGTGAATGGCTAGATCCACGATATTTACGAGTTAAAGCAGACGCGCCACGTGTGCTGACGGACAATGAGGCATTTTGGCAATCTTACTCAGCGTTTATTCCGACTGAAGGACAAATTGTGGTGATGTTCGGCAACTGGTATAGCGATTTATTGGTCACCGCGACACATGTTTCCGAACCTTTAGATGAAGCGCGCTTTGATGAATACGTTGAAAATATGCGGGCATTTGAGCAAGATATAAAAAATAACTACGTTGATGTGATTAAAGTCTGGTTTGATCTTTCATGGAAATCACTACAAAAACGTTTAGACAAAATAGACCCGTCAGAGCAACATTGGCATAAGCTTCATGGCCTAGACTGGCGTAATAAAAAACAATATGACACTTTGCAAAAGTTACGCCGTCGCTTTACCGACGATTGGTACATTATTGATGGTGAAGATGAAAAACAGCGTGATCAGTTTTTTGCTCAATACCTTTTACAACATATGCGTCAACTTCCAGAGCATGAAACCGAAGTTAAAGGAAAATGGCAGCAGGCTAAAATTCCAGAGAGTTTATTAAAACCTTCTAATGCACCACTTGAAAAAGCTGAATATAAAAAAGAGCTCGATAAACTAAGCAAAAAAATTGCTGATGCCATGCGTTTTGATAAACGCAATGTCGTGATTGCTTTTGAAGGTATGGATGCTGCCGGTAAAGGCGGGGCGATTAAGCGAATTGTTAAAAACTTAGACCCACGTGAATACGATATTCATTGTATTGGTGCACCTGAACGCTTTGAAGCTCGGCATCCTTACTTATGGCGTTTTTGGAACCGCATTAATGAAGCCGAAAAAATTACGATTTTTGACCGGACATGGTATGGGCGCGTACTCGTTGAACGTGTTGAAGGATTTGCTTCGCCTTTAGAATGGCAGCGTGCTTATGATGAAATTAACCGCTTTGAAAAAGATTTATTTGATAGTCAAACGGTTGTAGTAAAAATTTGGCTGGCGATTAGTAAAGACGAGCAAGAGCAGCGTTTTAAGGCCAGAGAAGAGACACCGCATAAACGTTTTAAAATTACCGCAGAAGATTGGCGTAATCGTGATAAGTGGGACGAGTATTTAAAAGCCGCCGCAGATATGTTTGAGCGAACCAGTACTGAATATGCACCGTGGTATATCGTCGCAACTGATGATAAATATACGGCACGTCTGGAAGTATTAAGAGCAGTTTTAAAACAGCTGAGAGCAGACTAAGCTCTCAGCTAAAATGCACATATTAATTTACAATTGTACCACGACTTTTTTGCTGAATACGTTTTGCAAGGTTATAACTGTCATTCAGATGAGTTTCTGCTATTTTTTTCATCATGAAATAGCCTAAACTTGCTGCTACAATTTGTCCGCCTAGCGGTATAAATTTAGTCACCTGTTTTGTTACGATTTTGCCCAAAAAGCCGTTAAATGTTTTTTTAACGGTAGTACGTGCGACTACAAAACCTGAAAATTCAAAACCGCGTTTACGTAACTCATCCCAATGAATAGTTTTAGTTTTTGGGTCGTAAACGCTCACGTGTTCAGGCGCTAAACCAAAACGGGAATTGATATCTGGAATCAGGTGCGACAAAATTCCCAAATCTACCGCTACGTCAAAAAAAGGAATCGGTACAATTGCCGCTCCGGCTGAGACGTAAGCTCTTTTTTTGATGAGATCATGGCACTCATCGCGAATTTGTTCCAGATTTAGGCTAGGATCAATATAGTCAGGAATCTTGTCAATTTTCATAATGTCTACCTGTATAAGTTTTTGATGGCGTCATTCAAACCAAGTGTAAGTGACACCTTAAGTTAAATTATGCTGTGTTTAAACCAACGTGACATAGTCAGATTCAGTTGTATAGTAATGAATGTTTATGATTTTGTGCATAAATTATGCAAGCAGGAAATGAAATAAATGGGGATCCATGTTATTCAAAGTCAACGTATTGATGTGTTGTTGCAAGGTGTATTGGCGTCTACATCTCAAGCTTCAACGCATCCATTACAGGTTTTGAAAACCCAACATTTTATTGTTCCAAGTCCTGCGGTCGAGCAGTGGCTGATACAAAAACTTGCAGAACAGCAAGGCATGAGTGCCAATTACCAGTTTCATCAACGGGTACGAGGTTTCCAATGGTTTGCCTATCAGCAAGTTTTAACTGCGCATAAAGAGCAGGTTCGTAAAGCGAACATCCCCCGTTTGATTTTTAAATGGCGGGTGCATCAGGCTTTGCACGAATTTATTCAACCTGACACGATGAGCATCGATACGTCGCATCCTTTACATTCTATTGTTCAGCGTATTTATGACAGCGCAGATCGTCTCGAACAAGGCATAGATAAACAATTAAAAAAACAAAAAATGCTGTATTGGGTCGCTGAGCAGGTTGCTGATTTATTTAGTAACTATATGATTTATCGTGGACAGTGCCAGCGTGGTTGTGAAAATAGTTGTACTTGTCCGGAAAACTGGTTGTCTGCTTGGGGGCAGGGCCGATCACTGGATATTGAAAAATATATTGTACAAAAAGATGAAGAAGTGACTGCTTTTGCATTGCATCAAACGCAAGAGTTAGAACGTTGGCAGCGTTGGTTATGGCAACAACATTTTCATGATGATTTTGTGCAGATGCAGCAAATCGATGAGTTGTTTTGGCAAGAATTAGATCATCCGGACCGCAGTAAGCGTGCTATTTCAAGATTACCTAATCAAGTGGTGATCTTTACGTTGTTAGATTTACCGCCAAGCCAATTACAGTTTTTGCGCCGTTTAGGGCAATACGTTGATGTGCTGATTTTGCATTATAACCCTTCACAAGAATATTGGGCCGATAGTGTCGATCCACTCTGGAAGCAACGTTATGACTTAAGGGTAAAAGAGCGTTTTATTGCGCAAAATCCGAAGGCTACAGACACTGAAATTAGTGAGTTTTTTAATAAATTCACACTCAATTTTAATGCTGAAGCGCGTGAGTCCAGACATCCGCTTTTAACCAGATTGGGTAAGCAAGCCCGCGACCACTTTTCGCTATTATCAAATTTGTCCACGGGCGAAGAAGGTAAGTGGGTGGATGCTTTTGTAGATGATTTTCCAGAAAGTTTACTCGGTAAAGTTCAGTCAGATATTTTACATTTGGTAGAACCACAAGCGAAACAATATGAGCTTGCCCCAGACGATGACTCGATTCAGATTCATGTTTGTCATTCAACTTTACGTCAGCTTGAAGTATTAAAAGAGCAATTAATCTGTTGGTTGGCTAAACCACATGAGCAGCCGCGCCGTCCAAACGATATTTTAGTTTTAGTTCCTAATTTGGCTGATATTGAGCCTTTAATTCGAAGTGTATTTCCCGCTACTGCTACTGAGCAGGGTGTACATTTGCCTGTGAAAATCGCAGGTGTTGCCTCACTTGATGCACTTAATGCTTGGCGTGCCGTGATTGGGCGTATTCAGCTGATGCAGGGCCGTTTTAGCTTTGATGATTTTGCTGACTGGTTAAGCTTGCATGCGACCCAGCAACGTTACGAACTTGAGTATGTTCAGGTTGAGCGAATTTTAAATTTACTTGCCGATGCTGGCTTTAAACGAGGGCTTGATGCAGAGCATCTCAAGCGCAGTTTGTGTGACGGTGATGATGATTATCGATATAGCTTTAAATTTGCCTTAGAGCGATTGGCCCTTGGCATTGCTGTGCCTGTGCATGCAAGGTTCAATCAAGTGTTGAGTTATGCCAAAGTCCAACCGAGCGATTTCGAGCTGATTGGTACACTCATTCAGATTTATCAAGATTTGAATGAGCGCCGTGATTGGCTAACTCTGCACGAACAAGGAAAAGTCTATACTGTTGAATATTGGCTCCAAGTGCTAGGCAAAGATATTGTTGAATTTGAGCAGGTCGGTGTTGCTGCTTTAAAAGCTGTGCGGGAAATAGTTAAAAAACAAGAACGAATGTTAACGCTCGCAAGTTATTACGCCGAGGCAGAAACAGGAACTTTGCGCAAAATTACCTTGCCTCTGCCTTATATTATTGAAGAAATTCAACGGACTTTAGAAAGCCAAAGTGCACAAGCTGAACCGACAGGACAAATTACCTTTGCCCAAATTGGGCATATTCGGCCGCTACCTTATCGCTTAAAGGTCATGTTAAATCTTGATGCAGGGCAATTTCCAAACCGTGATACCCACGTTCCATTTGATTTAATGGATGCACTACGCCAACAGTTAGGTGACCGCTCTCGACTTGAAGATGATCAAGGTGCTTTTTTAGATGCTTTATTATTAGCCCAAGAAAATTTATGGCTGTTTTATAACGGCTTTGATGTGAACGATGGCGAGGTACGCGAACCTTCCAGTATTCTTCAAGAGTTCCGTGAACATCTTGCCTTGATTGTGAAAGCTGAAGATGGTGAACCTGAAAATATAGTTGTTGAAGGGATTGAGATACCTTCACAGTTAAAACAACTCCATCACTTCCATGATTTACAGCCCTTTGACCCGAAAGGTTTTACTGTAGAGAAGCGTGTTATTCGTTATCAAGATCACTGGTTTAAGGTCGCTACACAAATTCAGCAAGTCTCAGGAAACCGTCAGCCTTGGGCGAACACGACCTATCCGCTACAAATACCTGACATACTGGTTTTAGAAAGCCAGCAGTGGATACAGGATGTAACATTCCCTGCACGATTATATTTGAAAACTTTAGGGGTAGAAAACTTAGGAAGTGTCGGAGTGCTCGACCAAAATGAACCTTTATTATTAGATGGTTTAGGGCGCTATGCGATTCGACATTTTTTACAACAATCTGAACAGCAAGCACAACCTGAAGTATTAATTGATCAGTTGCCTGTCGGTAAAGTCAAATATAGCGCATGGCAACAAGGTGTTTTTGAGCAAGAATGTTTACTTGAACGCCTTAACCATTATGCACCAGCAGTGACACAAACAACTCAGCGTATTTGGCGAATTGCTAAACAGCTTCATATGAATATTACCGTTCCGAAGTCTGAAACTCGGGACTGGGTGAGTATGGAGCCTTCAAGCGCTCGCGCAAAAAGACGCGCTAAAGTCTGGTTAGAATATCTACTCTGGTTAGCTTACTTAAATGAGGGAAGTGCAGGAACTGAAAAACGCCGTATTGTGGTTTTTAGCGATCAAACTGTGATTTGTAGTGGCATAAGTTCTGAGCAAGCTCGGCAATATTTACAGCCATGGTTTAAAATCTGGCGCCATGCACAGCAACAACCTTTGGTTCTACCAGCCGCTTTATTATTAAAGCCGTTAGAAAAAGCTAAAGCATATCAGTGGGAAACAACAAATCAGACAGAAAAAGCAAAACTGGATGAGAAGAGCTATACAGAGCTGTTAAAATACTGGAATGAGACAGGGTCATTTACCACAATGGATATGACTCAAAATGAAGCTTGCAAGTTGCATCAAGACTGGAGCTTTATTTTGCAAGAACAAGATGCGCAAGCTTTGCTTCAACATGCTTGTGATGAGTTTGCCTATGATTTGTATCATCCGGTTTTTCAATTTCAACATTCGGAGTAAGGCATGAACTCAAGAGTACAGGTGTCTTATCAACCTATTATTGATATTGAATTTAGTGGCTTACACTTAATTGAAGCTTCGGCAGGTACAGGAAAAACTTATACCTTATCAAGTTTGATGGTCCGTATCTTTCTTGAAAAATACTTGCCTAGACAAGTCATTGCGACCACGTTTACCCGTGCAGCCGCTGCCGAGTTAAAAAGCCGTATTCGTGCCCGTTTGGTCGAAACTTATCGTTATTTAGATGCCAAGCGTAGTTTTACGGAACAAGAGTTACTTACGCAGGCCGAGCAAGAATCTGACTTATTACTCCAGCATATTCTAAAGCATTTTGCGACGCGTATTGCCTATGCGTGTGAACGTTTAAAACTGGTTATAGATCAATTAGACGAGTTATTTGTCGGGACACTCGATAGCTTTAGTCAAAAACTATTACGTGAGTTTGCTTTTGAGAGCGGAAAAATTGAACGTGCTCAAATTACCGATGATGCCAAAACCTATAGCCGACAACTGATTCATGATGTTTTACGTGAATGGATACAGTCTCAACCTCAAACCGTGATTGATGCATTGTATTTGGCAGGTGAGCTTAAGAGTGTTGATAGTTTTGTTAAACTGGTTGAAGACTCACTTAATTTTAGTTCGGCTCATTTTAAGCTTCCTGAAAAACCAACCATTCAATTTGAACAACTTGCACAGCTCAAACAGTTAGCAACAGAAATTGACTTAAGCCTTTTAGAGAACTATTACCAGCTTGATGGCGAGCACTATAAACATGTGAGCGGCACAATATTTCGGAATGGGGCGTTTAACAAATTATTTAGCGAGTGTTTACCGCAGCTTTTACAAGTTCTAACGCAAAGCGACAGCATTTTGGTTTTTGATGGGTCTTTGACTGCACAACGTGAGCTTGTTTTTAAGTTTTTAGGTCAACTTGCCGATCAGAAAGTTTTCAAGAAATGTCCTGCTGAAATTTCAGATGGATTCTATCAGCATCCTTGTATTCAACAGATTCAACAGCTATTTGGTGTGCTGAAAAACTACGCCGAGCAGTTCGACCAGCTTCATATTTATTTAAAAGCCTATTTATGTGTGGAGGTTAAAAAACGCTTACCACAGGTTTTACAAAATAAAGGTGAGACTACTTTTTCTCAGCAAATTCGTACACTTTCTGAAGCTTTAAAAGGTGAGCAGGGGCAACGTTTTGCTGTATTTGTGCAGGCTCGATATCCCTTAATTTTGGTTGATGAATTTCAGGATACCAACCAAGATCAAGACGATATGCTGGCGAGCATTTGGCGCCATCCAGAGCGCTACAAAAAAGGTTGCATGATTATGGTGGGCGACCGTAAACAGGCGATTTACGGTTTCCGCGGTGGGGATATGCTCACCTTCTTAAATGCCTATAAAGATATTCAAGCCAAACATGGTCGTGAATATAAGTTAATTCATAACCATCGTTCAGTTGCTGATCTGGTTGAAGTGGTCGATGCCTTATTTCAAAGACAAATCGACTTTGGTGAAGAAGTTCAATATGACCCAATTCGAGCAGGCACTCGGTCTCATCCTGTGCTGATTGAGCAGAACAATCATAATCCTCACCCTTTGCGCTGGTTAATGCTCAAAGATAAAGAAACAGAGGCTCAGCAAGTTGCTTGGAAGATTCGAGATCTACTCAACCAGTCACATGCTGGACAACTATATTTTCAAAAAGATGCTCAGACTCAAACCTTAAACGAAGATGATATTGCAGTATTGTCTCGTAATCATGATGGGCTGGATAAAGTTCAATTTGAGCTAGAACGTTTAGGAATTCGGGTTAATAGGCCATCAAAACGAAGTGTTTTCGATTGTACGATTGCTCAAGACGTGGGGGCTTTGCTGACCGCCATACTTCATCCTTACGATGAGGCAAAAGTGAAGCGAGCTTTAATTAGCCGTCTATTTGCTATGGATTTAAAGCAACTATTGCAGCTTGAGCAGACAGCCGAAGGGTTAAGCCGATTTATGTCTGGTTTTGACACGATTAGAGAATTGTGGTCCGCTCAAGGCTTTTTAGTGGCTTGGCAACAATGCCTCATCCAGTTTGATATATGGCAAAATTTGGTTGCAGCTCAAAGTAAAGATAATGAACGGGTTGTGGTGAACTTGCGTCATTTAACTGAAATTCTGAGTCAGCACAGTGAGAAATACTCAGGTGCTCAGAACCTTTATCACTGGTATCTCAAACAGTTGCGTTCTCCTCTTGACCGTGATTGGGAGTTAGAGCGTAAATTATCGAGCGAAGCTGGTGTTCAGCTCATGACAATTCACCAGTCAAAAGGGCTGGAATTTAAGATTGTATTTTTATTAGGTGCAGATAAGCCCTTTCGAGAAAATAATAAAACACTCAATTTTTCGACCCAAGATGTAGTCCAACCGGACTCAAACCAGACTTTGACTCAACGTGTCGTTGCGATTGCTGACAAGACTTATTTGAATGAAATAGAACTTAAGCAGCACGAAGAACGAGCGCTCGCTGAACAGAATCGACTTTGGTATGTCGCTTTAACGCGAGCAAGCCACCGCGTCTATGCTGTCCTACAAGATATTGATGGTAAATCGGTATCAGGACTCGCATTTTGGAAAAATAGAGCTGAGCCTTTTCAACACCGTTGTTGTACGGATGAAATGGTTTTGGAACAGATTCCACACGCAATTCATGTAACCAAGCAAACCAGTGTTATTGAAATACAAGCAAAACGGTTTCCTGAACAACGTTTTTATTCGAGAGGGAAAACCAGTTTCAGTTACTTGGCACAGCATTTAAAACATAAGGCTGGCATAGATTTATTGGCCAGTCAGAGCAATGATGCTGTATTAGCAGAAGATGAGTTAGACTTAATTAACACTGCTGAAGCAAACAGTGCTCAGCCGATTGACTGGATAAAGAATAATTTTCCTAGAGGGACGCTTGCCGGTAATTTCTTACATGAAATATTTGAGCATATCGATTTTCAATGTTCAGATGAGTGGATCATAGAAATACGTCGTCGTTTTAAAAATGACTATAGCGGCCTTTGGCAAGATTTACTTAATAAATATAACGAGAGCTTCCCAGAGCAAGAGGACGCCGAGAGCCTGCTTTACCAGTCAGTTGCAGACTGGTTGAAAGATATTTTGCGAACACCGCTTTATCAAGGTTTCCGGCTAAATCAGCTCCAACAAGAGCAGTATTTGTCAGAGTTTCCTTTTTATTTGGCACTTTCAGATCGGGTTTTAGCGATGACACGTATTCAGCAACTCTTCGCTGAGTATGGTTTGCATATGCCAGAACTGCTTGAAGCTCGTTCAGCGCGTTACCTTAATGGTTCTATCGATTTGGTTTATTTTGATGGTCATCGTTACCACATTGCCGATTATAAAAGTAATTACTTAGGGGATGATCTTGCAGATTATCGTAGCGATAGCATTGCCCAAAGCATGTCTTTAGCAAGTTACTGGCTACAGGCAGGTTTATATCTCGTTGCATTACATCGTTATTTGCAAGTCAAAATGCAGGATTACCAAATTGAGCAACATTTAGGTGGGGCAACTTATCTTTATTTACGTGGTATGAATGGTGAAGCGGAGCAGGGGCATTATTATTGGGAACCTAGCGTCGAGTTTATTCTTCGTCTTGATGCCATTTTGGGGTATTTTGCTGAGGATAAAATAGCATGAAAAATGCTGATAAAATGCGTAATTTGAAGATTAACAAATACTTGACATGTGGATAAGCCTGTCTATAACCATGTGGACAAGCGTGTGGAAAACTAGGTGGATAAGTGTGTGGACAACCTAAATAGCCCTGAACAAGCCGATTTAAGCTGGTTAACAACATGGAGTAGCTTCTTAAATCAGGCTCCATTTACTGAACAATCGCAAGTGTCAGAAGCCACTTCTTACTTGCAGCAGCTTATTGAAGCGAGCTTACAAGGCGATAGTTGTATCGATATCTGTTCAGAGCAAATTGCAGCACTTGGTCAGCTTGCTATATCTGCCGATCAAGCAACTTCAAAAGTTGCGCCGTGCGTCTACGATGAGCAGGGGTTGGCATTATACCGATATTGGCACCTAGAGCAACGACTTGCAGAACAAATTTGTCGATTAAAGCAACAGTTAATTCAACCCGTAGCTTGTGAAGACTATCTGGACCTACTCATCGATCCTCATCAACAGGCAGCTTTGCAGATGGTTGCTCGGCAAAGCTTGAGTATTATTACGGGTGGGCCGGGTACAGGTAAGACTTATACGCTGGCACGTATTATTGCTGTGCTGAGCCAGGCAATTCCGCATATTCGTGTAGCGATGGCTGCTCCAACAGGTAAAGCAGCACAGCGCATGCAAGAGGCTTTACAGAACTCGTTTAACGACCCTAAATTGCTTGAATCTGGATTAATGAGTGAAGAGCTAAGGAATCAGGGAACACAAACGATTCACCGCTTATTAGGGATGGGACATAGCCAAACACCACGGTTTAATCAAAAACAACCTTTGCCTTATGATGTTATTGTCGTGGATGAAGCTTCTATGCTGGATTTAAATCTGGCAACGTTATTATTTGAAGCTGTGCCCGAGTCTTGTCGAATTATCTTATTAGGAGATGCAAATCAACTCGCTTCCGTTGATGTCGGGGCGGTACTTGCAGATTTGCAACAAATACAGGCATTGGCTGACAACAGGGTACAATTACAAACCAGTCGCCGTTTCGCTGAAGGGGCACTGATTGGGCAAGTTGCTAGATTTATTCAGGCGCAAACCCATCAACAAGATCATGTAGAGGTTTTACAGCGGTTTGAAATTGATATTGTTCAAGCTTCAGAATTAAAGCCTATACTTCTACAAACAGATATGCCCGATGTAGTTCAGCTTGAATATTTACCAGAAGGGAATCAATTAGACCTAGATCTTTATTATCAAAAGCTAATGCTCGGTTTCCAAGGGTATATACAAAGTCTAAAGAACTATTTGCAGGAAGAGCGCTCGATTGAACAGATCCAAAATGTAGTAAAAGCATTTGATGACTACCGTATTTTAACGGCTGTTCGTCATGGCCCGTTTGGGTTGCAGCAGTTAAACCAATATGCGCAGCGTTGGATACAGCAACAGTTATCAATCGTGACTGTCGGAGGGTGGTATGTGGGCCGTCCGGTAATGATGACCTATAACGATTATCAACTCGGTATTTCAAATGGAGACATTGGTTTGTGTTTTGAACATAGAACTCAGCCACAGCAGTTTGAAGTATATTTCCCAAGTTTGAATAAATGGGTCGCTGCAAATCGATTGCCTAAAAGCATTCAAAGTGCTTTTGCCTTAACAATTCATAAATCACAAGGGTCTGAATTTACACATACTGCTGTTGTTCTTGATCAGGCTGCAAAGAACTTATTAAGCCAAGAACTTATTTACACTGCGATTACACGAGCTAAGAAGGTAGTCAGTCTTTTAGTTGACCAAGAGGCTTTATTACAGGCATTTACAGTTCGTACGACACGAAAAAGTGGTTTAGTTCAAAAAGTTAATCGGTTAGTTCGTTAAGCCAAACTTAATATTTTTACACTTGTAAGAAAAAGCTTACATAGATTCGAGATATTTGCTGCTAGAGTACACCCCGTGTTTTTGAGATTATAAACGCACAACGAGCTTGGCAAGGAATGTCGGGCAAAATCGCACAATAATAACAACTTAAGTCGAGAGACTGCGAACTTACAATGAAGTAGGTGTATAAAGAGGAAACTTACAGCCGCTAAGCCTTGTAGTTTTGGGAGAGACTACAAGGCTTTTTTATATCCTAATTTTTATTACCTTTCAAAAAGTATGAGAAAGCTTTGCTTTTAGCGCTCTCCACACGATGTTTTCTTGTAAAGATTTAAATCAATAATATCAATATATTTATCTGTAATATGTTTTTAAAACAGGCATTTTTCCTGTGAATTGTTAAGTTAAATGTTATACAGAACTGTACGTTAAATGTTAAAAGTGGTCATTTGCCAAATATTAGACAGACCTGTACGTTTTTACTTACATGATGATAAGAAAAATACTACTTTTCTTCATAATTGGATATGTCACAATACATCACATAAGGAAATAGAAACAAAAACAACGGAAGTGAGTTAAAACAACAAGAAGGATGTGACTAGCATCTCACCAACGACAATAAAAACAGTAATAACACGATAAACAAAAACTACAGCGCCAAAAACCCAAGCAGAAATGCTTGGGTTTTTTATTTGCCTCTACACTAAGTCAGTCTCATGAGAGTCGCTACCGAATAAAGAACGGCGTTGATCTCTCGGTATACGCGGACATTGAGTTGAGATTTGATAGAGAACTTTAGCTAAAGCAGGCAGGTGGGTACCCACGACCGATTTACCTGTTGTTAATAGGGAAACACTAATATCTCTTTCAGGGTCAGCCCAGCATAAGATATTAGAAAACCCTAAATGGCCAAATGCTTGTCCTGTCATTGGACCAAAAAGGCCAACAGGGTTGCTGCCTAACATTGGACCTAAAGCATAGCGCATTGGAATTAGCAAAGTACGGTCAATGTTAACGCCTGTGGTGGGAAGAGTCGCTCTGAAAATAGTTTTTTCACTGAAGATTTGCTGACCGCCGTAGCTTCCGCCACTTAAAAGCATTTCAAAGAAACGTCCAGCTTGTTCTGCACTGGTATAGATGTTACCGGCTGGGCAAATGGTATCCATAAAACGACTATCGTTAGTTACATCAACTGCAAGTTGTAAACTACCACCTAATACATGATTCAGGTAGTGATCGGTACCAAGGCGTGGGTGCAGACCTGTTGCACAGTTTAAGGCGACTTTTGAACGGTATTCTGGTTTTAAGCCATAATTGAAATAAGGCATCCCCATTGGTTTTTCGATAGTTTGATGTACAAATTCACGTAAGTCTTGCCCAGTCACCCGTTCAATGACTTCTCCTAAAATATAACCTGCCGTAACCGCATGATAGGCGAGATGATTACCAGCAGGAGACACAGGTCGGGCAGCATATAAACGTTTTAAAATTTCGTCTTTATCAAATAATAAATCTGGTGTGACATCGCCATCAATATAGGGAATGCCGCCGCGATGTGCTAATAAATGAAAGAGCGTTGCACGGCGCTTACCATTTACGCCGTATTCCGGAATATAGTAGCTTACAGGATCAAGCAAATTGATTTCGCCCTTTTCATCTAATAGGTGAATCAACATGGCTGTGATCATCTTTGATGCTGAAAATAGGCAAACAGGTGTATCGGGTGTTGCAATCAGGGCATTTTCTTGAAGTCCTGCCGGAGAGTTCCCTTGGGCATATCCAATGCTTCGATTCAGCAAAATTTTACCTTGTCTGCGTAAACAAAAGGTAATGAGTGGATAGTTTCCGGTTTTATATAGTGCTTCTATACTTTTCCAGATTTTTTGAATCTGATGATCACTCATTCCACCCTGTTCAGCAGCAACTTCATCTTTTTGTCGAATGACTTGCTCAATATTGCCCGGTACTGGACAAGTGTTGGTTGAAAAAATTTTCACACGTCCCTCGCGCTTCTTTCTTTTTATTCGAGGCTAGTGTGCAGGGTTAAGGACCTGATGTCAGTGTCTAAAATGACAAGTTACTGAAAACTATTTTGCAATCCACCTATAGATACCTTAAAATAGGCGACTTGCTGTAGTGATGCACGGCAGTCAGTTGCCTCAACTGATTCATATCGTTTACTTTTTTAAGCATCTCGGAGAAATCGAATGGCTTTAACTAATGCAGACCGCGCAGAGATCATTGCTAAATTTGCTCGCGCTGAAAATGACACTGGTTCACCAGAAGTACAAGTAGCTTTATTGACTGCTCAAATCAATGATTTACAAGGTCACTTCAAAGCTCACAAACACGACCACCACAGCCGTCGTGGTTTGATCCGTATGGTTAACCAACGTCGTAAATTGCTCGACTACTTAAATGGTAAAGACCACGGTCGTTACACTGCTTTGATCGGTGCTTTAGGTTTACGTCGTTAATTCGATTTTTACTTTGTTTTCGCTATTTCGCATGTCGCAATGCTTTATCGCTGAAAAGAGAGTTTCACTTAATGTTAGGTTAAGTGATTTTTAGAAGGGGCGCTTGTGCGCTCCTTCTTTGCGTTTAACTTATTTTAAATAATTGATCTAGTGTGATGGCTTCTAAGCTTTGTCATTTATCTACCAATCGGTGTAGTCTGAATGCCAAACCTTAGGGGTCTCACTAGAATAAAATTAGGAAAATACAATACATGTCAATGTTTAATATCGTTCGTAAAGAATTCCAATTCGGTCAACATCAAGTCGTTTTAGAAACGGGTCGCGTTGCACGTCAAGCAAACACAGTTTTAATCACTATGGGTGGCGTAACTGTTTTAGTTGCAGTTGTTGCTCAACCTAAAGCAAAAGCAGGTCAAGACTTCTTCCCGTTAACAGTTAACTATCAAGAAAAACAATATGCAGCTGGTCGTATTCCTGGTGGTTACGGTAAGCGTGAAGGTCGTGCTTCTGAAGCTGAGACTTTAATTTCACGTCTTATTGACCGTCCAATTCGTCCGTTGTTCCCAGAAGGTTACTTCAACGAAATCCAAGTAACAGCAACAGTTGTTTCTTCTGACAAAACTATGGATGCTGACATTGCAGCAATGCTTGGTACATCAGCAGCATTGTCTATTGCTGGTACTCCTTTCCGTGGTCCAATTGGTGGCGCACGTGTTGGTTTAATCAACGGTGAATATGTTCTTAACCCGAACTTCGAACAGTTGAAAGAAAGTGACCTTGACCTTGTGGTTGCAGGTACAGAATCTGCTGTATTGATGGTTGAATCTGAAGCGAAAGAACTTTCAGAAGACCAAATGCTTGGTGCTGTGCTTTTCGGTCATGACGAAATGCAAATTGCAATTCAAGCGATTAAAGAATTTGCTGCCGCTGCTGGTGCTGTTGAGTCAACTTGGGTTGCTCCAACTAAAAACGAAGCTCTTCTTGAGCAATTAAAAGCAGCTTTTGAAGCTAAAATTTCTGAAGCATATACAATTGCGGTTAAACAAGATCGTTACGCGGCACTTGATGCACTTTATGCAGAAGCTGTAGCTCAGTTCGTTCCAGAAAATGACGAAACTGGTATTGCTGATGAAGTAAACGAATTATTCGAAGACCTTAAATACCGTACAGTACGTGACAACATCTTGTCAGGTAAGCCACGTATTGATGGCCGTGATACTAAAACTGTTCGTGCTATCGACGTTCAAGTTGGCGTATTAGATCGTGCACACGGTTCTGCATTATTTACACGTGGTGAAACTCAAGCGTTGGTAACAACAACTTTGGGTAATACTCGTGATGCGTTAATGGTTGATACCCTTGCTGGTACTAAAACTGACAACTTCATGTTGCACTACAACTTCCCTGCATACTCTGTAGGTGAAACAGGCCGTGAATCTGGTCCTAAGCGTCGTGAAATTGGTCATGGTCGTTTAGCACGTCGTGGTGTTCAAGCAGTTCTTCCTGCTGCTGACCGCTTCCCGTATGTAATTCGTATTGTATCTGACATTACTGAATCTAACGGTTCATCTTCAATGGCTTCTGTATGTGGTGCTTCATTATCACTTATGGATGCAGGTGTTCCGCTTAAAGCACCAGTTGCGGGTATCGCAATGGGCTTAGTGAAGGAAGGCGAGCGTTTCGCAGTACTTTCTGACATCTTGGGTGATGAAGATCACTTAGGTGATATGGACTTTAAAGTAGCAGGTTCTGCAAACGGTATTACTGCGCTTCAAATGGACATCAAAATTGAAGGTATTACTGAAGAAATCATGGAAGTTGCATTAAACCAAGCATTTGCTGGTCGTATGCACATCCTCAATGAAATGAACAAAGTCATTTCACGTGCTCGTGCTGAAATCAGTGCTCATGCACCGACGTTTGAAGTGATTAACATTAACCCAGACAAGATCCGTGATGTTATTGGTAAAGGCGGTGCAACTATCCGTCAAATTACTGAAGAAACTAAAGCTGCAATTGATATCGAAGACAATGGTACAGTTCGCGTATTTGGTGAAACTAAAGCTGCTGCTAAAGCTGCAATTGCTAAGATTCAAGCAATTACTGCTGAAGTTGAACCAGGTAAGATCTATGACGGTAAAGTAATCCGTATCGTAGAATTCGGTGCATTTGTAAATATCATGCCGGGTACTGATGGTCTTCTTCACATTTCGCAAATTTCAAATGAACGTATTGCGAACGTAACAGATGTTCTTAAAGAAGGTCAGGAAGTGAAAGTACAAGTTGCTGATGTTGATAATCGTGGTCGTATTAAATTGACTATGAAAGACATTGAGCAAGCATAATTGTTCTAGTGACATAAAAAAGTCCGCTTGATGCGGACTTTTTTTATGGCATGATGCAAGTAATACAAAAACAGATCATTGTGGTATGCAGGTTTATTACTTTTATCGCCATCAAGCTGATGGTTATGTCTTTTTAAGCCGTGAACAGCATAATGAACACATTCTGGAGTTTTTCTGGATTGATAGTGTCAGAGCTGATGTGGTGAACCATAACGAAGAATGGCAACAAAAGATTCAACAGCTTTCAGGCGTGATTATTAATGAATTTCATATGCGAGATATTGCGAATATTGAGCATCCTTGTGCATTTGATACGCTTGAAGAATATGATTTGCTTATTTTTAGAAAGCTCGTTACACCTGATGATGAAATTAAAAATGGGGAATCCCACGAGAGTGTATTTGGCCTAGCAACTACGCCAATTAGCTTTATTTTTACTCCTAAAGTTCTGATTAGTGTTCGTGAGCAGGGCAATAAGTCGATTGAAAACTATATTCAACGTCTCGAAAATATTTTATGTAAAACTTTGGAAGAACAAAACAAAACCCGTAAGCTGCCTAATTCACCTGTAGATTTATGTTTACGACTGCTCAATAGTATGGTGGATGGCTACCTTGATATCCGTTCACCTTTGACTAGAAGGGTCGAGCATTGGCAACAGCAATTGCTGCAAGGTAATCGCCGTTTTAAACAATGGCATCAGCTGTTTCATGAAAACATGGCCTTTCAGCAGGTTGAAAATTTATGCGAAGAGCAAATCGAAACCTTACAAGAGTTTCGAGATGAAATTGTAGAAAACTATCATCATGTGATTGGTGAGAAGACGCATAGTTCCCAAGACCTTTTATTAGTGCGTCTAAATGATTTAATGAGTCATGTCGAACGTATTCAAAAACATACTTTACGTTTACGTAGTGCCATTCAGTCGGCGATTGATTTGCATTTCTCGGCAATTGCAAACCAGACCAATGAAAATATGCGTATTCTTGCCATTATTACTGCTGTATTTGCACCGCTGACGCTTTTAACGGGTATTTACGGAATGAACTTTGAGTTTATTCCAGGTCTTAAATCACCAGTTGGTTTCTGGATAATGTTAGGGGTGATGCTACTGAGTACCATTTTGCTTTTGTACTATTTTTATCGACAACATTTGGTCGGGCGCGGTGAAAAAAGTGTGATTGATTTATTGGCTCAACAGCATCGTCAAGATCGGATGAATTTGTTTTGGTTTCTGGAATATGAACCGATTAAGCAGACTTTGAAGGAAGTGGAAAAGATTACTCGGTTAAAGTAATAAAGACTTCCAAAAATGACGAAGTTGTTTGGTTAGCATTGCCTCGACTATAGGGTTTAATTAGATATTTTTTATATAGGCTTGTCCTTACTTTTGACTGGGCAAAAGTAACAAAACCCCTTATTGGACTGACGGTACATCCATGTTACCGCAGTCCAAAAGGCGGCATCCATGCCGCCCATCACCTTAGTTCATGCCTGTTTAATGGCTATTTAGAAGAAAAAACTCAATGAAAATGCTTCAACTGTTTTCTAAGTTGTTGCACTTCATCAATCAAATCTAACATTACCGCAACTGCTGCTAAACTTGCGTCAAAGTCACGTTGTAAACGATACGCTTTACGTGCACGTGCGACATCTTCGCCCATAAACTGATGTGCTTCAGGTTTATTCTCGACTGATAAAATATCATATTCAATGAGCTGAAGAATCCAGTCAGGACTTTGGCCGCAAGCTTGGGCAAATTGTTGTAGGTCAAATGTAGATTGTTCATCAACGACCTCTGCACTAAAGGTATGGCCGTCATATACAATTTCTCGATAGTGAATGGTTGTCATGATCTTGCTCCCTAATGAGATGAACGAGGTTCGAATGAAGCAAATGCTTCTGCCAATTGCTGATACGCTTCTTTTTCTTTTTCAGAATTTGCAGGGGGGAATACAATATTTAAAATTAAATACAGATGCCCTGGCGTTTTATTTGGTATCCCTTTGTCTTTTAAACGTAGCTGTTGTCCTTGTTTTGCATTTTTAGGTAAATTGACATGTAAAGATCCTGCAGGTGTTTTCACTTCAATACCTTGGCCTAATGCTGCTTCCCATGGAGCTACATCTACAGTCAAATACACATCACTGCCTTCGACATGAACACGGTCTGTATCTTTATACTGGATTTCAATATAAAGATCGCCGTTAGCACCACCATTAATCCCACTTTGGCCTTGTCCACTTAAGCGGATTTGCTGACCTTCTTTCATGCCTTTTGGTATTTTTACCTGTAAGGTTTTGCGTTGAACTTCAGGCTCGCCATAAGCATTCATGGTTGGGATTTGCAGGGTAATCTGTTGGGTTGATCCGTGATAGGCAATATCAAGATCAACCTCTATGCTGGCATGTTGATCTTCACCGCGATAACTACGTTGTTGTCTTTGATATTGTTGTTGTCCACCGCCAAAGCCTGCACCAAAGCGACCAAATAAATCTTCAAAACCGCTAAAATCTGCTTGTTCACCGCCTGTAAAACCTTGACGATAAAACTGTGCTCCATCAAAGCCCCCTTGTGCAGCACCTTGACCAAAGTTATTAAAACCTTGAGGATGATCTAACATCTGGTCATATTCAGCTTTTTTATCCGCATTGCTTAGTGTGTCGTAGGCAACATTAATGGCCTGCATTTTTTCTTCTGCATCTTTTTCTTTGCTGATGTCGGGATGATATTTACGGGCTAATTTTCGATAAGCTTTTTTAATTTCATCAGCAGAGGCTTTGCGTGTAACCCCTAATTCTTCATAATAATTTTTTGCCATAATGTTTTATCACGATGGTGTTGTTTATTTCATTATGAAACGATTTTTAGAGTTTTCAATAAGCTAGATTGTATAAGAGTTGTTCTATTACGAAATGAAATTGATAGAAAAAGATATAGGTAAGTGAAGCCCGTATTTCTCAGGATTTAGATGAAACTTTGATATAAGCCATACAGGGCAATAAGTAGAAGTAATAAACCGCAGAGGCCTAATATTTTTGGATATAAATGACTGTTAGAAAGGCGGCGGAAAAAGATATAAACTAAAGATAATGTGAGGAAGTCTAAAACAATCCATGTCAGCGTAAGTAGGGTTAGACTTAAATTTAACTGAGGTGTAATAGAAAAAAATTGCGGAAAGAAAGCCGAGAAAAAGATAATATCTTTTGGGTTTGAAATACCGACAAGAAAACCTTTTTTAAAGCCACCATTTTGTGCTGAAACTGTTTGTATCGCTTCTGGGTGAGGTGCTTGAATCACTTCTTTGAGAATACTAAAACCCAAATAACCAATATATAGGCAGCCTAAAATACGAATGATATTGAGGTAACTATCATTGACACTCAGTACTCCTTTTAAAACCAGTACTGAAATAAAAATTAAAACAAGGGATGCTAGGTTTGTACCAAAAATGGTTTCTAGTGCTTTTTTATAGCCCCCTTTAAGTCCAGCGCTTGCAACTAAAATCATGACAGGGCCAGGGGTCGCAATCATGATAACTACACTAAAAATAAAGAGAAAATAATCAAAATAATTCATGGTATTTAGGCATCTTATTTATTAGGCTATAAAGTAGCCTTATATTATCCTATTTAAATTAACATGTTGAAAATTATCATCAAAAAATACAGGTAAATAAAAAGGCGGTATAACCGCCTTTTTATAAAGTTAAAATATTAACTTAAATGTTCACCAAATAACGCTAAAGCTTCTTCAGCGGTAAAGGTATATTGCGTATTACAGAACTGACAGTCCATACGAATCGGGTTCTGCTGTTCTAGAGTTTCATGAACAGCGTCTACACCAATTTGAATCAGGGCATTTGCACAGCGTTCTTTTGAACATGTACAGCCAAATTTTAATGCTTCAATTTCTGGTAAACGAACTTCTTCTTCGTTATATAAACGATATAAGATTTCATTTGCATCTAAATTGGTCAGCTCTTCAGCTTTTAATGTTTCGGTCAACATCGTCAAACGTGGCCATAAATCTTCATCGACCAAGTTTTGCTCTTCTTCATCATGACGTGGTAAGAGTTGAATCAGTAAACCGCCAGAACGCTTATCTGTACTTGCCAACACAATACGAGTTGGAATTTGTGCAGATAAATCATAATATTGCATTAAGCAACCCGCTAAAGTCACTTGATCAAGCGGCACGATCCCTTGATAACGTTCGCCAAATTCCGGTTCAATGTTAATAAATAAAACCGGATTAACTAAAGCACCAAGAACTGTGCTGCTGTCTGTTGCTTCAACAAAGCGAGGGTCGGTTTCATAGTCCGCTAAAGCACGAACCTCTCCTAAATGGTTACATTCAGCCATCGCCCATTTGAAGGTGCCGCTAGCCTGGATTTGCAAGCTGATACGGCCTTTGATTTTTAGTGTACTTGCAAGTAATGCAGTCGCACTCAACATTTCACCTAGCAGAATTTTAACCGCAGGCATATAGTCACGTTGAGCTAAGATAGTTTGTAGGGCTTCTTCTAGATGAACTACTTCTCCACGTACTGGAAAGTTCTCTATATAAAAGCGTTGGCGTAAATCAGACATAATATTCTCCAGGGCCCTAAGCAGAGTATAACTATTTCGTTTTAATCAAGCTCAGGAAATGCAGCTAAGCCGCAAGCCGGACAGGGGCAGCTTTGTGCCCATTGTCCAATTATTTAGGCAATGTGAATAAGTCCTTAATATAGCCATTTTCTGAAATCTCAAGTTATTCTAGATGATCTCTTGTAATGTCGATGCGATTTGGTTGTAAATGACGCTTTAAATTAACATCATGCTTTGATGTAGCCTGTTGCTGCGCATCACTTTCAAACAAATGTTCAAGCTCGGCTAAGGCATTACGATGTGTTTCAAAAATCTTCTGTTCATCAGTATAAATACTTTGCTGCTGTATGAGCAATTTCTCATCATAATCCCGAAAGATTTCGATATTGTTATAGGCTTGTTCATCAGAGATTCCAAGTTCTCGTAAAGCGCGATAAGCCATACCTAATGAAGATAAATACGTTTCACGCCAAATATATTCCACGCCTAAATCTCTTAAAAGATGGACATGGTGACGGTCGCGAGCACGGGCTAATAGCTTTAAGTTTGGATAATTTAATCTAAGATGACGAGCAACATTCATGGAGTCTTCAACATCATCAATCGCTAAAATAAATACTTTAGCTTTTTCAATACCGGCAGAACGCAGTAAATCGGGCTGGGTTACATCGCCATAATAGAGTTTACCGCCGTAGCGACGAACAAAGTCTACTTGATGAAGATTGTTGTCGATTGCAGTAAAGCCTAAATGTTGTAGGCGGGCAATACGCGCGATAATTTGTCCAAATCGGCCAAAACCAGCAATGATAATCGGGTTGTCTTGCTGAGGAATTTCGTCATACTCAGGTGGACGTTCTTTATTAAACAGAGGAATGATCTGAGTTGCCATAATCCAGTAAATTACTGGAGTAAGTACCATCGACAACGTCACAATAAGGGTCACTGGCTCTAATAGAGCTTGAGTTAAAATCTTCTCACTTTTTGCAAGGCTCAAAATTACAAAAGCAAATTCTCCACCTTGTGCCAAGCACGTACCTAAAAGCAAACTATTGTTCCAGCTGTATTTTTTATAGCGGGCAATTGCAGTTAATATCAGTGTTTTAATGAGCAATAAGCCGACTGCGCCACCAATAATAAGCAAAGGCATATCAATCAGTAGTGATAGCTGTGTGGTCATACCCACGGTCATAAAGAATAAGCCAAGCAGTAGGCCTTTAAACGGTGCAATACTCGCTTCAACTTCGTGGCGAAATTCTGAATCTGCTAATAATACGCCTGTGAGGAATGCACCTAATGTGGTGCTAATTCCCAAAGTATCCATAAGCAAGACAACAGCAAGAATAATAAATAATCCTACTGCTGTAATAAGTTCAGTCGCTCCACTTTTAGCAACAAAGCGGAAGAAGGGACGCATTACATAACGGCTAAACAGAAACAGGCCAGTAAAGGTTGCAATAATAGCTGCAAAATAAGCGACGCCGTGATGGGTTGATTCTGTTCCTGCCAAGAGTGGAATGATGGCAAGCAACGGAATAGCCGCTATATCTTGGAAAAGTAAAATGGAAAAAGACTGCTGACCATAAGTCGTATTGAGTTGCTGCTTTTCGGTCAGAAGCTGTAATACAAAAGCTGTAGAAGACAGCGCAAGGGCAAAACCAATGACAAAGCTGACAGAAAGCTGCTGTTGAAAGAGTAATAGTACGATCAGCATAAGAATAGCCCCACTAATGAGGACTTGCAGACTTCCCATTACAAAAATAGAGTCACGCATTTCCCATAAACGTTGGGGGCGTAACTCTAAGCCGATTAAGAACATCAATAAAATGACACCGAATTCGGCAAGTTCCATAATTGCTTCAGGGTCATGTGCAATATTTAAAACACTAGGACCCAGAAGTATTCCTGTAAATAAATAACCTAAAACTGTTGCTATCCCTAGGCGCTTGCCAAGAGGGACTAAAATCAGAGAAGCTCCAAGAAAAATTGTTGCTTGCAGTAAGAATGACATTCATTGCCTCGAATGTATTAGTCTCTTTTAAGTGTAAAGCCAAAAAGGCTTCTTCACACTATGATATTCAAGCCATCTAATTAAATTCTTGCGGATCAACATCAATTGAGAGTCGAAGTTGATGCTGCCTTGGTGCATGAACCAATTGTGACCACCATTGTCTTAAGTAAAAATGGAGGCGAGCACGGTCAGCAGATAAAATCACCATGTGGGCGCGGTAGCGTCCAGCTTTACGCTCCATAGGGGCTGGAATTGGTCCCCAAATATCAACAATGTCACCTGCAATTTGGCGTAATTGTTCCGCCGCTTCATTTAAGAAATGTAAGGTATAGTCACGATCTTTGGATTCTGCACGTATCAGTACGGCATAGCGATAAGGTGGCAGCAATGCGACTTTACGTTCCGCAAGAGTTTGTTTAGCAACCGCCCGATAATCTTTTTCGATGAGTGTGGTGAGTAATGGATGGTCAGGTCTTAATGTTTGTAAATAAACATGGCCTTTATGTTCACCACGGCCTGCACGTCCAGCGACTTGTACAATTAACTGCGCAGTACGTTCTGGCGCGCGAATGTCGACACTAAGTAACCCCGCATCAATATCTAAAATGGCAACCAAAGTCACGTGTGGGAAATGATGACCTTTTGCCAGCATTTGAGTGCCAAGCAAAATTGTTGGTTTGTTTTGGTGAATACGGTCATAAATTTTTTGCCAGCTACCGACACGACTGGTACTGTCACGGTCAACCCGAATCACATCATAGTCTGGAAATAGTTCTTGTAAGTGCTCTTCAACCTTGGCCGTTCCAGCACCTAAGGTTTTTAGGCTTTTTTGCTGGCATTCAGGGCAGTGATCGGGCAAGCGATGAACAGTACCGCAGTGGTGGCAGTGTAAATAAGAATAAGGCTGAGTGTGCAATGTAAAATGCGCATCACAATGTGGACAATTTGCTTGCCACCCACAGCTTTCACAAACCAGTACAGGTGCATAGCCACGACGGTTTAAAAAGATTAAAACCTGTTCTTTTCTAGCTAATGTATGTTTGATTTGTTCAATAAGGGGCTGGCTAATTCCATGCTGTTTTTTGACAATTTTAAGGTCAATCAAATGCATTTTAGGCAAAAGTGCATGTCCAGCACGTTTGTTGAGTTGCAGTGCAGTTAATTTGCCAGTTTCGACTAAATAATAACTATCTATGCTTGGAGTTGCTGAACCTAAAATAACAGGGCAGCTTTGTAAGTGACCTCGATAAAGAGCGACATCACGCGCATGGTAGCGGAAGCCTTCTTGTTGCTTATAAGACAGATCATGTTCTTCATCTAAGATGATGAGGCCCAAACGTGGCAGTGGCGTATAGATGGCAGAGCGCGTTCCTAAAATAATAGATGCTTTGCCAGTCTGGGCCTGTTGCCATGCCTGCAAGCGTTTAGAGTCATTTAAGCCCGAGTGTAATAGAGCAATATCACAGTTAAAACGTGATTTAAAACGAGAAATCGTTTGAGGGGTTAGACCAATTTCAGGGACTAACACCAGTACTTGCTTACCTTGCTTTAGCACTTCGTGCATGATGTGCAGATAAACTTCAGTTTTACCACTTCCTGTTAAACCATCTAATAAAAAGGCTTGGTATTGATGCTGTGCGTTTACGACGTGCTGGGTTGCTTTCTTTTGGTCTTCATTTAGCGTGAGCGGCATTTGTGCCAATTCAACAGGCGATGGGCTAAAGTCGTGCGGTTCAAGCGTACAGTCAACCAGTCCTTTCTTTTGAAGTGCTTTAAGCGTAGCCGTTTCTACACCACTTAAATTAAGAATATTCTCTGTAGTTCCGGCAGGGTGTAACTTTAAAATTTGATACGCGTCTTGTTGCTTAACAGAACGTTTAAGAAGTGCTTCAACATTATCACATGGTGTAATTTTCCAAAGATGGAACAAAACATCCATTGGTTTGCCCTGACGTAATAATGCGGGTAGGGCGGTTTGCATGACCTCGCCAATCGGAAATTGGTAATACTGAGCTGACCATGTCAATAAACTTAAAACTTGTTCATCTAAAATAGGCTGTTCGTCTAAAAGTTCAGAAATGGCTTTAAGCTGAAAGGTGCCTGTAAATGATTCATTTGGGTTCACTTTTTCAGTAATGATACCAATCAGGTTTTGGCGTCCAAATGAAATAGCGACGCGTGAGCCTACATGAGCCCGTTCATATTGTGCTTGGGTGAGTGTATAGTCAAAAGTGTCGTACAGATGTACAGGTACGGCTACACGCACACGATAAACAACTGAATCAGGCTTTGGCGTTATGGTCATAGAGGCTCATTTCGTCAATTTTAAAAAACGGCATAGCGTCGTGAAGAGTACTTGGGTATTCTACACAGGCTATAGAACGAATATGAATGATTGCGTAGCATAGATGCAACAGCAGCGACTATTATTTTTGGAAAATTAGAACATTACCATGCCTGCATATCAATTTACTGCCATTGATGCTTCAGGGAAGCAGCAAAAAGGAGTGCTTGAGGGAGACTCAGCACGCCAGATTCGCCAACAATTACGCGATAAAGCATGGACACCAATTAGCGTTGACCCTGTTGAACAAAAAGATAAACATCAGAGTCAGGGGTTATTCCAAAAAAAGTTCAGTGCTTACGATTTGGCGCTCATGACTAGACAACTTTCGGTCTTGGTTGCCGCTGCTATTCCACTTGAAGAAGCTTTGCGCGCCGTGAGTAGGCAAAGTGAAAAAACACATGTACAAAATCTTTTACTATCCGTGCGTTCTCGAGTCTTAGAAGGGCATTCACTTGCACAAGGTATGCAGCAGTCTGGACGGTTTCCAGACCTTTATATTGCAACGGTGGCTGCTGGCGAGCGCTCGGGACATTTAGATCTCATTTTAGATCAGCTTTCGGATTACACTGAAAACCGCTTTGCCATGCAAAAGAAAGTTCAGGGCGCCATGATTTATCCCATCATTTTAATGCTGATGTCTTTCGGTATTGTGATGGGTTTAATGACTTATGTTGTGCCAGAGATTGTAAAAACTTTTGATCAAAATAAAGATGCTTTACCGTGGATTACAGTCGCTTTAATGAAAGCCAGTGATTTTATTCGCCACGCGTGGGTGTTTATTATTCTTTTTGCAGTGGTGGGCGTTGTTGCATTCGTACGGTTTTTAAAAACCACTGCTGGACATTATGCTTTTGATCGATTAACACTCAAATTGCCATTATTCGGTAAACTGTCACGTGGTATTAATGCTGCACGCTTTGCTAGTACCTTATCTATTTTGACCCGTTCAGGTGTCCCTTTGGTGGATGCCTTAAAAATTGGTGCAGCAGTGACCAACAACTGGGTAATCCGCGATTCGATTGCTCATGCGGCTGAGCGTGTTACCGAAGGTGGTAACTTGGGTACGCAACTGGAGCGCAGTGGTTATTTCCCACCAATGATGGTACAAATGATTCGAAGTGGAGAGGCATCAGGCGAGCTTGACCGCATGTTAGAACGAGCATCGACCATGCAAGATCGTGAGGTGACGACATTTATTTCAACCTTACTGGCATTACTTGAACCGCTTATGCTGGTTTTAATGGCAAGCATTGTACTGGTTATTGTAATCGCGGTTATGCTGCCAATCGTAAATATGAACAATATGATTTAATAACTTTGATATTAGAGATAATGATGAAAGTAAAAAATATTCAAAGCGAAACAGCGATGGAACAACATAGTGAATCTGCGGTTTCAAATCAGTTTGAGCCAACGTGCCATTCCGAGCATAGCTCTCTATCAGATGTTTGCTCCTCAAGCACAGCTTTCGGACTTGCGGCACGTTCGAGCGGTGCTCGAATGAAGCGTGCCTCAGGCTTTACCCTCATTGAAGTCATGGTCGTGATTGTAATTTTAGGTGTGTTAGCAGCTTTAATCGTACCAAATGTCATGGGGCGTAGTGAAAAAGCTAAAATTGATACGACTCAAATTGCATTAAAGGGTGTGGCGGGTGCTTTAGATCAGTACAAACTTGATAATGGCCATTTCCCAACCATGCAAGAAGGTGGGCTAGATGCTTTGGTTAATCAGCCAGCTACAGCGAAAAACTGGATGCCAGGTGGCTATGTAAAAGGTGGTTATCCTAAAGACAGCTGGAAAAATGATATTCAATATGTCATTCCTGGGGCAGATGGGCGAGCTTTTGATTTGTACTCATTTGGAGCAGATGGCAAAGAAGGCGGTGAAGGTAATGATGCAGATATTTATTATCAACCTTAATTAAAATGTAATGGAGATTATCAATTCAGTTAAACAGTTAAAATGATAAATACGAATTGATAATCTCTCTCAATCAGAAAAATATAATAACTAACTGAAAAATATAAATTAAAGTTAATATAAATATTTGAGATTTATAATAAGAATTATTCCCATATTTAATAGTTACAAGAAAGTTAAAATGTAGAGAAAAATAAGCTATATATTTAAATAAAAGCTTTGCATAATAAATAAAAAGCACTTTATTCAATTAAAAGGAGAGATTAAATGAAAGCATTTCTCATATTAGATGAACTGACTCAGTTTCATTGGGTAATGCTCAAGTCTGTCCTATTGATTTTGGGTTTATTGCCGATTGCTGAGGTTTCATTAAAGTTATGGCTGAGTACAGAGGGAAGTAGCCAAATCATGATTGGTTTCTTCGCATTAAGTATTGTGAGCGCATGGTTAATGGTGAGCTTCTTTACTGCATTAAAAGCGAGCGTCTGGCAAGCTAAACAAATCTCTACTCAATATGAGCAATTCCTTTTTAAAGCTTACCGTTATGTACCCATGGTCTTTTTATCGAGTTTAGTTGCATATTTATCTCTGCAATTATCAATCGCTTTTTAATAATATTTTAAAACCAAATTTTTAGATAAAACGTAGACTCAATATCTACGTTTTATTTTTTAATTGGACTTAAAAACAGGGTGTTTCTTCATTTGTACATATTATATGCTTCAAATCAGCAATTTAAGAAAATGAGAAATATGAAATGGAACAAATCGAGTGGAATGATTTTTTTAAAGTAGAGCTGCGTGTTGGTAAAATTATTCAAGCTGAGTTTTTTGAAAAGGCGCGTAAACCTGCTTATATTTTGCATGTAGACTTCGGTGAAGAATTGGGTGTACGTAAATCAAGTGCGCAGATTACCAAGCTTTATCAGCCACAAGATTTGGTGGGTAAATTAGTCGTTGCTGTAGTAAATTTCCCTAAAAAACAAATAGGGCCTATTCAGTCAGAATGTTTGGTGACAGGATTTCATAATGCAGATGGTGATGTCGCACTTTGTATCCCAGAGTTTGAAGTGCCTCTGGGTACAAAGTTATTATGATTTAGCGTCGAGATTTAAAAGAAACGTCAACTTTACGTGGACGATAAACCCAACCTAAAATCAGCAGTAAGACCGCAAATCCTAAAATTGGATAATCACCTAAACGGTTATAAAGAGTTTGGCCTTGCATAGCAGGTAAATCGCCTCTCAAGACGAACTCTTTATCGATTGGTGCTTGTTCAGTGATATGGCCATTTTGATCAATAAATGCTGTTACACCAGTGTTGGTTGCACGAATAAACCAGCGGCCATTTTCTTTCGCGCGCATCTGCACCATTTGTAAATGTTGCCAAGGCCCAGCAGTACCCGTAAACCAAGCATCATTCGATACAGTTACCAAGAAGTCGCTGTCTTCCGCATTACGTCTTGTCAGGTTCGGGTAAGCCACTTCATAACAAATTGCAGCAGCAAGTGCATGCCCTTTAATTAAGAGGGGCTTCTGGTCACTCTCACCACGTGTAAAACCGCTCATGCTGATATCATTTTGCATGGCTGGTAACACCCAAGAGAGTAAACCTGAAAGAGGGATGTATTCACCAAATGGAACAAGACGCTGCTTTTTATAGAGTCCACTTGAATCACTGCCAGAAGCCATAATACTGTTGTAATACAGTGGGCTACCAACTTGATGCGATTTTTCGAAATCCCAATAAGGAATGCCAGTTACCCAAGCAGTATGGTTCTTTTTCGCTTGTGCATCCATTGCATCCAAAAACGGTTCAATATCGGTTTGGAAAAGCGGAATTGAAGACTCAGGCCATACAATTAAGTCACGACCCCATTCAGATTGAGTCAAACCAGCATAAATTTCTAATGTTCTAACTTGATATTCAGTCAGCCATTTTAAATCTTGTGGAATGTTACCTTGAATGAGTGAAACGCTAAGTGGTTTAGCCGCTTTAGGTTTTACAAACTGTATATATGATGCTCCCCATGCACTCAAAACCAATAGGGCAGAAGGGATAACCCAAAAAATACGTTTACGCAGAACTTCAACTAAAGCACATGCTAATACAATGACGACGAAGGAAATTGCATAAATACCAAAGAACGGCGCATAACCATCAAGTAAACGTTCAGTAAAGGCGTAACCTACAAATAACCATGGGAAACCTGTAAACACCCAAGTTTTTGCCCATTCGAAAACAATCCAGAGTGGGGCAAAAGTAAGTGGTGTTTCAGGAAAGAATCGTCGGTAAACCCATGTCTGAAATGCTGTAAATAAACCCATCACAAGGGCCATAACAGCAATCATACACACGCTTAGAAATGCATTGGTATCGCCATATACATGGATGGAAGTATAGAGCCAGAAAGCGCCTACAAACCATAAGCCGAAGCCATAGCTCCAACCAATCGCAAAGGCTTGTTTAGCTGAGCGCTTATGTAATGTTGCATAGAGTAGGGCAGGAGATAAAATTGCCAACCACCACCAATAATAAGGTGCCAGTGAAAAACTGAACACGGCACCTGAAAATAAAGCAATGAGTAAAGGAAAAATTAAAGGAATCTGTTTTTGTTGTTGCGAAGAATCTAACAGCTTTTCAAAGTATGCTCTCATTGACGTACAGCTCGAATCAGATGAATAGTGCGGGCATCTGCTTCAACGATTGTAAATAACCAATTTCCAAGCTCAACAGTTTGACCTTGTAAATCACTTACCAGACCAATCTCTTGAAGCAATAAACCGCCGACAGTTTCTACTTCATCGTCAGAAAAATCAGCATCTAAAACAGTATTGAAATGTTCGATTGGTGTAAGTGCTTGCACCATCCACGCATTTGCTACCGTATGGTCATTGTCAGGAACAATGTACTGAGCATCTTCATCGACAGTGTCGTGCTCATCTTCAATTTCGCCAACGATCTCTTCAAGAATATCTTCAAGCGTAACAAGACCTGCTGTTGAGCCATATTCATCAATCACAATCGCAATGTGAGTCTGAGTATGTTTTAACATGCGTAGTACCTGATCGGAACGTGCACTTTCAGGAACAAATAACGGTTGGCGCATAAGAACTCGAATATCGACTTTGGTATTCGGTTCAGTTAGAAACGGCAACAGATCTTTTGCGAGCAAAATCCCGACAACATTGTCCGGTTGATCGGCAGAGAAGACTGGAAAGCGTGAGTGAGCAGACTCAACCAGTACATCAAGAATATCAAGTAATTGATCATCTTCTTGTAAACTGATCATTGCTGTTCGTGGTGTCATGACTTCACGAATTTTTGTAGCTGGAAGGTCAAGAACGCCTTCAAGCATAGCAACAGTATCTGGTTCTAAAAAGCGGCGTGAATTTTGGACTAATTTTAATAATTCATCACGGGTTTCTGGCGCTGTACCTAACCATTTTCGTAAGCCTCGCATTCCCCACGACGGACTTGGTTCCTCTTGCATGATCTTTCCTAAAGACTCAATGTATCAAATGAATACACAGATCATACCGAAGAAAAGATGCTTATGCATCTATAAAACAAGCTAAAAGACAAAACGTATATTGTTATGTAAAAGCCAGTTACAGTTAACAGCTCAGTAATTTGTTTATGCTAAAATGTGAAAATTCTATTTGTTCGAGTTTGTTATGTCAGAGCAACCCATTTCACCTACTGTACAACTCAATACGCGTGGTTTACGTTGTCCGGAACCTGTCATGATGTTGCATCAAGCCATCCGCAAATCTAAGTCCGGGGATGTGGTTGAAGTCTTCGCAACTGATAATTCGACTTCGTGGGATATTCCTAAGTTTTGTATGCATTTAGGTCATGAGTTGTTGTTGCAAGAAGAACGCTTAGATGAAAATGGTCATAAAGAATTTCATTATTTAGTGAAGAAAGGTTAATAGAATAATAAGGCTTCTAATAAAGGCGGTTAGAAGCCATGAATAATTCAACTTTAATTTGAAATGATAATTTTTTACAAATAAGAATCGTTATATAATTTATAAAATTAAGCATATAAATGACGTATAAAATGAAAGATTATTTTTTGAAACGAAGCTTATTTATTTTTCTTTGGTTTTTCTCTATAGCTGGTTTATTACATCTAGAAACCCCTTGGATATCTGAAACTGTCGCTATCATTGTTATATGTATTCTTATTATTTTAGGTACTATTTTACTTGGTTATAGAAATACATATTTTGCTCCTGAACCAAAGATAAAGATGAGTTTGATCTTACATACAAGTTTTATGGGGCTCATGTTAATTCTTGATTTATTATTTGGTAAATCGGTTTGGTACTTCGATTTAGTGCGAAACTTTGGTTTTCTTAGCTTATTTTTATTAGGCACATTTATTTTCTATAAAAAGAATTTTAATTTAAACGTAGCAAAAATACCGCCTTTTCAATAAGTGGATACTAATAAAAAAGCCCCGAATAATCGGGGCTTTTTTATTACATATTAGGATAATTCGGACCACCGCCGCCTTCAGGCGTTACCCACGTAATGTTTTGAGATGGGTCTTTAATATCACAGGTCTTACAGTGAACACAGTTCGCTGCGTTAATCTGGAAGCGTTTAGAACCATCATCATTTTCCATGATTTCGTAAACACCAGCAGGGCAGTAGCGCTGAGCTGGCTCATCCCATTTTGGTAAGTTCACATTCACTGGAATTGAAGGATCAGTAAGCTTCAAGTGAGCTGGCTGGTTTTCTTCATGTACAGTGTTTGAAATAAACACTGAAGATAAACGGTCAAATGTAAGTTTGCCGTCTGGTTTTGGATAGTTTGGCTTAAAGCTTGTTGCATCAACAGTTTTCAATGCAGCAAAGTCTTGCTTCAAGTCATGTAAAGTGAATGGCACTTTAAAGACATTCTGGTCGATAAAGTTAAATGCACCACCCATCCATTGACCAAATTTATGCATCGCTGGGCCAAAGTTACGAGAGTTATAAAGCTCTTCTTTTAACCAGCTGTTGTTAAATTTGTCAGTGTATGAAGTCAATTCTTTAACGAATAAATCTTCGCCTTCAGTAACACGTGCAATGGCAAGATCACCGCCTTTTTCTACACCCGCAGCAATCGCTTCAAATACAGCTTCACCACATAACATGCCTGATTTCATGGCAGTGTGTGAGCCTTTGATTTTTGCAAAGTTTAAGAAACCTGCGTCATCACCAATCAAGCAGCCGCCTGGGAAAGTCAATTTAGGTAATGAGTTGAAACCGCCTTTCACTACCGCACGTGCGCCGTAAGAAATACGTTTACCACCTTCTAAATACTGTTTAATCAGTGGGTGAGTTTTCCAGCGCTGCATTTCCATAAATGGATACATGTGTGGATTTTCATAAGACAAGTCCACGATCATGCCCAAAGTCACTTGGTTGTTTTCAGCGTGGTATAACCACCAGCCACCTGAAGAAGCTGTTTCTGCTAAAGGCCAACCTGCACCGTGCATGACTAAGCCCGGTTTATGTTTTGCTGGGTCAATTTCCCAAAGCTCTTTAATCCCGATACCGTAGTGCTGTGGATCAGCATCTTTATCAAGGTTGTATTTCGCAATGAGGCGTTTGCCTAAGTGACCACGGCAACCTTCAGCAAAGAGAGTGTATTTAGCGTGAAGCTCATAGCCTGGAGTAAAGTTATGCGTTGGTTCGCCATCTTTACCAATACCCATGTCGCCTGTTTGAATACCTTTTACAGTACCGTCTTCATGATAAAGCACTTCAGATGCAGCAAAGCCAGGGAAGATAGAAACTTCTAACTCTTCAGCTTTTTGACCTAACCAGCGAACTACGTTACCTAATGAGATCACATAGTTACCATCGTTGTGCATGGTTTTAGGAACCATCCAGTGAGGTACTTCTTTAGAAGTAGTGTCTGAAAGTAAGAAGAATGTTTTGTCTTCAGTTACAGGGACATTAAGAGGCGCGCCTTCATCTTTCCAGTTCGGGAAAAGTTCATTGATGGCACGTGGCTCAAGCACAGCACCAGACAAGATATGCGCACCTACTTCAGAGCCTTTTTCAACTACACAAACAGAAAGATCGGGTAAGTTTTTTTCAATCGCTAATTGACGGATCTTAATCGCAGCAGATAGACCTGCAGGTCCTGCACCTACGATGACAACGTCAAACTCCATCGATTCACGTTCGATGTGTTCCATGTAGGACTCCTCAATACTTAAAGGTGGCAACCGTCATATTCAGATAATTCGGTGCTGCCGTGAGTGTTTTAATCCATAGGCGCAAATATGCTATTGTGCCTTTTATCGTTTGGGCTAGTATAGTTTTAAACCATGATCTAGCCAATTGGCTGAGTCGTAACATTTTTTCGTCAGCAAGGCATAAACTATGGTAAATCAAAATAATTCACCATCGGATATGGGAAAAATACCGTTATCTGATGATAAAAACTTAATGAACATTGCACAATACTTAAAAGGTGTACAGCAAAGTCACAAAAGGTCAATTCCACCTTTAGAGCAGTGGCATCCAAAGCATTGCGGCAAAATGGATTTGACGGTGAAATCCAATGGAGAATGGTGGCACGAAGGTCAATTAATCAAGCGCCAAGCTCTATTAGATCTGTTTACCAAAGTCCTATGGAAAGAAGAAGGCAAATTCTACCTGAAAACCCCTGTAGAACAAATTGAAATCGAAGTTGAAGATGAACCTTTATTAGTCAATCAGGCAGATCAGGTCGAAATTTCAGGTGAGCAATTTTTACAACTGACCACCACTAACCAAGATGTAATTTTGGTTGATGCAGAACATCCTATTTTTATGCGTGAATATGCAGGAGAGTTGCGTCCTTATGTGCATGTCCGTTTTGGGATTAATGCGCTGATTCAACGTCAGGCTTTCTATCATTTGGTGAACTATGGAACACTAATTGAAAACAATAAAGGTGAAACCATTTTAGAGCTAAAAAGTGGTAATTTGCTCTTGCAATTAGGCACTTGAGGTTTAAGCTTTAGGGAGTGAAATTTTCTGACACTTCAGTACAGCTATGACCGCCATACAACCTTTATTTTCCGAGCTAGAACCTATGCCTAAAGCATCAGCAGATGCCCCAATTGGTATTTTTGATTCGGGAATTGGAGGGATGTCAGTTGCAGCAGAAATTGCTAAATATTTGCCCAATGAGCGTATTGTGTATTATGCCGATACTGCCTACGTTCCTTATGGACCACGCTCGGATGAAGAAATCAGAGAACTCACGGCTCGAGCAGTCGATTGGCTATATCGTCAAGGCTGTAAAATTGCAGTCGTAGCCTGCAATACGGCTTCCGCATTTAGCCTTGATCATTTGCGTGAGCATTATGGAGAACACTTTCCGATTGTTGGATTGGTTCCAGCATTAAAACCTGCTGTATTACAGACACGTTCTAAAGTGGTTGCTGTATTGGCGACGCCTGCTACTTTTCGTGGCCAACTCATTAAAGATGTTGTCGAGAAGTTTGCTATTCCGGCAGGCGTTAAAGTGATGACTTTAACCAGCCTTGAACTTGTTCCTTGTGTCGAGGCAGGTCAGCAAATGGGTGAGACATGTTTAAAGGCATTAAAAGAAGTTTTACAGCCTGCTGCTGAGCAAGGTGCCGACTATTTAGTGCTCGGTTGCACGCATTATCCTTTCTTAAATCAAGCAATCCATCATCTTTTTGATAACCAATTCACACTGGTTGATTCTGGGTTGGCAGTTGCCCGACAAACAGCCCGTATTTTAATAAAAAATGAGTTATTATGTGACCAAATAGGTCAGAATGTTGCACGTATTGAATGTTATGTCAGCGGTAATAATGCTGAGGCACTGCAACCTGTTTTACAACATATGATTCCACAAGAGTTAACTTGGACACTTCATAATCTGAACTGATCTTTTAGCATCATTTAGAAAGTAGTGTTTTTTTAGATTTATTATTTTATTTGGGGCGGTTCATGATCTTGGCTGGTATTAAGTCACGGACAGATCATGGGGCGAAAGGGTATTATTATGCTCGATACACGCTATCAGATTTTTATTTCAACATCCGGCCGCGATATGCAGCCAGAGCGAATGATTCTGTCTCAAACCTTGGTAGGGATGGGTTTCTTTGCTTGGGGATTAGAACATCGAACACCCCTCACCACTACACTTGCACGTCGACAAATTGATGAATGTGATTATGTAATCCTACTTTTAGGCAGCCAGTATGGAGAGCAGTCGATTTCTGGTGTGAGTTATTTATCTTTAGAATATGAATATGCGTTAAGTCAGGCTAAACCCATTATTGTGTTCATGCATGAGCAGCCCGAAAGTCGTGAAATACATTTACAAGAAACACATCCACAGCTTAAAGATAAATTTCTCGCATTTAGAAAAAAGTTATTACTTGATGTAAATCATATTTTTTACTTTAAAACTCCACGTGAACTAGAGCTAGCTGTCCGTTTAAATATGCCTTTAATCATGGAGCAGCATATCGGACAGGGTTGGGTTTCTGCTCATCAAGCTCATCACTTAGAAGATGAAATTAAGTTATTAAAAAGTAAAATTTTACAGTTAGAACAGCAATTAACCGAGCCATCAACTCAAGTAAATGAAGTTGCTCCTCAAGATATTTTTGCATTTGAATATCAAATTCAAGCATTTCAGGATGGCAATTTTAAAGAGTTGAAACGACAACGACAAATGACTTGGTCTCAGCTGTTAAGCATATTGGCAAAGCAGTTTGAAAAAGCGACACCAGAAGAGAATTTTGGGACATGCTTAAATGAATATCTGAATCAGGCTGGCCTAGAAGATGTTCGTCAGGAGTTACCTCGCGCTCATGCTGTCGCCTGCGCTCAGATTAACCATAAGGCATTGTTTCGGATTAAAAAGCAAATGCAGTCACAGGGCTGGATTGTTCCAACTCAGACTGAACAATCCTATAGCTTATGGAAAGTCACAGCTAAAGCTCAAAAGTTATTACTTAGCTATAAATGGAATCATCGGGGCATTCGATTAAAAGCTTAGAGCGATTCAATTTATATATGACAATAAAAGCTGTTACATTAGTGACATAAGATGAATTGAAAGGCATTTACACATGTCGTTTGAACAAAAACCGAAAGTCACAGTCATTTTAGCGAATTTAGGTACACCGGATGAGGCCACTGTTCCTGCGGTTCGCCGTTTTCTAAAGCAGTTTTTATCTGATTCGCGTGTAATTGAAATACCGAAATTCATTTGGTGGATTATTTTAAATCTGTTTGTTTTACCTTTTCGCCCAAAAAGGGTAGCACATGCCTATGCTTCGGTATGGTCAAAAGATTCGCCGATGCGTGAAATTGTGTTTGAGCAAACTCAACGTATTCGGGCTTATTTGCAGCGAGAAAATAATCAGTTTGATTTAACCGTGATACCGGCGATGACCTATGGTAATCCCGGTATTGATGCAGTTTTAGAAAAACTGGCCGCTAACCCGCAAGAGCATGTCATTTTATTGCCTTTATTTCCTCAATATTCTGCAACGTCTACAGCGCCGTTATACGACGCATTTGCCAAGTGGATTCCAGCTCAGCGGAACTTGCCGGGTTTAACGATTATTAAAGATTATTATCAACATCCCATGTTTATTCAGGCATTGGCAGAAAGTGTTTTAGCTTACCAAGAGCAGCATGGTAAGCCTGAAAAACTGTTGATGTCATTTCACGGTATTCCACAGCCTTATGCAGACAAAGGTGATCCTTATGCAGACCGTTGTCGCATCACAGCAAAGCTGGTGGCTGAAGCCTTACATTTGAAAGATGATGAATGGGCGATTAGCTTCCAGTCACGTTTTGGGAAACAAGAGTGGGTTAAACCATATACAGACCAACTTTTGCAAGATTGGGCGAAGCAAGGCGTTAAGTCAGTACAGGTATTAAGCCCAGCTTTTTCTGCTGACTGTTTAGAGACACTTGAAGAATTAGCCATACAAAATGCTGAGTTGTTTCAACAAGCGGGCGGTGGTAGCTATGCTTATATTCCTGCTTTAAATAGCAATCAAGCTCACATTGATTTGCTTGCAGGCTTAGTTCAGGCTAATCTTGATGCCCTTACTTATACCTTAGCCCACCGTTAATTGCGTTTTAGCCAGAGGTTCTTATGCTGCAAGTCAAAATTGTTCCAGTTACTGCATTTGCCCAAAATTGTTCTCTTATTTGGGACAGTGAAACTAAAGAAGCAGTTTTGATTGATGCGGGTGGTGACGCTTCAGTTTTGAAAAAAGAAGTAGAAGCCTTAGGTTTAAAAGTGAAAGCTCTTTGGCTCACTCACGGACATTTAGACCATGCTGGAGCGGTAGGTGAACTTGCCAAAGAATGGAGCGTTCCAGTTATTGGGCCACATAAAGAAGATCAGTTTTGGCTAGATATGATTCAGGAAGTTTCAGCACGTTATGGTTTTCCAATTCCACAGCCTGTTAAAGTCGATCAATGGCTTGAGGGTGGTGAAGTGCTAAAACTGGGTGAAGATGAGTTTGAAGTGCGTTTTGCACCAGGACATACACCAGGTCACGTCATGTTCTATAATAAGAATTATGGCTTGCTTTGGACTGGTGATGTCTTGTTTAAAGGCTCGATTGGCAGAACAGACTTCCCGCGTGGAAACCATGATCAGTTGATTGAATCGATTAAACGTGAGTGTTTTAGTTTGCCAGATGATACTCAGTTTATTTCTGGGCATGGTCCAATGAGTACCATTGGCTATGAAAAACAATTTAACCCGTTTGTCGCAGGTAAAGCGGGTTAATCCTCATAATCATCTTCATGCTGACTACCCTTGTCTTGCTGAGGAGCATCTTGGGTAGGCAGTCTATATTCATCGTTTGCCCAAGCGCCTAAATCAATAAGTTTGCAACGTTCAGAACAAAACGGGCGAAATTCATTACCTTCCCAAACACTTGGTTCACCACAGCGTGGGCAGGGAAATGTACGTGGCATAAAGCGATATCCTCAAAGTGAAGAGAAATAGATTAGGCAAAAGTCAGGTGACTTGTTAGACTTGTGCCGATTTTTATTTAGTTTGATGTGATTATGCAGATTCGTCAATTTCAAGCACAACGTATGCAAGCGCCTCGCGATTTTACCCCAATTGAAAATACTCCGATTTGTGTAGAAATTGGAGCAGGCAAAGGTAAACATGCTTTGCTATTTAGTGGGCAAAATCCTCAGCACACGGTATATGCAATTGAACGAACTAGAGAAAAATTCTTGGCCATGCAAAAGCAGCATGGTTTGGAACCACGAGACAACTTGGTGCCTGTACATGCAGATGCTTTACCTTGGGTTGTACATGCTCTATATCCTGCTCAAGTAGAACATTTCTTTATTCTCTATCCGAACCCAGAACCCCATAATCCAGCACAACGCTGGTTGAACATGCCATTTTTTGAGTTCCTGTTATCACGCCTGAAAACAGGTGGAACTATTACTTTGGCAAGTAATATTCCTGAATATATTGATGAAGCTGAACAACAATTAATTAATGTCTGGAAGCTGCCTTACCAAAAAGAAAAAATTGCTCAAACATCTGCACGTACTCATTTTGAAATTAAGTATTTGGAACGTGGAGAGCTTTGCCAACAGCTTGTGATCGCTAAACCTGAAGGTTACAGCACACGTTTTGATGAGTTTGCCCCATTACAAGGTCAAGTGCATGGCGAATAAGCGGGTTGCCATTATTGGTGCGGGTCCGGCTGGTTTAATGGCAGCTGAGGTACTGAGCCAATATGCTTATGATATTGATGTATACGAGCAAAAGCCTTCAGCTGCGCGTAAGTTTCTCATGGCAGGTAAAACAGGGTTAAACATCTCGCATGCTGAACCTTTAGCGCAGTTTATTGAGCGCTATGACCATGCAGAATGGCTCAAACCGTGGGTGGAAAAATGGGATGCAGTCTGGATTCAAAGCTGGATGAAAAATCTGGGAATAGAATCCTACGTTGGCACCTCAGGTCGTATTTTTCCTGTCGAAATGAAAGCAGCCCCTCTGTTACGTGCTTGGCTAAAACGCTTAGCAGAACAGCAAGTTAAATTCTTTTATCGTCATCGTTGTATTAATTTGCAAGGCACAACGGTAACTTTGGAAAATCAAAATAATCAAAGTACTAAAACCTTTATCCAGCAATACGATGCGGTAATATTGGCCTGTGGTGCTGTATCGTGGTCACAATTAGGTAGTGATGGTGCATGGCAGCAATGGATGGATCAATCCAATATTGAACCTTTCCAGCCAAGTAATGTAGGCGTATTGCACGCTTGGTCAGCTTTTATGGAAAGCTGTTTTGGTGAACCTTTAAAACGTATCAATGCATGGGTTGAATCCAGCCAAGTTACTCATGGCGATATTGTGATTACTCATTATGGTTTAGAAAGTGGTGTTATTTATAAACTCGGACGTGCTTTACGAGAGCAGCAAAAACAAGGGCAAAGCTTAAATTTATTTTTAGATTTATTGCCTGATGTAGAGTTGTCACAGTTAGTTAAAAAATTACAAGTTAGCAAAAAACAATCACTCACCAATATCTGGCGTAAAGCAGGCTTAGACACAGCTAAAATTAATTTAATTAGAGAAGTCGTTGATAAAGCACTATGGAACCAACCAGAGGTTATGGCTCAGCAAATTAAAGCACTTCAAATTAAGTTAGATGGCTTTAGACCCATCGAAGAAGCGATTAGTTGTGCGGGAGGCATTAAGCAAGAAGCGCTATCCGAAAGTTTAAATCTCAAACAAATGTCAGGTGTATTTTGCTGCGGTGAAATGCTGGATTGGGATGCGCCTACAGGCGGTTATTTGCTTACGGCATGCTTTGCTACAGGGCGAGCAGCTGGCGAAGGTGTGCATTCATTTTTAAAGAAATAACAGCTTATTGGGTGCTATGTTTGATATGTGAAAAGTGCTATTTTTGAGCGATCAATAATAATAGGAGTCGGAACAACATGTCTCAAGCATCACCAGTCTATCAGGGAAGTTGTTTATGTCAGGAGATTCGCTATGAAATTAAAGGCGATATCGGAGATATTGTTCAATGTCACTGTCAACGCTGCCGAAAAGCCAATGGAACAGCATTTGCAACGAATGCTCCTATCAACAGTGCAGATTTTAAAATTACCCAAGGTGAAGACCTCGTCAAAAAATTTGCTGTGAACGGTGTGTATCGCTGGTTTTGTAGCGAATGTGGTTCACCTTTGATTAGTTCTCGTGATGCCCAGCCTGAATTATATCGCTTAAGAATTGGGACACTTGATACACCACTAGACAAAAAGCCGACAATGCATATTTTTGCTGCTTCAAAAGCAGAGTGGGAAAGCATTTGTGACGATTTACCGCAATATGATGAACGCCCATGATTTTAAAAAGTATGTTTTAATCAAATTTTAGATGATTTAATATACTTAAAACGGGGAGATGGCATTCCTCCCTTGAAAAACCGCCGTATTGGCTAATGATGCCTACGTTACCCTCATGTATTTATATCGCTGGGTACGTAGGTTATTGCGTACTCTGCTTATTTTTGGAGTACGCCATGTCATATTTCCCTTCATTATTTTTTGCTCTTTTAGCGTCTATCTAAAGGGGTGGTCCTATGTATTACTCTCTACTTTCAATTGCTTTAGGCTCAGTTCTAGGGGCATGGCTGCGTTGGTTTTTAGGTTTAAAACTCAACCCGATTTATCCGCAAATTCCACTTGGCACAGTGACTGTTAATTTAGTGGGCGGCTTTATTATTGGTTTTGCAATTGCCTATTTTGCTCAAAGTGATTTAAGTCCGAACTATAAGCTTTTTGTGATTACTGGTTTTTGTGGTGCTTTAACTACCTTTTCAACGTTCTCTATTGAGATCGTGACTTTATTACAAAGTGGTAAGTTGGGAATGGCTATGTTGGGGATTTCTATCCATTTAATTGGGTCTTTAATTTTTACGTGTTTGGGGTTGGCGACTTATTATTGGGTAGCGGGCAACTGATTATTCGGATGTTTGAGGAGCGAGATATGCGGTACGGCCTCCGTTTTAAGATGTTCTCCAATACCATTTGTATAGGCATACCTTACTTTTGAAAGATCAAAAGTAAGCAAAAATCTTTTGTTTCGCTGATGCTACATCCATGTAGCACAGCAAAACAGCGGCATCCATGCCGCTTGTCACGATAGTAAATGAAGAATTAAAAACAACTGATTTATTCTTGGGATTTGATACGCGTTAAAGTCATCAACAGCCTGGCTGAAATCAGCTATATATTGTTTTTGCAAGATATTTGATAAGTGTAAACAGGGAACAGGTTCTGTTGATGACAAATGCCTTTGGTTACTTTGGGCAAAACCAAAGTAACAGAATTAGCTACTTCCATTTGAGAATAAACGGTAAGACTCCGTCGTGTATTCACAAATTATTAATTACTTTTCAGTTAAAGCTTGCCCTTCAAACTTCACACCATCCCAACCATTTTGCATAAACTGACGAATATTTTGATGATCAGTTCCTTCTGGTGTAGCCAATACAGATGCGTAGTGTTCTGCAAATAAACTTAAAGTTTGTGCTTGGTCTAAACCTTGTAACTTGGCAAAAGAGAAAACTTTTGCACTGCCTTGATTTTCAGTAGCAGCGTTATGCTGTGCACCATTTTGAAAAGCCGTTGGAGTATGTTGGTAAAGTGCTTCAATATGAGCTAAAACGTCTGAAAATTTTGCTGTGCCTGCTTGTAATTGGGCAAGTAACTCTTGTGCCATAATCTTAAACTTCCTATTAAATGGGGCTTAAGCATAGCATTGAATACATGCTTTGAAAGCTTGGCAATTATAAAAATTGAGGAGTTATTGAAAAAAATCAGAAGTGTTTTTAGACAACTTGTGGATAAGTTTTCTTTTATACACAGTTTAGAAATGATGAAAAAAATACACATAAAAAAAGAAGCCTAAGTGGAGGAGATAGTCTTAGGCTTCCAATGATTTAAGTGTATTGGTCAAATCTTAACGCAAGATTAACTCTTACGATTAAAGCGAGCGAAACGTTTATTGAAGCTTGCTACACGGCCTTCGTTGCTTGCTTGACGTACTTCACCTGTGTAGAAAGGGTGGGATGCACTTGAAATATCAAGAGTCACATAAGGGTAGACTTTCCCTTGATATTCTTTAGTTTGTTTAGACTGAAGAGTACTACCAATTAAGAAGTACACGTCTGCATTGGTGTCATGAAATAACACTTGTTGATAAGCAGGATGAATATCTTTACGCATGAGAGATTGTCCTAAATTATTTTTGATTAAAGAAATGTTATAACATAACAATTAAAAAGTCAATGTAACCCATAAAAGGCTACACTGATCAGTAAATTAAGTTAGTTAGAAGGTGGAACAAGCTCTTCAAATAGATCGTTTAGATTGTCATGAACTTTTAAGTGAATCAGGTTCCAGTAATGTCCTGAAATGGTTCTGTTGACCATTAAAGTATCGGGTGATGGTTTAAAAACATCCCAATACTTCAAAGATTTTTTCACAAGTAACATGCCATCATGGTGTGATGAGTTCTCGGCGAAATCATAAGTAGTGGTAAGCGGGCGTAATAACACTTCAATCCAGAGTTTATAAAGATCACTCGGGAATTTGCCTTTTTCAGCAAGTGAATGTAGCTCAAGTAACTCAGTTTCAATCAAATCAATATTTTCATGGCGAGCTGCATTTACTAAACGTTTAAAGTGTTGCACGATTTCATTTGAAAGCGTTTTAACACTGCCATAGTCATAAATAATGACACTGCCATCTTGGCGAAAAGCAAAGTTACCCGGATGAGGGTCACAGTGAAAACGTTTTAAAAAGAACATTTCCTGACCTAAAGCACGAATCAAGCGGCGTCCAATGGTATTTCGAATTTCAATAGGCCAAGCGCTGGCAGTTTCAATGCTGTCACCTTGTTCGAGACTCAAGGTTAAAATACGTCTTGAAGAATAATCTTTATAAACGGTCGGGATGATAATTTTATCATCTAATTGGCTATGGAATGTTTTGAAAACTTCAAGGTTTTGAGCTTCGATTTCATAGTTAAGCTCTGCTGACAGACTATCTTGAATCTCTGCAAAAAGCTGATCTTGTAGCTTTTTATCAATTTTAAGTACGCCCATTAAACGAAGGGCTAAACGTACTTGTTTTAAGTCACTTTCACAGGCCTCATCAACACCTGGATATTGCACTTTCACTACAACTTGTTCGCCACTAGGTAGAGTAGCTTTGTGAACTTGGCCAATTGAAGCAGCTGCAAACGGTTTTTGATCAAAAGATTTAAAGGCAACATTCAGCGGCTTTCCAAGCTCGCGTTCAACTTGTTGCTGAATAGCAACAAACGGCATAGGGGGAGCTTGGCGCTGCAACTTAGAAATTGCTTTAGCAACTTCTGGTGGGAAGATATCTTTATATTGCGATGCAATTTGGCCAACTTTCATGACGGCACCTTTCATTTCACCTAAGGTGTCGGCAATTTGCAAACCAATATCTTGAAATAGCTTGGTTTTTGAAGCCAGCTTTTGCTCTTCATCTGCGGTCAAGTTTCGAATCGAATTAGAAACGGTTTTCGTTGCAATGCTCGCGGTCATTCCTGCAAGTTTCATAAATCGTTTGCCGGGTGAACTTGCATTCTTTGCCATATCTTCGATACCTCATTGACTACAACATAATATTGCCTAGTTTTGATCATAGGTGACAAAGCTTAAAAAGCCTATATGAAATTGTTTATCTCATGTAAGAAAATTTTCGAAAAACAAAATGTTATTTTTATAGTAAAAAATATGAAAAGCTTGTGAAAATCCATTTCATAAACAAAGCTTTAATATCTATAAAGTGTCTATTTTTTTGGTGCTAATGTGAATGGCAGGTTAAATAAGAAATAGAGACAATAAAAGTTATGACAAGTTTAAGTTCAGCCCATGGGCGGTCTCAGGCGATTCCTTTATCTGTGTTTGAGCAGTCAAAAGATGCGCATATTATTCGTTCTGATAAAGAAGCAATTGAGGTTGCCAAACAACTTGCGCAAGAGTTCGCACACGAAGCATCCGATCGAGACAAGGAGCGCCGTTTACCTCTAAATGAAATTCAACAGTTCTCACAAAGCGGCTTATGGGCCATTACGGTTCCTAAGCAATTTGGTGGTGCACAAGTCAAATATCGAACTTTGGCTGAGGTCATCAAAACAATTGCGAGTGTTGATCCATCTCTTGCACAGCTTCCCCAAAATCACTTGGCTTTTATTGAACATTTACGTCTTGATGCAGGCCCAGAACAACAACAGTTCTTCTTTAACTTAGTGTTGAGAGGGATTCGTTTTGGCAATGCATTTTCGGAAAAACATAGCAAAACAGTGGCTGACCTCACTACCACATTAAAAAAGACTGAGCACGGTTATGAAATTAATGGGAAGAAGTTTTTTGCAACTGGCGCATTGCTTGCACATTGGGTTCCAATTGTCGCTGTAAATGAACAAGGGCAGCCTTATGCGGCACTAGTTCCTCGGGAAACTTCTGGCGTTAATATTATTAATGACTGGTCTGGTTTCGGGCAAAGAACCACAGCCAGTGGGACCGTTGAACTTAATCAAGTTCCCGTACGTGAAGAGTATCTAATTCCGATTTATCAGGCTTTCGAACGTCCTACACCGGCAGGTGCAATTTCACAATTTATTCAAGCTGCTGTCGACGCAGGTATTGCACGTGGCGCAATTGAAGAAACAATTCACTATGTCAAAAATCATAGCCGTGCATGGGTCGATTCTGGTTTAGAAAAAGCGAGCGATGATCCCTATACGATTGCAAATATTGGTGATTTAAAAATAAAACTGCGTGCAGCAGAAGCGGTATTAGATTTAGCAGGAGATGCGATCGGTCAAGCAATTGCTGACACGACAGAAGAGCATGTAAACCAAGCCACATTACTGGTTGCCGAAGCAAAAGTACTCACTACAGAAGTTGCGATTTTAGCAGCGAATAAGCTTTTTGAATTGTCGGGAACACGTTCTACTTTGTCAGAGCTTAATCTGGACCGACATTGGCGTAATGCTCGCACTCACACCTTGCATGATCCCGTGCGTTGGAAATATCACATTGTTGGTAATTACTACCTCAATGGTGTTCATCCACCTCGTCATGCATGGAGCTAAAGTGAATAAAAAATAAGATTAGGAGAATAAAGATGACAATTACCCAAATTGAATTAGAAGAACTGTCTGTAGGCGCCGATTATGAAAAGGTAGCAAGTAGATTTCGTCCAGTTTTTGAAAAAATTGCCCAAGGTGCAATTCAACGAGAAAAAGAACGAATTTTGCCTTTTGAACCGATTCAGTGGTTAAAAGAACTCAAATTAGGTGCGGTACGTGTACCTGTTAAGTATGGTGGAGATGGGGTGTCATTACCGCAACTTTTCCAGCTTTTAGCAGAGTTAGCACAAGCAGACTCGAATATTGTGCAAGCTTTGCGTGGACACTTCGCTTTTGTTGAAGACCGCTTGGTTGCTCATAAAGAGCATTCGCAGGAAGTCTGGTTTCAGCGTTTTGTACAAGGTGATTTAGTTGGAAACGCATGGACCGAAGTTGGAAATGTACAGATTGGTGATGTCGTTACACGAGTAACCAAAGATGCTTCGGGTAACTTGGTGGTAAATGGAGAAAAGTACTATTCAACTGGAAGTATCTTTGCTGACTGGATCGATTTATTTGCTTACGATGAAGTAAATGACCGCCATGTGATTGCTGCTATTTATCGCCATGAAACAGGTGTGAGTGTGATTGATGATTGGGATGGCTTTGGTCAAAAGACAACGGGCAGTGGTACTTTAAAAGTGCATCAGGTTCATTTACCAGCCTCGCACCTTATTCCATTTGACCAGCGTTTTAAATATCAGACCGCTTTTTATCAGGTTGTCCACCTTGCAACCCTAACAGGGATTGCGCATGCTGCGGTCGAAACTTTTAGCCAAGAAATACGAGAGCGAAAGCGTATTTTTAGTCATGGTAATGGAGACCTTGTTCGTCACGATCCACAAGTTTTACAGGTGGTGGGTAAAGCCTCTGCTCAAGCTTATGGAAGTCTAGCAATTACGATTAAAACAGCTGAAGCATTGCAGAAGGCTTATGAAAGTCACTTTAGTGAGTTAGAGGTAAAAGAACATCAGTTTAACGTAGATGCAGAGCTTGAGTCGGCGCAAGGGCAGGTGGTGATTTCTAATTTGGTACTGGGTTTAACCAGCCAATTATTTAATGCTTTAGGCGCATCGGCAAGTAGTCAGGTCAAACAACTCGACCGTTTCTGGCGTAATGCGCGCACGGTATCTTCGCATAATCCACTTATCTATAAAGAAAAGGTGATTGGAGATTGGGAAGTAAACCGTACCGATTTACCTTTTGTCTGGCAAATTGGGGCAAGCCCGCGAGCCAAGTCTGCATAAAATAAAAAAAGCCGATGAATAATCGGCTTTTTTTATTAGGTTTTGCTTAAACGTTTGGTATTTAAATAAAGCCTTGAAAGTAATAAAACACAAGCAATGCTTAAACCAATAATTAAGCCTAACCACACACCAGCCACGCCCCAATGGGTATAACGTGCTAAATAAAGTCCGATAGGGAAAGCAATCACCCAATACGCCATGAGTGTAATCCACATCGGTGCTTGCGTATCTTGCATCCCTCTTAAACAGCCTGCCGCACTGACTTGTAATGCATCCATCAACTGATAAGCCATGGCAAACCAGAGTAAATACATCGCAACAGGAAATACGGTTAAGTCTTGAGTGTACACCGAAACAATTTGTTCACGACCTAAGGCAATAAAAGACATCGTCAATAAAGCAAAAAATATTGCTGTGCTCAGACCAATTTTTTGGACTTGGTACATCGAAGCCCAGTTCTTTTCCCCATAATAGGTTCCCACACGAATAGTTAAGGCAATCGCGAGTGAAAGCGGGATCATAAACAGCACTGAGGTGACTGAAATTGCGACTTGATGTGCTGCAATAAAGACTTCACCCAATGGACTAAGCACCAATGCGCCTGTACTGAAAATACTCACCTCAAAGAACACGGCTAAACCGATTGGTAGGCCAAGCTGTAAAATTCTTTTTACCCAAGTCAGGTTAATTTTATCGAATCTGCTAAAAATAGACGTGTTTCGGTAAGCCGAAGCTTTATACATATAGCCAGCTAATGTAATTAGCATGAGCCACTGTAAAATGGACGTTGCAAAACCACAGCCTGCGCTACCTAATGCAGGTATCGGCCCTAAGCCATGCATAAAGATCATGTTTAAAGGGATTAAAACCACTAACGCCAGTAAGCTAATGACCGTTACAGGACGTGGATGGCCTAAAGCCTCTGAATAACCGCGTAGGGCTGCGTACATGGTCACAGCAGGCATACCTAAACCAATCGCATGTAAGAATAAACTTGCTTTAGGCTGTAAGCTCTCTGGTACGCCAAACACATGCAAGAAAAACGGCATAAGCTGCAAAATGAGCATAGCCATTACGCCTAAAATAATCGCGACCCATAATGATTGACGGACAATGACAGGAATTTGTTCTGTATTTCTTGCGCCCTTTGCTTCAGCGACCAAAGGTGTAGTTGCAATCATAATGCCACTGAACAGAAGCATGACTGGAATCCATAAGCCCACACCTACCGCAATTGCTGCTAAATCGGTTGCAGACAAATGCCCAGCCATAATAGTGTCAATTAACCCAAATCCCGCTTGAGCAAACTGGGTAATTAAAATCGGTAGCATTAAGTGGAAGAGTTGTTTTAATTCAGACCGAAAAGATGTGACATTCGACACAAAAGGTACTCTTTATAAATATAAAAATGAAGCTAACGTTGCAAAGTGAGTACCACACCAACAAAGATGATGACTCCACCAAGAAACCGTTGCCATGTAACAGGTGTTTTTTCTGTACCTAACCAGCCAAAATGATCAAGTAACATAGAAATCACTAATTGCCCAAAAACAACTAGCCCTGTAAAGGTTAAAAAACCAAGCTTAGGTGCAGTATAAATGCTCATGCTAATTGCATAAACCCCAAGGAATCCTCCTGTCCAAAGAAGCCATGGAATATTTGATATTTCACTTAATGTAGGCTTCTCGGCACTTTGAAAGAAAACCATAACTGCTAAAACAATAGTACCTATGAAAAAAGATAATAATGCTGCTTGCAATGGTGAATGTAACTGCTCACGAAGCTGAGCATTAATTGCGGTTTGAAAAGCCATGGCAACACCGATTCCCAAAGCTAAGGGTAAAAATAGGAAAAGTTGGCTAGAGAATTTCATCATTTTTATCAATATTTAAGATTATTTAAATTTAGTCTAAAGCAATTAAGGTATGTTTTCATAAGCCCATTGATGCAGTCATGTTAAAATAGAAATATTGTGTAAATTGGACCTGCTCCTTGGCCGTATTAAACCCTGCTTCTATTCCTCTATCTTTATATATTCATATGCCTTGGTGCGTGCGTAAATGTCCATATTGTGACTTTAATTCGCATGCGGTGCCTGATGGAGCGCTTTCGGCAGAACTCGAGCAAACCTATTTAAAAGCGTTGGTGGCCGACTTTGAAACTCAAGTTGGCATGGCACAGGGACGTTCAATTCACAGCGTATTTATTGGTGGTGGAACGCCTTCACTTATTTCTGCTAAAGGCTATGCGTGGTTGTTTGAACAGCTTAAGTCATTGCTCAAATTTGAAGATGGCTGTGAAATCACCCTAGAGGCAAATCCTGGAACACTAGAACATGACCCGTTTGCAGGCTATTTAGACGCAGGTATTAATCGTTTATCGATTGGTGTGCAGACTTTTAATACAGAGCACTTGCAAAAGCTTGGGCGTATTCATTCAGCTAACAATGCTATGGATGCAATTGAGCAGGCACGACAAGCAGGCTTTAAGCGGGTTAATGTCGATTTAATGCATGGTCTACCTGAGCAAACACTAGAGCAAGCGCTTTATGATTTAAAGGCGGCTGTAGAGCATGGCGCGACACATATTAGTTGGTATCAACTTACTATTGAACCAAACACGGTATTCTTCCGTACCCAACCCGTTTTACCTCTAGATGAAGTGCTGGAAGACATTCAAGAGCAGGGTGAGGCTTATCTAAAAGCCAATGGTTTTATAAACTATGAAGTATCGGCTTGGCGTAAAGAACAACCGTCAGCCCATAATTTAAATTATTGGGAATTTGGTGATTACCTTGCGATTGGTGCAGGGGCACATGGCAAAGTCACACAACCTGATGGCGTGTATCGTTTTCAAAAGACTCGTTTGCCAAAAGACTATTTGGCTAAGGTTCCAGCCGAACATTTGCAAATGAAAAAGATTGAGGCAGAAGAGCTACCTTTTGAGTTTATGATGAACGCTTTACGTCTAAATGATGGTGTAGAAGCTGAGCTATATGAGCAGCGTACAGGTTTAAGCTTAGATCACTTGAATCACTTACTCACTTCACTACGAGCTAGAAAGCTATTGGTAGAGGATAGTTCTCGTTTGTCTTGTACCGAACAGGGGCATATTTTCTTAAATTCGGTACTAGAAGAGTTCTTGTAAGAAGCAAACTAAAAAGCCGCACTATGAGATGCGGCTTTTTTGATTTTAGCGAGTGGTATAGCCACCATTTGCAAAAATTGTCTGTCCTGTAATCCACCAACCATCGGTTACTAAAAAGCGAACTAGAGGTTCAATATCTTCAGTTTTGGTGAGTCCACCTAAAGCTGAAGCTGATTTGTGGTAAGCAACAGCTTCGGCAGATTCCTGTCCATAAAAGAATGGTGTATCCATTGGGCCAGGGGCAACAGCAGTCACAGAAATTTGGCGATTACCAAATTCTTTTGATGCAGCACGAGTGTAATGTTCAACAGGCGCTTTTAAACCTTCATAGGTTGAATAGAGCCCAGTGTAGGCTGCAAGAAGAGAAGTCACGATTGAACAGATCTTTCCGCTGTCATTTAAATGACGACCCGCTGATTGAATAAAGAAGTAGGCAATTTTTGAGTTGATATCGCTCATGCTATCAAACTCTTGTTCTGTGGTGTCTAAAAACGGTTTCTTTAAAACCTTTCCAACGGTATTGATCGCAATATCTATTCCGCCAAAATGCTGCTTAGTGTCTAAGAAGAGCTTTTCGATATTATCAATATCCGTTAGGTCTGCTTGAATTAAAACAGCGTCTGCACCCAATGCTTTAACTACTGCGAGCGTTTGTTCTGCGTCTGGCTGAGTTTCAGCGCTGTTGTAGTGAATCGCAAGTTTTGCACCTTGTTCTGCAAATTTACGGCTAATGAGTCCACCTAAGTTTTTTGCACCGCCTGTAATCAGTACAACTTTATCTTTTAGGGTATGAGTTGCCATGATGATTGTTCCTATGATGACTTGTTTTAATGTGTTTTTAGTCTAGATTGGCGGTAATTGTTGATCAATTATGCTAGTTTGGTTTAACTATTCAGAAAATACGAACAATTAAATGGATCGGTTGCAGCAATTTTTTGTTTTTACAGAAGTCGCTAAACGACAAAGCTTTAGTGAAGTGGCAAATCAGCTTGATTTACCTCGCTCTACAGTGACGAGTGCTATTCAACAGTTAGAAACTCACTATGGAGTACGCTTATTTCATCGTACTACGCGTAAAGTAAGCCTTACTCAAGATGGACAAAGAATATTACCCGAATGCCAAAACCTGTTATTTGATTATGAACAGCTCGAACAGCTAATACAGACACAAAAGCAGCATTATCGTGGCACGCTAAAAATTTCAATGCCCAGCCGAATCATGCATCAAGTGATTATTCCTGAACTGCCCGATTTTTATAGGTGTTATCCAGATATCCATTTACAACTTCATAGCTCTGATGACATTACTGATTTAATTGAGAAAGGAATTGATTGTGTTGTTCGAGTAGGGCAGCTAGATAATAGTAGTTTGATCGCGAAGTTCGTTGGTAACTTGATTATGGTGAACTGTGCAAGTGCTGACTATTTAGAACAGTACGGTATTCCTGAACAATTAGAAGATCTATCTCAACACAAACTTATTAACTATGCAGGAGCGGTAGGAGAGAAACAGGGCGTATTTTTATATCAAGATGGAGCTGTGATGATGGATAGTGCTTTAAGCGTAAATAATACGGAAGCCTATATTGCAGCAGCTAGTGCAGGTTTAGGAATTATCCAACTTCCATACTACGATGTTCAGGATAAAATCGAGCAGGGAACTTTAGTTGAAGTACTAAGTGCCTATACCGCTCAATCACTTCCACTTAATATTTTATATCCGAACCGGAGTTATATTCCTAAACGTTTGGAAATCTTTATGGAATGGGCTAGGGATGTTCTATATAAGAAGTGCATCGTCATCTTTTAGTCATAAAATTAAAATACATTAACAATAAAAAAAGCCTCTCGAACTGAGAGGCTTTTTAGAATTTGGTGGGTCGTCCGCGACTCGAACGCGGGACCAACGGATTAAAAGTCCGCTGCTCTACCAACTGAGCTAACGACCCAAATAGGTTCAAAACAGATAAGTGGTGGGTCGTCCGCGACTCGAACGCGGGACCAACGGATTAAAAGTCCGCTGCTCTACCAACTGAGCTAACGACCCGTATCGTTTTGATGTCGCGTATTTTAGCAAGTTATTCAACTAACACAAGAGGAAATTTAAAAACATTTGCATGATTGCCTATAAAAAGCACGATTTCCTCTTGTTTAGCTAAAAAATGAACTAAAAACGGTATTTATATGCCTGAATGTTGTCAAAAATTTCACTTGTGATGTCACAGTAACTGCTTTCACCAGGCAATAAAGCGAGTAAACGTTCAGAAGTTTTGCTTGGATTAAACGCATCTTCCTTCAATTTATTCTTTTGGTACTTAAAAGTACCTGTAGTTTCAACTTTAGCTTGTATACGTAAAAACACTGGTACCGCATAAGCAGGTAAGCATTTTTTAAATACAGTCACCATTTCTGTTAAATCAGCGTCATTTAACTCGGCACCATCAGCAAGTGTGATTGCTGCCATACCCGCACGACCATTAGTATTTGGAATTTCTACACCGTAAACCACAGCTTCAGCGATCTTGTCATATTCACACACCATGTTTTCAACTTCGGTGGTAGATACATTTTCGCCTTTCCAGCGGAAGGTATCACCTAAGCGGTCAACAAACTGAGCATGACGGAAACCAATATTACGAACAAGATCACCTGTGTTGAAATATGAGTCACCTTTTTTAAAGACATCTTGCATAATCACAGATTTATTCTTTTCTGGGTCGGTATAGCCATCAAATGGAGAGCGACTGGTAATTTTGCCTACCAATAAACCGACTTCACCTGCTTTAACTTTTTTACACCAGCCATTTTTATCGCGTACAGGCTCATTCTTTTCTTTATCAAATTGAATGACCGCATACGGCATAGGAGAGAAGCCTACCGTATTGTCAAAGTTGAAAATATTACTAAAGCCAACGTTGCCTTCACTGGAAGCATAGAGCTCTAGAACCTCTTGCACACCAAAACGCTGTTTGAATTTATCCCAGATGTTTGGACGCATGCCGTTACCAATCATTTTGGTTACGCGGTGGGCACGGTCGAGTTCTGTAGTTGGGGCATCCATTAAGTAACGGCAAAGTTCACCTACGTAGCCGATTGCAGACGCATTAAACTTCTGTACATCTTTCCAGAATGCACTGGTTGAATATTTACGTCGGATGGCAAGGGTAGCGCTTCCTGCAATCACACCACACCAGCAAACAACTACGCCTGTTGCATGATAGAGCGGCAAAGTGACATACATCACATCATCTGGGCCAAGGTTTAAAATGTGGCCGTAAGTACCATAGGCCAGTGTCCAGCGACTATGTTTAAAAATAACTGCTTTTGGTAAGCCTGTTGTTCCCGAAGTATAAATATAAAACAGACCATCATTTCCATGAACAGAATGTGTGGTTGATGGATTGAATTTCGGGAATTGATCAATTTCTATTGCAAGATTGGCATAACCTTGAGGTGCTGTTCCTGCATCTTGACGAGTAGCCTGATCTGCAAACCAGTGGAAACGGTCTTTAGGAACGTTTAAGTCTTGACGAATTTCATCGATTGCAGCACGGACCTCTTCGCCCGCAATGACTGCAATTGGTTTTACAAGATTGATACTATGAGCGAGAACTTTACCGACTTGAGATGTATTTACAAGCGCAATAGTTACCCCAATTTTAGCTAAGCCCACAATAGTGGCAATAAGCTCAGAACGGTTCTCAACCATTACGGCAATCACATCGCCTTTACGTGCGCCGAGAGATAAATAATAGTGAGAAATCTGGTTAGCCCATTCATTTAAAGCTTCGTATGAGTAACTTTGATCTTCAAATAATAAAGCAGTACCTTTTGGATTTCGCTTAACAGCTTTCTCAAAAGCTACCCCTAATCCAGTTGGTGTATTTGCTGTTCTTAAATAAGCCTGTTTAAGACCATTCAGGATATGGGGTACTTTGGGAATAAAGCTAGGAAGTCTAGTGGCAACATCCCCAAGCGTAATGATATCGGTCTGTGTTGTCTGGCTCATATCAATCCTATTTATTTTTCGATCAATCCAAAAAAGGTTGCGTTGGCAAAAGTACAGTATTTTTCATGGTTCACCATGCTTTTAAAACTTTTCTTCTAGTGCAATCAACCTAATTGGTTAAAAATAACAAAAAAAACCTAGTCATCGAAATGACTAGGTTTATTTAAATTAGCTGCAATTGAGCAAATGATTTACTCAGCTACAGGATTTGCTTTCTTTGGTGGACGGCCACGAGGGCGACGAGGACGACTTGGTTTGTCCTTATCAGCTTTAGAATCTTCTGATTCACTCTCGGCAGGAGCTTCAGTTGGCTCTACAGCCTGTTCTGTAGCTGCTTTTGCTTTTGCAGCTGCCTTTGGCTGTTTCGCAACCGGAGCTTCAACTACAGTTGTCGCTGGTGTCTCTTCTACATTAGCTACTACTTCAACTTGCTGATCAAGCTCAAGCGGTTGTTGTTTTGATTCAACAGGTGCTTGTGTTTCAGCAGTAGGAGCAACAACGGTATCTTCTACAGTCGTCGCTACAGGAGCAGCTTCTTCTGGTGCAGAATGTTGTTGTTTAACTTGCTCAAAAGCTTGTTCAGCTGCAAGTTTCGCTAAACGACGGCGTTCACGCGGATCATTAGCAACACGTGGTGTCGCTTCTTTTGGTGGCGTCAACGGAAGTACTGGCGCAGGTTCTGCTTCTTGTGAAGGCTTGTTGCTTGGAAGCTCAGCATCACGAGTAACAGGTTTTTTGTCTTCAGCTTCAGCTGCGACTTCAGTTACTAGAGTACTTGCGTATTGCTCTGCAAATTTCTGCAATGCACGATTGAATGTTGGAACTAAACCAAACTGTTCAATCAGTACTGTGCAGTCTTCACCATAAACATGACGGATCAAGCTACCAATTGTATATTGCGCCAACGTTGGAATTTGCGATGGGGCAATTGATGGTGCAGCAGCTTTAGCACGTTTTGCATTGCGTTGTTCACGGCGACGCATACGAGGATCATTACTTGCACGTTGAACTTGCGGTTGAGTTTTCTCAGCCTTTGGTTGAGGAGCTTCTGCTTCAGCAGTTACCGTCTCTTCGACCGCCACAACTGGTGCTGGAGCTGGTTCTTGAGTAGCTTCAACAACAGGTGCTTTTTCAGTACGTTCAACATGTTGCTCAGGCGTTAAAGCAATAATTTCGCTTTGTGCTTGATCAACATTGATGACTAAGGCTGTATTCATGACTTCATGCTGTGGAGCATCAATCAAATCAACCTTAATTTGTTTTTCATCAACAACTGCTGGTGCCGGCGTATTTTGATTTTCATTTAATACGCTTGGATCGCGGTGGCGATTCGGGCGGTTTGGACGTTGTTGATTATTACGGTCACGACGTGGTACAGCATGTTCAGCTTGTTGCCCATCATTTTGATGTTGCGCATGCGGCTGATCTTGTTGTTGACGTTTTTGTTGACGTTTTAATTCACGTTGCTCTTGGCGTGATAACTGTACAACCTCTTCATGAACCTGTTGTTGCTGTGGTTCTTGATTGTGGTGATGTTGATGTTGTTCACGTTGCTCTTTGTGCTTACGTTTTTTGTTGTTTGGACGCTGCTGTTGTACTTTATCGTCTTTCTCAACATTCTCACGTGTTTCCTGCTTAACAGGAGATTGAGAAATATAAGCATTGTTAGATGGAGCCGAAGTAACTTCAGCAACAGCTGGTGCTACAACTTGGCCAAACTGTCCACGGCTAACAGCGCCTGTATTCACCATTTGTTCAATTGCGGCAGCAGCATTTTGTGCTGAGCGAGATTGATCAACTGTTTGAGCTTGTTTTTGAACAAAAAGATTTTCTAACCATGCACATGGGCTTGCTGCTTTTTGAGCGCTTGCCTGAGCAGCAGGTTGAGCTGCTTGATTTACTTTCTTTTGGTTAGCTGCGGTGTTGGCAGCAGGGGCTGCATGAGTATGGCCATGATCAGCTTCTTCTAAATGCCATTCAGAAGATTCATAACCTAACTCTTTTTCACTTGAACGAGTTGCTTCAGTACGTTCGTAGCTAGATGGTGCAAATCCATCTGGATTGTACTGAATTTCGTAGTGAGGTGTTTCTAAGTGCGGGTGAGGTAAAACAGTCACACGAACACTAGAAGTTTGTTCTAAATAAACAAGACTATGACGTTTTTCATTGAGCAAGAAAGCTGCAATTTCAACAGGTACTTCTACTTGTACTTCACCATGACGTTCACGAAGCGCGATCTCTTCTACTTTACGCATAATAGAAAGCGAAAGTGAGCGTAAGTCACGAACCATGCCTGTACCATGACAGCGTGGGCACACATAACCTGTTGCTTCTTCAAGAGATGGACGTAAGCGTTGACGGCTCATTTCCATTAAGCCAAAACGAGAAAGTTGGCCAAACTGAATACGTGCGCGATCGCTTTGAGTTGCTTCACGAAGTTTTGCTTCAACCATGCGTTGGTTGCGCTCTTTAGTCATATCGATGAAGTCGATTACAACTAAACCACCAATGTCACGAAGACGAAGTTGGCGAGCAATTTCTTCTGCTGCTTCTAAATTAGTATTCAGCGCAGTTTCTTCAACGTCATGTCCACGAGTCGATTTCGCAGAGTTAATATCGATTGAAACTAAAGCTTCAGTCTGGTCAATCACAATTGAACCGCCAGAAGGAAGTTTTACTTCACGTTCATAAGCAGTTTGAATTTGGCTTTCAATACCAAAATGAGCAAACAATGGCTCGTTTAAAGTATAAGTTTTGAGTTTGTCTAATTGACGAGGCATCACTGCTTTAACAAAGTTATAAGCTTCGTTATAAGCCTGTTCGCTATCAATTAAAATTTCTGCAACATCATCACGTAAATAATCGCGGATAGCACGAGTAACAACACCAGCTTCTTGATGAACCAGCATTGGAGAAGGACCAGAGCTCGCTGTACCTTGGATTTGAGCCCAAAGGTCAAGCAAATGCTGTAAGTCTAACTGTAATTCTTCTTGGGTACGGCCAATACCAGCGGTACGTACAATAACGCTCATACCACGTGGTAAATTTAAAGAAGCTAAAATTTCTTTTAATTCTTCACGTACAGAACCTGAAATTTGACGACTAATACCGCCACCTTTCGGGTTGTTTGGCATAAGAACCAAATAACGTCCTGCAAGTGAAATAAAGGTAGAAAGGGCTGCACCTTTATTGCCACGTTCTTCTTTTTCGACTTGAACAAGTAATTCAGTACCTTCAGTGATAAGTTCACGAATGTTTGAAGTTTGTCGTGGGTCTGCTTGGAAATAACTGTTAGCAATTTCGCGCATAGACAAGAAGCCTTGACGGCCTGCGCCGTATTCAACAAAAACAGCTTCTAAAGATGGTTCTACGCGGGTTACATGGCCTTTATAGATATTGGATTTTTTCTGTTCTCGGGTACGATTCTCTAAATCAAAATCGTAAAGACGATTACCAGTGATAAGTGCAACGCGGACTTCTTCTGCGTGAGTTGCATTAATCAACATACGTTTCATGGGTGTGACACCTAATAGTGACCCACACAAACATATCGCACAAACTTAAAGGTTCTGAACGAACATCGAACATGACGGATCATTTCCCAGATCTCAAAATATTTGTGGTCTGAGTCATCTGTTACCGGCTACATTTAGCCTTAGCTTCGATTCTCGTCTGTGATGTAGGCAATACTGCTTCAACCTTTAAATCGGACTTCCTTAGTGCTTCACTGGCGGGTGAGCGGTGCATTGGTTAATGACTTTCACTGTCATTGGGCGCGAAGTGACTTCTTTTTGGAAGTTTGATACGGAATGCTCATCGTATCGGTGCTTTCGGCAGTTCCAATGCATCAACGCTTTAGCCTGAAGGCAACATTAAGGAGCGATTTGTCTGATGTGTATCAGTTTACGTTCCATAACCAACTAGAGTTGGTAACATATTTTTTTGAACAAACTGAATTAAACGCAACAGTTTGTCATTTTGCCGATATAATAAGCCTTCGGCGTCGGCATAATTCTTTAGGACCAATCCGAGCTGGTGATGAAAGCATCATTTTGATTGAGGTTTCAATCAGGGAAATTCCCTATTAGATGTTCACTTACGGCGGTATCCGTGCGCTGACTATATCAAACCTTGCAGCATCTGCCTATGGGCTAAGCTTAGATTTCTTGTGAAAAAACTAAGCTAATCGGTCATTTATTAATCAAATTTAGCAAAATTTCAGGTTTAAATATTAGTATGAATTCTACACAGCAATGGCAAAGTGTCACTTGGTTTGAGGTGGATGAACATCAAGCAGGACAGCGAATTGATAATTTCCTGTTTTCGCGTTTAAAGGGTGTACCTAAGAGTCGTATTTATCGTTTGATTCGTGAAGGTCAGGTTCGAGTAAACAAAAAACGTATTAAAGCTGAGACCAAATTAGAGATTGGAGATCAGATTCGTGTTGCGCCTATTCGCTATGAACAAAAGGATGAATCCGCTGCTCCTGTGAGTGATGGTGTAGCACAGAGTCTACTTAGCCGTGTGGTCTATGAAGATGAAGGCCTGTTGGTCATCAATAAACCATCAGGTATTGCCGTACATGGTGGTAGTGGTGTGGCGTATGGTTTGATTGAGGCTTTACGCGCCGCGACAGGTAAAAAATATTTAGAACTGATTCACCGCATCGACCGTGACACCTCTGGTCTGGTCATGATTAGCAAGAAACGTAGTACTTTAAAGCTGCTACAAGATATGTTGCGTGAGCACAAAATTCGTAAGACTTATGCAGCGATTGTAAAAGGTCAGGTAAGTCTCGATAAACAACTCATTGATGCTCCTTTATTTCGTTACGAGTTAGCCAATGGCGAGCGTCGTGTACGTGTGTCTAAAGAAGGTAAACCGAGTAAAACGGAATGGGTGGTTGTAGAGCGTTTTAAAAATGCGACTTTGGTTCATGCCTCACCTTTGTCAGGCCGTACTCATCAGATCCGTGTACATGGTTTAAGTATTGGACATCCGTTGTTGGGTGATGATAAATATGGACACACCACTGAGTACACAGGTCCGCAGGCACGACGTTTATGTTTACACGCGATGCGTTTAGATATTCCTGGTTATCCACCGATTGAAGCGCCGTTGCCAGAAGACATGACCCAGTTATTAAAGGCTTTGAGAGTAGCAAAATGAGTCTGAAAACCGAATTAGTAATTTTTGACTGGGATGGAACTTTATATAACTCTGTTGGCCAGATTGTTGCTAGCTTACAACATGCAGCAGAGCAACATGAATTGTCTCTAAGCGATGAAGCCGCAAAAAGTATTATTGGGTTAGGTTTGCCTGAGGTGATGCAAACCTTATTTCCAGAAGCGCCAGAATTGCATGACTCGATCTTAAAGGCATATGGCGATCACTATATTGCGAACTCGACTAGTGATGCATGGTTTGAGGGTATTTCTGAACTACTCCATGATTTAAAAGCGCAAGGTTTAAAACTTGCAGTTGCAACGGGTAAAAACCGTCGTGGTTTAGACCGGGTGATTGCAAAAACACAGAGTACTCATCTTTTTGATGTGACTCGAGCAGCCAATGAAACCCGTTCGAAACCAGATCCACTGATGTTGCAAGAAATTTTGACTGTAACAGGAGTGAGTGTTGAACAGGCGGTCATGATTGGTGACAGTAGTTATGACCTTGAGATGGCACAGCGTTTGGGTATGCCGCGTATCGGGGTAGGCTATGGCGTACATTCGGTTGAAGTTCTGCAAAAGTTTCAACCTTTAACGATTGCTAAAGATGTACAAGAGCTTCACAGCTTTTTGAGAGGATATGCTCAGTTACCTACTGTGGATGTCGCTTAAATTGAAATAGTATTAAAGAGGGAATATGTTCCCTCTTACTTTAAGCTGAATAACAAAACAATAAGAAGAGAATAATGAGCCGTTCAATTCGTCTATTAAATCTTTTACAACAGCTCCGTGAAGCCCGTTACCCCATCACAGCGCAAGTCTTGGCTGAACGCCTAAACATTAGTGTTCGAAGTGTCTATCGAGATATTGATAGCTTACGTGAGCAAGGTGTAAAAATTGAGGCATCAGTAGGCCTTGGATTTCAGCTTAAAGAAGACATTTTATTGCCGCCCATAACATTTAATGAAGATGAGGCAGAAGCTTTATTTTTAGCTTTAGAATGGTTGAAAAAAGTTCCTGATCAATCATTAAAATCTGCTGCCGTTTCAATTTATTCAAAACTTTATGCAATCTTACCTAAACATCGAAAATATTTGCTTGATGATATGACCTTAGGGGTTGCCCATTATTGGTATCCTGTTGATGAAACTCTGGTAGCGCAAGTGCGTATAGCCATTCGTAATCAAGTAAAAATAAAAGTAGATTATTGTGATGAGCAAAATCGCTTGAGTGAACGTTCGCTTTGGCCTTTTGCTTTGGGATATTTAAACGGTAAAGTCGTACTCGCTGCTTGGTGTGAATTACGTCAGGCATTCCGCCACTTTCGAATCGATCGAATTCATCAGCTTCATATTAGCCAAGATAGTTATCCCGAATTTAAAAAGCTTCTGTTCCAAAAATGGTGGAAACAGGAAATGCAAAACGCTACTGACAAAAATTGACAAAGACCACTTGTAAACTAGGAACTACGATAAACAAGGAGTAATAAGAATGAGCCTTAAACTTTATACTAATAAAGAGTCACGTGGTGTCGTTATTGACTGGCTTTTAGTCGAGCTCGGTGTTGAATGTGAACGAATTGAAGTTGCATATAAGACCGAAATGAAATCCCCTGAATATCTAAAACTTAATCCTTTTGGAAAAGTGCCGGTATTGGTAGATGGCGATGTGGTTATTTATGAGTTAGGCGCAATCTGTGCATATCTAGCCGACAAGTTTAGTGATAAAGATTTGGCACCAGCCTTGAATGATCCGAAACGTGGTTTGTACTATCGTTGGTTATTTGTGATGGCGGGCCCTTGGGAAGCTGCGGGTGTTGATAAAGCTTTAGGAATAGAAGTATCACCTGAGCAAAAAATGTTTGTTGGCTATGGCGATTACAACGATGCCTACCAAGCTTTAGTACAAGGATTGAGTGAAGCGAATCCGTATGTATGTGGTGAGCAATTTACCGCAGCAGATGTAAGTGTGGGAGCAATGCTTTTATGGCAGTTAAAAATGAATGCGATTGAATCTCATCCTGCCATTACGCGTTATGTTGAAACCATCAAACAACGTGAAGGCTTAAAACAAAGCACTATGGGCCAACTGTTGTAAACGTACTATTCTTAAAAGTCACCCAAAAGGGTGGCTTTTTTGTTGTTCGAACAAAGATTTTAGTTAGTAAGAAAACCCGCAGCAACGTTAATACAGATCGCTAAAATGGTGGTATTAAATCCAAAAGACAACACTGCGTGAAATAAGTTTAAAAGGCGCATATGTTTAGTGGTAATTGACACATCGGCAGTTTGTGCAGAAGTACCAATAATATAACTAAAATATAGAAAATCAGGATAAGTAGGGTGTTGGGTTCCCGGGAAATCTAACCCTCCATTTTCTTCATTTCTAGACAAAGCCATATAAAAATCATGGGCATAATGTAGGGCAAAAACGGTATGCATAAAAAGCCATGCAGAAACAATGGTGAGTAAAGCTAAAGCCACATGACCTAACTTTGCAGAACTGTCAGAAGGGAGTTGTGATAGTTGAATTAGGATCGCAACCAGACACATAGTTAAGGCCAATAAAACTATCAGCATAATGACCCATTTGCTTTCATCTTGTTTTTTGGCTTGCTGTTGCATTTGTGAATGATCGGCACTTTTCATGAGTTGCCAAACATGGAGTAAATAAATGCTAACCGAAGCATTCCAACTGACTAACAAAATAGTTGACCATTTCCATGAAGTTAACCATGTCAAAATACTGGCTGTGATCACTCCCAACAATAAAGCAATAAAGAAATGAGGGCGGTTTTGTACACTACGTCCAAGATGTTGAAATATACCAACCATTTTTCCTTATCTCCTTTTATTACGTATTACATATATTGTTTTTTATTGAATGGTGAAAATAATATCTAGTTTTATATAGATTTTATTCCTATTTCTTTCACTTATATATTATGAGATGTGTGCTTTTACCCGAAAAGTAAAATAGAACAATAATCAAGATTAGACTGTTTATAAAAAGTATAAAATAAATAGAAAGAATATTTATTTATACTTTTTTATAAAGATGATCTTATTAATAATAAAATTATTTTTAATAATTAAGGGTGATTTAAGTTTTTATCGAGATGAAATACTTTAGTGAGTTGATCAATAAACTTTTGCACGCCTACAGATTGTGAGTTTTTACGGTAGTTGACAAATAAATCAAGTGTCGGCAACTCAACGTCAAGTGGACGAACGACCGTATTTTTGATTCCTAAAGGTGCCACGTAAGCGGGTAAAATTGTACAACCTAATCCAGAGCCAATAGAGTTAATATTGAATAGTATGCTGTCTGCTTTTTGAACAATATTGAGATCGATATTGTGTGTTTTAGCAAAGCCTAAAATCGTGTTATGTAATGTTTGTGATTGTTCGGCAGCGGGAATAATAAAATCAATGCCTTGTAAAGCGTGTACGGGAATTCTTTCGTATTGAGCAAGCGGATGATTTTTAGGAAGCAAGAAAATTAAGGGTTCAGTTAAAACAAATTGGCTTTGGATTTCATCACTATCTGTGTTTTCACGGGTAAATGTAATGTCTAATTCACCTTTTTTTAAAGCTTTAAGCTGTTCGGTATTGTTTAAGTTAGATAATTCAATAGTAAGGTCAGGGTGTTGTAGTCGCAGGTTGGGAAGAACATAAGGGAAAATTTTCATTTCTGCGATGGGGACGAAACCGATACGTAAGAGTTGTTGTTTCGCCTTAGAAACCTGCCGTGCCATAGCAACCGCTTTTTCGGCTTGAGCGAGGGTGAGCCGAGCATGCTCTAAAAATACTTCACCTTCTTCGGTTAACTCAACTTTGCGTTTCGTGCGGTTTAAAAGTCGTACACCAACATCTTCTTCTAAATCTTTAATTTGTTGGCTAAGGGAGGGTTGTGCGGTAAAAAGTTTAAGAGCGGCTTTACTAAAATTTAATTCTTCAGCAACGGTAATGAAATATCGGAGATGGCGTAGTTCCATAAGACTAATCCAAAAAATGTCTTACTATGATTTAAGTGAAGTATAAAGCATAAATAGATATAGCGTGAAGGTGCTTTAGGTATTTATAAAATAAATGGAATTTTAATTTTCATTAAAGATTTAATATAGGGGAGTAGGCTTTAATAATTCATAAAATATATTATTGATTAGTCAACAAATACATTATCTTTACTTAATCAAAGAATTTTTTAAATGTTTTGAATATTCATTTAAGAAATTCTCATAATATGCAAAAACGAGAATAATATAATAATTTTATAACTTGTAGGCCGCCTAAATCTACTGAACTGTAATTGTTACTAAATATATTATTTTTTGTTGAGCAAACTAATTCAAAGTTAAAAATTGGAAGCGATAAAGAGGAAACAGTACGGTTTTATGGTGGCTTTAGGTTTTCTCTAATTGTTATGTTATACAATAGGTCTTAATAAGAATGGTAATTACTGACGCATAAACCCAACACATCTATGTGTTTTTTATGGCACTCTAATTCGACTTAGGTTGGCTGTGTCCACGGTAAAAAGGATATTTATATGATAAATAAGTGTAAGTGCCATAGCTTAATTTCTTTTAATCGTTAAGATAGAAACCTGAACACATCCATTCTGCTGATGCTAAAACATAGAAAAGCCCATGAAAGACAAGCCGACATTAACATATCAATTGCCGACTCAGTCCTGTTGGACGCATACATGGATAAAACCTCCTTTTTGTCATCCCGAGTCTGGGCATGAAACGGATACACGTTTTTATAATCAACAGCCTAAATCACCTGCACGTGGTTCAAAAGAGTTATTGCGTTGGTTAGTTACGCGTGAGTCTTTTACATGGAAAGTGGATATTCAAAATGAATATGAAACCCGCATAAATACGGCTGTAGCATTGCCACAAAATCGACCTCAAGCAGATCTAGATGATTGGCAAGTCTGGTTTGTTGGGCATGCAACTGTACTGATTCAGATCGGACCTTATAACTTTATTACTGACCCAGTGTGGTGTGATTATGCCAGTCCTTCCCATGGACGTGGACCACGCCGTGTATGTCCTGCCGGTTTTGCACTAGAGCAATTACCGACAATTCATGGAGTTCTACTCAGCCATAACCATTATGATCATATGGATTTGGCTACGCTTGAATGGCTACACAAAAAATTCGCAATGCCAATTTACACTGGACTCGGGAATGGGTTTTATCTACCTAAAGAGTTCCATGTGATTGAAATGGATTGGTGGCAAGAAATTCCCTATCACGAATTACGAATAATCTATACACCTGCACAGCATGGTTCAGGCCGTGGTTTACGCGACCAGAATAAGGCACTCTGGGGTGGCTTTTCGGTTGTGGCTAAAACAGGCCATTGTTTCTTTGCGGGTGATACTGGTTATGCAGGGCACTTTAAGCAAATTCATGCTCGTTACGGTGCGCCGCGAGTAGCCTTACTTCCAATAGGTGCGTATGAGCCACGTGAACTGATGAGCTATGTACATATGAATCCACAAGATGCACTACATGCACATTTCGATTTACAAGCTCATCGTTCTCTTGCGATTCATTATCGGACTTTCCAGTTGACTGATGAGGACAGAGAAGATCCAGAGCATGCACTAGGTCAAGCAATTAAAGCCTCGTCAAAGCTTGCTAATCCTTTTTATTGCATTCGGGAAGGGCATAAACTGACTGTCTAAAACTAAATACTTGATATTAAAAAAGCCAGTTCAATTCGAACTGGCTTTTTATTATTTTGACAAAATTATGCTAAGTCAAAACGGTCAAGATTCATAACTTTGGTCCATGCAGCAACAAAGTCTTGAACAAATTTTTCTTTACCGTCTGCTTGAGCATAAACTTCGGCCAATGCACGTAAGATTGAGTTTGAACCGAAGACTAAATCATTACGTGTTGCAGTAAATTTTACTGCGCCTGTTTTACGGTCTTTGCCTTCAAATACTTCGTTTGTTGAATCAACAGGTGCCCATACAGTAGACATGTCGAGTAAGTTCGTAAAGAAGTCTGTGCTGAGTACACCAACTTGCTGGGTGAATACACCGTGTTGTGAACCATCCCAGTTAGTGCCCAGTACACGTAACCCACCAACCAATGCAGTTAATTCTGGTGCAGTCAAAGTCAGTTTTTGTGCTTTATCAATTAATAATGCCTCAGTTGATGCGCCGACGCCGTCTTTTTTCCAGTTTCTAAAACCATCGGCAAGGCCGAGAAGTAATTGGAAAGATTCGACATCAGTTTGACTTTGTAATGCATCAACACGACCTGCTGCAAATGGAACGGTAATATTGAAACCTGCCGCTTGAGCAGCTTGCTCTACGCCAACGTTACCTGCAAGCACAATTAAGTCAGCCAGTGACAATTGAGTAGATGCTTTGAGTTCTTCAATTTTAGTTAAAGTCTCAACAGCTTTTTTGTTTACTTGCCATTCGCGTTGTGGCGATAACGCAATACGTGCACCGTTTGCACCGCCACGCTTGTCTCCACCACGGAAAGTTGACGCTGAGGCCCAGCCAAGAGAAACCAACTCACCAGCAGATAGCCCTAGTGCAACGATTTTTGCTTTTGCCTCATCAATACTAGCAGAAGATGGAATAACACTAGCAGCAGGTAATGGATCTTGCCAAATTAAATCTTCAGCCGGAACTTCAGGACCTAAATAACGTGCTTTTGGTCCCATATCACGGTGAGTTAATTTGAACCATGCACGGGCAAAAGCATTAGCAAAGGCTTGTGGATCGTTAAGGAAACGACGAGAGATCTTTTCAAACTCAGGATCAAAACGTAAGGTCAAATCTGTAGTAAGCATTGTTGGCTTACGTTTAACTGATGGGTCGAATGGATCTGGAATGATCGCCTCAGCATCTGCTGCTACCCATTGAATTGCACCAGCAGGTGAGCGCTCTTGTACCCACTCGTATTTGAATAGGTTTTCAAAGAAGTAGTTGCTCCATTGAGTTGGCGTTTGTGACCAAATTACTTCTAAACCTGATGTGATTGCATCTTTACCAACACCAGTACCAAAACTGTTTGACCAGCCAAAGCCCATTTGTTCAATTGAAGCACCTTCAGGATCAGCTTGAACGTGGTCAGCAGAGCCAGCACCATGGGTTTTACCTAAGGTATGACCGCCTGCGATTAAGGCAACAATTTCTTCATCGTCCATTGCCATATTGCCGAAAGTCGCGCGAATAAATGGTGCAGCCGATTTTGGATCACCGCTGGCTTGCGGACCTTCAGGGTTTACATAAATTAGACCCATTTCGGTTGCAGCTAGATTGCTGCCTTCTAAAGCTTCTGAATTACGATGAGCTAACCATTCTTTTTCATCGCCCCAGTTTACGTCGTTGTCTGGTTCCCAAACATCTTCACGGCCTGCACCAAAACCGAAGGTACGGAAGCCTGAAGACTCAAGTGCGATGTTTCCGGCAAGAATAAATAAATCTGCCCACGATATTTTTTGACCGTATTTTTGTTTAACAGGCCAAAGTAAGCGGCGTGCTTTATCTAGGCTTGCATTGTCAGGCCAACTATTTAAAGGTGCAAAACGTTGTTGACCACGGCCAGCACCACCACGACCATCACCCATACGATAGGTGCCAGCAGCATGCCATGCTAAACGGATAAATAAGCCTGTATAATTTCCCCAATCGGCTGGCCACCAATCTTGAGAATCGGTTAACACATTTTTGATATCAGCTTTGAGTGCATAATAGTCGATTTTTTTAAATTCTTTACGATAATCAAAATCTTTATCGAGTGGATTAGAGCGTTCTGAATGTTGGTTGAGTAGGTCGACGCGTAGTTGTTTTGGCCACCAGTGTAAACTAGGCGTGCCACCACCGACCGTTACCTCTGGTTTTGATTTATGGCCTGAAAAAGGGCATTTTGATTCGTCTGACATGGTTATATTCTCTCTGGGTAATAATTATTGAGCTCTTCGTAAAAATATTAGGGCTCATTTTCCTGGACTTCTGGTTTAAAAACTCATGTTTACTAAATAAAGAAATGAGAGAACAAATGGTGAGAGAAACCGTTTAAAAGTCTTTTCACTGAGATGTCAGCCCATTATTTTTTATTTAATAATGCATCAGATTCGTTTAGTTGTTATTCCTCCAATTTACTGCATGAAGGTTAAAAAACAAGAGGAAAAATAAGATGAAACTTGTAAATAACGATGCATAGAATTACCTCTTCAATTGTTGGAACAACGTAAGATCTTTTAATAACGCTCTGTAAATATACTAGGAGTAGGAGTCTTATTTTTCAAATGGATTAAACTGTCAATATTGATTTAAAAAACCGATTATATATTTATTTAAAAGATTAAGATGAGCGCAATAGTGAGATGAAATTTTTGTATTTAATTGTGGTAGAAGCGATCTCAAAGGATTAAAGGAGAGCATTGCTCTCCTTTATTGTTTATATATTAAACATTTACGATTCGATTCGATTTCACCATATCAGCTAAACCGTGGGTTTTAAAATAGTACTCAAGCCAACTTTTCACGATGAGTGGATTATTCATTTTCATGACATCATCCAGCAATTTTTGTGCATCTGTCATAGGGACATGACAAATTGCTTTTCTTACTCGCAAAATGTTACTCGAACTCATCGAAAGGGTATTAAAGCCCATTGCCATGAGCAAAATTGCCGATAACGGATCACCTGCCATTTCACCACAAATACTGATAGGTTTTTTATATTCATGGCATTCTTTAACTAAGCGAGTTAGCGCACGTAGAATGGATGGATGGAAGTGCGAGTAAACGTTGGCCACATGTGGATTATTACGGTCAACTGCAAGTAAATACTGGGTTAAGTCATTTGAACCGACCGAGAAGAAATCGACGAGTTCAGCAAACTCATCAATTTGTAGCAGTACGCTCGGCACCTCAACCATAATGCCAATTTTCGGCTTGGTAATTTTAACTTGCTCTTCTTCTTGCACCGCAATCCAGTCACGTTCAAGCAAATAAAGTACTTCTTCGACTTCACTGACTGTAGTAACCATTGGCAATAAAATATGCAAATTATTTAAACCAATGCTGGCTTTGAGCATAGCGCGAATTTGTGAAGAAAAAATCTCGGGATGATCAAGTGTGAAACGAATACCACGCCAGCCTAAAGCCGAGTTTTCTTCTTCAATACTGAAATACGGTAGATCTTTATCTGCACCAATATCGAGAGTTCGCATCACCACAGGTTTGTTGGCAAAGTGGCTCAACTGTTGACGGTAGATTGCACGTTGTTCTTCTTCACCCGGGAAACGTTCCCGTAACATGAAGGGAATTTCACTTCGGTATAGACCTACACCTTGAGCACCACGTTGTACACCACGTACGACGTCAATCATGAGGCCCGTGTTTACATAAAGCTGAACAGATACACCATCTGGAGTAATCGCTTCTTTAGTCTCGTATTGTTTGAGATCTTTTGCGATTTGCTCATCTTCTTTTTGAATTTCCTTATAACGTTGGCGTAAACGACGTGGAGGATTAACAAAAACACGGCCCTGATAGGCGTCTACAATCATTTCTGCATCATCAAGTGTGTTCACTGGCAGTTCAGTTACACCAACTACGGTTGGAATACCTAATGCACGAGCCACAATCACCATATGTGAGTTGGCTGCACCTTCGGATGTCACAATCGCTGCAATATTGTCTACTGGCAACTCAACGAGAGCAGCAGTACTAATTTCTTCACCAATTAAAATACTGTCTGGACTCAGGTCACGATGGCTAGAGTCTTCTTCTTGCAAAGAGGCTAAAATACGTCGCCCTAAATCTTTAAGGTCGGAAACTCGTTCACGAAGATAGTCATCTTCCATCTGTGCAAAAAGGGCAGTGTGTTTTTCAATGACACGACGTACTGCACCTTGTGCCCAATGTCCATCACGAATGAGTTCTTTAATTTCTGCTGGCAATGCATTTTCATCTAGCATTCTTAAGAAAACACTAAATAAAGCGCGCTCTTCGGCCATGAGAGAATCATGCATTTTTTCATCCAGAGAACGAATCTCTGAACGAACTGATGAAATGGCTTGATCTAAAATTCGAAGTTCATCGCTAATATCTTCTGCTTCACGATCAGGCACAGAACCCAAATCGGCAGGCGGATATAAAATAATAGCGCGACCTAAAGCAACACCGCCTGCACCTGAAGCACCTTGGAAGGTTTTATAAGCAGGGCCATTACTTGGTTTGCGAAATACATCAATATTTCCAACTGCATGAGCGTGGGCAATTACGCCAGAAAGCTGGGCACACAGCGTAACTAAAAAAGACTCGGCAGCTTCACTAAAATCTTGAGGAAGTTTGTTTTGTACAACCAAAACACCCATAACCTTACGACGGTACATGACAGGTACGCCGAGGAAAGAGTTATAAATTTCTTCGCCTGTTTCTGGTAGATACAAGAAACGCTCATGTTTTGGTGCATTGTCAAGGTTAACAATTTCTTCACGCTGCCCAACCAGACCGACCAAGCCTTCACCGAGTTGCAAAGAAACATGGCCTACAGATTCTGGATTTAAGCCTTTAGAGGCCATTAATACATAGCGCTGATTGCGTTCATCGAGTAAATAAATAGAGCAAACATCCACTTTCATGGCTTCAGCGACCTGATTGACCATGATGTCTAACGATTCATGCAAACTGACGGACGCATTAACCTCTTGGACAATGCGCCGTAGAGTGTCGAGTTGCATGTTTGACATGGATGTATACTCCAGTATTTTTTTAGACTATGAATGTATTTATAACAGCACTTTTAATAAAAATCATTTGCTAGATAAATGATTTTTAGGGTAATTGTTGCATCGGCAACTGTGTACACAACTCCACCATGGCTTTACGATAAACATCACGCTTGAAGTTCACCACTTGGCCAAGAGGATACCAATAGCTAACCCACTGCCATTCATCGAATTCGGGCGGGTCGGAGAGGTTTAACTGAATATTTTTTGCAGGCGCAGTTAACTTCAGTAAAAACCATTTTTGTTTCTGTCCGATACATACGGGGTCAGAGTCTGACCGAATGTACCGATGTGGCAAACGATAACGCAGCCATCCTTTGGTTTGCGCAATAATCTGGACATGTTCGGGCAATAAGCCGATTTCTTCTCTCAGTTCTCGAAAAAGTGCCTGTTCAGGGGTTTCTCCAAACTGGATGCCTCCTTGTGGAAATTGCCAAGCATTGTGACCAATGCGCTTTGCCCATAAAACCTGTCCATCATCGTTTGCCAAAATGATCCCGACATTCGGTCGGAAACCTTCTGAGTCGATCATTTGGCTACCTAAATATTGTATATATCGTTGACTTTAATCGCGGGGACAAACACTTTTTTATGTCCAGCTCGAAAAGATCAAAGTAAAATGTTTAAATTGCTACGATCTTAACGAATTTCTATCGACTAGCGGAGATAGATTTACATTTTTTTTCTTAAATTTCAGTTTAAACGAGAATTTTCATGAAACTGGCGTTGTTTGATTTAGACCATACCTTGTTAAATACCGATTCAGACCATTCTTGGGGTGAATTTTTAGTCAATGAAGGTTTGGTTGATCCGGTTCATCATCGTCAGATGAATGATAAATTTTATGAAGATTACAAAGCAGGCCAACTTGACCCATATGCTTATAATGAATTTGTTTTTGGATTTTTAACGCAGCATGACAATGACTACTTAACTGAGCTTCACCAATTGTTCATGCAAAAAGTGATTCGTCCGCAAATGCGCCCAAAAGGTTTTGATGCAATCAAAAAACATCAAGATTTAGGCCATACTATTGTGGGTATTACGGCAACAAGTGATTTTATTACTGCGCCGATTTTCCGTGAATTTGGGATTACTGAAATTTTAGCCACCAATGCTGAAGTGGCTGACGGAAAATATACAGGTAAAGTTGCTGGTTTAGCGTGTTATCAAAAGGGCAAACTTGCACGTCTAGATGCATGGTTGGAAGGTCGTAACGTGTTTGAATCTTGGGCGTATTCCGATTCAATTAATGACCGTTTTTTACTTGAATATGCAACGCATGCAATTGCAGTAAATCCTGATGATCGCCTTGAAAAACTGGCTCAAGAAAATAAATGGGAAATTCAGGACTGGTCAATTTAATTGACTACTCCTGCATCATTTTAATTAGTTCCTGCATGGCTCTAGATTGAGTACGTGCAGGATGCCATACCATTCCTAATTGACGATTCATCTCAACATTTAAATCAAGCTGCTGCATATCTTGATTCAGCAAAGTTTTTGGTAAAACTGACCAACCTAAACCAATCGACACCAACATGCGAATAGACTCAAGAGGGTTATTGCTCATGGTAATTTTTGGTTTGAGCCCTTGTTTTTCAAACTCAGCCAAAGTGATTTGAGCAGTATAAGTTTGTGCAGCGGGTAATAAGCTTGGATATTCAATGAGATCTTGTAAGGTGAGATTCTTTTTTTGTGCTATTGGATGAAAAGGGGCAGCAACAAAAACTAAAGGATCATTCCAGATTGTAATGTAGTTAAGACGCTCATCACCTGAAGGTGGAAGCGTTAAAAATGCTAGCTCTAAATCACCAGCTAATACTTGTTCATGCGCTTGCTCTGAATCAACAAAATGCACATCTAAGGTGACTTGAGGAAATTGCTGAACAAAGTGTTTAAGTGGTGCAGGTAAATGATGCAAACCAATATGATGACTCGTACCGACTTTTAAGCGGCCTTGCACCTGAGTTTGTTCATGGCTAAGCGTATGGTGAATATCACCCAGCTCATTTAGCCAGTTTTTAACTTTAGGTAATAATGAATGTGCAGCATGGGTTGCTTGAACACCTCGGCCTGCGGACTCAAAGAGTTTTACACCAAAATATTCTTCTAAGCTATGAATCCGTTTGGTAACAGCAGGTTGAGTAATAAATAGCTGATCTGCTGCCACAGAGATAGACCCTGTTTCCATAACTTTTACAAAAGCTTCAAAGGCTGCAAGATTCATAATACAACTCAACTTGGAATAGAAAAATCGAGAGGCTAAAGTTGCCAAGCCAAAATCGTATCATGCTTGCAGCGAATCGAGTGAGAAAGTTGTGAATTACCGCACTAATCTTAGCCTAAGCCGCTGTTTCTTTTTCAGCTAAGGCCGATACGCGGCGATCTTTAGCAGCCCATACTTTTTCATGGAAGAAAAAAGCAAAAGCTTGTACGGTTGGTTCAAGCATACTTAATGTTAAAGCCATCCAGATATTGCCTGTTACAAAGTATGCGACTAGCATTGCGACAGTAATATGCATAATGTAATAGCTTAAGGTTTTCTTTAAGGTACGTTGATTATTTATAACGAATTTTTGAATATTAGCCATGATCATTCTCTTTAGCCACTTTAGATATTTTTAGTATAGAGATTAGAGTATAAGATTAAAAATTGATTATGCAAATGATAATCATTAACAAAAACGATTTATTAAATATGATGTATCTCAAAAGGATTATGATTAATTCCAAAAAGTTTTCTAATTTATAAAAATGATAAATTAGATTTATGTAAAACTCTGGCTATAATCGAAGAAAGATTAGAATTACCCAGTCCAATGGAGCAAGACGACATGGCAGGCAAAACTTTATATGACAAATTGTGGGATGACCACGTTGTTTCACAGCGTGATGATGGCTCATGTTTACTTTATATTGACCGTCATTTATTGCATGAAGTGACTAGTCCACAAGCATTTGAAGGTTTGCAACTTGCGGGTCGTCAACCATGGCGTTTAAGTGCAAATGTCGCGACACCGGACCACAACGTTCCAACGTCTAAAAAAGAACGTGACCAAGGTATCGCCGGTATTGAAGATGATACGTCTCGTATTCAAGTTCAAACCTTAGATGACAACTGTAAAGCCTTTAATATTGTTGAATTCAGCATCAATGATATTCGTCAAGGTATTGTGCATGTAGTTGGGCCTGAACAGGGCTTAACTTTGCCGGGCATGACAGTTGTATGTGGTGATTCACATACAGCGACTCACGGTGCTTTCGGTTGCTTGGCGCATGGTATTGGAACATCTGAAGTTGAACATGTGTTAGCAACACAATGTTTGATTCAGAAAAAATCTAAAAATATGTTGGTTCGCGTAGATGGTGTATTGGGTAAAGGCGTAACACCAAAAGATGTGGTGTTGGCGATTATCGGTAAAATTGGTACTGCTGGCGGTACGGGCTATGCAATCGAATTCGGTGGCCAGGTTTTCCGTGATATGTCGATTGAAGGGCGTATGACAGTATGTAACATGGCGATTGAAGCAGGTGCTCGTGTCGGTATGGTTGCAGTTGATGACAAAACTATTGAATACGTGAAAGGCCGTAGCTACGCACCAAAAGGCGAGCAATGGGAACAAGCAGTTGCTTACTGGAACACCTTGCATTCAGACGAAGATGCAGTATTTGATGCAGTCGTTGAGTTAAATGGCGCAGAGATCGAACCACAAGTATCTTGGGGTACTTCACCTGAGATGGTTATTCCGGTCACAGAAGCTGTACCAACTTTAGAACAAGCGAAAGATGATGTTCAGCGTAATGACTGGACGCGTGCTTATCAATATATGGGCTTAAATGCAGGTCAAGCATTAGCTGATATTCAACTTGATCGTGTCTTCATTGGTTCTTGCACGAATTCTCGTATCGAAGATATTCGTGCTGCGGCTGAGGTGGTTAAGGGGCGTAAAGTAGCCTCTAGCATTAAGCAAGCTATGATTGTTCCGGGGTCTGGTTTAGTTAAACAACAGGCGGAAAAAGAAGGCTTGGATAAAATCTTCTTGGAAGCTGGTTTTGAATGGCGTGAGCCGGGTTGTTCAATGTGTTTAGCAATGAACGCAGATAAGTTACAACCGGGTGAACACTGTGCATCGACGTCTAACCGTAACTTTGAAGGCCGTCAAGGCAATGGCGGTCGCACTCACTTGGTGAGCCCAGCAATGGCGGCAGCGGCTGCAATCGCTGGTCACTTTGTTGATGTTCGTTCATTTTAATTCGGTCTGGAGCAAACCATGAAAGCTTATACAGTTGAACAAGGTATCGTTGCACCATTAGATCGTGCCAATGTTGATACAGATTTAATTATTCCAAAACAGTTTTTAAAGTCGATTAAACGCACTGGTTTTGGCGACAATTTATTTGATGAACTTCGTTATTTAGATGAAGGTTATCCAGGGCAAGACAATTCAGTACGTCCAAAAAATCCGGATTTCGTTTTAAACCAGCCTCGTTATCAAGGAGCAACTGTTTTAATTGCTCGTACTAACTTTGGTTGTGGTTCAAGCCGTGAGCATGCACCTTGGGCATTAAATGAATATGGATTCCGTACTGTTATTGCACCAAGCTTTGCTGATATTTTCTTTAATAACTGTTTCAAAAATGGCATGTTGCCTGTCATTTTGTCAGAAGAAATTGTTGATCAGTTATTTAAAGAATGTGCTGCCAATGACGGATATCAATTAACAATTGATTTAGCAGCTCAAGAAGTACGTACGCCAACGGGTGAAGCTTTTAAATTTGAAGTTGATCCATTTCGTAAGCATTGCTTGTTAAATGGTTTGGATGATATTGGTTTGACTCTTCAAAATGCGGACGCAATTCGCGCATATGAAGAAAAAACTAAACAAGTTCGTCCTTGGGTATTCCAAGAGTTAAATTAACCTTTTGGTACATTTTAAACATAGCCATGGCGTAGCGTTCAAACTCTTGCTAACATGCTAAAGCATAAAAACACCTTAGAATTATGCACTAGATGAGGATTGGGCTTGAACAATGAAGAGGAACGTTACTCATAGCTTTTTGTTGAGCCTGTGCGCAATAACACTCAGTGCTTGTCAAAGCACTTACAATGTAGTGGATACTGTCCGTATTAAGCAGGCTGAACAAGAAAGTTTGGGGCAGAATGCAGCAATATATTGTTCGGGCGCGAAGAGTTGTGAATTTGAACGACTAAATGATATTACTGTTGTTGACGCACAGACACGTCGTATTAGTAATCAGGCAATTCATCAAGGAATTGTGAGATTAAATGGTTCGGTGTTAAGTCAAAGCAATAGTTTGTATCTATCTGTGCCTGCCAAACAATATGAAGTGGTGATTCGTTACTATCCGATTTCTCCAGATCGGGCTGAAACAATTCATGTTATTCACCAATTTAATGCCAACCATCGCTATACATTTAAAATGTACCGAGACAAAACTAACCGTTCGGGTAGTTTGCTGAATGTTTCTGTACCAGATCCATTATGTGTTGACTTAGAACAAGATGGGCATGTAGTTCGCCGTTTTTGTCGACCATTTGATGTTACAACAGGGCTAGGTGAATTCCTCGAACAGAAAAAACTAACACCACGGTAGTTGTAACGCTGCTTGTTTTTGGAAAATGGAAAAAGTTCATGTCTAAACAGATTTTAATTTTAGCTGGTGATGGTATTGGTCCTGAAATTGTTGGGGCAGCAGAAAAAGTATTAAATACAGTAAATGAAAAATTTAATTTATCGTTAACTTGGGAGCATGGCTTATTAGGCGGCGCTGCAATTGATGCGCATGGTGAACCGTACCCAGCAGTAACAAGTGAACAAGCAAAAAAAGCTGATGCAATTTTATTAGGTGCGGTAGGCGGACCAAAATGGGACACCATTGAGCGCTCTATTCGTCCTGAACGTGGTCTGTTAAAAATTCGTAGTGAACTTAACTTGTTTGCTAACTTACGCCCAGCCATTCTTTACCCACAATTAGCAGATGCTTCTAGCTTAAAACCTGAAATTGTTGCGGGCTTAGATATTTTAATTGTTCGTGAATTGACTGGTGGGATCTATTTCGGTCAGCCACGTGGTATCCGTGAACTCGAAAACGGTGAAAAGCAAGGCTATAACACCGATGTTTACTCTGAAAGCGAAATTAAGCGTATTGCAAAAGTAGCTTTTGAACTTGCAGGTCTACGTGGTGGAAAGGTTTGTTCTGTAGATAAAGCTAACGTTTTAGAAGTTACAGAGCTTTGGAAGCAAACGGTCACAGATTTACAGCAAGCAAATTATTCAAACATTCAGCTTTCACATATGTATGTTGATAATGCTGCAATGCAACTTGTACGCGCGCCTAAACAGTTTGATGTAATCGTAACGGGTAACTTATTTGGCGATATCTTATCTGATGAAGCAGCAATGCTTACGGGTTCAATCGGCATGTTGCCATCTGCATCATTAGATGAAAATGGCAAAGGTATGTATGAGCCTTGCCACGGTTCTGCACCTGATATTGCGGGTCAAAATGTGGCGAACCCATTGGCAACTATTCTTTCTGTTGCAATGATGCTTCGTTATACCTTCCGTGAAGAAGCTGCTGCAAAAGCAATTGAAGATGCAGTAGGTCAAGTACTTGATCAAGGCTTGCGTACAGCAGATATTATGTCTGAAGGCATGACAAAAGTTGGTACAGCTGAGATGGGTGAGGCAGTTGTCGCTGCTCTTGCTTAAAAGCTTCTTATAAAAAACGCAGCTCAACGCTGCGTTTTTTTGTGCCTATGTTTTAGCAGGCTTTACCTTCATATTGAATTGACTCGGCAATATCATTCTTAAGCTGAAAAATAACTTTGCAGTTGAAATTCAAATCATATGAATTACCACTCAAATTACCTGTTTGTATGGGAACAGAACCACCTCTCATATCGACATTACTCACCATCGGGATTGGGATGCTTAACGGACGCAAAATCGTATAGATGAGCTGGTTGGATGTTTTTTGTGGAGTGTTGGCGACTTGAAAACCAAGACTACGTAAATTGATATCTTGTTGAATGCTAGCCGATGATTTGCCTAGAAAGCCCTTTAAATATTCCTGTAAATCTACGGATTGACGTGGGTGGTTAGCACAACCGTTAAGAAAAATAATGATGAAAGATAATAAGCTAATTTGGCAGCGGGTATATATGTTCATTTTTCTCACTATATAAAATTATATTTATTATTAAAGAACAATAGGTTGTATTTGCAAGCTTGTAAAGTAAAAAAGGAGGATTATGATAAATGGAAGGTAAATTTGTCTTTCAATTTATCAATTACATTCGAATCACTTCAATAATAATTTCATAGAAAACTTAAGGAAGAAAAGTATGGGAAAAATAGTTTTTGCTTTTTTATGCAGCTTTGGAATGACTGCGGTCTATGCAGATAACTGTGATAGTGCCCGCAATACTTACGATGATATTTACTGTACAAATAAAATTTATGCGAGTGCTGATGCTGATCTGAATAAGAATTATCAAGCACTGCGAGTAAAGTTAAACACCACGCAGAAAAATATTCTTAAGAAGTCTCAGCTCGCGTGGATACGTCAACGTGACGCCGAGTGTACAGATTCAAATAGAAATAGTGTAGACGTGCAATGTCGTTTACAGACAACGCAAGAAAGAAACCATTGGCTGCAAGAAAGATTGCGTGAATGCCAAACGGTGGGATGTAAAACCAGTCGCTTAAATGAATAAATGACGCAATAAAAAAGCCACATCATGAAGTGGCTTTTTTGCATTCACTAATTAGCGAGCACGGTACGTAATACGACCTTTAGTTAAGTCATATGGAGTCATTTCGACTTTTACACTGTCGCCAGTAAGAATACGAATATAGTGTTTACGCATTTTACCAGAAATGTGTGCAATAACTTCGTGACCGTTTTCAAGACGTACACGGAACATCGTATTAGGAAGCGTTTCGGTGACAACGCCTTCGAACTCAATGAGTTCCTCTTTATTGGCCATAGCCTACCTGATGATCAAATTGGAAAGGCGCAAATTATAGTCAATTTTTTTAAAAAAAACAAGATAGACACACTTCTGCTAAAGCATCTGGTTAAAGTATGACTAATAAAAAAAGATGTAATTTTTTTCACAAAAGAAGTGTAATTCTGTTGTCAGTTTGGTCAATCAACGCTAATCTAAAATCATAGTTATTAGGGACTGTTAATTGCATAAAGGTCAACAGCCCTAAATATCAATGAAGTATCTACATGGAAGGGCACTGCGTGGGTCAGCTAACAGATGCATCAGTTGTATTACGCTTTGGCTACCAAGCGATTCGTCGTGCGGGTTTGCCAACAGAAGAAATATTAACCAAAGCGGGAGTTGCTTTAAATCAGGTCGATACCAATGCACGTACACCTTTAAGTGCACAGTACGCCTTTTGGACTGCCGCTCAGGAAGTCAGTAAAGATCCAGACATCGGTCTGCATTTAGGTGAGCATTTGCCTTTGTATCGAGGGCAAGTGATTGAACATCTATTTATTAGTAGTGAAACCTTTGGTGAAGGTTTAAAACGAGCCTTAGCTTATCAACGACTCATTAGTGATGCTTTTGATGCAAAACTGGTGGTTGAAGAAGGACGTTGTTATTTAACCAATGGCGAACAGATTGGCGCTGACAATCTAGTCAACCGTCATTTTTCTGAATGTGCAATTTCAGGCATACTTAGATTCTTTAAGTTCATTACCGAAGGGCAATTTCATCCTATCTTCATCGATTTTAATTTTAGTGAAGGTGCTTCTGAGGATGAATATTTTCGTGTATTCGGCTGCCCAGTTAGCTTGGGTCAGAAAGAGACACGTTTATATTTTGACCCTGCTATTTTAGATTTCCAGCTTTGGCAAGCAGAGCCTGAGTTATTGCAATTGCATGAGCAGCTCGCAATTGAAAAATTGCAGGAACTGGCCCGTTATGATTTGGTGGGTGAAGTTCGTCGTGCGATTGGTTCAACACTAGAAAGCGGAGAAACCACCTTGGAAACGGTGGCTGCTCAGTTGAATATTACCCCTCGTCGCTTACGTACTCAGCTCAGTGAGGCAAATACCAGTTTTCAACAAATACTTTCTGATTATCGTTGCCGTTTGGCTAAAAAGCTTTTGGCAAATACCAACGAGAGTGTTGAGCGTATTGTATATTTAACCGGTTTCTCTGAACCAAGTACGTTCTATCGTGCATTTAAGCGTTGGACGAATGAAACACCTGTGGAATACCGTAAGCGTAAACAACACCGTTAATTTATTCTATGTCATGACGGAGTCGTGCCATTGAGGCTTTAATAATTGGATTGGCTTTCAGCTAGAGTTACTTTTCTTTCGGGAAAAGTAACCAAAACCATTGTCATACGCAAAACCTGTTAGATAATTATCAATATCTAATGCATCGCAAAAACATATAATTATATATTTAGGGCAGGTTGCGTATGACTTTGTCGCGTATCTTATTTAATGCTTAATTTTGATACTGAGTTTTAAATATTTTAATCTGGTAAGTTTAGCCAATGTGGCCCAAGTGGTGGCTGTGGCAAATCAAACTGCTCAGGATAATTACACTGAATAAAATAAAGGCCATCGGGTGGGGCGGTTACCCCAGCTGCCTTACGATCCTGCGCCGCAAACATTGCATCGATATGATCAATCTCATACATACCTTGACCAATTTCGAGTAAGCAACCGACAATATTACGCACCATATGATGTAAAAAACCATCTGCTTGAATATCTAAAACTAAATAGCGTCCATGTTCAAATAAACGACAATGTTTTACATGTCGAACAGGTTGGTTTGACTGGCAGGCTGCTGCACGGAAGGTTTCAAAGTTATGCGTTCCTTCAAACCTACTGGCAGCTTCAATCATCTTTTGCACATCTAGTTTTTGGTAAATGTGCGTAACTTGCTTGTGTAACAGTGCTGGGCGATGAGTTGCGTTATAGATGATATAGCGGTAACGTCGTGCAGTCGCTTTAAAGCGTGCATGAAAACTTTCATCCATCAGTTTAATCCACTGAATGGAAATATCTTTAGGCAGTTGGCTGTTTGCCCCTCTTAACCATCCTGTTTCTGGACGAATAGCGTTCGTATCAAAGTGTGCCACCATATTTGTTGCATGTACTCCCGCATCAGTACGACCTGCGCCGTGAAGTGCAATGGGCTCATCTGCAATTTTACTCAATACACGCTCAATCGTTTCCTGAACGCTGGCAACGCCTGGCTGTTGTGTTTGCCACCCTCGGTACTGAACTCCGCTAAATTCAATACCGACTGCATAACGTTGCATAGCTTCACCTCTATTTAATGCTAATTTTCATTCCAATGGCTGAGCCATTGTTCTGGGGTTGGGTATTTTAAATAGATTTGAAGTGCTTTTGCATAGAGATCTGCATGACTATTAGCATCGCTAATGACAATTTTTGCAGTTTTGGCCCATGCACTAATCGCATAACGTTGATCAATACCACCAAAAGTTACTTGTGTTGTCAAAATTGGAACACAACCACGTGTATAAAGCTCATCTAATGTTGCGAGTAATTCTTGGTTTACCGCAATATTACCCGTACCAAAACCTTGTAACACTAAAAAGTGTGGAGGGGCTTGAAGCAAGTGACGTAATTGCTGAACTAAGTACTCTGTTGCAATGGGCTGCATCATCCAGTTTAAAATCTGGAAGGAAGCAGCTCGTTCAATTTGGGTATCTTGTACGATCAATTCATTTTGCTGAGGCGTAAACTCAACTTCACTACTTAACCCTGAAAATGCATCGAGTTCAGTCGTATGCGTTTTTAATGCAGTTTGCGCGTGGAATACTTGATGGTGGAATGCGAGATAAGCACCTACAGGTAAAGCAATCACTTGTTCTAATGCAAGGTATAAGTTCTCAATTGCATCAGTAAATTCACGGGTGTTATCGCCTTGAATATTGAGTAACGGGTATTGGCTACCAGTAATTACAATATGACAGCTTTGGCCTAAAAAGCGGGCTAGGGTCGCGGCCGCATAACTGAGCGTGTCTGTACCATGAACAACAACGAAATGCTGATAACCTTCAAGTTGTAGTTGTTGTATACGTTGAATCAGGCGCAACCAGTCAGGCGCCGTACATGCACTGCTATCGACAATATTGGGCGCAGCGAAGCAGTCAACTGTTAAGTGTGGGGGAATCACTTTTTCAAGTTGAGGCAAGAATTGCTCATAAGGCATAGGAGCTAGAGGTTCACCAATGCAACCAAAAGTACCACCCATATAAAATAAAGCTATTTTTTTCATATTTTTGCAGGCATAAAAAAGCAGTCATCTCTGACTGCTTATGGTAAATCGAACAGTTCTAAGAAGCTATGCGATTAAGTAGGTTTTTCGCGCGTTGTTGTTGTTCTGTGTTTAATTTTTGCTCATTACTTGCTAATAACGCTTGAGCTGCTGGGTACGCTCCTAACTTGATGTATTGCTCAGCTAATTTTAGATCAAGTTCATTTTCATCTAACTGTTTTAATTCTGGAAAAGCTTCTAGAAGCGGGTCTTGAGTTTGATCTGGAGTAGTCTCTTCATCTACTAAATCTATATGATTTTGAGTTTCAATCTCTGGTGCTGTAACTAACGCAGACTCATCTAACGAAAACTCAAGAGGTGCGATTGAAGTTGCTTCTAATGGAGCTTGTTCTACCAATTTAAGTTCATCTAATGATGAGATCTGTTCATTAGTTTTTACTTCTGGATTTTCATGGGTTAATTCAAGATTAAAATCCAAAACATTCGTATTGTTCTCTTGAGCTGCTGGTACTGCTACTGTCTGGTTTTTTTCCTCAGATTCATGCAAGGGCGCTAAATCAAGAGAAAATTCTAAGTCAGCCAAGTCATTTATTTGTTGAGATGAGGATAACTTTGATTCTTGTGTTGGTTGGCTGCCACTTTCTGTAGTCGTGGTTTGTTCGAATGAAAAGTTAAACTCTAAAGGTTCAACTTCAACAGCGGGTTCTTGCTTTACAGGGGTATAGTCTTGCTGCAAGTCATCAAAAGAAGATTCAGATGAACTTGCTGTTAACTGGTCAAACTGAGCTGTTGTCTCAGCTTTATTTTTTGGCTCCTGGTATGTTTGAGCTTGAGGAAAATCGATGGCATCGGGTTGTCTTGAAGACTCATATTCTTTTTGTCTAGCTTCTGCTTGAATGGCTATTTCATTGAGTGACAAGCTGCGAATATGGCCAATCAGTTGAGTTATTGCAAACTCATCCTTTTGTGCAATATGAATTTCAAGTAGCAATAAATAAAGTTCATGTTGCGTATTATCTTTTTTTAGCGCCTGATTGACTTGAGCTTCAGCTGCTGAGAATTGTCTTTCTTGAATAAGTAACTGAATCTTTTGACGAACAGCGTCTGGAACAGGAGTGCTTTGTGGAGTAGAGGGAATAGATTCTTCAACCACATTGACTTTATTTTTTTCACGCGAGTTTTTACTTGATTTAGCGTTCGCTTTTTTATTGGTTTTTCTATTTATTGTTTTAGGGGAATTCGCCTCTTGCTTCTGACTATTTTCGCGTTTTTTTAAAATGACAGCGACCACGAGCAATATGATGAATGGAATCACATATAACATTATTTTCCCCTTAAAAAATAAATACTTGCAATATAAAGCGAGCTGACTCTGGTTTTAACTTAATGCTTTTGCTTATGAGTCTGTTGCTGTGCTTGTAACTGCTGTTGTAACTCTGCCAAACGTGCATTCAGAAGTTGAATACGTTGGTCTTTTAAACGTAAAGTTTGATTTAATTTAGTTACACTCCTTTGTAATGTAACGGTTTTTTCTCGTGTTGTCATAACTTTTACTGCTAACTCAGTATTGTTTTGACTTTGTTGTGTGCTCTTTTTAGCACTTCCATGTGTAGAATTTTGATTGTTTTCCGCCACAATACTCATTTCGGCTTGTTGTAAACGGTATTTTGCTTTGCCAGAAGTTGATTTTGCAGTGTGTGCTATGTCTGTTTTTGGCTTGTTTTGCTGAAGTTTAATAGTAGGAGAGTGGGCTAGGTTAAGCGCAATTCCTTGACGTAAACGATTTACATCACCCTGAATAAAAGCATGTCGGTTTTGAGCTTGAATATCATGCATGACTTTCGCAACAGGTTGTTTAGTTTTTGCTGCGATACGATTAGCAATGCTCCATAAAGACTCGTTGCGCTGTACTACATATTTACCTGATGTTGCTGATCCTTTGTAGGAACTTAAGGATTGTTTCTTCGCAGGATTTTGGTTGAGCGTTTTCTGAGGTACAGATTTCTTTTGCGCTGTTAGTTTGTTGACCGTGTTTTTTGGTGAACTGTTTGTGGCTGTTTTGATACTGCTTGGTTTACTTTGATTTTTTGCTGCTACCTGATCAGAAGTAGCAGTAGCTGCAACTTGTTGAGCAACCTGACTAGAAGAGCTTTCGCTAGAAGTATTGGATGAGTTTGTGTTTATAGCAGGAGCATTTCCAGAGCTAATATTAAGGCTATGTTCACCATTCGAATTATTTGTAGTTGAGGCCGAAGTTGGTGATGCATATCGAGTACTTTCTGGCAGATTTAGAGCAATGTCTTTTTCATTGACAATAAACTGAGGTGACAAAGTACTTTCGTTATTTTCAGTCTTTTTTATAGAAGAAGGCTTAATTACGGTTTTGATATGCTGCAAACGGGTGGCAGAACCTTCATTAATTTTGACTACAATATTTAATTCAGGATCAATCACAGGGCGAGATGAGGTAATCACAATAACCCCAGAACCTTGGCCATTTTGGCGTGTGTAAAAATTAAGATTTCCCGGTGGCTGATGAGTTACACCCAAAGCACTTAAATCCTCAGGAGTTGCCAAACTGACTTGTAAAGTAGCATTAGGGTCAGCTTGTTGGAAATTCATTTCTGCATATAACAAATCTCCGGGAGCAGACTGAATTTGTATAGGGTCTAATGTAATCGCATAAATAGAAGGCGAAGACATAATGGTGAAAATGGCAATTTTTAATTTGTTATAAACAGTCATCTCAATCCATGACCTAATAAGTCGTAAAGTCATTCAAAATTATACAATAATGAAATGTAAATAAATTGTAAAATTTTCACAAACCAGTTACGAAAAAGCCGATCTAATGTGATCGGCTTTTTATTTTGACTGAATAATTCAGATCAAATTATGAGTTTTTGTATTCAACTAAGATGCGTAACATACGACGTAAAGGCTCAGCAGCACCCCAGAGTAACTGGTCACCCACTGTAAATGCACCTAGATATTCTTTACCCATGTTGAGTTTACGTAGACGACCTACAGGCACAGTTAAAGTACCAGTTACAGCAACAGGTGTAAGATCAGTCATAGATGCTTCACGAGTGTTTGGTACAACTTTCGCCCATTGGTTTGAAGTACGAATCATGTCTTCAATTTCATCAAGCGGTACATCTTTTTTCAACTTGATTGTAAGTGCTTGAGAGTGGCAACGCATTGCACCAATACGGACACAGTGACCGTCAATAGGAACAATTTGTGAGTTACCCAAGATCTTGTTGGTTTCAACTTGACCTTTCCACTCTTCTTTTGATTGACCGTTTTCAAGTTGCTTATCAATGTAAGGAATTAATGAACCCGCTAATGGCACACCAAAGTTAGCAGATGGGAAACCTTCACCACGTTGTAACTCAGCAACTTGACGATCAATATCCAAAATTGCAGATTTAGGATCATCTAACAATGTTTTGGTATTGTTATATAAGTAGCCCATACCAGTAATTAGCTCACGCATGTTTTGTGCGCCAGCGCCTGATGCTGCTTGATAAGTCATAGCAGTCATCCACTCCACCAAATTATTTTGGAAAAGTGAACCTACACCCATCAACATAAGCGATACTGTACAGTTACCGCCTACGAAAGTTTTGGTGCCGTTAACCAAGCCGTCTTTGATAACGTTAAGGTTTACTGGGTCAAGAACGATGATTGCATCATCTGACATACGTAAAGTAGAGGCTGCATCAATCCAGTAGCCATCCCAACCAGTTGCTTTTAACTGTGGGAAAACTTCAGACGTATAGTCACCACCTTGACAGGTAATAATGACATCCATTTGCTTCAGACTATTAATGTCTGTAGCTTCCATAAGTGCTGGGGCAGTCTTACCACCAAATGAAGGAGCTTCACCACCTGCATTACTGGTAGAGAAATAAAATGGCTCAATATGAGCAAAATCATTCTCTTCAACCATACGTTGCATAAGGACGGAACCGACCATCCCGCGCCAACCGACCAGACCTACTTTCATGTCATTTTGCCTCGGTGCGTTAAAATTGTTAGGGGGAGTTGAGTGTATCAAAAGTGTCCACAACTGCAAGCGTTACAGAAACAAAACACCATGTTTATTGAGTAGAATATCTTGTTTATGTTACATACAAAATTGATAAAGATGACAAAAACTTTAAAAAACAAATCATCTTAAAAGAGAAAATTCAATGATTTATATCGAAGTTCTAGCTGGTCTGGTGATTTGGTTAAGTTTCTGGTCACTTATTCCTCGTGATGAGTGGTGGTTTCGTGGTGCCGATTTTCCTCGTTTGCAGATTCTATTTGTTGGTTTGTTAGCCTTTATTGGAATGCTGTTTTGGCCGGTCGAATGGAACCTATGGCGTGAAATAGTTCTGGCTGTGCTCATTGCCGCCCTTGCTTACCAGCTTAAAATGGTTTTGCCCTATACCTTGTGTTGGAAAAAACAGGTTAAACAGGTGAGGCCATCTCAATTAGATCCACAAAAGCAGATTTCATTAATCGTATCGAATGTACTCACACCGAATGATAAATATCATTTATTGCTTGAGCATATCCAGACATTAAAACCTGATTTATTACTTACACTAGAAAGTGATAAGACATGGGAGAATGCTTTAAAAGAGATTGAAGGCGACTATCCTTATCGTGTTCCTGTGCCCTTAGATAACCTCTACGGCATGCATTTATATAGCCGTCTACCTTTATCAAATACTGAAGTTAAATTTATTCTCAGTGATGAAATTCCCTCTATTCATACTACTGTGACTTTACGGTCTGGTATGCCAGTTCAACTCTACTGTTTACATCCGAAGCCACCTAGTCCGACTGAGGCGAAAGATTCAACTTTACGCGATGCAGAACTTTTAATTGTGGGTGATCAAATTAAAGATCTCGATGAAAGCTGTATTGTGATGGGGGATTTAAACGATGTAGCATGGTCGCGTACAACGCGTTTATTTCAGCGAATTAGTGGATTACTTGATCCGCGAGTTGGCCGACATTTCATTAATACTTTTCATGCAGACTATCCGTTGCTACGTTGGTCTTTAGACCATATTTTCCATAGTACCGATTTTGGTTTGGTTAAAATGCAGCGTTTGCCTCATATCGGCTCTGATCATTTCCCTGTCTATGTGGTTTTGCAGACTGGTCGAATATTTGAACATATTCAAGAAGAGTTAGAGCAAACTCAAAATGATGAAGAGGAGGCGCAAAGAGCCATCCAAGAAGGAATTGCCAAAGCAGAAGCAGAAGAGAAAATAGTGACTGATAAAATAGCACAGCCTTATAAATAAAAAGAATATAAAGATTGATGTAAGCAATATCGTACAAAGATTTGAGTCTAGGGCGAATAGGCAGAGAGTTATAAAAACCTTATTCTACATTCATCGGCACACGGAACCGGGAATGGATAGTCCCACGTAAGGATACACAAAGCTGATATGGAATAGCATCACGGATCAGATGTTGGAACGGAAACGATAAAAATAATTATTAACCTGAAAGCACAACCTCATTTACCCGAGTTTTGCAGGACGCAGAACTCGGGTTGATATTTTTATATACCTTATTTAATTCTGTGTAAATAAAACAAATATTTTTAAGCTCATCTTAATTTTTAAATCTATTTAACAATGGGTAAATACCTATGTGTTTTTATATAAATCTGAGCAATTTTTAATGAAAAAAGATACAAAAATTTTTTTTATTAAGTTTTTGTTTTTATAGATTATTGGTGAATAAATATAGGCTTTGATCTATTTAAAGATAAATTGGGGTTGTTTAATTAATAAATCTCAATAGAATGTGCCGATCGTTGACATGTTGGATCGTCAACAGGCATTGTTGTTTTCTCGTCGGATCGGCGAGTTGTGATTTGTTTGTGCATTTAAATTTCTGTTTGGAAATTACTGTACATATTGAGGTTTCACTCTTAGTTAGTGGTCTTCTCCCTCTCATATTTGATACTTTGCGGTGCATAAGGATTGTCTTATGAAGAATTTTAAATTTAGCCTTGCATGGCAAATTTTAATTGCTTTAATCCTAGGGATAGTTGTCGGGGCTGTTTTACATAACCAGCCTGAAATCAAAGACAGTATTGTGAATAATGTTCTTACACCACTTGGTAAGATCTTTATTAGCCTGATTAAAATGATTGTTATTCCAATCGTTTTCTCTACCTTGATTTTAGGTATTGCAGGTGTTGGCAGTACGAAAAGTTTAGGGCGACTTGGTTTTAAAACCATTCTCTATTTTGAAATTATTACGACTATCGCTATTTTGGTTGGCTTGGTTGCAGCAAATATCTTCCATCCGGGCTCAGGCATTGATATGTCTCAGTTGGTACAGTCGGATATTTCTCAGTACAAGCATACAACTGAAGAAGTTCAGTCTCAGTCACATGGTTTAATTCAAACAATATTATCGCTTATCCCAACGAACATTATTAGTTCAATGGCGCATGGCGAAATGTTACCTGTGATTTTCTTTGCTGTGCTATTTGGTATTGGTTTATCTTCTTTACCAGCAACCACTAAAGACCCATTATTGAACGTGTTTCATGCAGTTTCAGAAACGATGTTCCGCGTAACGCACATCATCATGAAATATGCACCAGTGGGTGTGTTTGGTTTAATCGCTGTAACTGTTGCAAACTTCGGTTTTGCTTCACTTATCCCTTTAGGCAAATTAGTCGTGTTGGTATACGGTGCGATTTTATTCTTTGCCTTAGTGGTACTTGGTTTAACTGCAAAATTTTTCGGTATCAATATCTTTATCTTGTTTAAGATTTTGAAAGATGAATTGATTTTGGCTTATTCAACAGCAAGTTCGGAAACAGTTTTACCGCGTATTATGCAAAAGATGGAAGCTTACGGTGCGCCAAAAGCGATTTCCAGTTTTGTGATTCCAACAGGTTATTCATTTAACCTTGATGGTTCTACGCTGTACCAAAGTATCGCAGCAATCTTTATTGCACAGCTTTACGGTATTGAAATGTCAATCAGCCAACAAGTTATTTTGGTTGTAACATTAATGATTACTTCTAAGGGTATTGCGGGTGTTCCTGGCGTATCATTTGTTGTTTTATTAGCGACATTAGGTAGCGTTGGTATTCCTGTTGAAGGCTTAGCATTTATTGCTGGTGTTGACCGTATTATGGATATGGCTCGTACTGCATTGAACGTTGTCGGTAATGCGCTTGCTGTACTTGTAATCAGTAAATGGGAAAAACAATACGACTCTGAAAAGGCTGCTGCTTATGAAGCATCGCTTAAATAAAGCTGACTTTTTATTGTTGTAATAAAAACCCGCGTTGATCGCGGGTTTTTTTATGAGGTTATTTCAGTACAGATTCATATAACGCCAGTGTCTGATCACACATGTCTTTCAAGCTAAACATAGTAACAGGGGCAACGACTTGAGGCTGTTCAATATGCTGTCTAACTGTTTCTAGTAAAGCCTTTTCATTTCCTACTTCAACAAGACCTTGTGGATAGATATTCGATAAAATCTCGGCCACGCCTCCACGATTCCAGCCAATGACTGGCGTACCGACTGAGAGCGCTTCTAATGCTGTTCTACCGAATGTTTCTGCCTGATTGGATAGAGAGAGCACAATATCGCTAAAAGCGAGCCATTCGCGAATATCTGAGCGATGGCCTACGAAGGTAATTTTATCTGCGAGTCCTTTGCTTTGAATGCTACCCTGCAACTCGCTTAAATAGGCCTGTTTTTTTGCATCGGCACCACCAACAACCACAGCATGTAGCTGAGGATATTGTTTACCTAGTTTTTGCATCAGTTCAATTAAACTTTCATGTCCTTTTAAACGTGTAATACGGCCAGGTAAGCAAAGTAAGAACTTATTTTCGAGTTCAGGAAAGTCATTAAAAACTTGATTAAACCATTGTGCTGAGGGTTGATAGTTATGCGGAAACGCGGCTGGGTCAATTCCTCGATAAATTCGAACAATATCTTGGGGAGGGCAGTTTTTATAATGGTCAGTGATGTATTTAACTACACTGTCTGAAACAGCAATCACTTTTTCGGCCTGCGTCATAATCGCACTATAACGATTGACTGAATAAAAGCCATGTACCGTACTAATGAGGTGAGGGCGTTTGTTCGCAGGTATTTTTCTTAAAGCAAAGTGAGTTAGCCAAGCAGGTACACGTGAACGTACATGAACAATATCGGGTTGATGCTGTTCAATCAGCTGACGTAATGGACGGATTTGCCACAAGCTTGAAAGCGACTTTTTATGAATTGGTAGCGTTAAATGAGTAGAACTTTCAGCTTCGAGCTGTGAGACCAAGCGGCCACCGTTTGAAACAACCAATGATTGATGGCCCTGTGCAACAAGTGCGCGTGCAATTTCTAGCGTGCCGCGTTCTACGCCACCGCTATTAAGTTCTGGGAGAAGTTGCATCACTTTCATTGTTTTTTGCCTTATACGTTCATAAAAGATGGATCATCTACAGATACATCATCTCAAACTAAATCATTATCCAGAGTTTACTATCGTGATAGCGACATGGATGTCGCCGTTTCGCTGTGTTACAAGGATGTAACATCAGCGGAACAAAGGATTTTTGCTTACTTTTTATCCCTGAAAAGTAAGGTCTGCCTATTGGATAGTATTTGAATTTCACTTTAAATCGAGGCTGTGCCTATTACTAATCTAAAATTATTACAGCCTTATCTTAATAAATCTCTTCATATCCCTCTGGACGTGTTTTAAAGCGACGATGGAACCACATATATTGAGTTGGTGCGATACGAAGCTGATTTTCAATAATCTTATTAACACGTGTTGCATCATCAACTTCATCTTCACTTGGCATATTGTCGACGGCCGGTTCAATCAAGATATGATATTTCGGGTCTTGTACATCGCCTTGACGATAAAAATATAAAGGAACTGCGACTGCCTTCGAGATTTTTAATAAACGGCGATGTGCAGTTACTGTGGCCGCTGGCACACCAAAGAAGGGTGCCATAACCCCTTGTTTAAGTCCGAAGTCTTGATCAGGGCTATACCAAATTGCATCACCATCTTTAAGATGACGAATTAAACTACGCATATCATCATGATCGATTTGCGCTTTATAAATGGTGCCACGGCAACGATATATCAGCATATCGAGCAATGGGTTGTTTTGAGGTCGGTAGACGACATCTGGCTCGAAATATTGAGCGCACACATAACCCCCTGCATCAAGAAGCGTACTATGAGTACCCAATAATAAAACGCCTTTGCCCTGAGCTTGAGCGTTGGTAATGTGTTCTAAGCCTTCAATAGTGACACGGTTTTTAAACCAGTAAGGCTTATACCATGCGTTTAATGTCTCAAAAATACCAAGCATCATATCTACAAAAACTTGCTTAGCTTGTTGCTGTACTTTTTCGGCTGACCATTCGGGAAAGCAGACTTCTAAATTACGAATAGTCGTTTTTCGGCGAGATTTTAAATATTTCCAAGCAAGATTTGCTAAGCCATGAGCCAGACGCCATTGAATTGCCCACGGCAAAATAGCCAAAAGCATTAAAAAAACGATGGCAATCCAAATACCCCAATATTTAGGCAATAAAAAGGACCATTGAAATTCACCGGGCGTATAAGTCTGCTTTTGGCTCATAGCGATATAAAGAATTCGAAATTAAAACTGGCAAAAGTGTATCATGAACTGAATTTATCGTCGTAATACACTGTTGAATTGAGCGTTTAAGATGAAGAAGTAAAGCGCGGTTATCGACGATTTTCTAAAAGAATACGAACAGCAAGTCCAGCTAGCACCGTTCCCATAAGCCAACGTTGTATATTTGCCCAAAGAGGCTTTTGTTGAAGAAAAAGGGCAATGCTACCCGCAGAAAGCACAATCAGCGCATTTACCGAAACGCTGACAAAAATTTGTATAGTACCGAGCTGAATGGATTGCCATAAAATACTGCCTTGTTGTGGGTGAATAAACTGTGGCAATAATGATAAATACATAATCGCAATTTTAGGATTAAGTAGATTTGTAGCGAAACCCATTAAAAATAGTTTAGCTGGAGAGTCTACTGATAATTGCTTTACATCAAAAATTGGGGATGCATTGGGACGTAGTGCTTTCCATGCTAGCCAGAGTAAATAAATTGCCCCTGCAATACGGATGGTGTCATAAGCATAAGGAACTGCAACAATAAGCGCTGTAATCCCGAAAGAAGCACAAAGCATATAAAATACGAAGCCAACGCCGACACCAGCGAGTGAAATAAATCCCGCCGTTTTTCCTTGGCAAATTGAACGAGAAATAAGGTAAATCATGTTTGGGCCAGGGGTAAGCACCATCGCCAAGCAGATTAATCCGAATGCTAAAATTTGAGAAAGATCTAGCATGAAAAATACTCGAATATTATTATATGGGTAGATATAACATAATTATTTTTATAAGTCTTATATTCAAACAGGGCGATATTTTGAACTATTAAGGCTGACTAAACTTAATCACTCATCATGTATTTTTCATAGATTTTTAGCTTTCAAATTTATAGATATTTTATAAAAAGCCCCCTTAATTTAAGGAGGCTTTTTTATTTACTCTAGGCGAAAGCAAATAAATTAATTTCCTTTGCTCATTTGTTCAAGCTCATCCCAACGTTCTAATTTTTCAAGTAATACCTCTTCAATTTCTGCGAGACGTTGACTTGCTTTGGTTGCTTCATCGGCATTACTGACAAACCATGAACCATCTGCAAGTTTGTCAGAAAGCTCTGCTTGTTCAACTTCCAGTTTCTCGATTTCGGCAGGAAGTTGCTCAAGTTCACGTTGGTCTTTATAACTCAGTTTGACTTTTTTAACGTTACTTTGTGCTGCGGCTTTTTCAGCTTCGGCTTTTGCTTGAGCTTTTTTAACGTCAGACTTTTGGTCTACGACTTTATCATCTGGACGTTGCTGCAAATAGTCTTGGTAGCCACCAATGTACTCTGCAATATTGCCTTTACCATCAAATACCCAAGTTGATGTTACGACGTTGTCCATAAATGCACGGTCATGGGAAATGAGTAACAAGGTTCCTTTATATTCAGAAAGCATCTCTTCAAGAAGCTCAAGAGTCACCATATCCAAGTCATTGGTTGGTTCGTCCATCACAATCAGGTTCGATGGTTTAAGCAGTAATTTAGCAAGCAAGATACGGTTACGCTCACCACCAGAAAGGGCTTTTACAGGTGTGCGTGCGCGTTCAGGTGAAAACAAGAAATCTTGTAAATAGCTGTAGATATGACGGCGGTTGCCATTTACATCAACGAAGTCAGAGCCTTCTGAAACGTTTGCCATTACTGTTTTTTCAAGGTCTAAGGCATTACGTAATTGATCAAAATAAGCAACTTCTAACTGTGTACCTGTCTTAACAGAACCACCGTGCTCGATTTCACCTAAAATAGCTTTAATTAAGGTTGTTTTACCGACGCCGTTATCACCGACTAGGCCAATACGGTCACCACGCATGACTAGTGTAGAGAAATCTTTAATCAGTGGTTTGTCGTCATAAGATACGCTTAAGTGCTCAATATCAAATACTAATTTACCAGAGCGATTTGCTTCTTGAGTCGCCATGCTCACTTTGCCCTGTTGTGAACGGCGAGCTTTCGATTCTTCACGTAAAGCTTTTAAGGCGCGCACACGACCTTCATTACGCGTACGGCGAGCTTTAATCCCTTGGCGAATCCAAGCTTCTTCTTCAGCTAACTTTTTATCAAATAAAGCATTTTGTTTCTCTTCTGCTTCCATTTGCTGAGCTTTAAGCTCTAAATAACGTGAATAGTTGCCTTCGTAGCCACGTAAAATGCCACGATCAAGTTCAACAATTCGAGTTGCAATACTGTCTACAAAAGAACGGTCATGCGAGATAAATAGTAGCGTTAAATTATTTTGATCGAGTAGGAATTTTTCTAGCCACTCAATACTTTCAACATCTAAATGGTTCGTTGGTTCGTCTAGAAGTAATACGTCTGGCTGCGTTAAAAGAGCACGAGCGAGTAAAACACGGCGTTTACGTCCACCTGAAAGATCTGCCAAATCTGCATTTGGATCGAGTCCCATTTTACTTAATAGAGCATTGACCTTGTTTTCGAGTGCCCAACCGTCGAGTTGGTCGAGCTTATGCTGTAGGTTACCCATACGGTCACAAGCTTCCATATCTCCCAGCATACAAGCATCAGTTGCTTCATGATAAGCTCTGAGTACTTCGGCAGCTTCGCCTGCGCCATCAGCCACAATGTCAGCAACCTTACCTGAATCCATTGGAACGTCTTGGGCTAACATTGAAACAGTTAAACCATTTTGAATAGAAACTTCACCAGAATCTGGTAATAGGCTTCCCTCGATCAGTTTAAGTAAAGTAGACTTACCTTCACCATTACGACCAATTAAACAGACTCGTTCGCCACGTTCTAGATTAAAGTTCGCGCCATCGAGCAGGGCAGGTCCGCCAAAAGCAAGTTGGACATCCCTTAGGGTAATATAGGCCATAATGTTTTCCAGAATCTCAAATGAGGATTTAAATGACTAAACCACCATATCATGATGATCAAGCGTCATTTTCCGCACCCATTGAAGATTTGCAAGTGCGAATTACATTTTTGGATGATTTAGTTGAACAATTAAATCAACAACTCGCTATTCAAACTCAAGAAATAGCTGATTTGAAAAAACAAATGCAATTTCTTTATCAACGTGTGGAATCTTCGGATTTGTCAGAAGGCATTGCACCTTTTGATCCATTAACGAATAAACCTCCTCACTATTAATAAAAAGGCAAGTTCGATACTTGCCTTTTTATTTGGGAATATTTTCAATTTTGCTTAAAAACCTTGTAAGACAATCTTACCCTTTGTTGTCCCACTTTCAATTTGCTGGTGAACTCGTTTTAAATTTTCAGCATTAATTGGACTTATAACTTCTGTCACAGTCGTCTTAATTTTCCCTTCGTCCACCAGCTTGCTGACTTCATTTAATAGTTCACTTTGTTTTGCCATATCTTCGGTTTGGAACATTGAACGTGTAAACATAAACTCCCAATGCACAGATACAGACTTTGACTTAAACGGTTTGATATCTAACTGTTCAGGATCATCAATAAGTCCGAAACGGCCTTGCGGTGCAATCAACTCTACAATATCTGCTAAATGCTGATCTGTTTGAGTAGTCGAGAACACATATAAAGGTGCAGTTAAACCTAATTGCTTGATTTGGGCTGCTAAAGGTTGACGATGATCTAACACATAATCTGCTCCAAGTTGCTTAACCCAGTCTTGAGTTTCTGCTCGTGAAGCTGTTGCAATAATTGTTAGGTTAGTCAGCTGTTTAAGAAGTTGAATGGTGATTGAACCTACACCGCCAGCTCCACCAATCACTAATATTGTTGTGTTTTCTGGCGCGTTCTTTGGAACTTGCAGGCGATCAAATAACATCTCCCAAGCCGTGATTGCAGTTAAAGGGAGAGCTGCAGCCTCAGTTGCTTCTAAAGTTTTTGGTTTATGGCCAACGATGCGTTCATCAACGAGTTGTAATTCGCTATTACTACCTTGACGATTAAGAGCACCTGCATACCAAACAATATCGCCAATCTTAAATTGAGTAACTTTATCTCCAATCGCTTCAACGATACCTACTGCGTCCCAGCCAAGCGTTTTCCACTGATTATTCTCAGGGCTTACATTCTTTCGAATTTTAGTATCTACCGGATTTACTGAGACAGCTTGTACACGAACAAGTAAATCATGTCCTTCAGCAATAGGAGCATCGAGTTCAATATCAACGAGTGCTTCTGGCGATGCAATGGGACCAGCTTTTTGATATGCCACAGCTTTCATAATTATCATTCCTCTTGTTGAGAGTTTGATCATAACGTAAGCTTAAAATAAGTGACTACAGACAAATAACGCTCATAGTGTCAAAAAGGATACTGTAAAATGGCAAAAGCAAGACACTCAAGTTTTGATTGCTCTCCGGGTTGTTCAGTGGAGGCAGCGATTAGCTTGATTGATGGAAAGTGGAAATGCGTCATTCTTTGGCATTTATTTAATGAAGGTACCTTGAGGTTTAACGAAATTCGAAAGCGTGTTCCGAGTATTACCCAAAGAATGCTGACAAATCAGCTACGCGAATTGGAACAAGATGGAATTATTCATCGGGAAGTCTATCCTCAGGTACCACCTAAAGTAGAATACTGCCTGACTGATTTGGGACAAAGTCTTGAGAAAATTCTGTTTGCTTTAAAACAGTGGGGGGATGCTCATATTGACCAGTTTGGAAAGCTGACACTTGTTGATGGCCATCCGAATCCTTAATGATCTTTATGTCAGCTCATCGCAATTTGCGCTATGAAATCTGATTATTTTGAAGCGTGCCCCCTTGTATCGGGCATTATTTTTATGATGAAACTTGCGTTTTCTGGTCAGCTTATGCAACTCTAATAAAAGAGATTAATAGGTTTTGCTATGGACAATATGGGAATTTGGGTTACCGTTATCATTGTTCTTTTCGTACTAGGCTCCATTTTTGGTTTAAGAGTGAGCCCACGTGAAAAGGCACTTGGTATTATGCGTGATAAAGCTCGTAAAATGGGTTTACACCCACGTGTAATCGTTGCACCTGAATGGACACATGTCCCAATGGCGACTGAAAAGCGTGCCAGCATGGTTGCTTATTATAGTGTATTGATTCCCGATGCTCGTTTATCTTTAATGCGCGCTCGCGTTGTAGATGGCAAATTAAAAGTGGTTCAGGGTGATGAGAAATTTAATGATTCTCCCATTGCATTAAAAGGGATTTATGCTATTGATATGCAGGCAAACTGTGTAGGGCTTTATTGGGATGAGGAATCAGACCTGAGAGCAACACAATTAGATGAGATGAAGGCTTATCTGTTGAACTTGGCTAAAGCCTGATTTTTAAATTTATTGGTATAGGAATAACATTTTATATGGCGAATACCTCGCGCTCTGCATCTCAAAGCACAGCATCTACTGCACCTGCTGCACATAAACGTGCCTTAGTGATTGTGGAGTCGCCTGCCAAAGCGAAAACCATCAATAAATATCTGGGTTCGCAATACATTGTAAAGTCTTCTGTAGGTCACGTACGTGATTTGCCAACAGGTGGCAGCAAATCAACTGAGAAAAAGCCGGCTGCCCGGACGAAACTCACTGAAGCAGAAAAAGAACAAAAAGCCAGTCAGGCTTTAGTTAATCGTATGGGGGTTGATCCTGAACATGGTTGGGAAGCTCATTACGAAGTTCTGCCAGGTAAGGAAAATGTTGTTGCTGAACTAAAGAAACTTGCCAAAGATGCTGATGCAATCTATCTCGCAACGGACTTGGATAGAGAAGGGGAAGCCATTGCTTGGCACCTAAGAGAAGTTATTGGTGGTGACGACAGCCGTTATCACCGTGTGGTATTTAACGAAATTACTAAAAATGCCATTCAAGAAGCATTTAAACAACCTACGCGCCTAGATTTAAACCGAGTTAATGCTCAGCAAGCACGCCGTTTCTTAGACCGTGTTGTTGGCTTTATGGTTTCGCCATTACTTTGGGAAAAGATTGCCCGTGGTTTGTCAGCAGGTCGTGTACAGTCTGTAGCGGTGAAACTGGTTGTAGAGCGTGAAAGAGAAATTCGTGCTTTTATTCCGGAAGAATACTGGCAAGTTTTTGCAGACACGCAAGCCAAGAAAGATGACATTCGTCTTGAAGCAGTTAAGCAAGCTGGTAAAACCCTTAAACTGAAAAATAAAGCTGAAACTGATGCTTTATTGGAAGTTTTAAAAGGTGCTGAATATAAAGTTGCACAGCGTGAAGATAAACCGACTAAGGTAAATCCAAGCGCACCGTATATCACTTCAACGCTGCAACAAGCTGCAAGTACACGTTTAGGTTTTTCTGTAAAGAAAACCATGATGCTAGCACAGCGTCTATATGAAGCAGGTTTTATTACCTATATGCGTACTGACTCAACGTTCTTGAGTGATGATGCAGTAAGCATGGTACGTGCCCATATTGAAAGCCAATTTGGTGAGAAATATTTACCGGCGAAGCCAAACCGCTATGGTAACAAAGCAGGTGCTCAAGAAGCCCATGAAGCGATTCGTCCTTCAAATGTTGCACTTACAGGTGATCAACTTGCGGGTGTAGAGCGTGATGCTCAGCGTTTATATGATTTGATTTGGCGTCAGTTTGTTGCATGTCAAATGACTCCAGCAGAATATTTATCTTCAACTTTAACGGTTGAAGCTGCAAATGTTGAATTGAAGGCAAAAGGCCGTACGCTTGTATTTGATGGTTTTACACGAGTGCGTGGTGCTAATAAGTCTGATGACGATATTATTTTGCCTGCAATTAAAGTAGGTGAAATTTTAAAATTAGAGAAGTTAGACCCAAGTCAGCACTTTACTAAACCACCTGCACGTTTTACTGAAGCTTCTTTGGTTAAAGAACTTGAAAAACGTAGTATTGGTCGTCCTTCGACTTATGCAGCGATTATTTCTACGATTCAAGAACGTGGCTACGTTAAGTTAGAAAACCGTCGTCTTTTCGCCGAAAAAATGGGTGAAATTGTCACGGATCGACTTGATGAAAGTTTCAATAACTTGATGAACTATGCCTTTACAGCAGACCTTGAAGGGCAGCTCGATAAAGTTGCAACAGGCGAGCGTAACTGGAAAGAGTTACTTGATACTTTCTATGGTGACTTCAAGAAACGTCTTACCAATGCTCAAGGCGAGCACGGCATGCGCCGTAACCAACCGGTTGAAGTGCCAGCAGTACATTGTCCTGAATGTTCACGTCCAATGCAGATTCGTACAGGTACAACAGGCGTATTCTTAGGTTGTTCTGGGTATAACTTACCACCTAAAGAGCGTTGTAAAGGTACTTTGAACTTAACACCTGTTGAGTCCTTAGCTGCTCTTTCTGATGATGATGGTGCTGAAACCGCAGATTTGATGTCAAAACATCGTTGTGCAAAATGTGGCACAGCCATGGACAGCTATGTGATTGATGGTGGTCGTAAACTGCACGTATGTGGTAACAACCCTGACTGTGACGGTTTTGAGCTTGAAGAAGGTGAGTTCAAGATTAAAGGCTACGATGGCCCAACCATTCCGTGTGATAAATGTGATGGTGAGATGCAGCTTAAAACTGGTCGTTTTGGTCCGTATTTCGCTTGTACAAGCTGTGACAATACTCGTAAGGTCTTGAAAAGCGGTCAGCCTGCGCCTCCACGTGTAGAACCGATCAAGATGGAACATTTACGCTCAACGAAACATGATGACTATTTTGTGTTACGTGATGGTGCTGCTGGCTTATTCTTGGCTGCAAGTAAATTCCCGAAAATTCGTGAAACTCGTGCACCAAAAGTTGCAGAATTACGTAGTGTTGCAGCCCAGCTTGATCCTAAATATCAATTTATTTTACAAGCACCAGACGTAGACCCTGAAGGTAATCCGACAGTTGTGAAATTCAGTCGTAAGAATCAATCACAATATGTAGGCTCGGAAACTCCAGAGGGTAAACAAACCAAATGGAGCCTAATTTATCAAAATGGTAAATGGGTTGAGGGCTAATTAAGTCCACAATAAAAAATGCTAGCTCAGCTAGCATTTTTTATATCTAAAACAATAAAAGAAAATTTTAAATGTATGGGGAAAAAGAATGTGGAAAAACATTCGAGTTTTATGTTTGTTAATTATTTTACTGATTGTTGCTGTTCAGGCATGGCGAGATCAAAACCAAGATTGGAATCAACCTATTGTTGTCGTTTTACATCCTATTAATGCAGATGGTTTGCAGACAACACAGAGCTATATTCATCAGTTGCGAAACTCTGATTTTGAGAAAATAAAAAAATATTTAGAGCAGTGGTCACAACATTATCGTGGTCAATCAGGGAACTTTATTATTCGTTTAGGGCAACCGTTACAGCAACGACCTCCTGAGGTTCCTCAGAATGCCAATATCTTTCATGTAATGTGGTGGAGTTTAAAGTTCCGTTTTTATGCATGGCGCCATCAACAACCTGAAGACAATGGGGCATCACTCAAACTTTACTTAAACTATTACGACCCAAATTATCAAAAAGTTTTGATCCATTCGACTGCTTTAGAAAAAGGTCGTATTGGTAGTGTGAATTTATTTGCGACCAAAACACAAGCCTCACAAAATCAGGTCGTGATTGTTCATGAGCTATTACATGGATTTGGGGCACAAGACAAATATGATTTACAAACAGGACAACCACTTTATCCTTTAGGTTATGCGCAACCTGAAAAAGTCTCTTTATATCCACAAACTGATGCTGAAATCATGGGTGGTCGAACACCGTTATCTGAGCAGAGCAGTAAAATGCCGAATGGTTTACATGAAACAATCATAGGTTTACCTACAGCTCAAGAAATTGGCTGGGTGAAATAAAACTGTGGATAAATACTGTTTTATCCACATTAATTGATAAGAAACGATGCAGATTTTATACAGACAAAAAATGTGAAGTACATCACTATTATTAGGTAGATGAAATTCTAATACCTGATAATAAGAGTGGCCATGATGAAAACTGTCGGTAATGATTTGGTGCGTAATCAGTTACATGCTGATCGTAAGTGGTATTTGATATTAGGCTTTGTGCTTATTGGCTTCGGTCTGATTTTGTTTAGTTCATTACCATTTGCGACCTTTTCTGTGGTTTTTTTATTTGGAATACTTATGATGGTGGGAGGTGTTTTACATCTTGTCGCGGCCATGAGTGTTTTTAAAGGTGCTAGCCGATGGTTATGGGCACTTTTTGGTGTGCTTTATCTAATGGCGGGCTACTATGCTTTTTCTACTCCCGTCACCACAGCAGTGGTTTTGACGAGTTTATTATCTATAGCACTGATTATTGCCGGGGCTATACGTACAGTAAACGCGATTTTACTTAAGCCAATTACTGGATGGGGCTGGACCTTATTTTCAGGATTATTAACACTCGCTACAGGTATTTTGATTTTGGTTTCTAAAGATTCACCTTTTTGGGTGTTAGGCATGTTTCTTGCCATAGATATCTTGTTCCAAGGAATTAATTTTCTAGGTTTAGCTTCTGCGATTAAGCATCTGCGATCTAGTTCAAAAACAGTATCTTAAATAAAAATACTGTATCAAAGAGCACTTGAGGTGCTCTTTTTTGTTTTTAGGAGGGCTGACGCATCTGTTGTCGGGGTCTGTTAAACTATGTCTTGGTGTTTTAGCGATATGTGTTATGAGTCTTGCAAAATTAATTAATGAACTAAATGCTCAGCAAAAAAAAGCAGCCACTACGACTGCTCAGAACTGTTTAGTTTTGGCGGGTGCTGGTTGTGGCAAGACTAAGACGATTGTTGCTCGTGCCGCTTATTTAATTGATCAAGGCTTGCCTGCGAACCAAATTCAGATTTTAACGTTTACTCGACGTGCTGCGAGTGAAATTGTTGCAAGAGTTGAGCAGCATGTAGGAGCACAGGCAAAGGGCCTAAGAGCTTCGACTTTTCATACTTTTTGCATGTATTTGCTGCGCCGTAATCCACAAGCTTTTGGTTTAAATCAATTTAGTATTATTGATCGTGATGATCAGTTGCTGATGTTTCGCTTATTAAGAGGTAAAGACAAAGATAATGTTTTACCTAAAGCGGCAGAGCTGTGCGATTTATATTCCTATGCAAGAAATACTCAAACTAAGCTTTCTGAAGCACTGCTTAAGCAACTTCCAGAAGCCTATGAGCACAAGGCACAAATTGCTGAGTTGATGAAAACTTATGAACAACGTAAGAAAGAGCGTAATTTTTTAGATTACGACGATATCTTGTCGATTGTGGCGGTGCATTTACAAAACTCAGAAGCGCTCACCAATTGGGTGGCAGGCTTCTGTCAGGCATTGCTAGTTGATGAAATGCAAGATACAAACCCTTTGCAATGGGCTTTGTTACAGCCCTTAATTGGTAAAGTGAAGTTATTTTGTGTGGGTGATGATGCGCAGTCCATTTATGGCTTTCGTGGTGCAGACTTTGAAAATATTCATTCTTTTAAAGAACGAATACCCGATGCAGAAGTACTTACACTAGCTTTAAATTATCGCTCGACCCAAGAAATTCTAGATTTATCAAATTGGCTATTGGCGCATAGCTCAATTGATTATCAAAAACAGCTACAAGCACATCGTGGCCAAGGACAAAAGCCACAGCTACATTTGTTTGGTAATGAGTTTGAAGAAGCAAACTGGATTGCACAAGATTTAATAACGCGCCATCAACAAGGTGTAAACTGGCATGATCATATGGTCTTGGTGCGTTCTGGCTATAGTGCGCGATATCTAGAAGGCGCTTTTATTGCTGCTGAAATACCTTATCGCTTTATTGGTGGCGTAAAACTTCTTGAGTCGGCCCATGTAAAAGATGTACTGAGCCTGCTACGTATTGTGAGCAACCCTCATGATGATTTGGCTTGGATGCGGTTTTTAACCTTATGGGATGGAATTGGTGATGTTGGAGCGAGTAAGTTAGCCCAAGAGCTAATGGGAATCGCTGATGTTGAAGAACGCTGTCAACGACTTGAACGCCATGGTAAGGTCCCTTTACAAGCAATTTTAATTTTAAAACAGCTAGACGTACTACAGCAGCATGTTGAAGCAAGTATTGGCTTGGCTCTTGATGCTTTAGGCGAGCAGCTAGAGCAAAATTATAAAACTAAAGACTGGTCACGCCGTTTAAAAGACTTTGATTTGGTTAAGCAACTTGCGCGTAAGCATGCATCGTTGGGTGAATTCCTTGAAGAATATGTGCTTGAACCTATTTCAGTTTCTGAAATTGAAAAAGCTGCTGATCAAGATTTGGTGACTCTAATTACGATTCATTCAGCTAAGGGTGCTGAACAGAAAGTTTGTTATGTACCTCATGTATCGCCAAATCAATATCCTTATGCAAGAGCACAGGGTGATTTTGATGATGTTGAGGAAGAACGCCGTGTGCTGTATGTGGCCTTAACACGTGCTGAAAATGAATTAATCTTGACGAAACAAAATCTTAATACGTGGTCGCAAGACACGTATGACGAGCAAGGTCGTAAAGTCGAGAGTTATTTCTTAAATGATTTACCTACACATTTAGTTCAAGCAAAGATACATAGACAAGTACCTCAGCAATTTACTAAAAAACAATGGAACAGATCTCCTGCAGTAAATTTAGGTTTTGGTATCGATCTGGACTAAACTACTGTATAAGACGCTGTGATTACTTAAATGTATATTGGCCCTCCCTTTTATTGCCAATTAAGGTTAGAAAATGAAAATATTAGTCCGTAATTTAGATCGTGCTGTAAGTGAAGCTGAAGTTTTAGAGCTGTTTAAGGCATATGGTAAAGTTGATACATGTGTTCTGGTGACTGATAAAGACACAGGTAAATCGAAAGGCTTTGGTTTTGTTGAAATGCCTAATCCACGTGAAGCGATTAAGGCAATTAAAGGCTTAAATACGCTTAAAGTTAAAGGCTATGGAATTCGAGTTAAAGCAGCCGAAGAATAAGTTTTTCTGATGAAAAGACAGTTTTTAGCTCTCTCAATTGTAACGCCCAATGGTACTCGTATTGCTGAAGGTATAAAAACACTTGAAGTACGTTCATGGGTGCCTACTCGGTTACCAGTGAAAGACCTATTAATTGTCGAAAACCGGAACTTTCTGAACAAAGATATTGATGAAGAAGAAGGAGTTGCTGTCGCTTTAGTTGATGTCGACTCTGTTCATAGTTGGTGAAATGATGAAATTGAGCCAGCATGTGCATCTGCTTGGAGTGAAGGGTATTTTGCTTGGGTTTTAAGTAATATTCGCCCTTTAAGGCAGCCAGTAAAAGTTTTAGCTAAACGTAAAATTTATGAAGTTGAGCTGGATTTACCATAAATAACGTTGATTTTATCAATGGAGTCGTTAAGCTAAGAATAGCTATTGCAATGGCGATTTTAGAACAGGAAAGTTTAGTTATGTCACGTGTTGCTCGTTATCATGCCGATCGTACCAATCAGAAGCTCTATTTTGCACGCTTAGCGTGTCAACAGGCAGAGCAGACCGATCATGTGCAGCAGGTACAAGCTTATCGTGAAACCGCTGTATTTCATTTACATGGCGCAATGTTAGCGTTCCTACAAGAATTGGTACGTTATTACCGTTTAAATGATTTGCAACCTACTTTAAAATCTATTGAGGAACATATGGCGGCAAAAGGACAGGTTTCTCCTGAAGTGTCCGTTTTGCAGCAATTGGCAAAAGATGGTTTTGTTGCAGAGTTAAAACGAGCTTATCGTATGTGCCAGTACGCCCCAGAACCAAAAGAACCGACTCCAGAAGAAGAAACTTCTTCTAATCTCATTATTAAAGTGACACAAGGTCCTCAGTCTTGGTTGCCGGATGTTAAAATCTTGCGTGAATGGCACCGAGAATTAAGCCATTTAATTGATGGTTTTCGTAATGAAATGGTCGAGTTCTAAAATTAAACTGCCTAGATGCTTGAAATTTAGACTAGGTGTGCCTATATAAATAAGACAAGAGAAGCAAAGTGCAAGGGTGCTTTGCCACCATGTTGAAACATGGAGGAAGTATATGTCTATACAGCAATTGAAAGAGTTATTTGGAAATCAAGAAGCAGTGTTGGAATTGGTTCAACTCGAAGGTGGTGAACTCGCCTTGCGTAATGCAGGTTCTGAAAATGAACCCTTGGTTAAAATTCAATTTAGCGATGAAGTCAAAGCAATCTTGGGTGAGCAGACTCCAGTTGTTGCTCAGCATATGATTCAGGCTGCATTGTTTGGACTGCTAGAGAAGCAGGTAAACGAGTGGCAGGCTGAGGTATTAGACGAACAGCCTAAATTTTTGAGTTAAAAAAAGCGTACTTTTAAGTACGCTTTTTATATGGGTTAATGAATTGTTGACTGATGGGCAAGCTCGATCTGATTTAATATGTGGTGACTCATATTCTTTGCCATTTCTTCTTTTGCATAGAACACTTCGCCAATATTTTCTTCACGGATAATTGCTGCTTCTTCTTTGCTTTCTGCGCAAATCAATACCTGAATCTGAGGATTTAATTGCTTGGCAATGCTCACAATACGGTGGATATCTAAAATATCCATAGGGGAGATCACCAAGAGTCGTGCATGCATGATATGTGCTTGAATTAAAACGCTCGGTTCGGTAGCAACACCGCTCACCGCAGCAATATTTGCCTGACGCAGTTTTTCTACGATTTCACGATTCTCTTCTGCAATAACGACCTTAATATTTTCATTAATTAGATTTTCAGTGATGCGTCGCCCCACGCCGCCATATCCAACAATCACGACCTGATCACGTAAGTAAGCTTGATCAACTTCATCGGGTAACATTGCCAATGGGTCACCACTACGTTCAAGCAGTCGAGCTAAGTGAGAGCGTTCACGAATCCAGCGTTGAACAGGCTCAATAGCTGAGAAGATGAACGAGTTGAGCGTAATTGAGAATAAAGCGCCTGCTAGAATCAGATTTTGAGCTTCTAAGCTTAATAGCCCTAAAGAAACACCCAAGGTCGCCAAAATAAATGAAAACTCACCAATTTGTGCAAGGCTTGCCCCGACTGTTAAAGCTGTATTGATTGGATAGCGGAAAAATAAAACCAATGCCATTGCAGCAAGTGTCTTCCCCACCATAATAATCGCAATAACAGCTAAAATATGGAGTGGGCTCTCAACAAGAATGTGGGGGTCAAACAGCATGCCCACAGAAACGAAAAATAAAATCGAGAAAATTTCACGTAGTGGGAGAGTCTCTTCCTCAGCACGATGACTAAAGTCTGATTCTTTAACGACCATGCCCGCAAAGAAAGCGCCTAATGCCATTGAAACCCCAAAGATGGCATATGAACCATAAGCAATTGAAACGGCAGCAGCGACGACAGTAAGTGTAAATAGCTCTCTTGAGCCTAAACGTGCAACGAACTGCATAATAATAGGTACTACACGTTTACCTACAATGAGCATAAAGGCAATAAAGCCAATCACCTTTAATAAGGTGATTCCAAGGGTTAACCAGATATTACCATCTGCACCTGCTGGCGCTTTGCCGCCAAGTAAAACTGCTGTAGCAGGAAGAAGTACTAAAACCAGTACCATTACTAAGTCTTCGACTAACAGCCAGCCCACAGCAATTTTGCCGTTAACTGAATCTAAAAGACCACGGTCTCCTAAAGCTTTTAATAGTACAACCGTACTCGCACATGACAGACTTAAACCAAAAACAAGTGCTGAACCAAAACTCCAGCCCCATAGCATTGAAACCCCAATACCAAGTAAGGTTGCAACAGCGATCTGTAAAATTGCGCCTGGTAAGGCAATACGTCGAACAAGTAATAAATCTTTTAATGAAAAGTGCATCCCTACACCAAACATCAGGAACATGACCCCGAGTTCTGCGAGCTGGTTAGCAAGATGAATATCTGCTTCTACACCTGGTGTATTTGGGCTAATAATAATGCCGGCAATTAAATAGCCGATAAGAGGAGGGAGTCGTAATCGGGCTGCAAGATAGCCAAAAATGAGGGCAACGCCGAAACCAACAGCAAGTAAAATAATTAAATCTACGTCATGCGGCACTAAAAACTCCTTTTACGTGAGTTAGGCTAAAGACAAGCATAAAAAATGCCAAGGCGGAATATAGATAAAGTTTAACAAAAAGGTAAGTATAAAAAAAATGCAAAAAAAAACGACTTCATAAAGAAGTCGCTTTTTTCGAGGCTAAAATTATTTGATTTTAGCTTCTTTGAAAATCACGTGTTGGCGGATTTTTGGATCAAATTTTTTGATTTCCATTTTTTCCGGCATAGTACGTTTGTTTTTAGTCGTGGTATAGAAGTAACCTGTACCAGCTGAAGAAACGAGGCGAATCTTATCACGCATTGCTCAGACTCCTTAGATCTTTTGACCTTGAGCACGAAGGTCTGCAACAACCTTTTCGATACCCAATTTGTCAATAATACGCATACCTTTAGTGGTTAAACGAAGACGTACAAAACGTTTTTCGCTTTCTAACCAGAAACGGTGGTGGTGCAGGTTCGGCTCGAACCGGCGCTTGGTTTTGTTGTTGGCGTGTGAGACGTTGTTACCAACGACTGGACGCTTGCCGGTAACTTGGCAAACCTTAGACATGGTGTAACTCCATTGATTCAGCCAACAGCAAATCTGTGGCCAGTCATACTAAATGTAAACGGATGAATTCATTCAAGGGGCGTTTTATACCAAAAATACGATTAAAAGACAAGCGAAATTGGTAAAAACGAGGCATGATTTAGTATAACAGATCATGCCTTGATCAGTTAGCGCAACAAGGTTTTCGAAATGAAACGATGAATAGGCTTATTGAATGGTGGAAGAATGTATTTAAGGCTATAAAGTTTTGGATTTGACATCACCGAACGCTCATGAGAAAGGCTAAAAAAGCCCTCTGGTCCGTGATATTTACCCATACCTGATGCGCCAATTCCGCCAAAAGGTAAATCATCTTGTGCCACATGGGTAATCACCATGTTAATTCCGAAATGCCCTGAATGGGTGTGCTGCGCAATATAGTCAGCTCGTGCTTGATCATAGTCAAAATAATACATTGCTAGAGGGCGCGGACGACTATTAATAAACTCGATGACTTCTTCTATTTGGTCATATTCTAAAATTGGCAGAATAGGCCCGAAGATTTCATTTTGCATAATATCCATTGCAGTTGTCACACCAGTGACTAAAGTCGGTGCAATTTTACGGACATCATCTAAAATTTCATTTTGCGGGTTAATTTCAACAATACGTGCACCTTGATCACGGGCATTTTCGAGATAGCCCTGAATACGGTTGTACTGTTTATCATTAATAATAGAAGTATAGTCATTGTTCTTGCGGAAATGAGGGTACATTCCAGCCACAATCAATTTAAAGTTTTCAATGAACTCGGCAGTTTTACCGCGTGGTAAGAAAATATGATCCGGTGCAACACAGGTTTGTCCCGCATTCCATAATTTACCTACAGCAATACGCTGAGCTACATCTTTCATGTCCATTGATGCATGCACAAGGGCTGGAGATTTTCCACCTAACTCAAGAATCACGGGAACAAGGTTTTGAGCTGCGGCTGCCATTACTGTTTTACCAACAGAAGTTGAGCCTGTGAAAATCATTTTGTCAAAAGGCAAATGGCTAAACGCATCAGAGATCACACCACCACCATTCACCACAGCCACTAATTCTTGTGGGAATGCTTCAGCTAATGCACTTTCAAGGACTCGTCCAAAGTTTGGAGAAGCGCTAGAGATTTTGATCATGGCATGATTGCCTGCAGCTAGTGCACAGATCAAAGGCCCCACTGAAAGCAATAATGGGTAATTCCAAGGTGTAATAATACCAATGACACCCATAGGTTGATATTGTACCCAACCTTTTGCAGGCTGATGTAATACACTAATATGGCGTTTTGATGGCTTCATCCACGCAGTTAGATGCTTACTGTAATATTTAATTTGTTCCAAACTGGTGAGTAGCTCACCAATTTTTGTTTCCATAACTGCACGATTGCCATAATCAAGGTTAATTGCTTCGGCAATCTGATCTTGATATTTTACCAAGACTCTTTTAAGACGAGCTAAACGATCAATACGCTCTTTAGCAGTGGGTACCGGATGGCGTAGGTAAGCCAGCTTTTGTTGTTCAAGCAAATCATGTAAATGCTTAACATCATATGGAAGCTGAGTCTCTGGATTTGTTTTTGTTTGACTGTTCATCGGTACTTACCAAATATATTGATATACTTATTTTTTAGAGTAAATACTCTAAATAGTCAAGTCAGTTTATGTGTTCAAGTCTTAACCATGTGAATTATTAAAGGTTATTAAAATGTCTCAACCTAAAGCTCTGAAGACAAAGGACCGGATTTTACAAATCAGTTTGCAGCTTTTTAACGAGCGAGGTGAACGGTCGGTTACAACCAATCATATTGCTGCGGAGTTAGGTATTAGTCCTGGAAATTTGTATTATCATTTTCGGAATAAGCATGAAATCATTAAGGAATTAATGTACCAATATCAGGTTGAGACTCTGGACATGCTTTCTTTACCTGAAGACAGACCACTAACGACCAATGATAAAATTAACTATTTTCAAGTGTTAAGTGGTCAACTCTGGAGTTACCGTTTTATTCATCGTGATGTGTATCATCTAGTTGAAAGTAACGAAGACTTTAAAAAGATTTATCCGCGTTTTGCGGGGCAGGTCATGCAGCAAGGACAAAAAATTTATCAAGCCTTTGTCGATGCCGGTCTTATGAAAATGACGCCATCTGAAATTGAAGCGCTCATTATTAACTTATGGATTGTATTAACGAATTGGACAAACTTTTTATATATGTCTGGCCATATTAGTGACAATAACCATTTAGAAGAAAAATGGGTTTGGCAAGCTTTACGCCAAATGGTTTTCCTTGAAGGTCCTTATCTTATGGGAGAAAGCCGAGCAACTTACGAGCAGTTGCTTGAGTCACTGGGGCCTTCTGATCTATTTGCCAGCTTGTCGTCCCTAAAAGATGAATAGTTGTGCTTGCCTATTTAGAGCGCTAGAATACTCGGCTTATTAAAAATTTGACTCAATTAAGTGATATTAACCAAATGAATATGACCACTGCCAATACAGCCCGTTTACTGATTACTTGTGAAGACAAGCCTGGGATCGTACAGGCTGTATCGAGCTTTTTGTACCATCAGGGTGCAAATATTACCGCGCTTGACCAGTATGCGACGGAAGCTCAGGGCGGACGTTATTTCATGCGTGTTGAATTTGAACTTGACCATTTACAGTCACGTAAAGATGCACTAATTCAAACATTTGCTGCGAACGTTGCTGAGCGTTATGGCATGCAATGGCGTCTTGCTTTCGTAAACGATATTAAAAAGGTTGGTATTTTAGTTTCTAAAGTCGACCATGCTTTACTTGAGTTATTGTGGCGCCATGCGCGTGGGTCGTTACCTTGTGAAATTACACACGTGATTTCTAACCACGAAGATTTACGTGAATCTGTTGAGAACTTCGGTATTCCATTTACAGTAATCAAAGTAACTAAAGACAATAAAGCTGAAGCTTATGCGCAAATTGATGAAATGATGCAGGGCAACGATTTATTGGTTCTTGCACGTTACATGCAAATTCTAAGTGAAGATTTTGTTGCAAAATGGGAAATGAAAATCATCAATATCCATCATTCTTTCTTGCCAGCTTTCGTGGGTGCTAACCCATATAAGCAAGCTTATGAAAAAGGTGTGAAGTTGATTGGTGCAACGGCTCACTATGTGACGGCTGATCTAGACCAAGGCCCAATTATTGAGCAAGACGTTGAGCGTGTAAGCCACGACTATAATGTTGAGCAATTACGTGAGCTAGGTGAAGATGTCGAGCGTAATGTGTTGGCTCGTGCAGTAAAATGGCATTTAGAAGACCGTATTATTGTAGATGGTAATAAGACAGTTGTTTTCTAAATAACGCTTATTTTAAAAAAGCACGCTTCTTGCGTGTTTTTTTATATCAAAAATATTGTTGAAATGATATAACGTAACAATATCGGGTAGTTGTACTTAGGATTCGGTCTATTCAACGTGAAATTAGTCTAACTATATAAGTGAGAATAAACACATTGTGAATAAGAGATTCCAATTCATGTAACTATGAGAAAACAAAAGCAAAGACACTCAACTAATACAAATGAGCAATCTTGAGTAAATGTTTTTCTCAAAAAATAGTTGCAAATGAAAACACTTCTCATTTATTATTGTGGCACTTTATTGTTCTATCCGATGTTTGAAATCGTTTCTGTAAATAGAAATCTGAAATCATCATCCATTAGGTAATTAGATTCTTATGAGTCAATCTTCCGCAGCCTTAAACTCTCCCAATCCGATGAAAAAGAAAGTCATCACGGCACTAATTGCGGTTGCAATTGGTCATATCGGGGTCTTATGGGCAGTTAGCCATATTAAGCCTGCTGAATTAAAGCCAATCGATAAGAAGCCTTTACAGGTACGTTTCGTAAAAATTCAAGAGCAACCAAAACCACTACCTCCTAAACCAAAGGAACCGCCTAAAAAGCCGGAACCTAAGAAAGAGGTAAAAGAAGTTAAAGTTGTTGAAAAGCCTGTGACACCACCGAAAAAAGTGGAAAAAATTCAACAGGTGAAAAAAGCTGAAACACCAAAAGAAACAGTAAAGACAGAACCTAAAGTTGAAACCAAAGTAGTGACTACAACGACAACTGTTACTGAAAAGGTCGTAGAAAAACCGAAGCCAGTAGTACAAGAAGCGCCTAAAGCTCAACCTGCTCCAGACCCATCACCAAAACGAGTTTCAATTGGTGGTTCGGGGGTACAATGGAGTCGTTCACCACGTTTAACAGTTTCTCCAAAAGATTTACAAGGCGAAGCACGTTCTGTTGTTGTACTCATTGAAGCCGATGAAAAAGGCAAAATTATTAATGTACGAGTGACTAGAAGTAGTGGTATTTCAAGTCTAGACGACAAAGTTGTCCGTGCTGTTCGCGGTGCGAAATTTAAACCTTATATGGAAAACGGAGTTGCTTATCCAATTAGAGCAGAGCAACCCTTTGATTTAACCCCTTAAATGAATTTGAGTCCCAACGGCTAACCTTAATCAGGAGTTCAATATGAACTTTTCAATCTATTGGCAACATGCAGATGCAGTGAGTAAAACCCTGTATTTCATCTTATTGGCAATGTCGATTGCTACCTGGACAGTTTTCATCTTACGTTTGATGGGGACTCGCCAGCTAAAACAACAAGCTTATGCTCAACTCTCTCAGGCTATTACTTCGCTAAAAGCAAAGTTACAACCTTTGAGTTTTGAACAGCGTAAAGCGGTTGCAGAGCAGGCATTACTTCGTCAGATTTCTGCTGAAAAAGCCAATGCTGATAAAGGTATTTCGGTTTTAGGAACGATTGCTTCAATTGCACCATTCGTGGGTTTGTTTGGTACAGTATGGGGTATTTTCCATGCACTTGTTGCGGTAGGTAAAAGCGGACAAGCAGGTTTGGCTCAAGTGGCTACACCAGTAGGTGAAGCCCTTATTATGACGGGTCTTGGTCTAGCAGTTGCGATTCCAGCGGTATTGGCCTATAACATTTGTGTACGTGCAAACCGTGGTCTTGCTCATGACTTACAAGATCAAGCGCATAGCTTGTTAATTGACACGATGTTGCAGCAAGATTCAACTGTAAAGTCTGATGTTAAAACTGCACAGCAAAGTTATGTTGGAGGTCAAGCTTAATGGCTTTTCAATTGGGTGAAGACCACGATAGTGGCATGAATGAGATGAACCTCATTCCGCTAATCGACATTATGTTGGTGTTAATGATCATCTTTTTGGTCACAGCAACAGTTGCCAACCCATCGATTCCATTAACGCTTCCTAAAACAACTGCTGAAATTATTGATCCACCACCAAAAGCAATTACGATTAGTATCAATGCAAATGGTGAAGTGGCTTGGGATACTCAAGTAATTAGCCTAGATGAGCTTCAAAAACGTTTTCAAGAAGCAGGTCAAGGTGATGTTAAACCAACAGTTCAACTTCGTGCTGATAAAGAGTCGAAGTACGATACTGTTGCTCAGGTAATGTCTCGCGCCAGTGAAGCCGGACTGAGCGATATTGCCTTTGTAAGTGAAAACTAAAATTTAGTTTACTCAATAAAAAAGCAACCAAATTGGTTGCTTTTTTATTGCTCTGATTTATTGATCTTTCATCAGATGCTGGAATTTACTATATAGCTTAAGCAGCTTAGGTGGAATCGCAAAGTTGCAATAACCTTGTGAAGGATTCTTTGCATAGTAGTTCTGATGATATTCTTCGGCCGGATAGAACGTCGGAACAGGAGAAAGCTCAGTCACAATATCAAGATCGTCATTTTTTAGAGTCTGAATCGTGTGTTCCGCTGCCTGCTTTTGCTCTTCATTATAATAGTAAATAACAGAGCGGTATTGTGTACCGATATCATTACCTTGGCGATTTAAAGTCGTTGGATCGTGAGTCGCAAAGAACACGTCGAGTAACTGGGAGTAAGTTACTTGCTCTTCATCAAAGTCGACTAAGATCACCTCAGCGTGCTGGGTGTCTCCTTGACATACTTGCTCGTAAGTAGGGTTAATCGTGTGCCCACCTGCATAACCACTAGTTACTTTTTCTACACCACGTATTTGTAAAAATACAGCTTCGACGCACCAAAAACAGCCGCCGCCAAATAATGCCTGTTGCATTGTTTTTCCCTCTATTTCCTGCCTATTACAATAGGGTTTATGTATTTAAAATACAAAGTAAAGCATGTATAAAAAAGTAAAGAAAAGTGCATTACTTATTTCATTTAGCTTTAGGTAAACCTTGTCGAACGATTTGAGAGAAGTGTTGACTACTCTGATCTGAAAGCTGTTCAAAATTTTCAGTTCTTGGGTTGATATGCGCAATTTGATACCACTGTTTTAAACTGATATTTTGATTAAGTGCTTTAAGGTCATATAAATAATTAGGTAAGTAACCTGAAGCGATTAAACGATAATCTTTAGGAAGTTCATAGGGGTTAATCGCTTGAACCATATCAAAAATTAAAGTTGTACAGTTACTCGTAAGGGTGTTGTACCACTTCGGTTCTGCACGTAGCTCATCCGATTTCTTAAGATATTCTAAAAATAGCGCTTTTTGCTCGCTACGTGGCATATTGACTGGGAAATTATAAACCTGCTCTTTACGGATGTTGCTACGCGTATAGACAATATCTTTTTCATCAGAAGCAATTAAGCTAAGTTCATATTTTCTAAAAAAGCCACCAATGGCTGAAAACTCTTCAGTTTTTTCTTTGCGAATCTCGATTGAGAAGACTAAAGGTTGCTGATTCTTAAATTCGAAGCTTACCAGTGTATGAGCAATTTGTGGTCCCATCCAGTAAGAGGCAATGATGTTTATGCCATTTAATTGCTTAAGATCAAATGTTCGGGTTTCCCATCGCACATCATAAGTTCCATCAGGATGCCAGTTGAAGTTACGAACATTGTGTAAAATGATTACATCGCCGTGCTTTTCATAGCTCAGCATATTGGCAACTTCTGGATTCCAGTCGCGATCTTGACGTGCAGTAATGGAAAAATACCAAACAAGAGAGCAGGCAAATGCTAAAAGATAAATCAGGAGATCGGTACGGCGGCTAATAATATGACCTTCAACATATAAGCCCGCCATACTCAGTGCAAAAGCAATCCAGATACCGATGAGTATGCGGCTGCCTAACCATCCAAAAGGTTGTTGAACCCAGAGTGCTACACATATCCAAATACTAGAGAACACAATAAACAGCGTGAATAGACTATGTAGGAGCCCAAAAAGTAGAGCAATAATAAATTCACGTGTTCCGATATTGTGCATAGGCATCCATAAAATTATTTTTTATAAGTTGCAAACTCGAATGAAGTTCCTGATTTTTCATCAACTTGTTGTTCACTCGCAGTTTTATGAAATTCACTCTGTATTGTTGGATAATGTGCATCACCTTGCACATCTAAGTCAACATGAGTGAGTTCAAGGCGGTCTGCAATTGACAAGGTTTGCTTAAATATCTCACCGCCACCAATGATGAACAATGCTTGTTTTTCGGTATTTTTTACATCTTCTAAAGCTGCGTTTAAAGCATCTTCAATTGAATATGCAACTTTAACACCGTCAAATTGCCAGTTAATGTCACGGGTAATTACCCAGTTCACACGGTTTGGTAGAGCACGGCCCATAGACTCAAGTGTTTTACGGCCCATTACGACCACACCGCCTTGGGTGATTTCTTTAAAGTGTTTTAAGTCGGCAGAAATATGCCATGGCAACGCATTGCCTTTACCAATACAGTGATTCTTGTCCATTGCCACAACGTGGACAACTTCTACATTTTGCCATGCCATAATCTTTATTCTCTAAACCGTAACCTAATGAAATTTAAGCCTTTGTTATACTGCAACTGGTGCTTTAATTGCAGGATGTGATTCATAACCTACAATTTCAATATCTTCAAATTTGAAATCAAACAAATCAGTTATTTCTGGGTTTAGTTTCAATTGGCACAGCGGTAAAGGCTCACGGGTCAATTGAAGTTTAGCTTGTTCAAAATGGTTGGCATAAAGATGTGTATCACCACCAGTCCAGACAAAATCACCGACACCTAAACCACATACTTGAGCAATCATATGGGTGAGTAGAGCATAACTCGCGATGTTAAAAGGTACGCCTAAGAACACATCAGCACTACGTTGATAAAGCTGGCATGACAACTTGTTGTCTTGTACAAAAAATTGGAAGAGCGTATGGCAAGGTGGTAATGCAACTTGTCCAGCTTCATTTGGGTTCCAGCCAGAAACAATTAAACGGCGTGAATTTGGGTTGGTTTTAATTTCATTAATTAACCATTTAATCTGGTCAAAACCATCTTGGTTATAAGTACCATCTGCCTTTTTTGTTGCACCGAAATTACGCCATTGATGGCCATAAACTGGTCCAAGTTCATGCTCTGGACGGCCAAAACGAGCAGTTTGTTCTGCTGTTGCCCATTCGTCCCAAATTGAAACTTTATTGTCTTTTAGATATTGGACGTTGGTGTCGCCTTTTAAAAACCAAAGTAATTCAATCACGATAGAACGGAAATGAACTTTTTTTGTGGTGAGTAAAGGAAAACCTTTAGAGAGATCAAAACGCATTTGATGACCAAATACAGAACGGGTTCCTGTGCCTGTACGGTCGCCTTTGTCACCGCCATTATCAAGGATATGTTGTAGAAGGTCTAAATATGCACGCATAACACTCTCGAGTTCGGATTAATTCCATTAAATAAAAGGGGGAGATAGCTCAATGATACTCAAATACTCAAATACTCAAATACTCAAATACTCAAATACTCAAATATTCAAAGATGATACCCTTTGTAGCTCAAGATGAAAATCTAAAAATGGTTCTATAACATTTCGATGGACGCAATTACTCAAAACGTTTAGCACGATTTTGATAAATCGAGACAAGGAAAAAGCCAATCAGTACAAAGCCTAAAGCTTGTATTGTTGCAGTCCAATTGTGTTGAGGTGGTTGCACCCACATCACAATAGCAACAATAATGAGAGGATAAATTTTAAGTAGAAACTGAAAGTTAGATTTATGTGAGCTACGAACTGAAATTTTTGTTTTTAAATATTGTCCGAAGTGAAGTCCAAAACCTAACACAAGACTAAGAATAGTGTAGGTCGGCGATAAGGGCTGAACTTGATTAGCAGCATAAACTGCAACACAAACAACAATAATGAAGATAAGTTTGATATGACGTGGTGCGTTGTACCAATAAGCCAGCATGAAAACTAAACCTATTTATTAAAAAGTGATTGAGGTGAAAAGATAAAAGCTGCAAGTGCCATAAAAGCGATTCCTTGAACACCCCAGACCAGCAAGTTTGGCATTGTTTTAACAAAAATAAGTGCAGATAACAGTGCGATAGGTATCCAAGTCAGCAGGCGGTAAAGTAGGCCAGTTGGATTTTTCTGAGCAAAATGTAATTTAAAATAGCGGCAGATTAAAAAAATAACCCCAGTTCCAGTAAACATGAGAATCGTATCTAAGGGCAAAGGCTGGTATTGATATAGCCCAACACAAAGAGCCAAAGTAATAATTAAAATCACTAATTTTTTAAATGTCGGGACTTGTGTGTCAAACCAGAATTCCAGCATGGCATATCTTCATTTTTGGGAGAGTAAAACTGTAGCATAAAAAAGAAAAGAGGAGCCGAAACTCCTCTGATTTATCATATTAACTATTCTTTTGTGGACCCCAGTCATAAATTTTCTTTTGATAGGCATACCACATCATCCAAAGGCCAATCAGCAACATTGGAACGGTGAGGATTTGTCCTTTAGTCATCCAGCCAAATAGAATAAAACCTTGGTCGGCATCTGGTTGACGGAAGAATTCCATCACAAAGCGTGCAACGCCATAACCCATTAAGAATAGAGCAGAAACTGCCATACGTGGACGTGGTTTTGAACTAAACCACCACAAGATAATAAATAGGATTAAGCCTTCACAAATTGCTTGATAAATTTGTGATGGATGGCGTACCAGTTGTAATGGATCAGTTGGGAAGATCATACCAAATGGATAGTTTGGGTCGGTTACCGCACGACCGTATAACTCTCCGCCAATGAAGTTACCAAAGCGCCCAAACATTAAGCCAGTCGGTACACATGGGGCGATAAAGTCGAGGGTTTGGAACCATGTTTTTTGGTATTTTTTACACCAAAATAGCATAGCTACCATAACACCAAGAAAGCCGCCGTGAAAACTCATGCCACCTGTCCAGACTTGGAATAACCAAATCGGATTTTCAAGGAATTTATCAAACTCATAGAAAAGGACATAGCCGACACGACCGCCCAGAACGACACCTAGGGCACCGTAAAACACCAGATCGGAAACCATTTCTGATGTCCAGCCATCACGTTGTTTGGCACGGTAGGACGCAAGCCCCCAAGCACATAAAAATGCCAATAAATACATGAGTCCATACCAATGGACTTGAAGAGGTCCTAGATGTATTGCGACCGGATCGATATTAGGATAGGTCAGCATTGCTGCTCCTTGATCTTACGTTTTGACAGATTGTAGCGGAATGATGTGAAAAATGTTGTACATTCAATGTGTAAAGATAGGGAATAAGAAAAGATGTGTATTGTGGCTTTAGCATGGCATGTTCTTGATGATGTGCCCTTATGTCTTATGTCAAATCGGGATGAGTTCTATCATCGACCAACAGCATTGTTACATCAGTGGCAACATACACCGATTATTGCTGGGCAAGATTTACAGTCGGGTGGGACTTGGATGGGCGTTACACCTCAAGGCCGATGGGCTGTCTTGACCAATTTTCGTGATGGACGAGATCAGAAATCATATGAAACCTCTCGGGGGCACTTAGTTCAGGCTTTTTTAGAGTCTGATTTATTGCCGATTCGATTTGCTCAACAATTAGAACAGCAGCAACAGAACTTTGCTGGCTTTAACTTGTTTATGGGAAATGCGGATCAAGCGGTTTATATGAGTAACCGTGGTGAAGCGCCGCAAGTCTTGGCTAACGGTGTTTACGTGGTTTCGAATGGCTTGATGTCTGAACATTGGGAGAAAACTAAACATTTACGAACACGCTTTACGCAAGAGTTTTTGCCTATGCTTCAGCACCAAACGGAAGAGTTAACTTTACAGCACGCGGCGTGGGATATTCTTGAAGATGAGCGTAAAGTTACGACCGCATTACTACCCAATACAGGCATCCAGCCAGAAATGGAAGAGTTATTGTCCTCAACTTTTATTCAAAGTCCTGTGTATGGCACACGTTGCTCAAACTTTCTAAGAATGACCAATAACGAATGGCTTTGGTTGGAAAAGACTCAACAAGGCGAACATAGTGAGCAAATTGTTCAGCAGCAGATCCTTTTAAATCGATGATAATAAAAATGCCGATCAATGAATCGGCATTTTAAATCATCTAAGACTTAACCCGCGATCACACCGCCATCTTTACGGGTAATCACAACAGTTGCTGAACGTGGACGTGCAGTTTTATTGCTTGGATCTTTTTGAGTTGCAGGCCAATTACTATCTGGTGTCGAGTAACTTTTCGAGTCTTCACCAGGGTGTTGAACATTAATGAAAATTGCTTTGTAGTCAGGTGTCATCGCAATACCTGTAATTTCACATTGCTTTGGTCCAACCAAGAAACGGCGTAATGTTGAGTCTGTCACTTTAGCGCCGACTAGCGTTTGTTGGCCGTTTGAAGTAGTGGCGGCAGCGCCGTCACCAATTTGGCCTGGTAACGCAGCAAGCATCATACAGTTAGTCACATCGGTATAGGCGCCATCATCTGTCTGAATCCAAAGTACACCACGTGGGTCGAACCACATCCCGTCAGGAGATGACAAATCATTGTTGTCTGTCAAACCAGATAAATTGATGTTTGAAGCCATAGATGCTTCTGCACCAAATAGGTAGATATCCCACTTGAAGGTTTCAGCAGTTGTTTTGTCATCGGTTTCTTTAAAACGGATGATATGACCGTTCACATTACCCTTTTGAGTGGTTTTTCCATCTTTAAGGTCAGTATAGTTACGCGGGTTCGCAGCATCGGTCGCGTAATCTTTACCACGATTTGAGTTGTTGGTTAGGGTGACATAAACTTCACCGTTCACTGGGTTGATTGTACACCATTCTGGGCGGTCCATTTTTGTCGCACCGACGGCGTCACCCGCTAAACGTGCAAATGTCACAACATCTGCTTGAGATTTAAATGGATAAGTGGTGTTGCTTTCATTTAAGCCATTTTTGCCATAAGCAAGTTCAATCCATTGACCTGAACCATCGTTATTAAATTTGGCAACATACAATTTACCTGCGTTCATGTATTTGTCGCCAACTGCATAACCGCCATTTATATCTTTAGCATCCCACACTGCGGTAGAGACGAATTTATAGATGTACTCACCGCGAGAATCATCGCCCATATAAAATGCTAATGGTTGACCTACAACGGCACGGCAAGCACTGTCTTCATGTGCAAAACGACCGAGTGAAGTACGTTTAACTGGGTTTTGACGTCTATCAAATGGATCAATCTCGACCATCCAGCCGAATGTATTTGGACCGTTGCGGTAGTCTTGGGTAGCTTGTGCAGCTTTTACGTCGGCATTCCAGCGGTCATATAAGTCTTGTGACTCTACTTGACCAATCGCAGTTTCCCAACCGTAACGAGAACTTGCACCTAAATAAATTTGTCGCCCTTGTTCATCAACGTTAGGGATTAACTCACCATTTTTATCTTTTTCATAAATGATTTTGCCCTCGGTATCTTTTTTAGGGGCACCTTTCTCATCTTTCTCATAACGATAGAGCTCATCTTTTTTAACACCTAACCCATAACGCTTTAATGCAATTTTTTCTGCATCTGTACGTGCATATTCATCGCTACCTGAACGTTGGAAATAACCAATAAAGTTTTCTTCCGTGGTTAAGTATGTGCCCCAAGGTGTATAACCATTACCGCAGTTATTATGGGTACCGCGTGTTTGACGTCCTGCAGGTGAGAAGCGAGTTGCGAGCAGGCTTGAACCCGCTGCAGCACCTTCAAAATCCATCTCTGTTGATGCTGTAATACGACGGTTAAAAGCAGAACTTTTATCAATTGTTACTTGTTGAGTTGTTGGGTCTTTTTTAATGTGAACAATAGAAACGCCATGCGCATTGGTTTCACGAATAACTTCATCTTCAGGACGACGTCCATCAACTCTTGTTGGACCTTTTGGGTGAAGGAAGGTCTGGTTGATATATTCGTGATTCATGACTAACAAACCTTCAGCTGAAACACTTTCGTCAAAGCGGTTTGTTGAAGTATTTAAGCCAAAATAATGCATACCATCATGGCAGTCGCCAGAGCGAAACTGGAAGCTTGGACCAGATGGAATATTATTGTCGTCCCAATCTCCAACTTTTGGATTGATTGAGTCACCTAAAGCATAAATGACATTCGCTTCATAACCTTCAGGTACAGTCACAATATCGTTATGGTTTTTCGCAACTGCGGTAAAAGTTAATTTTTCTGGTTTTTTATTTGGATCTACAGGTGTGGTTCCACCGTTGTTTGAACCTGAGTCATCATCACTATCATTACAACCTGTTAAGGTAGAGGCTAAAGTTAACGCTACTGCACCACTTGCTGCTTTAGTAATTAAACTACGACGACTAATGTGTTGTTCTAAAATGTCGCGGAAGTGGATATTGTCAGAAGTATTATTATCCAATTCTTGGTCTTCATGATATGGCGTCAGCTCTGTCATGGGAAATTCCTAAGTAAATAAAGAGATTGTTCTAAAATTCTTCATGAGCTTAGTTTGTGAATGTGACGAGGCGTTGACGTTTTGATGATAAGTTAATGAAAAGTCCTGTAATTTTTCATTTAATTTTCATAAAAAGTAAAAACTGAATGTAAAAATATTAAAGCTGACCTTAGCCAGCTTTAATATTTAGAGCAGTTATGAAAAATTATTTAGTTGTGACTGAAGGGGCAATTGGGTCTGCTGTAATATAGCCGACGTTAGCACTATAACCATTGTTGTAATTTTGGTTAATTAATGCCTTAACATCCTCAGGTACACTGCTGCTATCGCCTGGGTGCTGGAAGTTGCTCATGATGTAAGTCCAACCATTAATTGAATCTACTGCATGTAAGCCTGTTGACTCTGCACCTGCTGGTGTAGAAAGCAGTCGTGTTAACTCTTTAGTATCTACATTGTATGCCCACAAGAAATTGTTTACGTGGTTACCCGAGTCTTCACCAATAAATAATGTACGTAAAGTTTCAGAGAACTTCAGATTGTCTGGGCTAGCAACTTTGTCTGGGTGAGCTGTATTACCTAAGCTATCTTTCTCAGGAAGATCTTCACCCATTAACAACATATATGAGTAAAGAGGAACCCACTCACTATTGATTGCGCTGCCTTCATTATCTGTAAAGCTATTACCTAATTTGTGTGCAAGAACGCCACCAGCAGTAATCTTTTTAGAGAACCCTACATTATGTTCCGCAACATAACCTTTACCACCAACAACCATTGAATCTTGAATATTAGCTAAAGCAGAGTACGCAATTTTATCTTTAATATTTACGTTAGTACCTTCCATCTTGGTGAACGCCATACTTGCGCCTTTTAGCGCTGCATAACGATGTGTTTCCAAGAAAGCGGCCGCTTTTTCCATGCCTGGTTTAAGTTTTACCCAAAGCTGTTTCTTTGCCAAAGTGATTTCAGTGTAACTAGCATCATTTGGATTGGTTGTTAAACTTTCCATGATGTCAGTTGATTTAATTCCACCAGCAACTAAATCTTCAATTTCTTTACTGGTCGCGTGTCCAAGTTTGATCCATTGAATGCTGGCTTGTGATGTTTCAGTTAGCGTATTGATGTATTTAGCAACATAGAGCGTACCTGCCGATAAATCTTTTTCTTTATCAGCAACGAACATGAAGAAACCACCATTTGTATAGTCATCACCCATGAGCGCTGTACGGTTGTCTGGCATAACATGAATAAGTTCATGAGAAATACGGCCTAAACAATAATGCTTTTTAATACTACCAGTACCATCTAGGTTAACCGTTACTTCTGGCAAATGACCGTAGTTATAAGGGTTTGCTTTAGTTTCATCACCAAAGAAGTATTTACCAAGATATTTTGGATCTGTACCACCAATGCCTTGATTGAATGCATCAGGCTCATATTCTTCACTGGATAAGTGAGTGTTCCAAGGCGATAAGCTCGCACCACAAGTGATCCATAAGCCATGAACAGGAGCAGTATCAACATTGAAGTATTTTTTAAGCTCTAAGTGACCTGTTTTCGGGTCTTGATCTAAAGTCAAAATTGCGATTGGAGAAGGTAGTTGACCGTAAGTATCGCCGCCTGCTTGGTCTTTAGAGTTATATTCAAATTGAACAACGTGGAACACAGGGTTTGCTACGCCTTCAACTTTCGCACCTTCTAATTGAATTAGAGATGAACCATCTGGACAGTCTGAAAAGAATTGACGTTCTTTACCAGCAACTGACTTATCCATAATTGGATTGCCATTAACATCAAAATAACCACCCGCGATAATAGTTCCACCACCGTGCTTTGGTACGCTATCGCCTGTTTTAAAGAAAGGTTTATAAGCAAGTTGATATTCAGTACTGGTTGAGTTTTCCCAGTCAATTTTTAATTTAGAATTCACTAAAGTTGTTGCGCGATCTGCTGCAGTCGTAGGCGCAGACATTGCTGTGAATTTTGCGTTTTTTAATTTGCTTGGCTGTGGTGTTGGCGTGACTACAGAACTATCATCACTATCATTACAACCTGCTAACGTTGCTGCCGTAGCCATCGCACCTAATGGAAGGAAAGGAATCCCCGAAAACCATTTTAAAATTTCACGACGTGTTGGGTGGTTAGAAGCAGTTGTCATAATAAATCCGTAAATTTTGTGGGTATATTTGTTGAGTTGATTTTATGGACTGTAAATGACACTTTTCTTACATTTTTAAGTCACTTTGAAGACAGTTTATTGCTTTGTAGATTAAAAAGTGTTCTACATAAAAAAGCCTGAACTTCGAGGTTCAGGCTTTTTCTTAAAACTATTTTATTCAGCAGAATGGACTTTTCTTTTCTCAAGAATTTTACCAAAGAGTAGACCAAGTTCGAAAAGTAACCACATCGGGATGGCTAACATCACCATTGAAATTGCATCTGGTGGGGTAATAAACATCGCTACAAAAAAGCATCCAACAATAATAAAACGTCGCTTTTCAGCAAGACTTTTTGTATTTACGACACCAATTAAAATAAGTAAGAGAGTCGCGATTGGAATCTCAAAAGTCAGTCCAAACACTAAAAATAGCTTTAAGCAAAAGCTTAGATAGCTATTAATATCGGTCATCGGTGCAACGGTTTCAGGCGATACACTAATAAAGAAATGCAAAATTGCCGGAAGGGTAATGTAATATGCAAAAGCAACGCCCGCATAAAACAAGACAATACTACCGATGAGTAATGGCAGGGCTAAATGGCGTTCTTTTTGATATAGCGCCGGACGAACAAATGACCATATTTCATAAAGAATAAATGGCATTGCTAGTACAAGCGCGACAAATAAATTGAGTTTAAAAGGTGCCATAAATGTTGCAGTGACATCGGTTGCAATCATTGAGGAGGAGGTCGGGAGTTGCAGCCTCAAAGGTTCGGATAATAATTGGTAAGTATTATTTCTAAAGGGTAATAAGCAAAAGAATAAAAATAAGGTTACCCCGACAATTCTAAATAAATGGCGTCTTAAAACAACCAAATGGCTCATGATTGGCATTTGGTCTAAATTTTCCTGACTATTTACAGTGGTTGAAGGCAGTTGGTTCATACGGCAATCTTCAATTTAACAGGTGATGTCTCTGAAATATCAGTTGATGATGTGAAAGGCACAAATTTTTCCACATATGGAACTTTATAATGGCCCGATATAGGAAGACATATCCGAATAGGTTGAGGCACAGATTTGGTTGCCTCAGTCTTATCTATATTTTCAGAAATATTTTGTTTTTGGATTTCTTCAAGTTGTTGTTGAAATTTTCGTTCTAGTGCTTCAATGCGGTTGAGCTCTTCTTGCATTTCTTTTCGAAACTCAGAAAGACGCAACTCTTGATCAATCTCATTTTGCAAATTGGTAATATAACGTTTGAGGCGAACATACCATCGGCCAGCAAAACGTGCAGCTTCCGGTAGTTTATCTGGACCTAAAACTAAAATTGCAATAATTGCAAAGCAGAGTAGCTCTGTCATTCCTACATCAAGCATGGTCGAAAACCTTTAGCTTTTTACTGATGTGCTGTCAGGAGTTTTGACTTGGGCATCAATTGTACGTGGCGTATTAAGAGCAGTAGTCTCATCTTCTTCACGAACTGATTTTTTAAAGTCTTTTACTGCACCGCCTACGTCTTTACCGATATTTTTTAATTTAGATGTACCGAATAATAAAATAACGACAATCGCAAAAATAACGACATGCCAAATAGATAAACCAGCCATGATCTTATACCTCTTTTCAGTTTGCTTTATATCAACAGGTTGCCATGACAGGAATGTGACACTTATGTGTCATTTTTAAGACAGTGAATAAGGGTTAAAGTCTAAAAATTTAATTTTCATAGAAATAGTATCTAATTTTTTTAATTTATAAGTAGGCTGATATCGGGCGCTTAAATTACTTGAAATGGAAAGTACATTTCACTTTGAAAAGGTGTAGCATAACAAGCTGTTTTTAATGAGCAAGAGGTGAGAGCGTGGCGCTACTACTGCCTGTATTGGCATTTATCACAGGACTTTTACTTGCTCAGACTTCCCTTGCAGAAACTATAAAACCTATTCTTTCAGCTTGGCTTGCTCGCTTACTGATTCCTGTTGTGATTATTTACAACATGGTATTTTATCAGTCAGGTAGTTTGAGTTTAATGCTGTTTAGCTTTGGTTCAGCATTTCTTATTTTCTTTGCCTATTTAGCTCTATTTAAAGACAGATTATTAGCGCTATGCGTAAGTTATACCAACATGGGCTGGCTAGGCTTTCCTTTTGCCATGGCCTTATTTGGTCCTGATGCTACGGCTCCAATTGTTGCGCTATATATTGGAATGTCTCTTTTTGGAAATGCTTGGGCTGTCACGGCAGTCACCACCGCACCACAAAGTAAACTCAGCATATTAAAAAAGGTTCTGTCATCTCCACCGTGTATTTCAATATTTTGTGCACTTTTGCTCAGGTTATTAGGGGCTCAACATCTCGAGCATCCCGCCATACATTGGGTATATGAGGTTGCCAAGTTTGCAATGACTTTTGCTGGCATGTGTGTATTGGGAATGTGGTTGCGTCGTACTCGAGTACATTTAAAAGACTTAATTTATAGTACGAAAGCTCAAGCATTTAAAGTTGCCTGTGGGGTTGTACTTTGCGGCTTAACTTATAGATTTTTACCGATTCCAAATATTTCTCAGCAAATTGGAGTGATGTTTTTAATGTTCTGTCTGCCACCAGCAGCCAATATTGTAGCGCTAGAAACACATTATCAAGGAACGGGAAGATCTGCGGCTTATATCGCTTCAGGGACGATTGTGAGTTGTGTGTGTATTGCGATTTATGCAGTGTTTTTACACATGTTCGTCTAATTAATTATTTAATTCTAACCCTACACTTGCTTGTGCGAAGGCGGCATGGATGCCTCCAGTTAGACTGTGGCACAAGGAAGTGCCATCAGTCTAACAAAAGATTTTTGCTTACTTTTCATCTTTGAAAAGTAAGGGTTGCCTATACAAAGTTTAATATATTCTAACGCTGCATATTGTGGCCATGTGATCAGCTTACTTCTGTAAGCTCTCTTTAAATAACTGCATCGCTTGCCCACGATGACTAATCTTATTCTTTTCTTCTTTAGACAACTCAGCGCTAGAAACTTGTAGCTCAGGCAACCAGAACAGTGGGTCATAGCCAAAGCCATTTTCGCCACGTGGCGCTTCTAAAATTTCGCCGTGCCAGATGCCTTGGAAAATTTGTGGTAAAGGATCTTCAGCATGCGTCACTAAAGCAAGTACACATACAAACATACCTTCAATCACTTCACCATTTTTACGGTAGGGCAAAAGGTCATTTAATAATTTTGCATTATTCGCTGCATCGTCACCATGTTCTCCAGCATAGCGTGCTGAATAAATGCCAGGTGCGCCGCCTAAGACTGGTACACAAATGCCTGAGTCATCAGCCATAGCAGGTTTACCTGAAATTTTAGAAGCATGACGCGCTTTAATAATGGCATTTTCAATAAAGCTTAAACCATCTTCATTTGCATCAGGAATATTAAGGCGACCTTGAGGAATAATTTCTACTGGTAACTTAAGCTGTTCAAAAAGTTTTTCAAACTCAGCGACTTTACCTTTGTTATTGCTGGCAAGAACTAAACTGCCCTGATCAAACCAATGTGGGGTAGACATAATAAAACCAAACTTTATAGCTAATATCGAACATCAGTTATGTTACGTGTTTTTTGGAAGGGGATATAGAGGGAAGCAAATAGAATATAAATGAGAATATCCTAATAAACTAAAACCACCTTGTAGAGCATACAAAGTGGTTTTAGTCGAGTAAGGTTTTTTTACGGATGAATCGTTATTATTGTGCCTGAATCCATTTGTCCGCACGGTCACGTGCTGTACGGATTTGTTCTTGAGTCAAGTTCGCTGCAAGAGCAGTTTTCTTACCTTCAGATAGGCTAATCACTTTATTGTCGAGCATGCCATCACGAGTTGAAAGCTCATACCACTGGTAAGCACCCACGTAGTTTTTCTTTTGCTCTTCCATCATCGCGAGGTTATAGCTTGCACGGTTATCGCCATTGCTTGCTGCTTTTTCAAAGTATTTACGAGCCATAGACTCATCTTTTTTAACACCAATACCGTCGGCATACATACGGCCCACGTTGAGTTGTGCTGGTGATAAACCTTGGTCAGCTGCTGCTTTAAACCATGCGAAAGCTTGCTTCTCGTCTTTTGCTACATCTTTACCATATTGGTAGTGTGTACCAAGGTAAAATTGAGCGCCTGCTTGACCCGCTTTTGCTGCTTTTTGAAGATCATTAATCCCCATTGTTGAAAAACGTGCAGCCTGACTCGCAACCGATTGTGGCTGGGCGATATAATCTGCATGAGCCTGCATACTTAGCAGTCCTGCAAATAGTGTGCTAAATAATGTCTTTTTCATAGTGCACTCACTCGATAAATAGCGACTTCACCAAACAAATTCGGAACATGTTTGCTTAACAGGCTTCCCTGCTGATTTCCATTGACGGCGAGTCGATTAATAATTTGTATCTGATTTTCAGCACATAGTGCTTCAAAATCTTTAAATGTACATAAATGAATGTTGGGGGTGTTATACCACATATATGGTAGAGCATCCGATACAGGCATCATTCCTTTTAATGCAAGAAAAGAGCGAGTCTTCCAATGCGCAAAGTTTGGAAAAGTAATAATTGCCTGTTTACCCACACGCACCATGTCTCTTAATAAAACATCGGGTGCATCTACGGCTTGCAAAGCTTGTGCCATAACCACATAGTCAAATGACTGGTCAGCAAAGCGGCTTAAGCCGAGATTCAAATCTTGTTGAATAATATTTAACCCGCGACTGACGGCAATTGCAATCTTTTCTTGATCAATTTCTAAACCATAAGCACGAATTTGATGCTTTTGGCTCATATGAGCGAGTAATTCACCGTCACCACACCCTAAATCGAGTACGCTTGAGCCGGGTTTAATCCACTTTTCTGCCAGTTGTTGATCAATACGCATTAGCTTGCCTCCAGTGATGTCGATTTTAAGTGTTCTTCACCGCCTAAGAAAGCGCGCATGGTTTTGACATACAGTGGAATAGGGAATAAGAACGAGTCATGACCTTGTTCAGCATCAATGTCGAGATAGCTTACAGGCTTATGATTGGTAATAAGCGCATCTACAATTTCTTGTGAACGACTTGGTGCAAAACGCCAGTCAGTTGTAAACGACACAATCAGGAACTGACATTTAGTTTTCCCCATTGCTTCAGTTAATGAGTGACCGTACTCACGTGATGGATCAAAATAATCTAAAGCTTTAGTCATGATGAGATAAGTATTGGCATCAAAGTTACGGCTGAACTGTTCACCTTGATAACGTAGATAGCTTTCGACCTGAAACTCGACATCAAAACCGTACATAAATTTGCCAGATTTTAAATCACGGCCAAATTTTTGTTTCATGGCTTCTTCTGAAAGATAGGTGATATGACCTACCATGCGAGCCAAAATTAGTCCGCGTTTCGGGTAACTATCATTTTCTAAATAACGGCCATGATGGAAATCTGGATCAGACAAGATTGACTGACGAGCAACCTCATTGAATGCAATATTCTGTGCTGAAAGCTTTGGTGCACTGGCAATAATCACACATTTTTGTAGGCGGTCAGGGTAGTCTACGGACCATTGTAGTGCTTGCATGCCTCCTAATGATCCACCGACTACTGCATACCAGACATCTACACCCAAACGGTCAGAAAGCATGGCCTGAGTTTTAACCCAGTCGCGTACTGTTACTAATGGAAAATCAGGCCCATAAGGGCGATTGTCATTTTCAGGGTTTGGTGAAGTCGGGCCAGTTGAGCCATTACAGCCACCAATATTATTTAGCGAAACTACAAAAAACTTATTCGTATCAATTGCTTTACCCGGGCCAATACAACTATCCCACCATCCAGCTTTTTTATCATCTTCGTGGTGATAACCCGCTGCATGATGATGTCCGGAAAGAGCATGACAGATTAAAATTGCATTTGATTTATCAGCATTTAAAGTGCCGTAAGTTTCGACCATTAGTTCAAAACGTGGCAAAACACGATCACATTCAAGGTGTAATGGTTCTTCAAATTGGAACTTTTGCGGAGTGACTAACCCCACTGAATCAGCTGGAAAAGACACGGGAACATTTCGCCTTTTAAATCTTTCAGGAATAAAAAGAAAGGATACCAAGCTAGGTATCCTTTCCAAAGTCTTTTTTTTAATTAAACAGCGGCGGCAACCACCTGATCTGTACTTAAAACACCTTGATCAATCAAACGGTTGGTACAAGCGATAATTGCTTCAATGGATGAGGTGACTGTATTGTCATGAACACCGGCACCAAATGAACCTTTACCTGTACCTTTTACTTGAAGCTCAATTAAGGTTAATGCTTTCGCATTTGCACCTGAACTAATACTACGTTCTTCATAGTTCAATACGTCAATTGGTAATTGAAGTGCATTTAAGAACGCAGAGATTGGGCCGTTACCTTCACCACGAAGTTGTTGTGTTTCACCTTCGACATCCACATCAAGTTCGATAATCTGAGTACCGTTAATATCAGATAACTTGTAGTGTTTAACTGTGTAATGATGGTTTTTCACATCAACATAAGTGTCTTTAAATAATGTCCAGATTTCTTTGGCATTAATTTCAGTACCGTTCTCATCAGCATATTGTTGAACAACTTGGCTGAATTCGATTTGTAAACGACGCGGCAACACAACGTTGTAGTTCGATTCTAATAAGTATGCAATACCACCTTTACCAGATTGGCTGTTTACACGAATTACAGCATCATAGTCGCGGCCCAAATCTTTCGGGTCGATTGGTAAGTAAGGCATATCCCAGACTTCTTCGTTTTTCTGATACTCGAAGCCTTTTTTGATTGCATCCTGATGTGAACCAGAGAATGCAGTAAATACCAAGTCACCTGCATATGGATGACGAGGGTGTACCGGTAAGCCAGTACATTCTTCAACCGTTGCAATCACTTCATTAATATTAGAAAAATCTAACTCAGGCGCTACACCTTGGGTGTACATGTTCAATGCAATTGCTGCAACGTCAACGTTACCTGTACGTTCACCATTACCAAACACACAACCTTCAACACGGTCAGCACCTGCCATAATGGCAAGTTCTGAGGCAGCAATACCACAGCCGCGGTCATTGTGGCAGTGAACAGAAATGATCACACCATCACGACGTGCCAAATTACGATGCATCCATTCAATTTGGTCTGCATAAACATTTGGTGTAGAAACTTCTACAGTCGCAGGTAAGTTTAAAATCACTTTATGGTCAGGACGTGCATCCCAAATTTCTGTGACGGCATCACAGACATCTTTAGCGACTTCTAATTCAGTTGCAGAGAAACACTCTGGGCTGTACTGGAAAATCCAGTCAGTTTGAGGATACTGTGCAGCATACTCTTTAACTTTTTGAGCAGCATTAATTGCTAATTGTTTTGCACCATTAACATCTACGTTCAACACCTTTTGACGGAAGGTTGGAGAGTTAGAGTTATAAATATGCACAATTGCGCGTTTAGCACCTGCCAAAGATTCAAAAGTACGTTCAATTAAATGGTCACGTGCTTGAACCAAAACTTCAATGTATACGTCATCAGGAATATGATTTTCTTCGATCAACATACGAGTAAAATCGAAGTCAATTTGTGATGCAGAAGGGAAACCGATTTCAATATGTTTAAAACCGATTTTCACAAGCATTTTGAACATTTTGAATTTTTGTTCCATATTCATCGGTTCAAAAATTGCTTGGTTACCGTCACGTAAATCGGTACTCATCCAGATTGGCGCTTTTGTAATTTCTTTATTCGGCCATTGGCGATCTGGTAAATCCACACGTTGGTACATACGGCGGTATTTTTTGCTAGGGTCAGCCAACATCATGAGAAAACTCCTTGTCTCGTAGCGCGGTTGCTCTGGATATATTTAAAAGGCAACGTCTCTACTTAATATATATGGTATCTAATTCAGAAAAATTAAAGGTAATTTTGAAGTGCTGCTTTAAAAAGCAGACAAAATTTTTATACGCGCGCTTGGCGCAGCATCAGGAGTTGCAGATGATGTCTTGCTTGAGTAGGCTGGGCAAACAAGTAATTCGTTTTCATCTCTAGACCGTGAAATAATAAGTTTGATGGTTTGCGGGGGTAATCTTGATATTTAGATATATCACATCTAAACAATGATTACACCTTGTGCAAAATTCTTATCATAATTTTAGTTAAATAATTTAGAAAATAATTTTCTAATTTTGCGCTGTTTTATTTTTTATGGAAAATTATTTTCATATTCTTGCCTTTTTAAGGAAAAAAGTTTGTTAAGAATTAAAAAGGCAAAAATAAATAGTGTTACAGTTCTGACCACATACGAATTAAATTATGATAAATGTTGGTGAGCTTCATGACTTCTGGGTAGTTATCACCGTGTGATTTGCGTAGTTCTCGAATGCTCTCATCAAGATTAAATAAGAGATGGCGTTTACTATCGTCTCGAACCAGACTTTGTACCCAGAAAAAAGAAGCAAAACGAGTACCAGAGGTAATACTGCTGACTTCATGTAGGCTGGTAGAAGGGTAGAGTACCACATCACCTGCGGGCAATTTGACTTCGTGATAACCATAAGTGTCTTCAATAACGAGGTCACCACCTTCATATTCATCAGGTTCACTTAAAAATAAGGTACATGATAAATCGGTGCGTAGCTGTTCAGAAGTTCCACGAATAAGACGAATTGAGTTATCTACATGGAAACCAAAGCTTTCATGTTCATCATAACGATTAAAAAGCGGTGGAATAATTTTATGAGGTAAGGCTGCGGCCTGAAACACAGGATTTTGCCAAATTGCTTTGATGACAATCTCACTTAAATGGTGGGTAAGCGGATCTTGTTCTGAAAGTTGCTGATTTCTTTTAACAGAAGCAGACAAGGTGCCGGCAGTCACTTTCCCACCTACCCAATTGGCGTCTTCCATGAGCTTACGAAACTCGGCAACTTGCTCTTTGCTTAAAACATTGGGGATATGATGAATCACGGCAAACACCTTTTTAATAGATACTTCATTTGTAAAAATAGCCTCATGACGAGGCTATTTTATATGAACTTCAATTAATTCCATAAATAAATTATGGAATTTAAACTTAGTATTTAAAGTTAATCGCTAAGACAGCATTACGACCATTGCCTTCAAATGCGTAGTGAGCTGCATGTGCACTAGTGAAATAACGCTTATCAGAGATATTGTTGATGTTAAGCTGTAAATTTACGTTCTTGTTTACGTCGTATTTAGCCATAGCATTGTAAATAGTGTAGGTTGGCAAGTATTTCGGAGCAGTTGTGTTTACAAAAACTTGATCGCGATATTCAACACCAGCACCTAGAGTCAATTGAGGCATTACTCGGTAAGTAGACCATAGGGTGGCGCTGTTCTTCGCTACAAATGGTAATGGTTTACCTTCTTGAGCAACTAAATTATATGCTGCTTCGGTAATTTCACTATCTAAATAGCTATAGCCTGTAGAAACATCCCATTTGTCGGTAATTTTCCCATTCAAACTAACTTCAAATCCATCGACTTTACTTTTACCTGCATTGGCAGTCGTAGTAGGGTCGATTTGGATACGTGTATTTTGCTTTTCAGTACGGAAAACTGCCGCTGTTAAGTTCGCACGGTTATTAAACAGGTCCCATTTTGTTCCTACTTCAAAAGTACGAGCTTTTTCTGGTTTAAGTGCATTAATAACATCAGTAGTACCGAGAGCATTATCGCTATTATCACCTTCAGCAAGTACACCAACAGGGTTAGCAGAAGTTGCAAAGCTTGCATAAATACTGCCATTTTCAGTTGGTTTATAGACTAGACCAGCTTGATATGAAAAATAGTCGGAATCACTTTCATACTTTGTACCTTCTGGAGTAGCAACTTTTGAATAGTCATAAGCACCTTTGTTAGTTGCATAAACATCCTTATTATATTTTTTCTCAGTTTCAAATTTATCCCAACGCACACCTAAGTTAAGTAACCATTGTGGATTAAATTCAATACTGTCTAAAGCATAAATGCTTACATTGTGACTACGAGTGGTCGATTGTGCTGTGATAGATCCACGCTTATCTGTGAAGGCACCATTTCCAGGATTATTTAAACTCGTACACCAGCCATTTGCCACAGCAGCAGCTGAAGTACAGTTGTTAATATTATCTTGTAAAATTGTAGAAGTCGTTTTCCCTTCCGCATTAGTAAAAGTATACATACCTTGGTCGGTTTCCTGGAAGCTCCATTCAGTGCCGACATTAAAAGAATGCTTTAGGCTACCTGTGTTGAATTTACCTCTTAAAGAAAGCTGATCGCTATAAGCATCGCTATCTAAAATACGGCTTAACGCACGGCGAGCGATTGTGCCTCTGTAAATATTACCTTTAGAGTCATCAGCATTCGTATAAACATAATCAGATTTAGATTTGTTGTAAGTCGCTACATTCGACAAGGTAAGATTTTCATTAAAGTCGTGCTCCAACTTAAATGTACCAATGTGGTTTTCGCGTTTATCAAAATCACGTGCTTTCCAACCATAGTAAGTTCCTGCTTTTACATTAACAGGTTTACCATCCCCCTTTTCAGCACCAGCTGGCGCATAATCTGGAATATTTGGATTGTTGAACGGAATACCTGCATCAGGTTCATCATTACTACGTAAATAGTAGTAGCTCAGTGTTCCGCGAGTTGCCGTATCTAAACCAAATGCAAGACTTGAGGCAATACCAGCACGGGCATATTCTGCACCGTTACTTTGGCCAGCTTTTTCATTTTCGTGACCCATGATAACTACACGACCAGCAACTCCGTTACCAAAGTCTTTGTTGGCATCAAGTTGGATATGACGATAGTTGTCAGTACCACCTTGAACGCTACCTTGGTAAACGTCACCTTCATGAGCAACTTTAGGGATTAAGTTAATACTTCCGCCAACGCTACCACCACCACCAAGAGCAGAAGAAGAGCCTTTAATGACTTCAACTTGTTCGATAGCAAACATATCGCGGCTTTGTGAAGTTGTATTACGAACACCATCAACATAAATAGAAGATTGACCGCTATAACCACGAATGTAAGGCATGTCGGTAAACGGTGTGCCGCCTTCACCAGCACCTAAAGTAATGCCTGGCTCATAGCGTAAAGCTTCGAGAAGGGTATTAGAGTTTGTATCTTTAATTAATTTTTGAGAAAGAATAGAGACTGATTTTGGTGTGTCTTTGAGAGGAGCTACGAATTTAGAGTTTGCAGACTGATCTACTTTTAATGATTCTTCTTGAGTCGCTTGAGTATGAATCGTTGGTAATTGTGAAACTGCTTCTTGTGCCATAGCTGTTGTTGCAATCATTGATAGCGATGAGGCTATTGCAGATGAAACAATTTTTTTACGTGTTCTAATCAAAGACATGACTTCAGGACTCTAAAGCTAAAAGGTTATGCGAATAATAATAATTCTTATTTATATGTACAGTTTGTGTTAATTGGATTTGCCAATTGAATTATGAAGTAAAAATGAATAATTAAATGGTGAATTGTACTTTTATGTAGCTAATCTACTGATTATTAGTCATTGTTTATTAAAACGATTAAAATCAAAATTTAATTGTAATTTTAGATTTATAAAGAATAGCTAAAAAATTAGTTTTACTTAAGGCTTTATGAAAAATATTTAAAGAATCATAAAATTACTGTGAAATTTCTTGGAAAAATAGCATTCACTTATAGGAACTGATCGGTTAATTTTGTATATCTGGAAAGTTGTCATATAATACAGCACTTTTTTAAAAACTGTTCCTACTAACTAATTTTTATCGAGGAAGCCATGCAAGTAACGACTGAAGCGGTTTCGGGCGTTGCCCGTCGTTTAAATGTGTCTGTACCGACGAGCCGTATTAACGAGCAATTTGAAGCTCGTTTGAAGCGCACTGCCAAAACTGTGAAGATCAACGGCTTCCGTCCAGGTAAAGTACCTGAAAACGTTGTTCGTCGCGAATACGGTGCAAGCATTTATCAAGAAGTTGTGAATGACATCATTCGTGATAGCGTTTTTGAAGCAATTCAACAAGAAAAAATCAATGCGGTAGGTATGCCGAACATTGAGAAAGTTGAACATAAAGAAGACGCTTTAGTTTTTGAAGCAACTGTAGAAGTTTATCCAGAAGTTGCTGTACAAGCATTCGATACTTTAGAAGTTGAACGTAAATCAGCTGAAATCAAAGACGCTGACGTTGACGCTATGATCGAAAACTTGCAAAAACAACGTCAAACTTGGGCTGTAACCAAGGGTATGGCGAAAAAAGACATGCAAGTGACTTTTGACTTTGAAGGCACTATCGATGGTGAGAAGTTTGAAGGCGGTTCTGCTGAAGACTTTAAACTTGTGTTAGGTTCAGGTCGTATGATCCCTGGCTTCGAAGATGGCATCATTGGCATGAAAGCTGGTGAAGAGAAAGTAATTGACGTTACTTTCCCTGAAGACTACCAAGCTGAAAACTTGGCGGGTAAAGCAGCTCAGTTCAAAATCACTGTGAAGCAAGTTGAGAAATCAAAACTTCCAGAAATTGATGCTGAATTCTTAAAAATCTTCGGTGTAACTGAAGAAGAAGGCATTGAGAAGTTAAAAGCTGACGTTCGTAAGAATATGGAACGTGAAGTTCGCAATGGTTTACGTAACCAAGTTAAACAAGCTGCTTTTGATGCTCTTGTTGCTGCGAACGAAGTTGAAGTTCCAAGTGCAATGGTTGCTCAAGAAATTGACCGTCAACGTCAACAAATGGTTCAACAGTTCACTCAACAATTTGGTGGTGCAGGCGCGCAATCTTTCGACAAGAGCATGCTTCCTGACGAATTGTTCAAAGAACAAGCAGAGCGTTCTGTTAAGCTTGGCGTGTTGGTAAGCAAAGTTTTAGCTGATGCTAAACTTGAAGTTGACCAAGCTCGCGTTGATGCTTACATTGACGACATGGCTTCTTCTTACGAAGATCCAACTGAAGTGATTGAATACTTCAAAAATGATGCTCAACAACGTGCTCAAATCGAAGCAGTTGTATTAGAAGATCAAGTTGTTGATCACATCTTAGCTGGTGCTAAAGTGACTGACAAAGCTGTATCTTACGACGACTTATTGAAAGAACAACAAGCTCGCCGTATGGGCTAATCTTTTAAGAAGTCAGAAAAAGGCGCCTCGGGCGCCTTTTTTGTTTTTCTTTATGTGGTCAATTTGAGTGCGACATTAAGTATTTAGGTATAAATAATATAATATTTCAGTGCGAACCTTTTGCAATTTGAGAAATTATCCCGCATATTGTTGCCATAGGTTAAGTCACAAAAAATTTAGGAATAAATAACGTATGTATGTTCCAACAATTGAAAATGCTTTAGTTCCTGTTGTGGTTGAACAATCTTCTCGCGGCGAACGTTCTTTTGATATTTATTCACGACTTTTACGTGAGCGCGTCATTTTTCTGACAGGTGAAGTTGAAGATAACATGGCAAATTTGATCGTTGCCCAAATGTTGTTTTTAGAAGCTGAAAATCCTGATAAAGATATCCACCTTTATATCAACTCTCCAGGTGGTTCAGTGACAGCAGGCATGGCTATTTATGACACGATGCAGTTTATTAAACCTGATGTCGTGACATATTGTATGGGGCAAGCTGCTTCAATGGGTGCATTCTTATTAAATGCGGGTGCTAAAGGCAAACGCTATTGTTTAGAAAATGCCCGTGTCATGATTCATCAACCATTGGGTGGTTTCCGTGGTCAAGCATCGGATATTGAAATCCATGCGCGTGAAATTCTCTTTATTAAAGAGCGCTTGAACCGCTTAATGGCAGAGCACAGTGGTCAAGACTATGAAACCGTAGCTCGTGATACTGACCGTGATAACTTTATGACAGCTCAAGCTGCTAAAGAATATGGTCTGGTTGATCAGGTGTTAAGTAAGCGTCCATAAGGACCTTCTTATATAAATAACTTGAGATGTTGAAAAAGATCTCCATTTAGTTATTTATGCAGTGCATCTTGCCCTAATATTTAAGATTCTATTTGTGGAGTGAATATGTCCGAACATCCTCAAGGACAAAAACATTGTTCATTTTGCGGTAAAACGCAGTCTGAAGTCGGGAAACTGATTGCGGGTGAGGACGCATATATTTGTAATGAATGTGTGGATGTCTGCTTAGACCTCGTACAAACCAGCCAGCAGGTTGAAGCAGGTGACTGGGCGAGTAAGGCATTGCCAAAACCACATGAAATACGTGCTGCGCTTGATCAATATGTGATTGGTCAAGATCTTGCCAAAAAGACACTCTCTGTTGCGGTTTATAACCATTATAAACGCTTGAAAGTGGGTCATAATGGCCATGTGTCTAAAGAAGTAGAAATTGCTAAAAGTAACATTCTACTGATTGGACCTACAGGTTCGGGTAAAACTTTACTTGCGCAAACCTTGGCTCGCCTTTTAGATGTTCCATTTGCGATGGCAGATGCAACAACATTAACCGAAGCTGGTTATGTGGGTGAGGATGTTGAAAATATTGTGCAAAAGCTTTTGCAAAAAGCAGACTACGATGTAGAGAAGGCTCAGAAGGGCATTATCTATATTGACGAGATTGACAAGATTACTCGTAAATCTGAAAATCCATCAATTACGCGTGATGTGTCTGGTGAAGGTGTACAACAAGCATTATTAAAAATGATTGAAGGTACAGTTGCTTCGATTCCGCCTCAAGGTGGTCGTAAGCATCCGCAGCAAGAGTTTATCCAAATTGACACCTCAAATATCTTATTTATTTGTGGCGGTGCATTTTCTGGTTTGGAAAAAATTGTACAACAGCGTCAAGAGAAAGGCGGTATTGGTTTTACAGCTGACGTTAAAAACAAAGATGAAACCAAAAAGCTTGCTGAATTGTTCCGTCAGGTTGAGCCAACTGACTTAGTGAAATTTGGTTTAATTCCAGAATTCATTGGTCGTTTACCAGTGATTGCTACACTTGAAGAGCTAGACGAAGAAGCTTTAATGCAAATTTTGACTGAGCCAAAAAATGCATTAACACGCCAGTATCAATATCTTTTCACTATGGAAAATGTTGATCTGATCTTTGAAGATTCTGCATTGCGTGCTGTTGCTAAAAAAGCGCTTGAACGTAATACGGGCGCGCGTGGTCTACGTTCTATTATGGAAAACGTACTGCTTGAAACTATGTATGATTTACCAAGTCGTACAGATGTTGGAACAGTCATTATTAATGAAGCAGTCATTAATGGTGAAGCAGAACCTGTTTATCAGGCTGAGCGCCAACCTAAAGAAGCTGCAACGCATGAAAGTGTTGCTAAGGCAGATTTAAAGGTTATTGATTCGAAGTCTGCATAGATTTCATTCATCTAAAAAGCATGAATCGCGTTAGTGATTCATGCTTTTTTTGTTTTCAATTTATATGGGTAGTGTTAATCTTAAAAATACAAAATACGCATAGTTTTGCGGTGTAAAAAATAAATCAAAAACAAAACGCTTTGAGGGATGCCATGCGTTATTTAATCGTATCTTTGTGCTGTGCCGGACTATTTGTGGGCTGTCAAAGTTCATCTCATTTAGAAAAAAATCCGAGTGAATTGACTGCGACTCTACCTAAAGTTGATGTTGAAAAAGAACCAGGTTTATTAGATCAATATCATTTAGGCGGTTTTACTGTGGGAGGGTGGGTCAACCAAAAATTGGGTCAGACTTTTGCTCCAATCAAACCACAAAATGAACAGGCTGCTGTAGTTTATCTATATCGACCCGACACGAAATGGAATCGTCAGGAAATTGCAGCGATTAATCTTTTTGTGAATGGTAAGCGTATCCCGAGTCTATTACATAATCATTATTACTGGATTGAGTTACCAGCAGGAACGTATCGCCTTTCTGCGAGTCGCCCTTTACTTGGTATCCATTTTCAAGAACCAAAATATATTGATATCACTGTTGAGGCGGGAACGTCTTATTATTTGAAATATGATGAAGAAAATAAAATGGACCGAAGTGAACATACTGGTCCATTTATGTTAATGCAAGACAATATTGGGCGTAGAGAGATAGCATTTACCGAGCTTAAATCTTCTAGCTACAACTTTGTGGCTGAAGATGCTTCAGGAAAGATCCGTCATAAACCACAAGAATTAAAGCCAGCTAAATATGATGAAAAATCAGATGTACATCTGATTAAACCATTTAAATTATGGAATCCTTTAACTTGGTAATGATCTGCAAAAGATAAAGAAAAGTTAAGACTTTTCTTTATCTTTCATCAACGGTGCAAGAATTTTAAGCATCTCTTCTTGCATATGATCTCGTGCTTTAGGGTCATTAAATGTTTGCTGTCCCAACTCCATCATATATTCTGAAATTTGTCCCATAATCTGTACGTTCTTGCGCGTAATTGATTGGCCTTCTGGGGTTTTTAAAAATTTCAGATTAGCCTGAATTTCCTCTTCAGTATAAGTCTTAAGATAAATATCCTGTAAGGCTTGAGCTGTTTTAGGGTTGCTAATTAGCTGATTGCTCGAATCTTTTAGGAGAGAACCTAACTTCTTCGCGGCCTCTTTTTCTTTTGGACCTAAAGTTTTGATACCCGTGATATTACTAACGATCTGTTCTGCCTGTTGATCATAGTAAGGCGTTAATTCATTAATTGATTCTTTAAGCAGATAATCAATTTGGCTCATTTGCATGAGTTCTTTAACTGAACTTAATTTGGCAGGAGAGGCAAACAAGCTTGTGGTAATACAGCTTAGGCAGAGGCTGATTGAGAGATTTTTAAGAATAGGGCGAATAGTCATGAAATGACCTATATTCAATATTTGGCGAGAGGGTGCTTTCATTAATAGCACAGATTAACGAAGTAATTGTTACAATTCTTTTCAGATTTTAAAATAAAAAAAGAATGTATAAAAAAAGCACCGAATTCGGTGCTTTTCTTGATTAGCCAGCTGCTGCATCGACTACTGGAATTTTTCCAATTTTCGCTTGCCAGATTTTTGGAGCTACTGCGTGAATTGAAGTACCGTTTACATCAACTGCAACAGAAACTGGCATATCTTCAACTACGAATTTGTAGATTGCTTCCATACCTAAGTCTGCAAACGCAACAACTTCAGCTTCACGAACAGCTTTAGATACGAGGTAAGCCGCACCACCAACTGCCATTAAGTAAGTTGCTTTGTTGTCTTTGATTGCTTCAATTGCTGTAGGACCACGGTCAGCTTTACCGATCATACCGAATAGGCCAGTATGTTCTAATACTTTACGTGTGAATTTATCCATACGTGTTGCAGTTGTAGGGCCAGCAGGACCAACGACTTCATCACCCACTGGATCAACAGGGCCAACGTAGTAAATAAACTTACCTTTAAGATCAACTGGTAATTCTTCACCATTGTCGATCATTTCAACCATACGTTTGTGCGCAGCATCACGACCTGTGTACATTGTTCCGCTAAGGAGTAATGTGTCACCTGGTTTCCAAGAGTCCATTTCTTCTTGAGTAATGGTATCAAGGTTTACACGTTTAGACTGTGAAGAGTCCCAAGTTACAGAAGGGTAGTCTTCAAGTTTTGGTGCTTGGATATGAGCTACACCTGTACCATCAAGCTGGAAGTGAGCATGACGAGTAGCAGCACAGTTAGGAATCATACCTACTGGTTTACCAGCAGCGTGACATGGGTAATCTTTAATTTTAATATCAAGAACAGTCGTTAAACCGCCAAGACCTTGTGCGCCAATACCAAGTGCGTTTACTTTTTCAAAGATTTCGATACGAAGTTCTTCGATTTTGTTCTCTGGCCCACGGCGAAGTAATTTGTCCATGTTGATTTCTTCCATGAGTGCTTCTTTAGCAAGCATCATGGCTTTTTCAGCAGTACCACCAATACCAATACCGAGCATACCAGGAGGACACCAGCCTGCACCCATTGTTGGAACAGTTTTAAGTACCCAATCAACAATCGAGTCAGATGGGTTAAGCATCGCAAGTTTAGATTTGTTTTCTGAACCGCCACCTTTAGCAGCAACAGTAATATCTACTTTATTACCCGGAACGAGTTTGTAGTGAATTACAGCAGGGGTATTATCTTTTGTATTTTTACGACCAAATGCAGGGTCGGCAAGTACAGATGCACGAAGAACGTTGCTGTTTTCAAGGTAACCTTGGCGAACACCTTCGTTTACCGCATCGTCTAAACTCATTGTTAAATCAAATTTAACATCTAAGCCCACTTCAAGGAAAACGTTAACAATACCAGTATCTTGGCAAATTGGACGATGACCTTCCGCACACATGCGAGAGTTAATTAGAATCTGTGCAATTGCATCCTTTGCGGCTTTGTTTTCTTCGCGATCATAAGCACGGCTCATCGCTTGGATAAAGTCTTGCGGGTGATAGTACGAAATAAACTGTAGGGCGTCCTTGATCGATGTAATCAAGTCATCTTGTTTGATAATCGTTGTCATACCAGAAAATCTCTTGAGCGGGCTGTTAGCTAGCGGGCTAAATTATATGACAAAAAGACAGTGTTGTGGGAGATTGGTTGATCTTTTGACCGAAAGTCGCATAAGAACATATTGATGTGATTTAAAAGAGAGAAATCGGAAAATTATTTATTTTTGAATGACTAAAATAAAAAAAGCCATTTGAGCGGATATCAAATGGCGAGAGGTAGTAAAGGTGAATTTATTAATTATTTGGCAGCGGCTTGCTGTTCTGCCTGAATTGCTGTTAATGCAATGGTAAAGACGATGTCATCTACCAATGCTCCACGAGATAAGTCATTGACTGGTTTGTTGAGGCCTTGCAGCATTGGTCCAACGCTCACAACATTTGCAGCACGCTGTACTGCTTTATAGGTCGTATTACCTGTATTTAAGTCTGGGAAAATAAATACATTGGCACGGCCAGCAACGCGTGAGTCTGGTGCCTTTTGACGTCCCACACTTTCAACTGAAGCTGCGTCGTATTGAAGTGGACCATCAATGAGTAAATCAGGACGACGCTGCTGAGCAATTTGAGTTGCTTGCTGTACTTTTTCAACATCTGCACCTGTCCCAGAAGTACCAGTTGAGTAACTGATCATGGCAATACGTGGGTCAATTCCAAATGCTTTCGCTGAGTCAGCAGACTGAATTGCAATTTCAGCAAGTTGTTCTGCTGTCGGGTCTGGGTTAATCGCACAGTCGCCATAGACATAAACTTCATCTGGTAAAAGCATAAAGAAGATTGATGAAACTAGTGAATAATCAGGGGCTGTTTTGATGAGCTGAAATGCTGGGCGAACCGTATTTGCAGTGGTGTGTACCGCACCAGAAACTAAACCGTCGACTTGATCTAAGGCTAACATCATGGTGCCAAGCACTACGGTATCTTGAAGCTGTTCTTTCGCTTGCAGCTCGTTGAGTTTACCTTTACGTAGCTCAACCATTGGTGCAACGTATTGATCACGAATACTATCGGGGTCGACAATTGCCAATTCGGCAGGTAATTCAATACCACGTGCTTTGGCAACATCGTGCACAGCATCTGGTTTAGCTAACAAAATACAGTCGGCAATGCCACGTGCCTGACAAATTGCCGCAGCTTGAATGGTGCGCGGTTCATCACCTTCAGGTAGCACAATCCGTTTTTTCGCTGCAATTGATTTTTGCACCAGTTCATGACGGAAAGCCGATGGCGACAGGCGAGGGGTAGCAGCATTGTTGCTGTGCTGCTTAAGCCATTCAACATCAATATGACTTGAAACAAATCGAGTCACTTGCTCTGCACGTTCAGTATCGTCAGTTGGAATCTCATTGCCAAAATTAGATAAACGCTGTGCAGTTTCAAGTGTGTTTAAACGGGTATGTAAAATCGGTAACCCTTGTTTAATTGCACTTTGGCAAAACTCTAAAAGCTCTGGTGCTGGTGCTTCTCTTTCGGTAAGTACCAAACCTGCAAGAGGAATACCATTGCTGGTTGCCAAACTACTTGCAAGTAAAACGTCGGTACGCTCAGATGCGCTAATAATCAATTCGCCTGCAATGAATTTATTTAGTTCATATTCAATGCTTGAAGCAATTAAACTCGAATGCAAAATTCGACGTGTTTTAGCTTCACCTTGATGTACCCATTGTCCATCAATGACATTTGCAATATCGAGTGTTCTAGGTACGCTTAGCGTGTTACTAAATGGAACCAGCCCAATAATCGGTAAATCACTAGAACCAAAATAACGATTATATTTTTGCAGTTCAGTCGTAAATTTTGCGATTTCTTCAGTCGGTCGTAACGATGGATCAAACGCAACAGGAATTTGAGCTGTTTCTTCGGTTAATCCACGGGTACGCATAAACAGTACGCCAGCAGTACGATTTGATGTTGCACCGCCAAACTGACGTAAATGAGCATCTACTTTTTCTGCTGCTTTTTTCGGGTTTTGAATATCTGCTGTGCTGACCAGCACGACTTCTGCATCAAGCGCTTGTGCAAGACTTGCGTTAAGTTCACTGGCGAAGTGGTCTTGTCCGTTAGGTAATAAGCCTTCCACAATAATGACATCATGGTCTGCTGCAACACTACGATGAAGGCTAACAGCTACTTCAAGTAATTCATCTACTTCCCCAGCGGCAATAAGCTGAGTTAATTTTTCATGCGAAATAGATTGAACAGTTTTATTTTGAAATAAATGACCAAATAATGAAGTGGTTCGGTCAAGATGCTCTTGGTCTTCTTGAGAAAATGGTTTTAAAAAGCCTGCTTTAATCCCGTTACAATCAAGTGCGTAAATCATGCCTAAGCAGGCAGAGGTTAAGCCAACCCCTTCACCTGTAGGAATCAATAAAATTGTATTCATATAAACCTATAAATAAACGAATATCGAGTTTTCGCTAAGCTCTAATTAAGCAAGGCTTGCTACAGATGCTGTATTTTCTGCTGCTTCAACAACTTGACGAGTTTCTTTGGCAATACGGCCTTCTTCATCTGTAGGAATGACCCAAATTTGAGGTCCTGTTCCATTGTCGATTCGGCCTTCAGTGCCACGTTTTAGGTTGTTGTTTTGATCTTTATCAAGCTGCAAACCAAAATGAGGTAAATAAGCTAAGGTTTTTTCACGAATATAAGCTGAGTTCTCACCAATACCGCCTGTGAAGATTAAACCGTCCAAAGTCGGTAAGCCACAGCTTAATGCAGCCAGTGATTTTGCAAGGCGATAACTAAACACTTCAATTGCAAGACTAGCATCTTCGTTGCCATTTTCAGCTGCTTCAATCACTGTACGCATGTCGTTAGACAGTTGAGATAAGCCTAGTAAGCCACTTTCGTTATTTAAAACTTTATCAATTTTTGCTAAGTCCCAACCGAGGTTTTTCGCAAGGAAGCTATGTAAGCTTGGATCAACGTCACCACTACGCGTTCCCATCACTACGCCTTCAAGTGGAGTGAGACCCATAGAGGTATCAACACTTTGTCCATTCCACACTGCGCAAGTTGAACTGCCATTTCCTAGATGCGCTGTTAACCATCCACCTTTTTTCAGGTTACCTGCCAGTTCACTCGCTTTATCAGACACATAAGCATGGCTTGTACCATGGAAGCCATAACGGCGGACGTTATGGTCAGTATATAAAAACTTAGGAATTGCATAACGGTATGCATGCGGTGGCATGGTTTGGTGGAATGCAGTGTCGAATACGGCAACTTGAGGTAATTCAGGAAATAAACGTACGGTTGCGTCAATACCAATTAAATGAGCTGGGTTATGAAGTGGGGCTAAAGGTGTCGCAGCACGAATACGTTCAATAATTTCAGGAGTGAGTAATTCTGCTTTGGTTAAACTACCACCGTGTACAACACGATGTCCAATTGCTTGCGGTTTGTAGTTGGCAAGACGTGCAAGTAAAGTTTCTAAAGCTTTGGCATGGTCAGCATAAGGGATTGAAAGTTCAAGTGGTTCACCACCTACAGTAATTCCCTTAATACGAGCATCAGCTGCCCCCAAGTTTTCTGCTAAACCGTAAATACGATCTTCACGACGCTCTGAAACCAGTGCGTATTTAATAGATGAAGAGCCGCAATTGATAACTAATACTGATGTAGCCACGTTGAAATACCCAAGTCCTGATTTAAAATAGTTTTCCTAACTTCCTGTTCAAGATGTATTATTTTTCGATACAGATTGAACGGGTTGTCATGTTTTAACATGTGTTGTTTTTCTGTCCAAGATAGACTTTAGCCCATTAGACTTAAGCACTATCGACCATCAAATTATTTGTAACTAACATTTGTCCAGTATAAAGCTTAACCACTGTATTCCTTGTTTTTTTATACGTGTAGAAACGAGTTTTTTGTATATATTTATGAAAGGTAAATTTCTATTTAATGTATTTTTCAAATATTTGGTATAAATTTTTTAAGAAAAAAGAAGTGCTGTTATTTTAATCAAACTATAGGGGAGTATTACAAATAATATACGTAAATGAAATTAAATTTTAATCGTTTATATATAGGTTAAAATATATAAATCATAAACATTTTTAATATAAAACTTAGTATAAAAAAGCTGGTAGCAATACATTTATAAGAATATTTTATTGCTTTGATATTATGAGAATTTTCTCATAGTTATTAGGGGCTAATATACCAGTTAATATAGTCAAAAATAAAACCAGCTTCTTGTTTAAAACTTAAACATAATTTGTATTTAATAACCATGCTCGGGTATTACCGTAAAATTGACTAGGGCTTGCATGTCGCTTTTTGCCTTAATAATATTGTTCCTTCCCCTTATCAAATGATGATGAAATATATCATTTGGTCTATTTTTATGTTCCGGCTTATCCGGTTGTACAGGAGCGTCCAGCATGGACTTGCCGAATCCAGTATTGGCAAAAGTGACCGAGCGTGTAATCGCACGTAGTCAAAAAACTCGTTCTGCATATTTACAACGTATTGAACATGCACAAGGCAAATTTCCTGCTCGTGGAGCACTTTCATGTGCCAATCTGGCTCATGGTTTTGCCAGTATGGACGATAATGAAAAATTAATTATTAAAGTAGGCCGTGAACCAAATATTGGCATCGTATCTTCATACAACGAAATGCTGTCGGCTCACGCACCGTATAAAACATTTCCAGATTTAATTAAAACAGCCGCTCGTGAGAATGGCGGCGTGGCACAGTTTGCAGGTGGTGTGCCTGCGATGTGTGACGGTATTACCCAAGGTAATGCTGGCATGGAACTGTCATTGTTCTCTCGTGAAACCATTGCGATGAGTACAGCGATTGCATTGTCTCATAACATGTTTGACGCAGCTTTATGTCTTGGTGTTTGCGACAAGATTGTGCCGGGCTTGCTCATTGGTGCTTTGCAGTTTGGCTATTTACCTACTATTTTTGTGCCAGCTGGCCCAATGACCAGTGGTTTATCTAACGATGAGAAAGCCAAAATTCGTCAGCAATTTGCAACGGGTCAGGTTGGCCGAGATGCTTTGCTAGAAGCTGAGTCAGCTGCCTATCATGGACAAGGGACTTGTACTTTTTACGGTACAGCCAACAGTAACCAGATGCTGATGGAAGTTATGGGCTTACATTTGCCAAGTGCCGCATTTGTTCATCCCCACACACCATTACGTGATGCACTTACTGCAGAAGCTGCGATTCGTGTACTGGATTTAACAGTTGAGCGTGGAAACTACACGCCGATTGGTCATGTTGTCGATGAAAAAGCAATTATAAACGGCATTGTGGCGTTACTTGCTACAGGTGGTTCAACCAACCATACTTTGCATTTGATTGCGATTGCTCGTGCCGCTGGTATCTTGATTGACTGGGATGACTTCGATGAGTTGTCAGCTGTTGTTCCATTACTCGCAAAAATCTATCCAAATGGTAAAGCTGATGTAAACCATTTCCAAGCTGCGGGTGGGGTTGCTTTCCTCATTCGTAACTTACTTGAAGCTGGCTTGTTGCATAACGATGTAACGACTGTAGCTGGTAAAGGTTTACAGCACTACACCAAAGAACCGAAACTGATTGATGGCAAGCTCACTTGGGTTGACGGTGTGGTTCAAAGCCTTGATGACAAAGTTCTACGTAGCATTGATGCGCCGTTTCAACCAGATGGTGGCTTGCGTTTAATGCAAGGTCGCCTTGGCCGTGGCGTGATCAAGATTTCTGCTGTTGCGCCAGAACATCGTAAAGTTAAAGCACCCGCAATTGTGTTTGATTCTCAAGAAGCGGTGCAAGCTGCGTTTGATCGTGGTGAGTTACACCGAGACTTTATTGCAGTTGTTCGTTTCCAAGGTGCGCGTGCTAACGGTATGCCTGAATTGCATCGTTTGACGCCTGTGTTGGGTGTTTTACAAGATCAAGGTTTCCACGTTGCTTTAGTCACTGATGGGCGTATGTCTGGTGCTTCAGGTAAAGTTCCTGCGGTGATTCATTTATCTCCAGAAGCCTTACTAAATGGGCCGATTGCTAAAGTTCAAACAGGCGATATGTTAATCATTGATGCCGAAGCTGGCGTACTCGATGTCGAAATAGATGACGATGTATGGCAGTCGCGCCCTGTTGCACAGCCAGAACATCAGGCTGAAAATGAAGTTGGCTTTGGCCGTGAATTATTTGGTGTTTTCCGTGCTGCTGCTGCGCCAGCTGAACATGGAGCATCTGTATTTGGTGCATTGGTTGGTGAAACTTCACCAGAGCAGATTTGAGTCAAAGGAACTGAAAAATAATGATTAAAATTGAAGATATCGTCAAATTAGGCCCAGTTATCCCTGTATTGGCATTTGATTCTGCTGAGCAAGGTGAGGATGTATCACGTGCTTTACATGCAGGTGGCGTGAAAGTTCTTGAGATTACATTGCGTACCGCTGCTGGTCTTGCTGCTATTGAGCGTGCTAGCCAATTAGCTGATGACATTGTGGTGGGTGTAGGTACGATTACTAAGCCAGAACACTGTGCTCAAGCTAAAAAAGCAGGTGCTCAATTTGGGGTATCTCCTGGTTTGACTAAAGACCTACATTTGGCTGCGCAAGATGCTGGTTTACCTCTATTGCCTGGTGTGATGACACCAAGTGACCTGATTCAAGCGATTGAATTAGGTTATGACATTGTGAAGTTCTTCCCAGCTCAACAAGCAGGTGGCGTTGAGATGCTAAAAGCATTTTATGGTCCATTTCCAAACTTACGCTTTTGTCCGACTGGTGGAATTACTGCAGAGTCAGCACCGGATTTCTTAAAGCAACCTAACGTGGTTTGTGTAGGTGGTTCATGGTTAACACCTAAAGCTACTGTAGCTGCACAAGACTGGGCTGAAATTACTCGCTTGGCACAAATTGCGAGTCAGTTGAGAGCACCGTAGATGTAGTCGATATTTATAAAAAATGAAGTGCATTTTATGTGCTTTAAAGGCTGTATTGATGTGACCAGTTTGTGCTGGTCACACCTAAATATAAAAATTTAATGTCTTAACAGTAGGAATTACTGTGGTTGAAGACCTTTATTTAGGCTGTGTGCCTAAATAATTATTCCAAGGAGAAGTGTCCCATGGAGACGGTTCAGGGTGGCATGTTACTGATCTACACTGTAATCGCGATTATTGCTTTAGTGGTCATGATCGCGAAGTTTAGAATTTATCCATTTCTGGTTCTTATTATTGTTTCACTTGGTTTAGCTTTAGCTGTTGGCATGCCAATGGGCGATATTGTTAAGTCATATGAAGCTGGTACTGGTAAAACCCTAGGCCACCTTGCGATTGTAATCGCATTAGGAACAATGCTCGGCAAAATGATGGCTGAGTCGGGTGGCGCAGAGCGAATAGCGATTACCCTAATTAAATGGTTTGGTGAGAAAAATATTCACTGGGCCATGATGTTTATTGCCCTTATTGTTGGGCTTCCCGTATTTTTCGAAGTAGGTTTCGTTCTACTCATTCCAATTGCATTCAACATTGCCAAGCGAACAGGCAAATCCTTACTGGTTGTGGGCTTGCCAATGGTTGCAGGTTTGTCGGTTGTGCATGGCTTAATTCCACCACATCCAGCAGCACTGTTGGCAGTACAGGCTTATCATGCTGATATTGGTAAAACGATTGCTTATAGTCTGATTGTTGGTGTGCCAACGGCAATTGTTGCTGGACCATTGTATGCACTTTGGATCAATAAATACGTCAAATTGCCTGAAAATAATCCTTTAGCAAAGCAGTTTGTTGAAGCAGATGCTAGTAAGACACGTGAATTACCAAGTTTTGGTATTACCTTATTTACGATCATGTTGCCGGTTGTATTGATGTTGATCGGTAGCTGGGCAGATCTTTTCTTTGCACCTCAGACTTTCGCAAACGACTTACTGCGTTTCATCGGTACTTCTGATATCGCATTGCTCATCGCAGTATTGGTTAGCTTTATTACTTTCGGTACGATGCAGGGCTTTAACCGTGAACAAATTGAAAAATTCTGTGGCGGATGTTTAGCTTCTATTGCTGGGATTATGTTGATTGTAGGTGCCGGTGGTGGTTTTGGCGGCATTTTGCGTGACACCGGTATTTCTAATGAGATTGTTTCTACAGCTTTGAAGGCAAATTTATCGCCGTTATTGTTGGGCTGGTTTGTTGCAGCATTAATTCGTTTGGCAACAGGATCGGCAACGGTTGCCATGGCTACAGCGTGTAGCATTGTGGCTCCAATTGCAGCAACAGCAGGTGTTGCAGTTAGGCCGGAACTTTTAGTACTTGCCACAGGTTCGGGTTCATTAGTTTTCTCACATGTAAATGACGCAGGATTCTGGTTAATCAAAGAATATTTCGGTATGACAGTAGGACAGACACTCAAGACTTGGTCAGTATTGGAAACGATCATTTCAGTGTTGGGTTTATCTTTCACGCTACTGCTTAGCACTATTTTATAATTAAAGGTGAGTAATCCATGATTGTGATTGCAATGGGTGTCTGTGGAACAGGTAAAACCCTAATTGGTGAATTGTTATCAGAGCGTTTGGCTTGTGAGTTCCTTGATGGCGATACGCTTCATTCAGCTGCAAATAAAAGTAAGATGAGTCAAGGCATTCCCTTAACTGATGAAGACCGCTTGCCATGGTTACAAGCAATTCGTCAGGCCATTGAAACCAAACAAAGAGACGGTGAAACAGCTGTATTTACATGTTCATCTTTAAAACGCATGTATCGCGATATTTTAAGAGGGCAGGACCAAAATGTTAAGTTTGTCTACTTAAAAGGTTCTTATGAGTTATTACAGCAACGACTTGCAGAAAGATCAGGTCATTTTTTTGATCCAGCGTTGCTACAAACACAGCTAGACACATTAGAGGAACCTGATGTGAATGAAGCAATTGCTATTGATATTGCTCTCACACCAGAACAGATCATTGAACAAGTCATCCAGAAGCTAGGGGTGACTGATAGTGTGTGTCGGGGGTAAATTCATCTAGAAAGATTACCAACGCTTTAAGATATTCACCTTGTGGTTTACGGTTCAAGCAAGGTGAGTACGGATAATAATAGTGATATTGACCCGAATAAAACCTGATTACAGTGACGAGTTCGGGAATATATAAAAGACATACGAATAATAAGGTATTAAGAAGAATGAATCAGTTAAATAATCTACAGCTTAAATTCCCAGTAGTGGACAGTATTCCTGAAAGTGTGCGTCTGCCCTCCCAAATTCATCAGCGTGTCTCACTCGTGGATGGTGAGTTGAAGCTATGGGCTGGTGCAACCAAGAAAACATTATCTCCAATCTGGATTCAGCAGCCTGACGGTAGCCTAGAGCAAGTTGAACTTGGTAGTTATCCGGTCATGGGCGAAAAAGAAAGCGATGAAGCACTAGAGGCAGCGGTAAGGGCTTACAACAATGGTCGTGGCGAATGGCCCATGATGAAGGTTAGTGAGCGCATTGCCTGTATGCAAAAATTTATTCAGCGCATGGTGGAACAGCGAGATCTAATTATTAAGCTGATCATGTGGGAAATTGGCAAAAGCTTGGCGGATTCAGAGAAAGAATTTGACCGTACGATTACCTACATGCGTCAAACGATTGACGCTCTGAAAGATTTAGATAATGCCAACTCCCGCTTTGTCATGGCTGAAGGTACGATTGGTCAAATTCGTCGTACTCCACTAGGTGTCGTGTTGTGTATGGGACCATACAACTACCCGCTGAACGAAACCTTTGCGACTCTGATCCCAGCCATGCTGATGGGGAATACGATCATCTTCAAACCACCTCAATTTGGGACATTGTTGTTTGAACCGTTACTAGAAGCGTTCCGTGATTCATTTCCAAAAGGTGTGATCAATACCATTTATGCACCAGGTTCTCTAGTAGTACCCCATCTACTGGCATCTGGGCAAATTAATGTACTGGCACTGATTGGTTCTAGTAAAGTAGCTGATCACTTGAAGAAGCAACATCCTAAATCTCATCGTCTGCGTGCGATTTTGGGGCTGGATGCGAAGAATGCCGCTATTATTCTGCCAGATGCCGACTTGGATCTAACAGTGAAAGAGTGTCTGCTGGGTGCATTGTCGTTTAATGGTCAGCGTTGTACCGCACTCAAAATGTTGATGGTACATCGTTCAATAGTAGATGAATTTGTTAACCGCTTAACGGCTGAGCTGGGCAAACTTAAAGTGGGGATGCCTTGGGAAAAAGGTGTGTTTATTACTCCGTTACCAGGTATGCACCGTACAGCCTACATGACTGAAGTCATTGAAGATGCTGTGGCTAAAGGGGCAAAAGTAGTTAATCCGGAAGGCGGTGAATTCTGCAAAACGATGTTCTATCCAGCCGTAGTTTATCCAGTGACTGAAGGTATGAGACTGTATCGTGAAGAACAGTTCGGTCCAGTGATACCAGTCTCTGTTTACGATGACATTGAAACTGTACTGGAATATGTCACTACTTCTGATCATGGTCAGCAGGTGAGTATTTTTGGTAGTGACCCTGAGCAAATTGGTCATTTAGTTGATCCGCTGGTCCATCAGGTCTGTCGTGTAAATATCAACTGTCAATGTCAGCGCGGCCCTGATGTATTCCCGTTCGGTGGTCGTAAAGATTCTGCGGAAGGTACACTGTCTGTGCATGATGCTCTGCGAGCATTCTCAATCCGTTCAATGATTGCTGCTAAACAGACAGATGACAGTAAGGGCATGTTGGCCTCTATGGTGTCTGAGCACTATTCTAAATTTGTGAATACGGACTTTATTTTCTAATAAATATATGAATAAAAAAACCAGCCTGCGGGCTGGTTTTTTTATAGTGACTTATAACTTGAATAATAAAAAAACGCCTGAAATTGATCAGGTGTTTTTATTTGAACTCATAGATTTAATTATTGGCGAATTTGTCCGTCACCTAACACAATCCATTTTTGAGAAGTTAAGCCTTCTAAGCCAACAGGACCGCGGGCATGGATTTTATCGGTGGAGATACCAATTTCAGCGCCTAAGCCATATTCGAAACCATCAGCAAAACGAGTTGATGCATTAATTACGACTGAGCTTGAATCTACACGAGCCAAGAACTGACGAGCTAAAGTGTAGTTTTCAGTCACAATTGCATCAGTGTGATGTGAACCATATTTGTTGATATGGTCAATTGCTTCATCAATCCCGCTCACCACTTTAACTGCAAGAATTGGCCCTAAATATTCGGTGTACCAATCTTCTTCTGTTGCAGGTTTTACAGAGGCACCCAAAATACGGCGTGTTTCTGGACAGCCACGTAACTCAACTTGTTTTTCAGCATAAAGTTCAGCAATGTGCGGTAAGAAAACGTCGGCAATTTTTTCATCAACGAGCAAAGTTTCCATCGCATTACAAACGCCATAACGATGTGTTTTGGCATTTAAAGTAATTGGTAATGCTTTTTGCAAGTCTGCCTGTGCTTCAACAAATACATGGCAGTTACCATCAAGATGTTTAATGACAGGAATACGAGCTTCATTGGTTACGCGCTCAATTAAGCTTTTACCACCACGTGGAACAATAACATCAACATATTCAGCCATGGTAATAAGATGACCAACAGCTGCACGGTCAGTGGTTTCAATGACTTGCACGGAATGTTCAGGTAAACCAGCAACTTTTAAGCCATGCTTAATAGCTTCAGCGATTGCTTTATTTGACTCTAATGCTTCTGAACCACCACGTAAAATAATGGCATTACCAGATTTAATCGCTAAAGATGCCGCTTCAAGGGTAACGTTTGGACGTGATTCGTAAATCATACCAACGACACCTAAAGGCACACGCATTTTTCCAATTTGAATGCCTGTGGGGCGGTATGCAAGATCAGTAATTTCCCCAATAGGATCGACAAGTGCAATCACGTCTTTTAAACCTTGCAACATGCCTTTAATACGTGCAGGTGTAAGCTCAAGACGATCAAGCAGGGCGCTGTCGAGCTGGTTGCTACGACCTTTATCCATGTCGATTTGATTCGCTGCCAAAATAGCTGCCTGATTATTTTCTAAAGCAGTATAAATAGCAGAGAGCGCATGATTTTTTAGTGAGGTAGAAGCACTTGTGAGGACACGAGAAGCCTCGCGTGCTTGTTGCCCAACTTTTTGCATATATTGTTCAATTGAATCTTGCATAGCATTTTTTAATCATTTACCAATGACTACGATAGTAGCAGCCAAATGCGGAACAATGAATGGCTTTTTTTCAAAAATGTGACCGCTATAAAAAAACATTTAAATATTTTGCAAACTATTAGCGGCTTAAACAGGATGAGCGGTCAATTCAGCGATTGCGTATATTTCAGACAATTGTTTAGAATGTTATTGTGCAATACAAACAAATACAAATTTTAAAGATTTGTGCATAAAAGATTACGTGTTCAAGAAGGAACTCTTGCAGCATAAAAAAATTACAGCAAGGAGGAAGCAAGGATATGAATTCCATTATTCAAATGGATTCGGAGATCAACCAAGCTTATGCCGGTTTTGGCTTTTTCGATATCTACCATAGAGATAGTTTTAAACAACCTGCTCGTACAACATGGATCGACGGCTGGAAAATTGAATATATGGCAATTGCCGATCCAAAAACGATTCACAATACGCCAATTGTGATTGTGGGCGGTGCTTTCCAGAATTTTAATTCTTATAAATATTGTGTTGAACAATTGTTTGAAAGCGGTCCGGTCATTTTAATCGATTTACCTTCGATGGGCGCAAATCAGCAAATTACCAATCGAGATACAGGAATATCTGCGGGTACTTTAGAACTGCCTGATTTATCTGAAATGTTAGGACGTTGGTTAGATATCGTTGGAATACAAAAAGTTTCTGTCATGGGAATGTCCTTGGGGTCAGTCATTGCCTCTTGTTTTGCTCATCACCGCCCAGATTTGATGGATCGTATGATCTTAATGGGTGTTATGCAAAAGACTCGTAAAAGTTGGCGAATGATTTTGGAAGAGTCACTCAAACTCATGCAAGAAAACCGAATGGAAGAGTTTGGGCAAGCGGTAATTTTATATTTGGTGAATCATGCCAAATTAGATAAAACACGTATGTCACCAACCGCTAAAAAATTATTTTTTAGACAAATGGCCGAATTTACGGGTACTGAGCGAGAACGTTATGAAATTAACTGTAATCGTCTTTTGCGTTTAACAGATGTACCTATTCCAGAGTGCAAAACATTGGTTGCAGCAGGGCAATACGACAGTTTTACTTTGCCTCATGAAAATGCGAACTTTGCGTTGCAATGTCCTGATATGGAATTCGCACTTATTGCAAACGCTGATCATGTACCGCAGCTCCAGCGTCGTAAAGAAACTATGAGTTTGTTCACTTCATTCTTGAAGGGTGAATCTATCCAAAATTTGGATGGCATTATTCCTATGACACGTGAACAAATGCAAAACATGGAACGCCGTGGTGAAGAGCGAGTTCGGGTCTTGCAACCGAATACTCAACTGAGCCACCGTGAATGTAAAACAGAAGTGCCAGTGACGATTGTTGACGTGACTTTCTTTGGGATGTATTTAAAAATGGATGATGTTTCACAGCTTGATTTTGTGAATGATCATCCACGTGATTTAGCCCTGCATTTAGAAGATGAAGAAGGCCCTTTCTCGATTGAATGTTTAATATTTGAAGCTACTGAACACGGAATCCGTGCTTTATTTAAACATGGTAGTTTTGAGCTTGCTGATCGGTTAAGCCGTTTTATTGCCCGTCAAAAACAAGCAGCTTAATAATATAGTTATAGATGGAAGCTCGTTTATATCGAGCTTCCATTTTTTTATATTTATTATTTTATTTGAGAATGAATAATCCAGACTAAATCGCCTAAATGCTCTTCATGGTTATCTTGAGAAACTTGCCCAAAGAATATTTGTGGCTGTTCAATAGTAACCTGCTCAAATTCTGTATCTTTAAAAAAGTCTTTAACTTCTTGTGGACTTTTGAAATGAAAACTAAATGAACTGCGAGACATGAGTTTAAGTAACTTACTACTATTCCAGATAATACTAGCAAGCTTGTTTTTAACTGGTTCAGGGTAGAGGTCAGTTAAATAATGAAAATTTTTAAAAGACGAACCATAGTGCGCAATTGATTGAATCAGCTGTTTTAATAAACCTTTATCAAAATAGTTAATTAAGCCTTCACTGATTACAACTAGTGGGCGGTTTGGGTCAAATACTTCAAATGCTTGTGCAAAAGCTTCTGTAAATAAATCAACTGATAAAATTTCGGGCGCATTTTTTTCAATTTGTTGTAATGCATTTTGTTTGGTTTGTGCCATGTCGGGTAAATCAAGCTCCCGATAGGTAATAGAAGGGTAACGTTGTCTAAACCACCAGCCACGTGGAGACAGGCCACATGCTATTTCTAGAACTTGTAAATCAGGATTTTCTTGAATGAGTTGTTCTAAATGATGATCAAGCATAGTATGGCGTTGTTTGAGCGTGGTACGCATGCTACCGCCCACATATTTCTCAGCCCAAGATTCTATAGGATGAACCAAATACGCTAGTGATTTGCCTTTGGTTGTCGCAAGTGCTTCATGAGAAATCCCCATTTGATACCAGATATAACCCGTATAGTGGGCTGTAAAAGAGATATGGCGGTGTTTTGAAAGTTGCTGTGTCATTCGTCCTGAACTCGGTTTATTGTTTTTGTGTGTTCTTCATTATTAATAACAATGAAGAGGTTCTAATGCATTGATGGTGAATGAACCTGCATGACGGAGTCCTGTCAATTAGGTTGGCATTCTGGGATGAACTTTCAGTTGGAGTTACTTTTCTTTCGGGAAAAGTAACCAAAACCATTGTCATACGCAAAACCTGTTCACTTTCTGCATCTATCAAATATATTGAAGTAATCAATATCCTTCAGCAGATGAGCAGGTTGCGTATGACTTAACCGCGTATCAGATAGTGAATAGGTTTTTGTAGCCAATTAAAATTTTTACTAACTTAAATCGAATTTTTAAACTCTTCAATGGCTGTTTTGACAGCTTGCCACTCGTCGCCAAGCGATAAGGTTTCACCAATCTGAATTTGTGGAATTTGACCACGCATACGTTCAAGGCGTTCTTGATTTGGTAGTTCTAAGTTCGTAATACCTTCAAGTGCTGTACATGCTGCACTACGGTCATTACATACAAGCCCCATGTCGCAACCAGCTGATAGAGCTGCTTGAATACGTGCATCTGCGCCACCTGCTACACATGCAGCTTGCATGCTTAAGTCATCAGAGAAAAGCACGCCATTAAACTTTAGGCGATTACGGAGAACTTCTTGAATCCAGAAAGGTGAAAAACCTGCTGGATTTGGATCAACTTGATCATAAATCACATGTGCAGGCATGAGCGCATCTAGCTGAGGCATAAGCTTAATGAAGCTCTGCATATCATGGTTGTAAATTTCGTCATAGCTACGACTGTCGATTGCGGCCGCAACATGCGAGTCAGCTTTTACTGAACCGTGACCCGGGAAGTGCTTGCCTGTATTTGCCATGCCGGCTTTTTTCATACCTTGCATAAATGCGCCAGCAAGTGGGGCAATATCATCAATATTTTTAGAGAAGCCACGGTCGCCAATCACATCACTAATTGCATTAAGATCTAAAACTGGTGCAAAACTAAAATCGATGCCGACAGCAAGCACTTCGGTTGCCATGAGCCAACCGCATTGCTCAGCCAGCTCAAGTGCTTTTTGAGGTTGAGTTAAATATAACTCCCCAAAACGACCCATGGCTGGTAATAGGGTAAAACCTGATCTTAGGCGCTGAACTCGACCACCTTCTTGATCGACAGCAATCAAAATATCTGGACGAATTTGACGCATATGGTCGGTTAAAGCACGCACTTGTTGTGGAGATTCAATATTTCGTGCAAATAAAATCATGCCACCGACTTGCGGAGCGCGTAATAGTTCAATATCTTCTTGAGTAAGTTCTGTGCCGGCAATGTCCAGCATCAATGCGCCAATCATATTGGTTCCATTTGAATTTTGATTGAAAAAACAATAAGCGAATTTTGCAATGTTTTGCTACATTTTGTCAGTACAGAATATGATAAAACTACACGGTATAAACAATTTAGTTGGTTAAGATTTTGAATCTGCTTAGTTCATATCGAAAACAGAGCGTGTAAGATAGGAACACCCAAGGAAGTATTAAAAATTTATGAAACTTCAAACTATAGCTTGTGCAGTAGCGATCGCGACTGGCGGTTTATTCTTCTCTCATACGATGAATGAAGCGAGAGCAGCAACCAATACTGCTGTGGTTTCTCAATCAATCCAGCCAACGCAAGAACAAGCTTTGGTAGCTCGCCAGCTGGCAACTTTAGTTGATCGCCAACATTATTTAAATATGCGTCTGGATGCGACGACATCAAATCGTATTCTTGATATGTATTTAGATAGTCTTGATCCAGATCACTCACTATTTTTAGACGCTGAAGTTCAAAATTATAAAAAACTCTATGGTTCAAATTTTGGTGCTTCATTAAAAGCGGGGAATTTGACTGGACCGTTTGCAATTCATCAGCAATATCGTGAACGTTTAAAACAGTTTTATGAGTTCATGTTAGCTGAGTTAAAACAACAGCAAAATTTAAAGCAGCCTAATAGCTATATTGAAGTTGATCGTGAAAAAGCACCGTATTTTAAAACGACTGCTGAGCAACAAAATCATTGGCGCAAAATGTTGGTTTCACAGTTAATCAACTTAACCATTAGCCGTGAAGAAGAGCAGGCGAAACAAAAAGCGCTTAAAGAGAATCCTTCACTTGCTGATGGTCAAGACTTAACTGGCCCAGAGGATTTAACGCCAGCTCAAACGTTAACTAAACGTTATACGCGTCAGCTTGAAAGAATTAGTCGTGTGAAAAGCGATGACGTTTTGGACAAAACATTAAATGCAATGTTGGCGACTTATGATCCACATAGTAACTATTACCCGCCAATTGATGCGATCGAACTTAATCGCCAAACCACTTTGCAACTCGAAGGTATTGGTGTGTCGATTCGTCCAGAACGTGGCAACGAAGATTACACCAAGATTGAAACCATTGTAGAAGGTGGTCCTGCAAGTAAGTCTGGCCAAGTGAAATCAGGAGATCGAATCATTGGTGTCGCCCAAGAAGGCGAGAAAATGGTTGATGTAATTGGTTGGACAAGTTCTGAAATTGTTGGGCTTATTCGTGGTAAACGCGGAACAAAAGTCACATTAAAACTTCTTGGTGCTGGTGCATCAATGAGTCAGGCACGTAATGTGACCCTAGTACGTGATGTGATTCAAGAAGAAGATGCTGGTGTTCGTTCACGCACAGTTGAAGTGACACGTGATGGTAAAAAGCATGTGTTGGGTGTAATTGAAATTCCTTCATTCTATTTTGACTATCGTTCACGTCGTGCGGGTCAACAATACCGTTCAGTTTCTGAAGATACTGCAAATGCTTTCGAAGCACTAAAAGCGAAGAAAGTAGAAGGTATTATTATTGACTTACGTAATGACCCAGGTGGCTCATTAGAAGAAGTTGCACGTATGTTGGGGCAGGTGATTAAGTCTGGTCCGGTTGTACAAATTCGTGATGGCAATGGCAACGTAAGCGTGTTTGAAGATAACGATGGCGGTCAGCAAATTTATACAGGTCCACTCGCGGTATTGGTGAACTTGGCGTCGGCTTCAGCAAGTGAGATTTACTCTGCTGCAATTCAAGATTATGAGCGCGGTATTATTATTGGTAGTACAACGACTGGTAAGGGTACAGCTCAGGTACAACTTGATACTCTTGCATATGGTCAAGCGACTTTAACTCAGCGTAAGTTCTATCGTATTACGGGTGGTAGTACACAAAATAAAGGTGTAGTGCCAGATATTAAACTCGTCGATATCTATAACGAAGAGTTTGGTGAGCGTAAATCGAAGAATGCGTTGAAGTGGGACACAATTCCTACTGCACCATTTAAGCGAGAAGGTTCTGTTCAACCTTATGTGACAAAGTTGTCTCAATTCTCTGAACAACGTGTTGGCAATGACGCTCAGTTTAAATATCTAAATAAGCGTACTGCGATTGCTAAGGTAACGAGTGATCAGAAACAAGTGGTACTTGATATTGATAAGCGCCGTGCTGAATTACTTGGTTTAGAGAAACAAACTTTAGATGCAGAGAATGAACGCCGTGCTGCAACGGGTCAAAAGCCTTTTGCAAACTGGGAAAGCTATCAAGCTTCATTGGATGCTTTAGCTGAATCTCGCGCCAAAATGAAAGCATCACAACGTCCTGCATTACCAGAAGAAGAAACTTTTGTGACTGAAGCTGCTAATGTACTCATGGATTATGCAAAATTGCAAAATCGCTAAGAGTTACTAGGATTTAAGAAAAAAGCATGCTGTTATCAGTGTGCTTTTTTTATTTTTCATGTCAGTAAACTGTCATGCATTTATCATCAAATTGTCAAAAAAACTGCTTAATCTTTAAGCATGAAAATAAATACATTGATGGATGGCGCTATGCAAAGCTCATACGCGACAGCACTATTAAAACAACAGCAACTTCCTGAAAGCTTCCAATTCTTTTTTAAACAAAAGCAACTATCTAATACGCATTCACTGCATGATTTAGTGCGTCCACGTTTAAAAATTGCAATTGTTACCGAAACTTGGCCACCTGAAATCAATGGTGTGGCACTTTCATTATTGCAATTATGCCAAGGTTTACAGAAACAGGGGCATAAGATTTTACTGATTCGTCCAGAACAAAAAGCAAAATGCCATGACTTTACGCCAGAGCAAGAATGTCTGGTGATGTCGCAGGCGATTCCAAAATATCCGACTTTACAGTTTGGTTGGCCACAATATTTAAAAGTATCGAAAGCTTTTGAAAAGTTTGTACCTGATGTCGTTCATATTGTGACTGAAGGACCGTTAGGCTTAACTGCTATGCAAGCCGCTAAGGCAAAGGCTATTCCGATTTCGAGTGGTTTTCATTCACCATTCCAAGATTTTAGTCGATTCTTCGATTTGGCTTTTTTAGTCAAGCCAATTCAAAAATATCTGTGCTGGTTTCATAATAATACGCAAGTAACGTGTGTGCCGAGTAAAGATACTCAAGAAGCATTACGCGGTTTTGGTATTACTTGTCCACTGGTTGTGGTTGGGCGCGGCGTAGATACAATAAGATTTTCACCTAAGCATCGCTCTGAAAATTTGCGAAAACAATGGGATGCTGATGAGAATACTCGCGTTATGCTTTATGTGGGGCGTTTGTCTCCCGAAAAAGAAGTACAAGTTCTCATTGAAAGTTATGCGAACCTGCAAACCATTCAGCCACATAAAACTAAATTAGTAATTGTAGGAGATGGCCCAGATTTTGCTCGTTTAAAGTCACTACCTGAAGCGAAGGGTGTTATCTTTACCGGAAGTCTGAGAGGTCAAGATTTGGCAGCCGCCTATGCGAGTGCAGATGTATTCGTTTTTGCCAGCCAAGTTGAAACGTTTGGTAACGTAGTTTTAGAGGCGATGGCAAGCGGTTTACCAGTTATCGCGTATGATTATGCATGTGCACATCAATATTTAGCCCATGGTGTGAATGGCTGGTTAAGCCCACTTGGACAAATAAACCACTTTATACAACAAATTTATCAGCTTCCTTCAGTACAACAACTTAGAGAAATGGGCGTACAAGCCTGTCATAAAGTACAGCAAAGCGGTTGGCAACTTCCGGTTCAGCAATTGGAGCAGGCATTTTATCAGGTAGTGAAGGAGCCCTCGTTGGACTTCACCTAAGTATCCTAAGATAGGAGAATGACCATGAAATTTAAGAATGCAAAAATAAAAATACTCGATTTAGATTTGAGAGGCTGTTTATATCTGAACAATTTCTCTCACTCACAGCGTGTTGCCCTTTTTTTCAAAATTATCAGTCGTGTTGGTGATGGTCCGTTTTGGTATCTAATGCTGGCAATCGTGTGGGGCATGCAAGGCATCACCTATAGTCTTCAAATCATCTACTTGTTATTAGGTGGTTCGGTCGGAACAGCAATCTATAAATTTTTAAAACATAAAACAACGCGACCGCGTCCTTATCAGGTGCATCAGGTGATTGTGCTCGGTGAAAGACCACTTGATCACTTTAGCTTCCCATCGGGTCATACGCTTCATGCGGTCATGGTGACGATTGTGTTGGGTTATATCCAGCCAGTTCTACTTGCAGCAATGTTCCCATTTATGGTGCTTGTCGCTTTGTCTCGGATGGTACTGGGCCTTCATTATCCAAGTGATGTAATCGTAGGTGCCCTAATTGGTGCAGCAGTCGCTGCGATGATTATTTTTGTAGCGCCATTATTGAACATCGCTTTATAAGCATCGGTAATTTTTATCAGCTTAAGCTATCGATTAGGTTTGTGGATTTGCTAAAGTACACAGTTCGTGATTTAGCAGATTAAACAGATAGGAGCCGCTATGGGCTTACGTTGGACAGATACGATTGATATTGCCATTGAATTGTCAGAAGCACATCCAGAAGTTGATCCGCAATGGATTCGTTTTACCGATTTACATGCATGGGTGTGCGCATTACCAGACTTCAGTGATGACCCAAATAAATCGACGGAAGGATTGCTAGAAGGCATTCAGATGGCCTGGATAGACGAAGTTCGCTAAAAACAGTAGAAAAAATCGCAACTTTTACACATTCAAAGCTGATTATTGCCTATGACATCGGTATAATGCGGCAAATTTTTTAAAGTTTAAATCTTAAAATAAAGGAGCCACTCATGGCTATTGAACGTACTTTGTCTATCGTAAAACCTGATGCAGTGTCTAAAAACCACATCGGTGATATTTTTGCTCGTTTTGAAAAAGCGGGTTTAAAAATTGTTGCGACTAAAATGAAACACCTTTCTCAAGCTGATGCTGAAGGTTTCTATGCTGAGCATAAAGAACGTGGTTTCTTTGGTGACTTAGTTGCATTCATGACTTCTGGTCCAGTTGTAGTATCTGTTCTTGAAGGCGAAAATGCAGTTCTTGCACACCGTGAAATCTTAGGCGCTACAAACCCTAAAGAAGCTGCTCCTGGTACGATTCGTGCTGACTTTGCTGTAAGCATCGACGAAAACGCTGCTCACGGTTCTGACTCAGTTGCTTCTGCAGAGCGTGAAATTGCTTACTTCTTTGCTGACAACGAGATCTGCCCACGCACTCGTTAATCGAAAGCATTCAAACCAGATAAGTGGTATACTACTTATCTGGTTTTTTTATTCTCTTAAGAGAATATTGTTTGATTCTTGAACAATATCTTCAGTTTTTTGACATGGTTTAGGTAAATACACATGAGTTCTGCAGTGGTCGTTTCATCTGAAAATCTTGATGGACAGCAGCAATCTTCGTCCACGCCGGTAATCCCTGCTGCCGAGAATAAAGTGAATTTACTCGGCATGTCTCGTCCTGAGTTAGAAAAATTCTTTGAAGATATCGGTGAGAAGAAGTTTCGTGCCGGACAGGTCATGAAATGGATACATCAATACTTTGTTACTGACTTTGCTGAAATGACCAATATTTCAGGCAAACTACGTGCGAAGCTTGAACAGATTTGTGAAATTAAAGCCCCTGAAGTGGTTCACCGTCATTATTCAAAAGATGGTACACGTAAGTGGGTGTTTCGCGTAGGTGAGGGTGCAGGTTCTTTAGTTGAAACTGTATTAATTCCTGCCGAAGATAAAACTGGGTTACGTAAAACGCTTTGTATTTCCTCTCAAGTGGGCTGCGCATTAGACTGCTCATTTTGTTCAACAGGTAAACAAGGTTTCCAACGTGATTTAACGCCAGATGAAATTATTGGGCAACTCTGGATGGCAAACTATTCTTATATGGAAGAAGTGCCTGTTGCCGAGCGCGAACGTTCAGTGACCAATGTTGTGATGATGGGCATGGGTGAGCCATTGCTCAACTATGATGCTGTATTAAGCTCAATGCAGATTATGCTTGATGACTTTGCTTATGGCATGTCAAAACGTCGTGTGACTTTATCGACATCAGGTGTTGTACCAAAAATTGATCAGCTTGCAAAAGACATTGATGTTGCTCTGGCGATTTCCTTGCATGCGCCCAATGATGAATTACGTAATGAGCTTGTGCCAATTAATAAAAAATATCCATTGGTTCAGTTAATTGCAGCATGTCAGCGCTATATTGCCAAAGATGGTAATGAAAGTACGCGTAAACATGTGACCATCGAATATGTGATGTTAGAGGGCGTAAATGATCAGCCTGAACATGCACAGCAAATGATTAAATTATTAAAAAATTTACCAAGTAAAATTAACTTGATCCCATTTAACCCATTCCCGCATGCGCCATATGGTCGCTCAAGCCGAAATCGTATTATCTCGTTCCAAAAAACTTTGTCTGATGCGGGATTTGTGTGTACGATTCGTCAAACACGTGGTGATGATATTGATGCTGCATGTGGACAGCTAGTGGGTCAGGTGGCTGATAGAACCCGCCGTGCTGAACAGTGGCAGAAAAAAGTAACACAGCGTCAAGAGATTTTGCGTACACAAGGATAAATTGAGGGCAGGCTTTGAGTATTCCAAAGTTGAAAACGGTCTTATGTATGGGGATTGCAGTTGCATTTCTGGCAAGTGGTTGCCAGACAACGCATACGCAAAAAAAAGACCCAGAAAAAGCAGTAAAAGTTCGTACACAACTTGCTGCTGAACATATCCGTTCTGGTGACTTGGACTCAGCAAAGCGAGCTCTTGATCAAGCTTTAAGTGTGGATAGCCGCGATGCAACGGCAAACATGATGATGGGGATTTTGCTACAGCAAGAAGGTAGCAAAACCAACTTAGAAAAAGCAGAACATTATTTTAAACGAGCAATTTCGTCTGAACCGGATAATGCTCAAGCACATAATAATTATGGTACTTATTTATACCAAATGGAGCGTTATAATGAGGCGATTGAGCAATTCCGTATTGCTGGAGCAACATTAGGTTATAACCAACGCTATCAGGCATTAGAAAATCTGGGGCGTATTTATTTAAAATTGGGTGATGTTGTGAATGCTGAAAAAACATTCAAACAAGCACTCCTTGCTAACCGCGACTCTTATATTTCAATGTTAGAGTTAGCGGAAATTTTTTATTTGCAGCAGCAGATTCCGGCTGCTACACAAATGTATGAGCAATATGTTCATACAGTGGGGCAGAAAAATCAGGGTGCAAGAGCACTTTGGATTGGTGTAAGAGTGGCTCGAGCCAATGCGGATAAAATGGGAACGCAAGCGTTAGTAAACCAATTACGTGCCTTGTTCCCGGAAAGTCCAGAATATCAACGTTATTTGCAATTACAGTATAGTACTGAGGCCGTATGGAAATAAATCCTAATTCACAGCAGCCAACTGGCTCAAGCTTACCGACTTCTGCTTTAGGAAATATTCAACGTCCTGGTGAGTATTTACGTCAAATTCGAGTTGCTCAGAATAAAGAGTTAGGGCAAGTTTCTTCAGATTTAAATATGCCGGTTAAGACTCTGACCGCTTTAGAGCAAGATGATTATAAGTCATTGCCAGAAGCGACTTTTATTAAGGGTTATTACCGTTCATATGCGAAGTATTTAAATACAGATGCGACGGCGATTATTCAGCGCTTCGATGAGATTTATGCAAATGATACGGGCCTTTTACCAAATCATGCTTTAAATAACTCGCCAATTAAAATCATGGGCAAACTCCCAGGTTCTAATAGCGATCGTAATAAGAAATGGTTAAAGCGTGCTCTGCTTGCTGTTGTAATTCTTGCTGTTGTGTCATTGCTTGTTATGGGTATTCAAAAATGGACTTCAAAGAAAGACGATGCAGATTTACCTAAAGTAAATCAATCGAATGTTGAAGTTTTACCTATGCAGGGAAGTACCACCTCAACAGTGGGTGACCAATTGGTGTTAAACTTTAACCGACCAACTTCTGTTCATATTGTTGATGCAACAGGTAAAGTTTTGGCGACAGGTCGTCAGTCATCAACTTTAAGCTTAAATGGTGAGTCTCCATTCCAGATTCGTCTTGATGATGCAACAGCTGTGTCATTAAGTTTAAACCAAGAACAGATTTCATTGTCTCCATATACGGTAAACGGTAAAGCTGAATTCCGTTTATCCCGCTAATACCATGAGTTGAGCGATACAATGATAGAGAACCCAATTAAACGTCGACCAACACGTAAAATTCGTGTTGGGTCGGTGTATGTCGGTGGCGATGCACCTATTAGTGTGCAAAGTATGACAAACACTGAAACCTGCGATGTTGATGCAACCGTGGCTCAAATTGAGCGTTGTGTTGATGCAGGTGCTGATATTATGCGTGTTTCGGTCCCATCTATGGAGGCTGCTGAAGCATTTGGTGCAATTCGCAAGCGCGTTTCCGTACCTTTGGTTGCAGATATTCACTTTGACCATAGAATTGCCTTAGCTGTTGCAGATTATGGTGCAGACTGTTTACGTATTAACCCTGGTAATATCGGCTCAGATCAGAAAGTACGTGAAGTCGTTGCTGCGGCGCGTCATCATGGCATTTCTATGCGTATTGGGGTCAATGCGGGTTCACTAGAAAAAGATTTACAAAAGAAATATGGCGAGCCTACTGGGCAAGCACTCCTTGAATCAGCTTTACGTCATATTGATATTTTAGATCGTCTTGATTTCCATGAGTTTAAAGTTAGTGTAAAGGCCTCAAATGTGTTTTTAACCATGGATGCTTACCGCTTGCTTTCTCAGCAAATTGATAATCCATTACATTTAGGCGTAACTGAAGCTGGTATTTACCGTACAGGTACGGTGAAATCAGCGATTGCCCTTGGTGGATTGTTGATGGAAGGTATTGGCGATACGATGCGTATTTCGCTTGCTGCCGAACCGGAAGATGAAATCAAGATTGGTTTTGATATTTTAAAATCACTTGGGCTTCGTTCTAACGGAATTAACTTTATTGCTTGCCCGAGTTGTTCACGCCAAGAATTTAACGTTATTCAGGTGATGCAAGCGTTGGAAGAACGTTTAGAAGATATTCGTACTCCAATGGATGTGTCGGTAATTGGCTGTAAGGTAAACGGTCCGGGTGAAGCAAAAGAAGCTGATATCGGGGTTGTTGGGGCTGCGCCTCGTTCATTGGTTTATCGCAATGGTGAAAAAAGCCATCTAATCGATACCGATCAATTGGTTGATGAAATCGAAACAATGGTTCGTCAACGTGTCCAAGAGCTTGAAGAAGCTAAATCTAAAGAAATTATTCGTAGTTCATCATGAGTTCAATCGTCGCAATCAAAGGTTTTAATGACATCTTGCCAACGCAAACAGTAGCGTGGAGACGTCTCGAGCAACATTTAGCATCTTTAATGGATGCTTATGGATATCAACAAATTCGTTTGCCGATCGTTGAACAAACGGGTTTGTTTAAACGTGCTATTGGTGATGCTACCGATATTGTTGAAAAAGAAATGTATACCTTTTTCGATAAAGGCAATCCACCAGAGTCATTAACCTTACGTCCGGAAGGTACGGCAGGCTGTGTTCGTGCCTTGGTTGAACATAATTTGTTGCGCGGTGCTACGCCACGCGTGTGGTATATGGGACCTATGTTCCGTTATGAAAAACCACAAAAAGGACGTTATCGTCAGTTCCACCAGTTTGGCGTGGAAACTTTCGGTGTTGCAACTCCTGATATTGATGCTGAATTGATTATGTTGTCTGCTCGTTTATGGAAACGTATGGGCGTTGCAGATAAAGTTCAGCTTGAATTAAATACTTTGGGCGAAACTGATGAGCGTACAGAGTACCGTAATGCATTGGTTGCGTTTTTAAACGAACATAAAGATGCGTTGGATGAAGACTCACAGCGTCGCTTAACAACAAATCCATTACGTATTTTAGATTCTAAAATTGAATCTACCCAGAAAATTTTAGAAAATGCGCCAAAATTACATGACTTCTTAAAAGAAGAGAGTTTGGATCATTTTAAGCAGTTACAAGATTATTTGACTGCTGCGGGTATCCAATTTGTCATTAATCAAAAATTGGTGCGTGGTCTAGATTATTACAATAAGACTGTTTTTGAATGGACAACTACTGCTTTAGGTTCGCAAGGTACTGTATGTGCTGGCGGGCGCTACGATGGTTTAGTTGGTCAGCTAAAAGGTAAGCCAGATCAATCTGTACCTGCTGTTGGTTTTGCGATGGGCATGGAGCGTTTATTGCTTCTACTTGAGCAAGTTGAACAGGCTCAAGTTATTCGTGATTGCGAAGTTTTCTTGGTTGCAGAACCTGCTTATCAAACCAAGGCTTTGATTTTAGCGGAACAATTGCGTGACCAGTTAGAAGCTGCAAATAGCAGTATTCGAATCAAAACAGGTTCACAAGGCAGCATGAAGAGTCAGATGAAAAAAGCTGATCAGGCCGGGGCTGTTTACGCCATGATTTTGGGTGAGCGTGAATGGGAAGCGCAGCAGCTTGCTATCAAAGAGTTAGCAACAGCTGAGCAGTCTCAAGTTGCGCTGGCTGAGCTTGTACCATTCTTAATCGAAAAATTTACAAAATAAACTGAAACATCTGGAAAAGGACAATCACATGAGTGTAAGTGATGAAGAACAATTCGACAGCTTAAAGTCGTTCGCAAAAAAATATGGTTCTGCCATGATTAGCGGGATTCTCATTGCATTGATTGCCTTTTTTGGGTGGGAATATTGGCAAAAAAGAAATCTTGCAAGCAGCCAAGTAGAAACTGCAAAAGTACAGCAGTTAATGGATGAGGCAAATGCGAGTGCTGATAATCCTAATGCTTTAACTTCGGTAACTGCATCGGCAGATAAGATCGTAAAAGATGATATCGATTCTGTTCAGGCGATACAGACTCAGTTTGTATTAGCAAAATTAGCCTATGAAAAACAGGACTATGCAGCTGCTGAAAAAGCGTTGAAGAAAGTTGAAAATTCAAAAGTCAAAGATGAAGGTTTGATTCAGGTTGTAAAATTGCGTTTAGCAGATGCACAATTGGCGCAAAACAAATATGATGAAGCACTAAAAACCTTGTCTGGCAACGTCGATCCTGCGTTTAAAGCAACAGTAGAAGAGTTACGTGGTGATATCTTTGTTGCCAAGAAAGATATTGATTCTGCTAAAAAAGCGTATCAGGCGGCATGGGATTCGTTACTGGAACGTAAACAAGAACGACAAATTTTACAAATTAAACTCGAAAGTGTTGGCGTTTTAGTTGAAGATCCACAGATTGAGCGCCCAATTTTGGAAACACAGGTGGAAGAGTCTTAATGAATCAGAAATTCAAACTGCCTTTGGCAATTGCAATCGCATCAGCTGTACTGGTGGGATGTTCTAGCAACAAAGTAAAAGAAGCAAAACCAAATCCACTACCGAAATTGACTGAGTCGAAAAAGACTCTAGTACCCGTGTTTTCGCGCAGTGTTTCTTCTACTGATAAGGCAGATCCGTTACGTTTGCAGCTTGATGCAAGTGAGGGCGTGGTCTTTACGCTTGACCCAAAAGGTGAAGTCGCTGCATATCGTGGCAAGCAACGCCTTTGGGAGAAAAAAGTCAGCAAATTAGGCTTAAGCTCTGGTGTTGAAGCTGCTGAAGGAATTGTTGTTGTTGGTAATAGTAAAGGTCAACTTTTTGCTTTAGATCAGGCAACAGGTGAACAAAAGTGGACTGCACAGTTATCTGGTGCACTATTAAGTCCTTCTTTAGTTCAGTCTGGACGTGTTATTACCATTGCGAATGATGGTACTGTATTTGCGCATGATGCTGCTTCAGGCCAACAGGTTTGGGCTTATAAATTACCAAATGTCCAATTTAGTTTACGTGGACAGGCGTCACCGGTGAGTCTTGACCCGCGTACCGTATTAATCGCATCTGCGAATGCGTATGTTTATGCAATTGATACGATTAGTGGTATTCCACGTTTCCAACGTCGTGTTGCGGTAAGTGAAGGTCGTTCTGATATTCAACGTTTGATTGATATCGATGGCGATCCTACTGTTGCTGGACAGTTTATGGTAACTACTAGTTTCCAAGGGCAAGTGACTGTAACTGATCTAGCTTCGCAACGTGTAGTTTGGAGTGAAGACTCAAGCAGCACCAAGCGTCCAGAAGTTTATGACAATAAAGTATTTGTTTCTTCTGCGGATGGCAAGTTAACTGCTTATGATTTAACGACAGGTGAACAAGTTTGGCAAAATGATAGTTTATTAAACCGTCATTTAAGTAACCCTGTTGTGTTGGGATCGGACCTTATTGTTGGTGATTTAGATGGCGTATTACATCTGGTTGATCCTGCAACAGGTAAGTTGATTGGTCGTTCAAAAACAAGTGGTGAGGTCAATACATTACGTGTTATTGAGAACCAACTTTACGTTTCGACCAGAAAAGGCGATTTAAGTATTTGGCAGAATCGTTAATTTCGTTTGCTTGTGCTAAAATAGCCGCTTAACAAATTACGCTGTTAAAAAAATATCGGGGTGTTTGAATTAAATCAGTTCAAAGCCCCGTCTTTTATTATGGTCATATCTGACCTTAAAATATATCTCCTGTATTGTTTCTAATGCTCATGCCATGAGATATGGCTGGTCTTGAATTAAGGTTATTGTATGAAACCCGTTATTGCGCTCATTGGTCGTCCGAATGTCGGAAAATCAACGTTATTTAACCAGATTACCAAGAGTCGTGATGCACTTGTAGCCGACTTCGCGGGTCTGACTCGTGACCGTAAATATGGTGATGCGACTTATCAAAATAAGTCTTTCATTGTTGTTGATACTGGTGGTATCGGTGAGGGCGAAGGCGGTATTGATAACTACATGGCCGAGCAGTCAAAAACAGCGATCAATGAAGCAGATATTATTATTTTTGTGGTTGATGCTCGTGCTGGATTGTTAGCTTCTGATGAGCAAATTGCTCGTGAACTACGTACTTTAGGCAAGAAAATTTATCTTGTTGCGAACAAGGTAGATGGTGTTCATGCTGAAGCAGCTTTAGTTGAGTTCTATAAACTTGGTATGGGTGAACCATTACAAGTTGCCGCTAGCCATGGTCGTGGCGTACAGCAAATGCTGGAAGATGTACTTGCGGAAGTTCCAGAAGATGAAAACCCTGAAGAACATGACAAAGATACTGGCTTACGTTTAGCAATTATTGGTCGTCCTAACGTTGGTAAGTCAACACTGGTCAACCGTTTGCTTGGTGAAGACCGTGTAGTGGCATTTGACCAACCAGGTACAACGCGTGACTCGATTTACATTCCTTTTGAGCGTGAAGGCCGTAAATACACCTTAATTGATACAGCAGGTGTGCGTCGTAAAGGTAAGGTTGATGAAATGATTGAGAAGTTCTCAATTGTTAAAACTTTGCAAGCAATGAAAGATGCACATGTTGTCGTAGTTGTAGTCGATGCGCGTGAAGGTATTGTTGAGCAAGACTTGCATTTAATTGGCTATGCGCTTGAAGCTGGTCGTGCCATGGTTATTGCCATCAATAAATGGGATAATATGTCTGAATATGACCGCAAGCAATGTAAGCTTGATGTTGAACGCCGTTTTGACTTTATTCCATGGGCAAAAATCCATTTAATTTCTGCTTTACATGGAACTGGGGTAGGTGATTTATATCCTTCTATCCACCGTGCTTATGAGTCTGCGAACTTAAAAGTATCACCAGCTAAATTGACTCAAATTTTGAGTGACGCGACAGAAGCTCATCAACCGCCAATGATTAGCGGTCGTCGTATTAAAATGCGTTATGCACATATGGGTGGACAGAACCCACCGACTATCGTCATCCATGGTAATAAAGTTGATAAGACACCTGCCGATTATCGCCGTTATTTAGAAAACGTGTTCCGTAAAGTGTATAAACTTGAAGGTACACCAGTTCGTATTGACTTTAAAACTTCTGAAAACCCGTTTGAAGGTCGTAAGAGTCAGGTTGATGAACGTACTGCTGCACGTCGCCGTCGTTATATTCAGAAATTTAAGAAAGCAGAGAAAAAATTTAACCGTTAAGTTTTTTACTGTTCAAAAACCCAAAGTTTTCTTTGGGTTTTTTTTGCAAATAAATGAGCTACTCCGAAGAGTTATGAAAAAGTGTGAGTGATAAACGTAATTTTTTGTAAATTTTATAACGAATGCTATAATCAGCATCTTTATAAAATAATTTATATTTCGACAGAATAACGCGGCTTAGGGTTCATTTTTTAGCATGGTAACATTACATCTTGCTCAGCTTATATTTACACATGCTCAGCCCTCCTATACGGCGCTCGACTGCATCCCAGCTATGCAGCGTAGACGTTTATCACCATTGGCTAAACTTGCTTTAAATAGTGCGATCGGCGCATTAGAAGGTAATAAGGCCGATTATATTGTTTGGGTATCAAAATATGGTGATGAGGCCAAAACATTAAATATCTTGCAAGATGTTTTAAATGATCAAACCCCATCGCCAACACAATTTTCAACGTCTGTTCATAATGCAATTTCTGGCCTCTATTCAATTTTATGTCAGGATGATACTCCCTCTACCAGCTTAAGCTGTTCATGGACTGAAGGTTTGATTGAGGCTTATGCACTTTTAAAGTCAATGCCTGAGAGTAAGCGGGTCTTAGTCGTCGCTTATGATGAGCCATTACCTAATATTTATGCTGAGGCAATTAATTTTCCTGCCTATGCGATGGCTGCTGTCGTTACTCTAGAGCAACCTAATTTACAAATTACTGCGTGGACGCATAGAGATGAAGCAGATGCTCCTGCTTTTGCTCATTTTTGGCAGGATGCTGACCAGTTAACATCTGCATTTGGGTGGAACAAATGCTAAATCTTAAAAATCTCAAGCAAAAAAGTAATTATTGCTGGCGTGTGGCTGCTACTGGCTTTAGTTTTGCCAGTTTTGGGCTGGGTGGTATGGCAATTGCTTCAGTGATTGCCCCCGTACTCAATGCAACCACTTCTGATCCGCAAAAGCGACAGCAACGTGCGCAAAATGTGATTAAACATAGTTTTAAAGGCTTTACCGACATGATGGTCAAACTCGGCATCATGACTTATTCGGTAGAGGGGCTGGAAAAACTACAAAATAGTCGCCAAGAGCTGGTGATTGCCAATCATCCGACTTTGATTGATGTTGTAGTACTAATTGGTATGATGCAGCAGGCTAATTGTGTCGTGAAGCAGTCTCTTTGGTCGAACCCATTTACCAAAGGACCCGTACAAAGCGCAGGTTATATTTTAAATGCAGGTTCTCAGCAGTTTGTTGAAGACTGTGTAAAGCGTCTAAAAGAAAATAATGCGGCTTCTCTTTTAATTTTTCCGGAAGGAACGCGCACTGAAAAAGGGATGGCCCTAAACGAGTTTCAGCGAGGCGCAGCCAATATTGCCATTCGTGCAAATGTACCAATTCGCCCAGTAATTATTACTTGTACACCATCAACTTTAACCAAAAATGAAAAATGGTACCACGTACCATCTCAACCATTTCATATCGAGGTCAAGGTATTAGATGCTGTGCAAGTATCAGATCTGTTAGATGATTTAACAGTAGGACCTAAACAAGTTCGTCAGTTAAGTCGTAGTTTTTATAAAATTTTTGAAGAAGAGTTATCTTGAAATGAGCAATCTTGCTGATGAACTAAAGCAAATGATTATTGATGTTCTAGCACTAGAAGATATTACTATTGCCGATATTGATACAGAAGCTCCATTATTTGGAGAAGGTCTAGGATTGGACTCGATTGATGCACTTGAGTTGGGACTGGCTTTGAAAAAGCGTTACAACATTCATTTAAATGCAGAATCGGATGAAACCAAACAGTATTTTAAGTCAATCCAGAGCTTGGTTGCTTTAGTTGAAGCACAACAGAAGTCATAAGGAGCGTGATGATGTTATCTCAAGAGCAAGTACTAACTAAACTCCGCGAATGGATGGAAGATTTGTTTGAAATTGAACCAGAGACTGTTCAACTCGATTCGAACCTTTATTCTGATCTTGATGTAGACAGTATTGATGCGGTCGATTTAGTTGTAAAAATTAAAGAGTTAACAGGCAAGCAAGTAAAGCCTGAAGACTTTAAAAATGTGAGAACCGTACTTGATGTGGTGACGGTTATTCAGAACATGACTGCTGAATGAAGTTTATTCTTAAAGGGATAATGACGGCACTTTTTGTGCTGTATCCCTTTATTGTGGGCTGGAGTTTGACTCACGGCCAATTTGTCTGGGTGAGTGCTTTACTCATCGGGTTAGGTGTGATCAGACTTTTTAGCAAAGGCAACTCGTTATTATGGCCATTAACGGGTTTTGCCATCGTTTGCGGTAGCCTGAGTTTATTGTCACATGACCATGCTTGGCTAAAGCTATATCCAGTGGGTATGAGTTTAGGTGCATTAATTATTTTTGCGCTGACACTGATTAAGCCGCCGTCTATGATTGAGCGCTTTGCCCGACTTGTTGAACCTGATTTACCTGCTTCTGGCGTACAGTGGACCAGACAGGTCACCAAAGTTTGGTGTGTTTTCTTTTTTTGTAATGCACTGATTGCTTTAAGCACAGTGTTTTTTACCTCAACTCAGGTTTGGGTCATTTATAATGGCTTTATTTCTTATGTGCTGATGGGCATTTTGTTCCTTGGTGAATTTATTTTGCGTAAACGACATCAGCGTTTACATTCTTCAAATCATTAATTAAAAACTATGTATTGCCATTTTCAGAAATTCATCGATTCAGCTCAGCCACTTTGTATAGACGGTACTCTAAACTCGACCAGTTTTAATCAATTTTGGCAAGATGTGGCATTACAAGCTGCTGCAATTGCTCAAATGGAAAATCTAACTTGGGCTTTATGGGAAGCAGATAGTTATGAATTTCTGGTTTTATTCTTTGCTGCCTTGTTAGCGAAAAAGCAAATACTTTTGCCACCCAGTCGAGTGCGTGAATTAGAACAGGATTTTGCCGCACAACAGATTTATTTTTTAAAGCGTCAAGAAATTGGAGAAGTTGTTCCTTTATCTTTAACCTTAGATGATACTTTTTTAGAGCAGGCTCAACTCTATTTTTATACGTCGGGTTCAACTGGGGAACCTAAAAAAATTCCAAGAACACTTAGACAATTACTTAACGAAGTCCAAGGGTTGAGTCAGAGTTTTAGTTTTGATGAACATGCAACTGCGATTGCAACAGTTAGTCATCAACATATTTATGGATTACTGTTTAAATTATTACTACCACTTGCTACAGGTCGAAGTTTTTATAATCCTCAAATGGCATTCCCTGAAGATGTGGTACAAGCCCAAAAACAATTAGAAACAATGGGGTTAAGCAATTATTTGATCTCAAGTCCTGCTTTATTAAAACGTTGGACAACCGATGTTGTTTTACAACACTGCCAGATGGTGTTTAGTTCCGGGGGCAAACTAGAAAGTGGTGTTCGCCCTTTACTAAATCGTCCGATTATTGAAGTTTTGGGAAGTTCGGAAACTGGTGGTATTGCCCATCGTGCTAAAGATGAAGATGCTTGGACTGCATTTAGTAATGTGGCTATTCGTATTGAAGACCAACAGCTTATGGTCAAGAGTAATCATGCCTATCAGGATGATTGGATTACCACAGGTGATGGTGCGGCATGGACAGATGCAACATGTCAGACCTTTAAGCTGATGGGGCGTACAGATCGAATTGTAAAACTTGAAGAAAAGCGTTTAAGCCTAGATGCGATCGAGCAAAGCATTCAAGCTTTAGATGTCGTAAAGCAATGTCATGTATTGGTACTTGAACATGAGCAACGTCAAATATTGGGTTGTATTGTTGTTCTGAAAGAACAAGCTCGTGAGCAATTACAACAGCAAGGTAAGTCCGCTTTTGTCAGCCATTTAAAACAACAATTAAAAGACAGCTTGGAAACGATCGCAATTCCACGTCAGTGGCGTTTCCTCAGTCAGCTACCACAAAATACTCAGTCCAAACTCAATAAAAACTATTTGAAAACTCTATTTAAGCCTATGTTACAACCCGTGGTGCTGTCACAGTCTCAAAATTCAGATGACTACATTTGGGAGTTGGAATTTCCACCCGAGTTAGCTTGTTTTAAAGGGCATTTCCCAACACAACCGATTTATCCTGGGGTTGGGCAAATAGGTTTTTTACAACATTTTGCTAAATCAATTTGGTCTGATTTGAGCTGGTGTCAGGGGTATGAGCAGTTAAAATTTCAAAACCTGATTCGTCCGTATGCCGTGGTACAACTCAAGCTTGCTCGAAAAGAGCATAAAGTGAGTTTTGAACTACGTAATTCAGAACAGATTCTGGCTTCAGGGCGACTATTATTTGCCTTGCAAACAGAAGTAGAGGATTAAAAATGCAGTCCAATTACGGCTTTGTTGTTCCGGTTTATAATCATCCACATTATTTAGCAGATTTGATTTCTTATCTGGACAGTCTTCATCTACCGATTGTGTTGGTCAATGATGGTAGTGATGATGCGTGTAGCCAAATTTTAAAAGCATTGGCCGAGCAATATTCCCAAATTCACTTAATTGAACATGAGGTGAATAAAGGTAAGGGACAAGCCGTAATGACTGGTTTACGTGCAGCTTATGAGCTTAGTTTAAGCCATGCATTACAAATCGATTCAGATGGACAGCACTGCTGGGATGACATTCCAAAATTTATTGAGCAGTCTCGACAACATCCAGATGCAATGGTGATTGGGCAGCCATACTTTGATGCCTCTATTCCTAAAAAGCGCTTATATGGCCGTTACATTACTCATTTTTGGGTGTGGTTAAATAGCTTATCTTTTGAAATTAAAGATAGCATGTGTGGTTTTCGCATATATCCGCTCGAGAGCACAATCAAGGTATTGAATAGTGCTAAATTTCAGCCACGTATGGGTTTTGATAGTGAAATTTTAGTACGTTTAAAATGGGAAAATACGCCTTTTATTAATGTACCAACACCTGTGGTTTATCCAGAGCAGGGTATTTCTCATTTTCATGCTTGGCGAGATAACTTAGGGCTAAGCAAAGCGCATGCAACTTTGTTTATGGGCATGCTGATTCGCTTACCGAAGCTATTAAAACAAAAGCTGCAAGGTTGACTATGACAGATTCAGCTTCACCAAAATGGAACGATATTAAAGAGCGAGGAGGAATGCTGCCCCTCATGCTGATGTTGTGGTTTTACCGTTTTGGTGGACGTTGGTTATGCAAGTTTGTGATGTATTTCGTCATTATGTGGTACTGGTTATTTGCTGCCGCAGCAAGACAAGCCTCCTTGCTTTATTTACAAAAACTGCATCATTTTGCTGGATCGCAGTCTCCCTTTAGCCATCAACCAAATTGGACAAATAGCTATGCGCATTTCATGCAATTTGGTGAATGTATTTTAGATAAGATTGAGGGCTGGCTAGGTAATATTCCCGAGCAGGAACTGCAAGTTTTTGGACATGAAAACTTCTCTCAGCATTATCAAAAAGGTGCTCTGATTATTGTCTCTCACTTTGGCAATATTGAATTGCTACGCGCCATTAAGTCAGAGCATCCGCAGAAAATTAATGTGCTGGTTTACCAAAAGCACGCGACAAAATTTAATGAGTTTTTGAAAAAAATAAATGATAAGGCGGATGTGTGTCTTTTATCAGTTGATGAGCTGGGTATTGAAACTGCCATGCTATTGCAAGACAAAATGCAGCAAGGTGAGTGGGTCATTGTGGCGGCAGACCGAGTGCCTGTGCAGTCAGATCGTGTACAGCATGTTGATTTTTTAGGGGAGTCAGCAGCGTTCCCACAAGGTGCATGGATTTTAGCAAATTTACTCAAAGTGCCTGTTATTGCAGTGTTTTGCTATCGGGTGCAGCAGCAGTTTCAAGTGCATATTCATTCAATTGCCGAGCAGATAAATTTACCTCGCGCTAACCGTATTGAAAGTATGCAAACCATCACTAAAACATACGTTGCCGTCCTAGAACAGCATTGTCTGCGTGCGCCTTATCAATGGTTTAATTTTTATAATTTTTGGACGAAATAACATGCGTGTGTTAACCGTAGGTGAACAGCCACTGAGTATTGAAGATATCGTTTCTGTAGCAAGAGGCGAATGTCAGGTTGCTTTACCAGAAACGTCTGAGTGGCGTGAACTGATTCAAAAAGGTGCTGATTTTCTTGATCAGCTCCTTGAAGAGGAAGGGGTGATCTACGGTGTGACTACGGGTTATGGCGACTCATGTTTAGTTGAAGTGCCATTACATCAGGTTAATGAGTTGCCGCTGCATCTTTCACGTTTTCATGGTTGTGGTTTGGGTGAAAACCTGGATCTCATCACAGCACGTGCAGTGGTTGTAACGCGTCTATGTTCATTGGCACGAGGCTATTCAGGTGTGTCGTTGGCATTACTTGAGCGTTTGGTTTGGTTGCTGAACGAAAATGTAACTCCAGTCATTCCCTCTGAAGGCTCGGTAGGGGCAAGTGGTGACTTAACGCCGTTGTCTTACATCGCGGGAACTTTAGTCGGTGAGCGTGATGTTTATGTCGATGGACAAATTGTTCCAGTTGCTCAGGTGTATGCTGAAAAAGGGTTACAGCCTTTAACGCTCAGACCTAAAGAAGGTTTGGCGCTTATGAACGGTACTGCGGTGATGACGGCAATTGCTTGTCTGAACTATAAAAAAGCAGAGCAAATTGCACTTGCTAGTACTTTAATTACTGCTCTAAATGTTTTGGCCTTGGAAGGTAATCCTAGTCATTTTGACGAAGTATTGTTTGCACAGAAACCTCATCCGGGACAGCAACAGATTGCCAAGCAATTACGTGACTGGCTGAACAGTGAAGTACAAACAGCACATCAAAGCCCACGTTTGCAAGACCGTTATTCGCTTCGTTGTGCACCGCATATTATTGGTGTATTTGAAGACTCAAAAGTATGGTTGCGTCAGTTTATTGAGAATGAGCTGAATTCAAGTAATGACAATCCACTGATTGATCCAGTCGGTATGCGTGTATTACATGGCGGTCATTTTTACGGTGGACACATTGCACAGGCAATGGATAGCTTAAAAATTATGATTGCTAATATTGCTGACTTGATGGACAGACAGATTGCACAGCTAGTCGACCATAAAATGAATCATGGTTTACCGCGTAATTTAACAGGTGCAACGGCTGAACGTTTGCCACTGAATCATGGTTTTAAAGCGGTACAAATCGGAGTATCAGCGTGGACAGCTGAAGCTTTGAAAAATACTTTAGCAGCTTCAATTTTTTCACGTTCAACCGAATGCCATAACCAAGACAAAGTCAGTATGGGGACCATTGCTGCGCGTGATGCGAGCCGTGTGATTACCTTGACACAGCAAGTCATTGCAGCACTTTGCTGCGCCAGTGTACAGGCGATTCATTTAAAAGGTTTAACGGCACAGTTAAGTCCAACATTGCAAACGTTTATGCAATGGACCTTACAAGGCTTTGCATTTGTCGAAGAAGACCGACCATTACAAACCGAATTACAACAGATTGTTGATCGTTTAGACCAACTTGAATTGTTTAATCAACCAGAATTTATGGGATAAGGTGAGCCAATGCATGCAGATGTAATCATTGAAATTCCATTTCATGATGTCGATACCATGAATGTGGTTTGGCATGGACATTATTTAAAATACTTTGAGATTGCGCGCTGCAAATTACTCGATCAATTTCATTACAACTATATGCAGATGAAAGAATCAGGCTATGCATGGCCTGTGATTGAAAGCCATGTTCGCTATGCATACGGTATTGAATTTGAACAAAAGATTCGGGTTCGTGCCATTTTAAAAGAATGGGAAAACCGCTTAAAAATTGATTATTTGATTTTTGATGCTGAGTCTGGGAAACGTTTAACCAAGGGTTATACCACACAGGTGGCTGTGAATATTGAAGCTCGTGAAATGTGTTTCCAGTCGCCTCAAGTATTGTTTGATCGCTTAAATGCATGGTCTGAGTTTCAACCGAAGAGGAATGCGTGATGTCTAAATTCATCAAAACTTTAGGTTTAGGTACTGCAATCTGGATGGGTAGTTTAAGTGCAGTCTATGCAGCGCCAGCACAGATCACTCAAATTTTTCAGCAATTGTCACAGTCTCCTACGGTTCGTGCTGATTTCGAACAGCAAAAAAAATTGCCATCGTTAAATAAAACTTTTGTATCGAACGGCTCTTTATTGTTCTCAAAATCTTATGGTGTAGCGTGGCAAATCAAACGACCTGTGCAAGCAGATTTGATCGTTACCCCAACCAAATTGGTACAGAAAACGCAGCGTACATTTAGCCAAATACAAGTTGATCAATCGCCATATAGTTCGGTCGCGACTTTATTCTTACAGCTCATGTCTGGTAATGAACAGGCTTTGGCAAAGAATTTTAATGTGGTAAGTGCGAATTATAGTCCAGTGGGTTGGAGCATGAGCTTAACTCCGAAAAGTAGCTTGTTTAAAAAGTTATTTGTGCGTGTTGATGCTCAAGGTCAACAGTACGTTAACCAAATCGTGATTACCGAGAAAGCGAATAATTTAACGACCATTCGCTTTAGTCACCAGACTTCTCAACCGACGACTCTAACGGCTGCTGAGCATGCGATTTTCCAACTGGCAAAATAAGTTCACCGCGCTTTGGTTAATTGCTCTGCTGCTGATCGCGGTGGGGCTTGGCGTAACGTGGCTGAATAAAGATATTCATATTCAGACCAATATTTTTGCGTTATTGCCTAAAGTTCAGCAAGACCCAAAACTTGCACGTACTCAGCAGTACATGAATGAGCAACTCAACAATAAAGTATTTGTGGTGGTAGATGCCAAAGATGAAGCTGCGATACAACAAGCGACTCATTTCTTAATAGCGCAGGCCAAGCAAAGCCAGTTGTGGCAACCGCTGAAACCACAACTTGATTTTGATCAATTTGCAAAACAGTTGTATCAACATCGCGCAGGCTTGTTGAGTACTCAAGATCAAGCCTTATTGCAAAAAAAGGACTATGCTGCGCTGACTGAACAAAGTCTGATGCAGATGATGAGTCCAGGTATGCCTGTCACTGCTGAGTCACTTAAGCAAGATCCGCTATTATTGTTCCCTCGTTATGCCATGCAGTTGGCAACCCCGTCACAGCAAGATATTGAAATGGAGCAGGGCTTTGCCACAATTCATCATGAGCAAGGCATTTCTCGGCTTTTCGTATTACAGCTAACGCAAAGTCCATACAATATTGATTACCAAGAACAGACCTCTACTTGGATTGAACAAACTAAGCAAAAGCTAGCGGCAATGGGATTAAAATCTCATTGGACTGGAACTATTTTATTTTCAAATTTTGGTACGCAATCGGCTAAACAGGAAATCTCAACCATTGGTGTTGGCTCAACATTAGGCTTAATTTTTCTGGTTTGGTTCGGCTTTCGCTCACTGCGACCTTTGGCAACCGAGTTTATTGCAGTTTCGACTGGAAGCTTTGTGGCGTTTGCGGTCACACATTGGGTGTTTGGTGAAATTCACCTGATGACATTGGTCTTTGGTGCAAGTCTGATTGGTGTCTGTGTCGACTTTTCATTTTATTTTATGGCGATGCAATCGCAGCATAGAAAGCTTGGTGGTTTTCAAATTTTAAAACCCCTATTACCAAGTTTGTTTATGGGCTTAATGACCACATTGGTTGCTTACATCTTTTTGAGTTTTACTCCGTTTCCTGGGTTCAAGCAGATTGCGGTCTTTTCAATTGTAGGATTAACTGCGGCGTGGATCAGTAGTGTACTGCTATTACCAAGATTACCTGCGCTCAATGCTCAGCCAGCAATAAAAGCTTTATCGTGGATTGGACAAGCACGCTTATGGTTTCAACAGCGTGCCAAAGTTCGTTATGGCTTGATTGCAGTCATTTTAGCAGTAGGTACTTCGAGTCTTTTCTATCTTAAAAGTAACGATGATATTCGTAATTTACAAGGTATGGACGCGAGCTTAAAACAGCAGGACCAAGCGGTTCGTAAGCAATTTGGCCAGCAGCAAAGTAGTGATTATTTTGTGGTGCGTGCAGCATCTGCAAATGAAATGCAGCAACAAGAGCAGCAACTGATAAGGCAATTACAACAGTTGCAAACAAACGGAAAAATCAGTGCATTTCAAGCTTTAGGTCAATGGATTCCACCATTGGCAGAGCAGCAAAATAATCTACAACTATTAAGAAATATTCCAAAAGCGACTTTGCAGCAATATGCACAAAGTATGGGCTTAAATGTCACTGACGTATTGCAATGGCAACAGCAACTGGCGACACAACCGTTATTAGATTTTTCTATATTTAAGGATCACCCTTTAGCTTTTTTACAACCTCAAGCCAACGAGCGATTAGTCATGGTGACAAGGGCAAAACAGCCTGAGGCATTAAAGCAGCTTCAGAATGATCACATACATTTTCAGCAACCGATTACCGAAATGTCGCAAATGTTTACTGAACATCGAGTGCAGGCTCAGCATCTTCTGATTTATGCCTTAATTGGTCTGGCGGTTGGTTTGGCGCTTATTTATGGACTAAGTTCGATTGTGCCTTTGGTCCTGCCAGTAAGTTTGGCATTACTGAGTACTTTTGCTGTTCAGGCATGGTTAGGTGTCGAAATTAACCTGTTTAGTATTATGGCGACTTTTCTGATTATAGGGATTGGTGTCGACTATGCAATTTTCTACCGACATGGACATGATCACCCACAAGTAGTTGGAATGGCGTTATTTTTATGTATGATGTCGACCTTACTCGGCTTCGGATTACTTTCATTTAGCCATACTTACGCAATTCACTGTTTTGGGTTAACGGTTTTATTCGGGGTTATTTTCTCGTTTATCTATGCGACTTTGTTAACGCCCGCAGATGAAAAACATATCGTGAATTTACAAGACCATTCATAATTTGAATAAATTAAAAAGGAAGTTGTGCTATGAGCACTATAGAAAAAATTGACGTCGTGATTATTGGGGCTGGGCCATCAGGTAGTTCTGCTGCTGCACTTCTTCGAAAAAAGGGCTATACCGTTACGGTCATTGAAAAACAGCATTTCCCTCGTTTTTCGATTGGTGAGTCATTGCTACCGCAGTCTATGGCATTTTTAGAAGAGGCTGGTTTATTAGAAACAGTCCGTGAGCATGTTGAACAATATGCTTTTCAATTTAAAAACGGGGCGGCTTTTTTACGTGGCAAACAGCGTAGCTTCTATGACTTTACAGAAAAATTTACGGATGGACCAGGAACGACTTGGCAAGTTCGCCGTGCAGATTTTGACAACTTACTAGCAAAACAGGCTCAAGCTTATGGTGCGGATATTCGCTTTGGGCATGAGGTTTTAGATGTTGATGTTGCATCTGAACAGCCTGTACTTACAGTAATTGATGAAGAACAACAGCGTTATCAGATTCAAACTAAATTCTTGTTAGATGCGAGTGGCTTTGGACGAATTTTGCCAAAGTTATTAGATCTAGAAAGTCCATCAAATTTTCCGGTAAGACGTGCGCTGTTTACCCATATTGAAGACGGAATTACAGATGACCCAGAGTTTGATCGTAATAAAATTTTAATTACTGTTCATGAAAAAGATCATCGTGCATGGTATTGGCTGATTCCATTTGCAGATGGACGAGCTTCTTTTGGTGTTGTTGCAGAACAAGATTTTTTTGACAAATACATGGTCGAAAATGCTTCGGATAATGAACCTGAAGCAATGTTCAAACGTATTTTGGCTGATGAGCTAAGCTTGTCACATGTATTGCGCCGTGCAAAGTTTGATACACCAGTGCGGACCTTGGTGGGCTACTCAGCGAATGTAAAACACTTGGCAGACCGCAATTATGCTCTATTAGGTAATGCGGGTGAGTTTCTTGATCCAGTCTTTTCCTCAGGTGTGACAATTGCTCTTAAATCTTCAAGTTTGGCGGTTCCTTTAGTTGAACGAGTTTTACAAGGTGTGCAAGTCGACTGGTTAGAAGAATATGAAAAACCATTACGCCGCGGTATTCAGGTATTTCGTGCCTATGTTGAGTCATGGTACGAAGGCGAGTTCCAAGATGTGGTGTTTTCGCAAAATCAGAATGAAGGCATTCGCCGTATGATTTCTTCACTGTTGGCGGGTTATGCGTGGGATGAACAAAACCCGATCCATAAAAATGCTAAACGTAGACTCAGCACTTTGGCAGAATATTGTCGTGAAGGCTTGACGCAAGAACAGGTACTTGAGGGATAACCATGCAACACAAATGGGCAACGATATTACTCAGTAGCTTGATATTTTTAAATGGTTGTCAGGTCATACCACATGCCAAAGGACTGCAAAGTCCACTATGGCAGGCTCAGACTTATCAAAGGCAAGATCAGGTTGAGGTTCAGTGGAAGCAGCAAAGTTTTAGCTTCTTGTTATATCAACAGCAAAAGGGTGCTGTACTGGATATGGTCGCTTTAAGCCTGACAGGCCAGCAATTATTTAAGTTACAGTTTGATGGGCATCGGGTTCATGTTGAACAGTGTATTGATCAAATGCGTTTATTGCCTTTTGAGTTTGTGGTGCGTGACCTTTTGTTTGCGACATACCCTCAATTTTCGCATTTAGGGCAGCAAGCTGTAGAGATGAAACAACAAGCAGACAAGCAGATTGTCTATATCGAAAAGCAGCCTGTGTTACAGCTTAAACAGGGACAAGGAAGCATTGAATTGATTAATGAACAAGTCCCTTATACCATGACGCTGAGTTCGATTGAGAACACCTTGCAGACAGAAGAAAGTTCTACGCCATGAAACATTTACCTTCAGCAAATGCAGCTCCAATGGCAGTAGGCATACAATTTAGTGTTGGTTTGTCAGCTTTAGGCAGTGAACTTAATCAAATCAAACAAGCATTACAACAGCCACAGCAAACTTTGAGTTTGCGAGATGATTTAATTGCTGATCGTGATGTTTGGGTGGGGCAATATACGCATCCATTATGTTCGAGCGTACCTGATGCTTTGCGCTATGTAGATTCACGTAATCTACGTTTTGCATTAACCGCATTATCTAAAATCGAAATAGAGTTAAAAGCTTATACCGCATCCTTTGAAAATAAACGTTTGGCCATTGTGGTGGGCACATCTACCTCTGGTATTGCAGATAATGAACTCTTACTTAAGCAATATTTTCAAGGAAAAACAGATCTATCGATATCACACTATCCTCAAGAAATGAGCTGTTTAGCGAAAGCATTACAGCAGTACTTAGGATGGGAAGGGCCTGCATATACGATTTCGACAGCTTGTTCTTCAAGCGCTAAAGCATTAGCCGCAGGGCAGCGATTACTTCACGCAGATTTAGCCGATGTTGTGCTGGTTGGTGGCGTTGATACCTTGTGTAAGTTGACCCTAAATGGATTTAATAGTCTAGAAAGTTTATCTGGACATATTTGCCAACCCTGCGGTGTAAACCGTGATGGTATTAATATTGGTGAAGCCGCTGCGTTTTTTGTACTAAGTAAAGAACAAGCACCTGTCATGTTAATGGGGGCGGGTGAGTCCATGGATGCATGGCACATTTCAGCCCCGCATCCTGAAGGTAAAGGTGCCGCTTTAGCTATGCAACGTGCATTAGATATGGCAAATATTTCCGCTCAAGAGGTGGGCTATATCAACTTGCATGGAACAGCAACTCCACAAAATGATGCGATGGAAATTAAGGCTGTAAGGCAAGTTTTTGGTGATTACCAAGTTGCTTTAAGTAGTACAAAACATAAAACTGGACATTGTCTTGGTGCAGCGGGTGCCATCGAAGCTTTTATTTGTGAGCAAGTTTTAAAAGATCAAAGTTGGTTGCCTTTACATCAAAGTGTTGAGATTGATCCAAATTTGGCTGACCAAAACTATGTGCAAAATGCCGAACTAAAACAGCCCATCCGCTATGTGATGAGTAATTCTTTCGCTTTTGGGGGAAGTAATATTAGTCTTGTTTTTGGAGTGAAGCCCTGATGAAACTAGATGCAATTCAATATATTCCTCATGAGCAACCGATGGTATTTATTGACCATTTAACGGATGTTGCTGAAGGGCGGGCACAAGCAGAACTCACGATTACACCAGAGCTCATGTTTTGTGAAGCGGAAGGATTGCCGACATGGGCAAGCATTGAAATTATGGCACAAACAATTAGTGCTTATTCAGGCTGGCAAGGTCAGCAGTCAAAACAAGCACCAAAAGTCGGTTTTTTATTGGGAACACGTAAATTAAATTTACCCATCCCTTATTTCTCCTTAGGTTCACGATTGATCATCCAAATAGAGCAACAATATTTTTATGAAGGACTTGGGCAATTTTCCTGTGAAATTCAATATGCTGAGCACTGCATTCAGGCAACGTTAAGTGTATTTGAACCTACAGAAACACCATTTGAATAACCACAAAGAATTAGGAATACATTGTGACAAGACGAATTTTAGTAACGGGTTCAAGCCGAGGAATTGGGAAAGCGATTGCATTACAGCTGGCAAAGGCTGGTTTTGATGTAACTGTACATGCACGTTCTCGTCAGGCAGAGGCTGAGCAAGTCGTACAAGAGATTCAAGCCTTAGGTCAAAATAGCCATTATTTAATGTTTGATGTAAATGAGCGCCAGACGGTTCAACAAATTCTAGAACAAGACGTAGAGCAGCATGGCGCTTTTTATGGGGTTGTATTAAATGCAGGTCTTACTCATGATGGTGCTTTTCCTGCGTTAACAGATCAAGATTGGGATGAAGTAATTTCGACTTCCTTAGACGGTTTCTATAATGTTTTAAAACCACTTATCATGCCAATGATTCACTTACGCAAAGGTGGCCGTATTGTCACTTTATCTTCTGTGTCTGGAATTATGGGTAATCGTGGACAGGTCAACTACAGTGCTGCAAAAGCAGGTCTAATTGGTGCGACCAAGGCTTTGGCACTCGAATTGGCGAAGCGAAAAATTACTGTGAACTGTGTAGCCCCTGGACTGATCGAAACCGAAATGGTGACAGATGAAGTCAAAGAACATGCACTTAAAATGATTCCGTTGCAACGCATGGGGCAGGTCGATGAAGTGGCGAGCGTAGTGAAATTCTTGTGTTCAGATGAAGCCTCTTATGTAACCCGACAGGTGATCTCTGTAAATGGAGGACTCATCTGATGAAACGTGTAGTTGTGACAGGAATGGCAGGAATTACCTCTTTGGGTGAAACTGCCGATGATATCTTTACGCGATTTGAAGCTGCTAAAAGTGGCATTCGCTACATGCCGGAGTGGGAGCAATATGTTGACCTTCGGACCAAGCTTGCTGGGCCTGTTGAAACATTTCATGTTCCAAAACATTTTAACCGTAAGGTTACCCGTGGTATGGGGCGTGTAGCACTCATGTCTGTGGTTTGTGCCGAAACTGCGTTACAAAATGCTGGTTTGCTTGGACATGAAATTTTGTCTAGCGGCGAAGCGGGTGTTGCCTTTGGGTCTTCTGCGGGTAGCGTAGATGCTGTGGGTGAGTTTGCAAGTATGTTGCTTCACCAGAGCATGAGTAAGATTAATGCCACCACTTATATTCGCATGATGGCCCACACCAGTGCGGTGAACATGACCGTATATTTTGGCCTAAAAGGATTAACTTTACCTACCTCAAGCGCATGTACCTCTGGTTCCATGGCAATTGGGCAAGCGTATGAAGCAATCAAATATGGCAAACAACAGGTCATGATTGCGGGTGGTGCCGAGGAACTCAGTGCGGCAGGGGCAGCAGTTTTTGATGTATTGTTCGCGACCAGTGGCATGAATGATCAACCTGAAAAAACACCACGTCCATTTGATGCTAAACGAGATGGATTGGTGATTGGTGAAGGCGCAGGCTGTTTAATTCTCGAAGAATATGAACATGCCAAAGCCCGAGGTGCTCATATTTATGCAGAAGTGATTGGTTATGGTAGCAATACCGATGGTCAACATGTCACTCGTCCTGAATCAGAAATGATGGGGCGTTGTATGGAGTTAGCACTTAAAGATGCATCTGTAGAAGCTAAAGATATTGCTTATGTAAATGCACATGGTACTTCAACTGATCAGGGGGATGTGGCGGAGAGCCAAGCCACTGCAAAAGTTTTAGGCTATAAACCAATTAGCTCTTTAAAGAGTTATTTTGGACATACGCTGGGGGCGTGTGGGGCTATTGAAGCTTGGTTAAGCATCGAAATGATGAATCGTGGCCGTTTTATTCCAACTTTAAATCTAGATGAAATCGACCCACTATGTGGTGAACTAGATTATATCGTTCAGCAGCCGAGAAATTTGGATGCTGACATTATTATGAGCAATAACTTTGCTTTTGGCGGAATTAATACTTCGCTTATTTTTAAACTTGTTAAACAATAAGGAACACAACAATGTTAAATAAAAAACTTTTATTTGTAGCAATGCTAAGTGCGGGTTTTACTGCCACTGTTCAGGCTGGAGATGAAGTACATCAATTAAATTTTAAAGAAGCTGTAGACCGTGCAGTTGCCGATGGGACTCTGGATGGTTCTGTAAAGTTTTATTTAAAGGGGACAAAGTCTGGTGGTAAAGTTATTCAAAAAGATGCTGTGACCAATAAAAAGACCAATGGTTTTGGTAAGTCGGCAGCAACGTCTTGTGACTGGGTTTTACGTTCAGCACTGATCCAAATGCAAAACAATGCTAAAGCACAAGGGGCAAACGCCGTTACCAATATTGTGAGCTATTTTAAAGCCAATGAAACAACGAGTACGACAACTTACGATTGCTATAAAGGCACCATGATGGCGGGTGTGGCATTAAAAGGCGACGTGGTTAAATTCTAATTAATTATTTAGTAAGGTTGAGATAATGTCTAAGCGCAAAATTGAAGTCTATACGCAGGCATTATCTCAGCTTCTTTTAAAGTCTAAACAAGATTTTCCCGACTTCCGTACATTTAATTATTATAAAAAACAACAAATACAGAGTGTCAGAAATAGACTAATCGCAGAGAAACTACAACTCAATTCAACGGAATTGGAGTTTGCCAAGCATGAACATGGTAAACCTTATTTGTTAAATCATACTTTGCATTTTAATCACTCACATAGCCAACAATTCTACGCTTTAGCCATGAGTGAACATGTTAAAGATATTGGTGTAGATGTTGAGGAACTTGATCGAAATGTACGCTTAGATGCATTAGCAAAACATGCTTTTCATCCCGATGAATATGCAATGTGGCTAAGTTTGGACCAAGATAGAGAATATTGGTTCAAAGTCTGGACCATTAAAGAAGCGGTTTTAAAAGCCTCAGGACTAGGCATACGTTTAGATTTAAATACGTTAAATACTCAGGCACATCCTACTGATCATGGTGGAGTCTGTTCTCATCCACTTAATGGGACATTTGCTTATCAGAATTTTATTGTTGGCAATATGATATTAACCGTGGCATGGCGTTCAGAGTTATCTTGCCGTGGTTTTCAGTTTCCATCTATTCAGCTTCACTCACTTGATCATTAATAATATAAATAACAAATATAAAAAAACCGCGTATTACGCGGTTTTTTATTAAAAGGGAAAGCTTAAAATATTAAGCTTGACCTTCAACAGCAGCAGCTTGAGCACGTTGCATGTTAGCTTCGAACTCTGCATCAAAGTTGATTGGAGTAAGAAGTAACTGTGGGAAGCTACCTTTAGTTACTAAATCATTTACAGCTTCACGTAAGAACGGGAACAAAATATTTGGGCAGTATGCGCCTAAAATATAAGGTAAACGCTCTTCTTCAATGTTGTCGATCAAGAAAATACCTGATTGAGTTACATCTACAATGAACGCTGTTTCGTTGTCGTTATCGGCTTGTACCACAACTTTTAGAGAAACTTCAAAGTGAGTTGGGTCAATCTTTTCTGCAGCAGAAGAAAGATTGATATTAAGTTCAGGTTGCCATTGTTTAGTAAAAACCTGCGCCCCAGGAACCTCAAAAGAAATATCTTTTGTATAAATACGCTCTAAAGCTAATTGTGGTTGAACTTGTTGTTCTTCGCTCATTGTTTTTTCCTTAATATGGATGCGATGTTAAGCCAATAATTCGTCGAGTTTACCTTCACGCTCTAAAGCATAAAGTTGGTCAAAACCACCAATAAACTGATCGTTAATGAAAATTTGTGGGACAGTACGATGATTTGTGCGTTGCATTAATTCAACACGTACTTCGGGTGCTTCAACAGAAAGATTTACTTCTTTATAAGCAACACCTTTACGCTCAAGTAACTGTTTAGCACGAACGCAATACGGGCATACAGAAGTTGAGTAAACAATGACGTTTGCAGCCATGATAATTCTCCTTAAGCTTTTGGTTTGCTTTTAACAAGAGGTAAGCCTTGTGCTTTCCAGTTACTGATACCACCATCAAGACGATAGCTATCGTGGTGAGCAACTTTTTGCAAAGCACTTCCAGCAACTTGCCCCAAGTTGCAAATAAATACCAATGGACGGTCACTTGCTTTTAATTCGTCAGCATGACTTGCGATTTGGCTATACGGAATATTGCGACTGCCACTAATGTGACCTTCGCGGAAATCTTTGCTATCGCGTAAGTCAATCAAAAGAGCATTTTTCGCTTTCACTAAAATACCAAGCGACTGTGGAGAAATTTTACGACCATTACGTTGACCTTCAAAAATGAAGAACAACACGATCAAGACTCCGAGCGTACCAAACAAAATGGGGTGATTCCCCATAAACTCTAACCAGCGTTCCACAAGTCACCTAAAAAAATTAAAAAACAAAATTGACCTAGAGTATAGCGTATATAGATGGTGATCAAAATCACCACTTCAAGGGCAAATAGGGCAGAAAATCAGTTTTTTTGCTGTGCTTCTTGAATCTCGTCGATTAAACGCAAAAAGCTATCAAGACGTCGTGGCAAAATTTCACCCGCTTCAACGGCCTGTTTAAGCCCACAATTCTTTTCATGAGTATGTGTGCAATTACGGAATTGGCAAGATCCTAAATGTGCTGCAATGTCTGGAAAGCCCATACGAATTTTTTCTAAATCGAGATGCCAAAGCCCAAACTCACGAATTCCCGGAGAATCAATTAAGGCACCATTTTTACCGAAGTTGATTAAGCGCGTAGAGGTTGTCGTGTGTTGTCCAAGTGCAGAATTTTCAGAAATAACATTAGTTTTTTGCTCTGCATCTGGAATGAGCACATTAATTAAAGAGCTTTTTCCTACGCCTGATTGCCCTACAAATGCTACGGTTTCACCATCTAAACGCTCAGATAAAGCAGAGATGTCTCCCTTCTTGGACTGACAAATCATCACTTCATAACCCAAGGTTTTATATTCTTCTAATAGTGTGAGAATTGGGTCATTTTCAGTGAGTAAATCAGACTTATTGAGGACCAAAAGAGCAGGAATGTTAGCGTCTGCACAAGCAACTAAATATCGATCAATTAACGTTGGAGCTGGTTCAGGAAGCGGTGAAAATACAATCACAATCAAACTGATATTTGCTGCCACTGGTTTAACTTTGTGATAGCGGTCAGGGCGGGTAAGTAAAGATGTACGTGGATGAATGGCTGTAATAATGCCTAAACCCGTATTTGGGTCTGCCTGCCATTTAACACGATCACCAGTTACAAGTAACTCAAGATTAGTTCGAGTATGGCAACGCCAAACACTATTAAGCTCGATCGGCTTCCAGAATGGTTCTGGTTCTCCTTCGGCAACTTGTGGTTTTTCTGGGTGATGCTCAGGTACAGAGAGAGCTTGTACTTCAAGTTGACGGCCATAATGTTGTACAACGAGTCCGTCTAGATCATGTGAAGTATCGATCTCTTCTTGGCGAGTTTTATGCTGTTTTTCAATACGACGTTGCTGCTGTTCAGTTAAACGACGCTTACGAATTAAAGCCATTCATATCCCAAAAAAACCATTGTTTGAAGACCGCAAAAATAGCATGAAGCAGCTATAGAATTACAGCGCGGAAGCAAGAAATTTGCTACTATTGATGTTTTTACGGCATTTTAGAACGTACATTCATGAGCAGTACTTTAAATACACGATTAATTTGGATTGATCTGGAAATGACCGGATTAGATACCGATAATGACCAAATTATTGAAATCGCAACAATTATTACAGATGATCATTTAAATGTACTTGCCGAAGGTCCAGTTTTGGCTATTCATCAACCTGATCGTATTTTAAATGCAATGGATGAATGGAACACTCGTCAACATGGGCAGTCTGGTCTGATTGAACGAGTTCGTCGTAGTAAGTTAACAGCCCGTGATGCTGAGTTACAAACTTTAGAATTCCTAAAAAAATGGGTAAATCCAAAAGTTTCACCAATGTGCGGTAACTCAATCTGTCAGGATCGCCGTTTCTTACACCGTCTTATGCCTGAACTTGAGCAGTATTTCCATTATCGTAATCTTGATGTATCTACGGTAAAAGAGCTTTCAAAACGCTGGCGCCCTGAAATTATGAGTGGCTTGAAAAAGAATGCATCACATTTGGCAATGGATGATATTCGTGACTCAATTTCAGAGTTGAAATATTACCGCGAATATTTCTTTATCATGAATACTGATGGTAAAGATTAATAATGTTTTAGATTTGATATGAAAGGGAGGCTATTGCCTCCTTTTTTATTGCATAAAGGACATTGTTACAATAATGCCGATTGCTTAATTTGGCTTTCATATTCATTTTGCTTAAAATGATGTTTTAAATTTTTATTATAAAAAGAGAGCATTTATGCAAAGTAATAACCCGATACTGACGCGTGTTGAAACGGTCAGTGACTATAGTCAACCGATGACTGTGCAAGGTGCGATTCAAAAATCTGTTATGTTGACGGTCATTGCAGCTGCGGTGGGTGTCGCTTTATTTTTCTATGCAGCCTTTACTGCAAATGTTGGTATTGCTTACGCGGCTTCAATTGTGGGTGCAATTGGTGGCTTGGTTTTAGCTTTAATTACAACGTTTAAACCAACGACCGCGCCAACATTAGCAATTCCGTATGCCTTATTTGAAGGGGCTTTTTTAGGTGGTATTTCGTTTACTTTCCAGTTGAAATACCCAGGTGTTCCACTTCAGGCTTTATTAGCGACCTTTGTCACCACCTTGGTGATGTTTGGTCTATATAAATTCCAAATTATCCGCGCTACTGAAAAGTTCAAGTCAGTTGTAATCTCTGCATCTTTAGCGATATTTATTGTATTTATTGTGCAGATGGTCATGCGTTTAGCATTTGGTTCAAGCGTTCCTTATATTTTTGAAAGTAACTGGTTAGGTATTGGTTTTGCTGCATTTGTAGCGGTAATCGCTTCACTTAATCTGATTTTAGATTTTGATTTAATTGAAACCAACGCAGCGTATCGTGCACCAAAATTCATGGAATGGTTGTGTGGTATTGCGCTACTTGCAACTTTAGTATGGATGTATATTTCTTTCTTACGCTTACTTGGCTTATTGTCTGACGACTAAGATTGAATTCATCTAGAAGTCGCTCCTCATCAGGAGCGATTTTTTTTCGTGCGATTTTTGAAAAAAGATGCATTATGCAATTTCGAAAACCGCCGAATATTGGCATTATGCTTGAAATTGTTTTGAGTGAGATCGGCATGACACAAGGACTTTTAGCAGGTAAGCGCTTTTTGATTGCAGGCGTTGCTAGTAAATTATCAATTGCTTTTGGTATTGCCCAAGCATTACACCGTGAAGGTGCAGAGCTTGCGTTTACTTATCCAAACGAAAAATTAAAAAAACGTGTGGATGAATTTGCTGAGCAATTCGGTTCTAAGCTTGTGTTTCCATGTGATGTTGCTGTTGATGCTGAAATTGATAATGCATTTGCAGAACTTGCAAAACATTGGGATGGTGTAGACGGTGTTGTACATTCAATTGGCTTTGCACCTGCACATACACTTGACGGTGACTTCACTGACGTGACTGACCGTGAAGGTTTTAAAGTTGCTCATGACATCAGTGCATACAGCTTTGTTGCAATGGCACGTGCTGCAAAACCTCTATTACAAGCTCGTCAAGGTTGTTTATTAACTTTGACTTACCAAGGTTCTGAACGCGTTATGCCTAACTACAACGTAATGGGTATGGCAAAAGCTTCTTTAGAAGCTGGTGTTCGCTATTTAGCATCAAGCTTAGGTGTTGATGGTATTCGCGTAAATGCGATTTCTGCGGGTCCAATCCGTACTTTAGCTGCTTCTGGTATTAAATCTTTCCGTAAAATGTTAGATGCCAATGAAAAAGTTGCGCCGTTAAAGCGTAATGTAACTATTGAAGAAGTAGGTAACGCAGCATTATTCCTATGCTCACCTTGGGCTTCGGGTATTACTGGTGAAATTCTATATGTAGATGCTGGTTTCAATACTGTAGGTATGAGCCAATCTATGATGGATGACGAATAAGTTTTAAAATTTATTCAGCTATAAAAAAGCCGTAGTTGAAGGACTACGGCTTTTTTAATTGGTACAAGTTATTGCGGCAGTTCTTTTACAGGGGAACCACCTAAAGCTTGCATGAGGGTGACATACGCGTTGTATTGGCTTTGCTTGGTTTCAACGAGGCTTAAGCGAGCAGTACGTGTGGTTTGTTGTGCATCGAGAAGAGTCTTTAATGCAACAGCACCATAACGGTAGCGGACTTCAGTTAAACGTTCGGTTTTTTCTGCAAGTTCAACATTACGTTCTTGTAATGCTACTTGTTTGTCGAGTTCTGTACGACTCGATAAAGCATTTTCGACATCAGCAAAAGCCTGATATAGCGTTTGACGATATTGAATAATCGCTTTTTCATAATCTAGATTGCTAATCGCGATATCTTTTTTCATATCGTTATATTGCAAAAACGGTAAGCTTAAACTTGCACCAAGCGTCAGGGCAGGGTTGCGTAACAACTCCGTTAACGATGTGCTGCTTGAGCCTAAACTACTGGTTAAGCTAATTGATGGGTAGTAGCTTGCTTTGGTTGCATCTTTAGTTGCTAATGCTTTTCTTAAGCGGAGCTCACTTGCTTGCAAATCAGGCCGGCGCGATAAAATATCGGCAGGTAAACCAGCACCAATCACAGGTAGAGCAGTGCGTGGTAAACGCTTTGGCTCTTGAATGTTTAGTTGCTGTAATGGCTCATGCAATAACACTGCAATGGCTGTGCGTGTTTCAACCAGTTGTTGTTCAATCTGGCTTAAGCTTGCTTTTTGGCTTTGCACCGATTGTTCTGCTTGAGTCAGATCTACACCTGAAACGGCACCAGCTTTATATTGAATCTGAACCAAGTCATAAAGCTTTTGAGAGGTCGCTAGGCTTTGCTGAGCAGTCGCATAACGTTCATTTAAATAACCCAGTTGCCAATAGAGTTTGGCAGTGGTTGCAATTAAACTTTGTCCAGTAGCTTGTAAATCTTGTTCAGTTGCTAAAGCTTCCCATTTACTTGCTTCGGTTTGGCGTGCAAGCTTGCCAAATAAATCAAGCTCATAGCTTACTCCAGCGCTCATTGAAAGACCTTTAGCGCTGTCATCTCCCGAATTTAAATCGAAAGAATGTCCTGTAGAAACACTAGAACTGGTTCGTAAGCCTTGTTTGTTTGCAGTTAGATCAGCTTGTAGACGAGCTTGCTTTAAGGCAATACCTGCAACTGCTAAATCACTGTTACGCTCTAATACATTGCTTACGAGCTGATTAAGCTGCGCATCGTTAAAAAGCATCCACCAACGGTCAGAGTATTGATCGGCAGACATAGCTTTTGCTGTGTCATATTGAAAACTACCTGGAACTTGTACCGCAGGTGTTTCATAAGGGGTTTTTACTACAGCTGCGCATCCTACAAGAGAACTCGTGAGGAGAAGTGCTGTGCTGAGTTTAGTCATAGAGAAAGACATGCAATTTTCCTTATTCTCGAGATAGTGCGGCAACAGGGTCAAGTTTTGCGGCATTCTTGGCTGGTAAGAAACCAAAAACGACACCAATCAGTGTTGAACAGACAAAGGCTGCAATAATTGATGTGCTTGAATAAGCTACGCTAAAGTTACCTCCAGCAAATTTATTAATAAGTTGCCCAAGGCCAAGCGACAATAAGACGCCAAGCACACCACCAATTAAACACACTAAAATTGCTTCAATCAGGAATTGTTGCAAAATATCACTTTGACGAGCACCTACGGCCATACGTACACCAATTTCTTGAGTACGTTCAGTTACCGAAACCAACATAATATTCATTACCCCGATACCACCGACGACCAAAGAAATTACGGCAATTGCTGAAACCAGAAGCGTCATTGTGCTGGTTGTTTTCTCAATGGTTTGACGGATACTGTCACTGTTCATGGTGAAAATATCTTGTGCACCATGTCGCTGGGTTAATAAGTTAACGATGGCATTTTCTGCGGCAGCAGTTGAATATTTATCATTAATACGAACCACGATATTACGGACATTCGATTGACCCAACATACGGCTCATTACGGTTGTATAAGGCATATAGACATTTAGAGTGTCATCTGAGCCCATACCGCTTGTTTGCGGTTCTACCACACCAATAATACGCGCAGGTACACTACCGAGCAGTACCACTTGACCAATTGGGTTGGTACCGTCACTAAAGAATTGTTTTTGAGTATTGGTATCAATGACTACATCTTGTGAGCGGTCACGAACACTACGTTGGTCAAAAGTTTGCCCATCTTTAAAGACTAAACCTTTTACGTCGAAATAATCGTTACTCACACCATTAATGGTCGCATTTGCTTCATTTTGTTGGTAACGCATAGTTTTGGATGTACTGACCATTGGACTGACCGCACTGACATAAGGCTGAGTCATTAACGCATCAGCATCGGCAGGAACCAAAGTCTTAAAACTTGCAGTTTTGGAGTTGTCACCAAAACCACGGCCCTGAAATACCGTAATTGTATTTGTTCCGAGACTACTAATATTGCTTAAAATTTGCTGTTGAGAGCCTTTACCTAGAGCGACCACCGTAACAACAGATGCAATACCAATAATGATCCCCAGCATGGTTAAAAAAGTACGCATGCGGTGGGCATTCATAGACAGTAAAGCCATTTGGAAGGCTTCAGATAAACGGTCTAAAGTAGAACGCCATGCAGAAATACTTTTGCCTTTCTTCTGTTTACCTTGTAAAGCAGGAGCGGCATCAGGATCAGATTTGATCGGTTCGGCTGCATGATCTGGAACGTTAGGACGGTCACTAATAATTTCTCCGTCACTAATCTCGATAATACGAGTCGCATTTTTTGCAACTTGCATATCATGAGTGACTAAAATAATAGTGTGACCTGCGGCATTGAGTTCACGCAAAATACGCATCACCTCAACACCACTATGAGAGTCGAGTGCCCCCGTCGGTTCATCTGCCAGAATGACGTCACCGCCATTCATGAGCGCACGGGCAATAGAAACACGTTGCTGCTGACCACCAGAAAGTTGGCTTGGCCTATTGAGTGTTTTCGTGCCCAATCCTAATTCGGTCAGTAGAGCCGTTGCGCGTTGTTTACGCTCAGAAGGGGTAACCCCTGCATAAACAGCGGGAACTTCAACGTTACCTTCAGCAGATAAGTCACCAAGTAAATGGTAGCGCTGGAAAATAAAACCAAAATATTCACGGCGAAGTCGAGCGAGCTGATCGGGCTCAAGTTTACCCGTTTCTTGCCCATTAACCTTATAACTACCACTCGTAGGTCGGTCCAAACAACCCAAAATATTCATGAGGGTCGATTTACCAGAACCAGACTGGCCGACAATGGCAACCAGTTCACCTTCATAGATGGTTAGGTCTATGCCTTTTAAAATTTGTATTGTGCTTTCGCCAGCAGGGAATTCCCGGACCAGATTGCTGACTTCAAGCAATGCTTGTTTTGTCATGCTTACATTCCCATTGGGCCACGGCGACGGTTATTACCACTATTTGCAGAAGCAGCAGAAGTATCTGAACTATCTGCAATTACAACTTGGTCACCTTGTTTTAATCCAGCAAGAACTTGCGCATTTACACGGTTATTAATACCCACCAAAATTTGAGTCGGTTTGGTTGTACCATCTGCTTGTAAAATACGTACTACGTTTAGCGTTGCTTTACCTTGTTCAACCAGTTGTTTTTGTTCAGCAGTTAAATTTAAGCGTTCTAAACGAGCACCATTACCTTGATGTTTGCGTTCTGTACTTGGGGTAGAACTTGCTTTCTCAGATGACTGACCTGATTTTCTTTGACCAGAAAATTGTTTACTACTTAAAGCAGAAGATGGAACCAATAAAGCATTTTTAGCTGAGTTTAATACGATATAAACTTGTGCAGTCATATCAATACGCAATTTACCATCGGTATTTGGCACATCGAATAAAGCATTATAGTAGACAGCCGAACTGGTCGTTGAACTTGTATTACTTGTTGATTCGCTCGAAATTGAGTCAGGAGCTGGTTCAATTTGACGTAAAGTTGCATAGCGCTTGGTTTCATCACCTAAAGTTGTAAAGTAAACCTGTTGTCCTTTTTCAACTTTCATAATGTCAGCTTCACTGACTTGCGCCTTAATCGTCATGTTTTGTAATTTTGCAATTTTGACAATTGTTGGCGCGCTTTGGTTCGCGTTTACGGTTTGACCTTCTTCAGTCACAATCGCGACAACCGTACCATCAGTTGGAGCAACAATACGTGTATAACCAATATTGGTTTGCGCGGTAGATTTTGTCACTTTGGCAGATTCAATTTGTGCATCTAATGCTTTAATTTGCGCCTGAGCTGTTTTATAGCTTGCCTCAGCCGATTCTAAATCTGCACGCGGCGTTGCATCTTGTGCATACATTTGTTGTTGACGGCGGTACTCAAGTTGTTTTTCATTTAATGAAGCAACTTGTTGAAGACGTTGTGCTTCTAAATTTTTAATATTCGCATCAGAAGTTTTTAAGCTGTTTTCTTGGGTTGTTGAGTCAATTTGTGCAATAAGTTGACCTTGCTTAACCTGATCGCCCAACTGTACATACATCTTTTTAACCTGACCAGATACCTGCGCACCCACACTAATGAGTTTGGTTGCATCAAGTGTACCTGTCGCAAGTACATTATTTTCAATATCCCCACGTGTCACTTCAGCAGTAATATATTGAGGCTGCTGCTGTTTAGGTTTTAAAAACTTCCAAGCTAATACAGCAATAATTGCTATACAGACGATGATAATAACGAGTTTGATTGGCTTTATTTTTGGCATGGTGAGAGGTCGAAAAGTTTAAAATTTAATTTAGTATAAAAGCGAAATGAGGATAAAACGTGAATTTTTATGATAATTCAAGAATGAAGAAAAATGATTCCGCCGAATTATTGTATAAATAGCGTTTTCCCACATAATTCAGCAATCGCCTGCTGCATCAAATGTTGGGCATTTTCGTTCGACATACCTTTAATTGCTGCATCAACTTGCAATAGAAGGGTAGACCATCCTAAAAATTGTTGAGGATTTAATCTTCTTAATGCTTGTTGATATAAACTGACTTTAGTTTTCCAGATGCCAAGTTGTAATGCATTATGAGGCTGCTCAAATAATTGCATCAATAAACGCATTTCTTTACTTAAAGTCCATAAAATCAGACTTTCTGGTTCGCCAGCAGCAATTAAATATTGAAAAATTTTAATGGATTGAGCGAGATTACCTTCTAATAGCGCGTCGCTTAAATCGTAAGTGGTGTAACGAGATTGATCTTGTAAACAAGCATATAACTGTTCAATTTGAATCAGTTGTTGGTCTGGAAAAGTGTCTCTTACACGCATCAAGCTATTTTTAGCTGCAAGCAAATTGTGCTCATGATGTTGCATGAGCCAGTGCCAAGCGTCATTGTCGAGTTGAATTTCAAGTTTTTCTGCTTCAGCAGATAAAATTCTTTGACGGTCTTGCGGATAGTTCGCTGTTAGGGCAACGACAACACCATTTGCTTCCACAACTTGGAAAAAAGCAGACTTTAAACTACTACTATCTTGCTTAGGTAAAACAATTAAAAGTAGGTTAGTTTCATTATGCTGAATATAACTTTTAAGTTGTTTTAATCCATTTGCATCAGGTTTTATATTGCCATGTACTTCAATGGCGAGCTGCTGAGAAAATAAAGATAAGCTGTTAAGTGCATTAAAAACATTTTTCCAGTCGCTCACGCTACTAATATCGTAGCGTTGTCTTTCAACTTCTTGTTGTTGCCAACTTTTACGAAAAGCATCTAATAAATTTTGTTCCAGCAAAGGTTCTTGGCCGTGTAAAATCCACGCACCCCGTGCTTCCGGAATGCGTTTTAAGGCTTGTAAATAGTCAATTTTCATTGCTGGTAAAAATAAAGATTAAGGCTGAGCTTTTGGTAAACGGTTTGCTGAAATCTGACGAGTAATTTGCTGTGCAATGTCATCAATCACAATACGTTGTAAATAAGATTCTTGCTGATTTTCGGTATTAACCGTTGCAAGATCATATTGATAACTACGAGATGCAGTTAACGAACGTGGTTCTGTAATTTTATTACCCTGACGGTCTTCAATCTGGAAGGTTACAGTTAAACGTAATAATACTTCCGTTAATTTTCCGTTTAAAAGCTGACGACGTGGACTGTACTCTAAAACACGGAGTACGTAGGCATCGTTATCATTGCTGAGTTGAACACCATTTGCAGCTAAATATACTTTTAACTGCGTTTCCAAGTCATCAGTTTTTGCTGGTAACTCAAGGCTTAATTTTTTATAAACAAGCGGAGTTGCAGTCGGGTTGCTTCCTTTTAAATGAAAGCCACACCCGACTAAGCCTGCACTAAGGCCTAAGGTCAAAACAACAGCGGCTAAACGTTTGGCAAAGTGCATGCTTGATCCTCTCATTAATAACTTTAATTAAACCACGAGGTTAACTAATTTATTTGGAACCACAATTTCTTTCTTTGTTGGTCCTGTTAAGAATTGTTGAACTTCTGGTAAAGCTTTAGCTTGAGCTAATAGATCTTCTTTAGAAATATCAACAGAAACTTCAAGTTTACCGCGAAGTTTACCGTTAACCTGTACAACAATCGTTTGGGTATTACGAGTTAATGCAGAAGCATCGACTTCAGGGAATGTTGCCTCTGTCACATCTGTACCAAACTGAGCCAATAATGTTTGACTTAAATGTGGTGCAAATGGCGCAAGTAAAGTTAATAGTGTGGTAATCGCTTCACGTTCTACAGCAACGTCGTTGTCGTCTTTTGCTTCAAACTTATTGCTTGCATTTAACAATTCCATCAAAGCAGCAATTGCAGTATTGAATGCATGGCGACGTTCAATGTCATCACTTACTTTTTGAATAGTTTCGTGAGTCTTACGACGTAAATCTTGAGCATCTTTAGACAAGTTAGCTGCATCAATCGTAGAGGCTTGGTTACCTTTTTCAAGGAAGCTTGCTACAAGACGCCATACACGTTTCAAGAAACGATTTGCACCTTCAACACCTGCATCAGACCATTCTAAAGATTGATCTGGTGGAGCAGCAAACATCATGAATACACGTGCTGTATCTGCGCCGTATTGATCAATAATCGCTTGTGGGTCAATACCGTTATTTTTCGACTTAGACATTTTTTCTTGTCCGCCGATAATCACTTCTTGACCGTCACCTGAATATTTCGCAGAAATGATGCGACCTTTTTCGTCACGCTCTAATTCGATGTCAGCAGGGTTAAACCAAGTTTTCTTACCATTTTCTGCTTCACGGTAGAATGTATCTGCAAGCACCATGCCTTGAGTTAACAAGTTGGTAAATGGTTCATTACCTTGTACCACGCCTTCATCACGCATTAATTTGTGGAAGAAACGTGCATAAAGTAAGTGAAGAATCGCGTGCTCAACACCACCAATGTATTGGTTTACAGGAAGCCAGTTTTGAGCTGCTTCAGGTTTAACCATACCACCAGTAAAGTCTGGAGAAGCATAGCGTGCGTAGTACCAAGATGACTCTACAAATGTATCTAAAGTATCTGTTTCACGGCGTGCATCGCCACCACAACAAGGACATTTAGTTTCATAGAATTCAGGCATTTTATTTAATGGGTTACCTGAACCATCTGGAACAACGTCAGTTGGTAATACAACCGGAAGCTGGTTTTCTGGAACTGTGACTTGACCACAAGTATCACAGTTAATCATTGGAATTGGACAACCCCAGTAACGTTGACGAGAAACACCCCAGTCACGTAAACGGAATTGAACTTTAGAATTTGCTAAACCTTGTGGTTCTAATTTTGCAAGGAATGCATCGAAAGCAGCTTGGAACTCTAAACCGTCAAACTCACCAGAATTAACAAGTTTACCTTCTTTAGAACCGTACCATTCTTGCCATTCAGTTGCAGAATAGTCCGCATCGTCAGTACCTTTGGCATCAATCACTTGTTTAATTGGCAAATTGAATTTGTTGGCAAATTCAAAATCACGTTCATCATGTGCCGGTACAGCCATGACTGCGCCAGAACCATAAGACATTAATACGTAGTTTGCGATCCAGACAGGAAGCTCTTCACCAGTTACAGGGTGCTTTACAAACAAACCTGTTGCCATACCTTTTTTCTCGGCTGTTGCCAAGTCCGCTTCTGCAACTGAACCCATGCGGCATTCTTCAATAAATGCAGCCAATTCAGGGTTATTTTCAGCAGCTTTAAGCGCAAGAGGGTGTTCTGCTGCAACGGCAACATATGTCACGCCCATAAGCGTGTCAGCACGTGTTGTATAAACAGTTAAGCCATCAGCATAAATATCGGTATTGGCAGATGGGAAAGTAATTTCCATGCCTGTAGAACGACCAATCCAGTTACGTTGCATGGTCAACACTTGTTGAGGCCAGCCGTCTTGTAGGGTGTCTAGGTCGTCTAATAATTCTTGTGCATAGTCCGTAATACGGAAGTAGTACATTGGAATATCGCGTTTTTCAACCAATGCACCAGAACGCCATCCGCGACCATTTTCAACTTGTTCGTTTGCCAAAACTGTTTGGTCAACCGGATCCCAGTTTACTGTTGAAAGTTTACGGTAGATCAGACCTTTTTTATAAAGCTGAACAAATAACCATTGTTCCCAGTGATAATACTCTGGTGTACAAGTTGCAAATTCACGATCCCAATCTACAGATAGACCTAATTTTTTTAATTGGTCACGCATGTACGCAATGTTTTCAAATGTCCATTTTGCCGGAGCAACTTTATGGGCAATTGCTGCGTTTTCCGCAGGTAAACCGAATGCATCCCAACCCATAGGTTGTAATACAGTTTCACCTTTTAAACGGTAAAAACGGCTAATCACATCGCCAATTGTATAGTTACGCACATGCCCCATATGCAGCTTGCCGCTTGGGTAAGGAAACATTGACAGGATGTAACGATGTTTACCTTCGACAGTGTCGGCAACTTTAAAGACTTTACGATTTTCCCAATCTTGTTGAACTGATGGTTCAATCGTGTTTGCTTGATATTCGGGGTCAATGTGAGAAATAGTCATAGACGTAAGCTATACAACAAAAATTGATATTAAAGATTGTTGCACAGCATAGCGCAAAATCGACAAAAATGCAGTTTTGGGATGGATTTATTTTCCGTTAAAAATTAAACAGGAATAAACCTGAAAAAAGTGGGACAGACATAAAAAAAGAAAAGTGGAAAAATCAAATAAGATGAAAAAATAGTCAGTTAAAAAATAATCATAGAAAAGTGTTTCTTTAATCTTGACTTTAGTGAATTAAACAACAAAAATGCTTCCTTTAGTTTTATATGCGATTATTTGATCACCCTTCGAATAACCGTCATGTTTTGTAATAGACATTCTCTCTAGCCGAGAGATTGATTTTACTTAAAGTATGTATATCCAGACATGCTTTATTAATGTTAAAAAAGCTTATACGGCTGAAAAACAGAAATTTTTCTATTGCAACGAAAACTAGACAATATGTGTGCTATAACAGTGCAGACAATTCAATGAATGAAACACTATTTGTGCCTTCCATAAATAGTGATAAAGATTTTAGGGTGAATCACGTTGGAACTTTTATCTGGTGGTGAAATGCTCGTTCGTGCTCTTGCGGACGAAGGCGTTGAACATGTTTTTGGTTATCCAGGCGGCGCTGTATTACATATTTATGATGCGCTATTTCAACAAGACAAAATTAATCATTACCTCGTACGTCATGAACAAGCTGCTGGTCATATGGCAGATGCTTACTCGCGTGCTACAGGTAAGACTGGCGTAGTACTGGTCACTTCTGGACCTGGCGCAACTAATACTGTGACTCCAATTGCAACAGCTTATATGGACTCAATCCCAATGGTGATTTTGTCTGGCCAGGTTGCATCACATCTTATTGGTGAAGACGCTTTCCAAGAAACTGATATGGTGGGTATTTCACGTCCGATCGTGAAACACAGTTTCCAAGTTCGTCACGCAAGTGAAATTCCTGCAATTATCAAAAAAGCATTTTATATCGCATCAAGTGGTCGCCCTGGCCCAGTTGTTGTCGATATTCCTAAAGATGCGACTAATCCTGCAGAAAAATTTGCGTACGAATATCCTGAAAAAGTGAAGATGCGTTCTTATCAGCCACCTTCACGTGGTCATTCTGGTCAAATTCGTAAAGCGATTGATGAGCTTTTAAGTGCAAAACGTCCAGTAATTTATACGGGTGGTGGTGTTGTTCAAGGTAATGCATCAGCATTATTGACTGAACTTGCTCATTTACTCGGTTACCCAGTGACTAACACACTTATGGGCCTTGGTGGCTTCCCTGGCGATGATCCCCAGTTCATTGGCATGTTAGGTATGCATGGGACTTATGAAGCAAATATGACCATGCATAATGCTGATGTCATTCTTGCGGTAGGTGCTCGTTTTGATGACCGAGTAACTAATAACCCTGCAAAATTCTGTTTGAATGCCAAAGTTATTCATATTGATATTGATCCGGCGAGCATTTCAAAAACAATTATGGCGCACATTCCAATTGTAGGGGCAGTTGAGCCTGTACTTCAGGAAATGTTGACGCAATTGAAACAATTGAATGTGTCTAAGCCAAACCCTGAAGCAATTGCTGCATGGTGGGATCAAATTAATGAATGGCGTAAAGTTCATGGCTTGAAGTTCGAAACACCGACTGATGGCACAATGAAGCCACAGCAAGTTGTTGAAGCTTTATATAAAGCGACCAATGGTGATGCCATCATTACTTCAGATGTGGGTCAACACCAAATGTTTGGTGCGTTGTACTACAAATACAAACGTCCTCGTCAATGGATTAACTCAGGTGGATTGGGCACCATGGGCGTAGGTTTACCTTATGCAATGGCTGCGAAGCTCGCTTTCCCTGATCAACAAGTTGTTTGTATTACTGGTGAAGCTTCAATACAAATGTGTATTCAAGAGCTTTCAACCTGTAAGCAATACGGTATGAACGTGAAGATCTTATGCTTGAATAACCGTGCATTAGGTATGGTTAAACAATGGCAAGATATGAACTATGAAGGCCGTCACTCAAGCTCATATGTTGAATCATTGCCTGATTTCGGTAAGTTGATGGAAGCTTATGGTCATGTAGGTATTCAGATTGATCATGCTGATGAACTAGAGTCAAAGCTTGCTGAAGCAATGGCGATTAATGATAAATGTGTATTCATTAATGTCATGGTTGATCGCACGGAACATGTTTATCCAATGCTGATCGCAGGCCAGTCTATGAAGGATATGTGGTTAGGTAAAGGGGAGCGTACATAATGAGACATATTATTTCTGTACTCGTTGAAAACGAAGCTGGTGCGCTTTCTCGTTTGGTGGGTTTATTCAGTCAACGTAACTACAACATTGAGACGTTGAATGTAGCTCCAACCGAAGACCCTACGTTATCGCGTTTGACGTTAACTACTTATGGCGATGACCATAAGATTGAACAGATTACAAAGCAGCTCAACAAACTTGTTGAAGTTGTAAAAGTAGTAGATTTATCAGAAGGTTCGCACATTGAGCGTGAACTGATGTTGATTAAAGTAAAAGCGTTAGGTGCTTCACGTGCAGAAATTAAGCGTACAGCGGATATTTTTCGTGCGCAAATTGTAGACGTGACACCAACTACCTATACCATTCAAATAGCAGGGACAACTGAAAAATTAGATGGTTTTATCGATGCACTTGCGGAAAACACTATTCTAGAAGTCGTCCGTTCAGGTGTATCTGGTATCGCCCGTGGCGAAAAAGTATTAGCCATTTAATTTTTTAAAAAGTATTTTAGCGGAGAACACAAATGCAAATTTTTTACGATAAAGACTGTGACTTATCAATCATCCAAGGCAAGAAAGTAGCGATTATTGGTTACGGTTCTCAAGGTCATGCTCATGCACTTAACCTTAAAGACTCAGGCGTAGACGTAACTGTAGGTTTACGTGCAGATTCAGCTTCTTGGAAGAAAGCTGAAAATGCAGGTCTTAAAGTTGCAGAAGTTCCTGCTGCAGTTAAGCAAGCTGACCTCGTAATGATTTTGACTCCAGATGAATTCCAATCACAACTTTACCGTGACGTGATTGAGCCAAACATCAAAGAAGGTGCAACTTTAGCATTTGCTCATGGTTTCTCAATTCTTTATAACCAAGTTGTTCCACGTAAAGATTTAGATGTAATCATGGTTGCTCCTAAAGCACCTGGTCACACAGTTCGTTCTGAATACCAACGTGGTTCAGGTGTTCCTGATCTAATCGCAATTCATCAAGATGCTTCTGGTAATGCACGTAACGTTGCTCTTTCTTATGCTTCTGGCGTAGGTGGCGGCCGTACAGGTATTATCGAAACTTCATTCCGTGAAGAAACTGAAACTGACTTATTCGGTGAGCAAGCAGTTCTTTGTGGTGGTGCAGTTGAACTCGTGAAAATGGGCTTCGAAACTTTAGTTGAAGCTGGTTATGCACCTGAAATGGCTTACTTCGAATGTTTACACGAGCTTAAATTGATCGTTGACTTAATGTTCGAAGGCGGTATCGCTGACATGAACTACTCAGTATCTAACAATGCTGAGTACGGTGAATATGTAACGGGTACTGAAGTAATTAACGAGCAGTCTCGTGAAGCGATGCGTAATGCATTAAAACGTATTCAATCTGGTGAATACGCGAAGATGTTCATTCAAGAGGGTGCATTAAACTACCCATCTATGACTGCTCGTCGTCGTCAAAATGCTGCACATGGTATTGAAGTAACTGGTAATAAGTTACGTGCAATGATGCCTTGGATTCAAGCGAACAAAATCGTAGACAAAGAAAAGAACTAATCTTCTTTTCTAAAGCTTCAAAAGAACCTTGCTTAGTGCAGGGTTCTTTTTTTATACTATTTTTTATTTGAATGCGAAAATTGCGATTAGGTCGACTTGAATAGATTAAATAAATTCTATATTTTTCATATAATTGGCTGCTTAGTTTTTATTTACTTTATTGATTTATAAAGTAAAAAATACTTGACCAAAAGATAGATAATGTTATTGTTTATAACTGACTGAATAAGTCAAATTTACTAAAATTTCTTTAACATGTTTAATTGTATTTTGGGCAATGAGTTGAACAAAATAAAAAAAAGTATTGAATAATCATGGAAGTCCAATATGGGTCATGTTGATTACGATAGCACATTGATCGTCGGCTCTTTTATTGCAGCTGGCCTCATATGCTATATTGTAATTTCCATGGAGCAGCTAATATTCAAACAGGTCTATAAGAAGTTTGAATCCTTAATTTTATTTATTAATGGATTGCTACTCGCTTTAGCAATTAGCATTGTCCATATTGTTGGCATACAAGCTTATCATCTATTTGATACAGCCAACTCGAATATTCCTTTAATCGTCATTTCTTATGCCATTAGTGCATTGTTGTCTTGCATTGCGATGTGGTTGACTTCGCGTTTTACACTTCCTTTATTTAGACTCATTTTGAGTTCGATTATTATGGGAATTGGAATTTCAGCTTCATATTACATTAGCATGTTGGGCTGGAATATTAATGTTTATAAAAAAGATTACACTTCGTTCTTACTCTTATTTTCTGTATTAATTGCGATGAGTGGTTCAGGGTTAGCGTTTTTACTCGCCTATAAATTAAAAGATACAGAACGATATCGCTTAACTTTAAAAATCGCATTTTCGGTAATGATGACCTTAAGTATTATGGGGATGCACTATACCGCTCTTATTGCGACAAATATTACTGATAAATTTATTAGCCAATATCAGGCTGAACATGACTTATTACTATTTACAATTATTCTAGTCACCTGTTTGGTACTCGTAGCAAGCTTTATTGTTGCGATGTTAGAGCAACGCCTTACGCAACAAAATTTAGAATTACGCAAGGCTAATAAAGAATTAGCTAACTTATCTATACAAGACAATTTAACTAAACTACCAAATCGCCTTTATTTGGTTGATTATGCTGAAATATTACTTTCAGATCATCGATATAAAGACCAGAAAATTGCTTTTTTATATATTGATTTAGACCGTTTTAAATCGGTGAATGATGCTTTTGGGCATCATGTGGGTGACCAATTACTCATTCAAATGGCGAACCGTTTACACTGGCAACTTAATGAGAAATGTAAACTGCTTAGAATTGGTGGCGATGAGTTTTTACTTATTGCAGAAAATACCAATGCAGAAGAAGCGGTTGTGTTGGCCGAGAAAGTTTTACAGCTGATTCAGGAAAGTTATCAAATTTCGGGTAAAGAAATTAATATTTCTGCGAGTTTAGGAGTAGCACTCTTTCCTGAGCATGGACAAAATGTTCAGGATTTACTCATGAACGCTGATGCCGCGATGCTCATGTCTAAAGAGCAGGGCCGGAATACTTATACCATTTTCAGTTATTCAACCCATCAACAAGAAACAAGAAGTCAGTCAAAACTGATCAATGACCTTTATAAAGCTGTAGAAGAAAAGCAGTTCATCTTATATTACCAACCAAAATTTAATACCAATCTTGAAGTGTGCGGTGTCGAAGCATTAATTCGTTGGAATCATCCAGCTTTAGGAATACTCACTCCCCATATGTTCATAGAGGGTGCAGAAAAAACAGGTTTGATCATTCCAATGGGATATTGGGCACTTGAGCAAGCCTGCTCGCAAATTCAGGAGTGGGAGCGTAGTAATACCCCATTTTATCCAGTCGCAGTGAATTTATCGGCCTTACAGTTTGAAAATAAAAAATTATTTAGTACGCTCGAAGCATTGTTAAAAAAATATCAAATTCAACCCCATCACTTAATTGTTGAGATTACTGAGTCAACAGCAATGCGGCATATTGATTTAAGTATTCGAGCTTGTGAGCGCCTACGTGATATGGGCATTCGAGTTGCAATTGACGATTTTGGAACAGGGCATTCGAGTTTCTTGTATTTAAAAGATTTACCAGTAGATGAGTTGAAAATTGATCGCGGCTTTATTGTCGATTTAAAGCCTGGTTCTAAAGAAGAAGTGATTCTGGAAAGTATTATACATTTAGCTAAAAAGTTGGGTTTAACCGTAACAGCGGAAGGAGTAGAAACTCAGCAGCAGGTTGAGATTCTGACTCGATTAGGCTGTCAGCAATTTCAGGGTTATTTATTAGGTATGCCTGTACAGGTTGATCAGCTCATTGAGACTCAAGGCGCCCATTTCGCTTAGTTTTTTCTATATTGATTTTTAAAACTAATATTTCCTTTTAACTTTTTCTTTAAATAACAATTAATTAAAATAAATTTATCTTTTAAAACCCACCTAGATATTGGTAGTAATGAATAGCAGCAGTTTCTTAGTTAGTTGAGTATTTTACATATAATAATTTATGAATATATACTGCAAGTATAAAGTAATACTAACAAATTAATGTTTGTATTTTATAAAACATAAGAGGTGAAAAGGATTATTATAAAGTATTGTGAAGTTTATATAATAATTAGAATTAATAAAGATGGAACTAAATGAAAATATTAATTTTTATAAAATATAAATACATTAATCTTTAGGGGTTGAATAGATTTTTGGTGGAGTTGGAGAGTAGACTCCACCAAATTAAAAAATATTTTCTATCTTTATTAAAATATAAATATTTAATTAATTTATAAATTAAATAGTTGCACACTCTTGAACTGTTTCTAATTCAATAATTTTGTTTATATAAGACCACGTTTGTTCTGGATTAATCTTTCCTTTATTTATAGTGCCATCAATAATGATTCCATCTACAATGTTAAGAAAGAGCCCTGTTAAGATTTTTGTGTTTTCTACTTCTAACTCCGAAAGAGCTGAGAAAACTAATGAGTAAATCCACTCCCGATACTCATTAATTTGATGCTTAATAGAAGGGTACAATTGCATGACTTCTATTGTCGCTTTTTTAAATAAGCAGCCATTAAAGTCATCTCTATTAATCCAATCGATATACCAATTAAATATCTTTTTTAATTTAATCAAAGGGTTGTTGGTATTCTTTATTTTTTCCAATATTGAATATTGGATCTCTAAATTTCTTTTATAAAGACATTCTTCAATTAAGGCTTCTTTAGAAGAAAAGTATTTATAAAAAGTCATTTTTGCAACATTTGACTCAGCAATAATGCGATCAACACCAATAGAAGTATAGCTTTTTTGGTTAAAGAGGGATGTTGCTGTTGTTATAATAGTTTCTCTTTTTGTCATCGGGTTCCCCGTTGCGGATATTTTTTGATTAACTTTGCTATTGTAAAGTGTATAAGCTTAAATAAAACTTATTTTATAGTATTTAAAAAATTATATTTATTCAATAGCTTGGTTGATTTAAAAAACAACATATTATATATTTAATTGGCAATAGTTTACTTTTTTAAATATTATTAATTAATCCGTTGATTTGTTGAGATAATACACATAGTATCAACTTGTTAAGTATGGGTGTGCGGAATTTATTTTAGCAATTGAATGCAAAATTGTAATAAAGAGAGAGCCTGTAACTTAACTATAAGAAAAACTTTTTACAGAGAATCATTATGTTAAAAAAATTTGAAGACTTTAATAATCCAAGAGAAAAAGCATTGCAGGGGATGAGAAATAGTATTCCTGCAAAACAATGGGATGAAAATTTACAATTTCTTAAACAGTTAAGAAAAACGATTGCAGAGTTACCAGTTTGTAATCATCCTGCTATTGAGCTGTTAAACGGTGGATATCTTGATAAACAACGTTTGACTCTTATTCATTTAGAATATCGTCATGCGATTGTACAAATTTTTACTGATGCTTTATTAAAGGCTCAATTTTTAACAAAACAATTGGAACCTAAACTCCACTCTGGAGCGAAGATGTATCCACGGGTATTATTAAGTTTAAATATACTTGATGAGTTTGGTTTTCGCCCTGGTTTAGATAAAGATAATTACTATTTGGGTAATCCTGAATATGCTCATTATCCTTTATATGAAGATTTACTTAATGATTATGGTTTAACGGAGCTTGACCGTCGTAATTATAAACCATCAAAATTTGCAGATCAGGTTAGATCATTTTTAGAATCTTCTTATGATAGTTATATTAATGTCGTGGCATTATTGGCTGTTGCAGAAGAGGAAGTCATTCTTTTTAGTCCACCATTACGTCAAGCAACCAAATTCGTAAATATTGATGTTGAAGGTGGTGGTTACTACCATGTACATGGGGTATCTACGGATGAAACATCTGAGGCCGCTGATGACGATCATGAAGATGACTTGTGGTTTGCATTAGCACAAGCAATTACAAAAGATGATTATGAAAGCTTAACCAAGCTATGTATTGATTACTGTGCTTTATGGAATGAGTTCTGGGATGCACAAATTGCCGATGTTCAATTCATTGAAGAAAAGAAATTGGCGTAAAGATTCTATTAAGTCTTAATTAAGCCCCATCTTAAACAGGTGGGCTTTTTTAATTGTAAAATTTCTAAGGAGCTAAACTACATTCTCAAAAAAGATCTAAAAAGTTTGTGAATAACTCATGGCTTATCAACAATCATTAAACAGTTCTATAAATCTGCTACAATTACGCCAATTTTTATTTTGATCGACTTTAGGTCTTTGGCACTGCAATCTCCGCAGTAGGTGTATTTCATGAGTTTTAAAGATGAGTTAGCGGCACAGGTTGCTCAACGCCGCACATTTGCCATCATTTCCCACCCCGATGCCGGTAAAACGACCATGACAGAGAAATTACTGTTATGGGGTAAAGCAATTCAGGTTGCAGGGATGGTAAAAAGCCGTAAATCTGACCGCGCAGCTACATCTGACTGGATGGAAATGGAAAAAGAGCGTGGAATTTCCATTACTACTTCTGTTATGCAGTTCCCTTATAAAGGTCACACTATTAACTTACTTGATACACCGGGACATGAAGACTTCTCTGAAGATACTTATCGTACCCTAACTGCAGTTGACTCTGCATTAATGGTGATTGATGGGGCAAAAGGTGTCGAAGAACGTACCATCAAATTGATGGAAGTTTGTCGTATGCGTGATACTCCGATCATTTCATTTGTAAACAAGATGGACCGTGAGATTCGTGAACCACTTGAGTTACTGGATGAAATTGAGAATGTCCTCAATATTCGCTGTGTACCAATTACATGGCCATTAGGGATGGGGCGTGATTTTGCGGGTGTATACAACATTCTTGAAAACAAATTGTATGTCTATAAAGCAGGCTTTGGCTCAACTATTACAGATATTGAAGTACGCGAAGGTTATGACCATGCAGATATCCGTGAAAAAGTAGGTGAGTTGGCTTGGGCGTCTTTTGAAGAGTCACTTGAGCTCGTACAAATGGCGAATGAACCTTTAGACCGCGAATTATTTTTACAAGGTAAACAAACTCCAGTTCTATTTGGTACAGCATTAGGTAACTTTGGTGTTGACCACGTGTTAGACGCATTTATGAATTGGGCACCAGAACCTAAAGCGCATCCAACACAAGAGCGTGTTGTCGACGCGAAAGAAGAAGGTTTTTCTGGTTTCGTCTTTAAAATTCAAGCCAACATGGATCCGAAACACCGTGACCGTATTGCCTTTATGCGTATCTGTTCAGGCAAATACGAGAAAGGTTTGAAAATGAATCATGTACGTATTGGTAAAGATGTTCGTATTAGTGATGCATTGACATTCCTTGCGGGTGAGCGTGAACATCTAGAAGAAGCGTGGCCAGGTGATATTATTGGTTTGCATAACCACGGCACAATTCAAATTGGTGATACTTTCACAAGTGGTGAAAATCTACATTTCACAGGTATTCCTCACTTCGCACCAGAGATGTTCCGTCGTGTGCGTTTGAAAGATCCTTTAAAGTCAAAACAATTGCAAAAAGGTTTGAAAGAGTTGTCTGAAGAAGGTGCAACTCAGGTATTTATGCCACAAATTAGCAATGATTTGATTGTAGGTGCAGTAGGTGTGCTTCAGTTTGACGTTGTTGCTTACCGTCTGAAAGAGGAATATAAAGTTGACTGCGTGTATGAGCCTGTAAGTGTTAATACAGTTCGTTGGATTCATTGTGATGATGACAAGATTCTCAATGAATTTAAGAAAAAAGCACATGATCAGCTTTCTATCGATGGTGGCGGTCACTTAACTTATCTTGCACCAAGTCGTGTCAACTTGCAGATTATGCAAGAGCGTTGGCCTGATATTCAGTTCCGTAACACGCGTGAACACTAATCTTTAAGATTTGACAGACAGCTTCGAACAGAAGCTGTTTTGTTTTGAAAAATAAGAAAGGATGATGAAATGAATTTGAATAGAAAGACAGTTATTGCACTTTTAGTTGCGGTAATCATATTAATTTTGGCAATTGGTCTTTTTGTCTGGAAAAGCTCTCAACCTTCATCATCTTCTCAAATGAAATCAGCTTCTACCCAAAATCAAAATATAGAGAAAGCTGAAGTACTCCCATTTCTAAACTTGCAACAAGTAAAAGCTGATTATGCTTTGCCATTTTGTGAGAAGAAAAATTGTATTGATGTCGATATTCAAACAATAAAAACTCAAGATGTATGGCTAAATGACTGGATCGCGAAAAGTCAGGCTAAGGTAATCCAAGATCAAATTGATTTGAAAAAAGACTTGAGTTTGCAGCAGGCTATTAATGCCTATGTTAAAAAGTCTGATGAATGGCAAGATAAATATTCAAAGAATCGTGCTTATGAATTGCATCTTCATACCCGTATTGCATCGCAGCGTAACCAATACGTTTTATTACAATTAGGACTTGATACCAAGCAAGAAGAGCTCACAATTAAAGATCGTTATTACTTTTTTGTGGCCGACCGAAAACTGCATAAGAGCTTAACTTTGTTAGATGTTTTAAAAAAAGATCAACAAACTACTGTGCATCAAATGGTGCAGGTGGCCTATCAAGACTGGTTAAAAAAGCAGACTGCTGAAATTAAAAAAGAAGCACCAAAAACTTTATATTGGGGACAGGCAGACTGGTTCTTTGATGGTGAAGGCGTTGGTTTACATTATCAGGCCAACCAGATTACTAAAGAAGCGCCACAGCTCGATATTTATTTATCTAAAGAACAGACCAAAAAAATATTACAACCCGAGGTTTATGAACAAATGTTTTAAGATGGTAGCAGAATTTGCAACCTCTATTTATATGCGCTAATTTCTTAGAAAGGCATAGCGTAATCTCCTTAGAATAAAAGGCAAAATATGATGTTATCTTCTAAAGCTTCACTGCGATTAACTTTGCTTGCTTCTGCTATCTTTTTGGTAGCATGCCAACCTAAAGCTGATCCTAAGGATTCTCAAGAGCAGCAAAAATCCGCTGTTCAAGAACAAAAGCCAGTAGAGTTGACTTTGAAAGGTGAAACAATTCCTAGTAAGGTGGTTTTACCTGATTGTGATGGTAAAACTTGTCCGGAATTTACGGTAGAACGTCTACAGAGTAATTTTCCTTTTATTGACAAAATTATAGATCAGCAAATCTTAAATACATTAAATCAAATTTTAGAAATTGCTGAACCTGATGCTAAGAGCACACAAACGGAACAAAAAACAGAAGCTTCGGCGGCTGCAGGTGCAGAGCAAAAAAATAGCTTTGATGCGCAGGTGCAACGTTATGCAAATTCATTTATCGATCTAGATAATGAGCTAAAAGCTTTAAGTAGTAATCATCAGATCAACCTCTTAGTTAAACCTAAGATTTTGCAAGCTCAAGGCAAAGTTGTCACTGTGGTCCTTAATAGTAGTAGCTATTTAGGTGGGGCTCATGGCTCTGCTGCACAGCATTACTATAATTTCGATTTAAAAGAGCAAAAACAGATTGAGCTTGAAGATTTGTTGCGCCCACAGAAAAAAGCTGCATTGGAAAAGTTAGCACATGAAGCTTTTAAGACCTGGGTAACTGATTCCAAACTTGCTGATAATGTTGCTGACTATGAACAAGCATGGCCATTTAAATTATCTAATAACTTCTTGTTGGGTGAGCAAGGTTTAATCCTTCAATACGGTGAGTATGAAATTGGACCATACGTAGTTGGACTCCCTCGATTAGTCATTCCTTATGACCAATTGCAAGATGTGTTGAAAGAAGAATATTTGCCACCGCCTAAAGCCAAACCTGCTTCGGCACCAGTTGCAAAAAGTGCTGGCTAATGCATTTGTTTGATACCCATACCCATTTCGATGTTGCCGATTTTGATAAAGATCGGCAGCAGCTAGCACTCGAGGCAAAAAAAGTGGGTGTAGATGCTTTGGTTTTAATTGGCTTTTTACAGTCCCGCTTTGATGAGTTGGTGCAGACTCATCATCAGTTAAAAAGTTGGGAAAATGTGCCTACTTCTTATTTAGCACCAGGCTTACACCCGTTTTATATTGAGGAGCATCAACCAGAGCATCTGGCTCATCTTGAACATATCTTGCAGCAACATGACTGCGTGGCTGTAGGTGAAATTGGCTTGGATACTTTCTTAAAAGAACATAAGCAGCCAGATGTATATGCAAAGCAAAAACAATATTTTGCAGATCAGTTAGAGCTGGCAACCCAATACCAAAAACCAGTGTTACTCCACATTCGAAAAGCGCACGGTGATGTGCTTGCTATATTAAAAGCTCAAAAATTTAAATTGGGTGGCATTGCTCATGCATTTAGTGGCGGGGTAGAAGAGGCAAAGGGTCTTATTAAGCTTGGTTTTAAAATTGGTGTGACGGGGCAGATTACCAACCCGAATGCAAAAAAACTTCATACCGTTGTGCAGGCTATAGGTGCAGAGCACTTGGTGATTGAAACAGATTGTCCAGATATGACACCGCTTTGCTGTCAAACCTCAACAGAACAGCGGACTCGTAATACCCCTGTTAATTTGCCCTATGTTTTACAAAGTTTGGCTGAAAATTTAAATATGTCAGAGCCGGATTTGGCTGAGTTGCTGTGGAAAAACTCTCTCACTGCATTGAAATTATCGTAATAAAAATCAAAGATTAAAAATATTAACTAAAACAAAACACAGCGATTAAAAAAGAAGCTTAAAGTAAGAAAAGAACATGTAAAAACGTGAAAAATAACATTGCCAGACATGGGAGGATAACCCAATGGCTAAGTATAGCAATATCAATAGTTTTAATGCTTTACAGACGCTAACAGTAGGTTCCAGCAATTATCAGATTTTTAGCTTAGCCCAAGCAGAGAAAACGCTAGGGGATATTGCCAAACTGCCGAAATCTTTAAAAGTATTATTGGAAAACTTATTACGGTTTGAAGATCAGCACAGCGTTAAAACTGAACACATCCATGCGTTAGCAGAATGGCTAAAAACCCGCACCTCAGATCAAGAAATTCAATATCGTCCGGCACGGGTTTTAATGCAAGATTTTACGGGTGTGCCTGCAGTGGTTGATTTAGCAGCAATGCGAGCAGCGATGGCGCAAGCGGGTGGCGACCCTGAAAAAATTAACCCACTATCTCCTGTTGATTTGGTGATTGACCACTCTGTAATGGTTGATTATTTTGCCGATGATCAGGCTTTTGAAGAAAACGTACAAATTGAGATGCAGCGTAATGGTGAGCGATATCAATTTTTACGTTGGGGACAATCTGCATTTAATAACTTTAGTGTAGTGCCACCAGGTACGGGTATTTGCCATCAGGTCAATTTAGAATATTTGGCTCAAGCGGTGTGGCTAGGTGAAGATAACGGTCAGACTTTTGCTTTCCCAGATACTTTAGTGGGTACAGATTCACATACCACCATGATTAATGGTTTAGGTGTTTTAGGTTGGGGTGTAGGCGGAATTGAGGCCGAAGCGGCTATGTTGGGCCAACCGATTTCGATGCTCATTCCTGAAGTCATTGGTTTTAAATTAACAGGAAAACTACCAGAAGGAATTACTGCAACTGATTTAGTGCTGACTATTACTCAAATGCTTCGTCAAAAAGGAGTTGTGGGTAAATTTGTAGAATTCTATGGTGATGGTTTAGCTGATTTACCACTGGCTGACCGAGCGACCATTGCCAACATGGCACCAGAATATGGTGCGACTTGTGGTTTCTTCCCGATTGATGAGGTGACTTTGGGTTATTTGAAATTAACTGGTCGTCAAAGTGATCGTATTGAATTGGTCGAAGCGTATAGCAAAGCGCAAGGTTTATGGCGTAATGCGGGTGATGAACCTGTCTTTACAGATACTTTAAGTCTTGATATGAGTACGGTTCAGGCAAGTCTAGCAGGACCAAAACGTCCACAAGATCGAGTGCTTTTATCAGAGGTGCCGAAAACCTTTAATGCGCTCATGGAGTTAACTTTAAAACCAGCCAAAGAAGCTAAAGAGCGTTTAGAAAATGAAGGCGGTGGCGGCACTGCTGTCGAGGCAAAAAAAGCAAATATCCAACATGAAAGTCCTTCTTGTGTGATTGAAGGACAAACTTATCCATTAAATCATGGTGATGTTGTTATTTCAGCCATCACATCTTGTACCAATACTTCTAACCCGAGTGTAATGCTGGCGGCGGGTTTACTTGCAAAAAAAGCCATTGAAAAAGGTTTGCAGCGTAAACCGTGGGTGAAAAGCTCTCTTGCACCGGGTTCTAAAGTTGTGACTGACTATTTGCTGGCTGCTGGGCTTACGCCGTATTTAGATGAGTTGGGCTATAACTTGGTGGGATATGGTTGTACGACTTGTATTGGTAACTCAGGTCCACTACCTGAGCCAGTCGAAGACGCAATTCAATGCCATGATTTAAACGTAGCATCAGTACTTTCTGGTAACCGTAACTTTGAAGGCCGAGTACATCCATTAGTCAAAACAAACTGGCTTGCTTCACCACCTTTGGTGGTTGCATATGGTTTAGTTGGTAATATTCGTACCGATTTGACTACGCAACCTATTGGGCAAGGTAAAGATGGACAACCTGTTTACTTAAAAGATATCTGGCCAAGTCAGGCAGAAATTGATGCTGTCTTACAGAAAGTAAATACAGAGATGTTCCATAAAGAATATGCTGCGGTGTTTGATGGTGATGAAAGCTGGCAATCCATTCAGATTCCAAAAAGTAAAACTTATGAATGGGCGGATGATTCGACTTATATCCGTCATCCGCCATTCTTTGAAGGAATTGGTGAGCCACCAAAACCAATCAAGAATATTGAACAGGCACGTATTTTGGCAGTGCTTGGTGACTCGGTAACAACCGACCATATTTCACCAGCGGGTAATATCAAAAAAGACAGTCCGGCAGGTCGATATTTACAAGAGCAAGGTGTTGAGCCAAAAGACTTCAACTCTTATGGTTCACGACGTGGTAACCATGAAGTCATGATGCGAGGCACCTTTGCTAATATTCGTATTAAAAACGAAATGCTCGGCGGCGAAGAAGGCGGTAATACCCTACATGTGCCAAGTGGTGAGAAGCTTGCCATTTATGATGCGGCAATGCGTTACCAACAAGAACATACACCGCTTGTGATTATTGCTGGTAAAGAATACGGAACAGGTTCTTCACGTGACTGGGCTGCCAAAGGAACGAACTTATTAGGTGTAAAAGCTGTCATTGCTGAAAGTTTTGAACGTATTCACCGTTCAAACTTGGTGGGTATGGGCGTGTTGCCATTACAGTTTGTTGATGGACAAACCAGACAGTCCCTCAACTTAACGGGTCATGAAGTCATTTCGATTCGTGGTTTATCGGATGGTATTCAGCCTCATGAAATTCTTGAGGTTGATGTGAAAGGGTCAAATGGGGTAGCAAGTCATTTTAATGTGTTATGTCGAATTGATACGTTAAATGAGGTCGAGTACTTTAAAGCGGGTGGTATTTTGCATTATGTACTTCGGAATTTGATTGCTGGTTAATTTGGCTAAGTTTGCATAGCCTTGTAATGAGGGCGCTTTGGCTAATGTTGACTATATAGGCGTATCCTTACTTTTTAAGGATAAAAAGTAACAAAAATCCTTTGTCGGGCTGACGGTATATCCTTATACCGCAGCCCAACTGAGCGGCATCCATGCCGCCTGTCACATTAGTAAATAATAGTTTAAATCTTAAGCTGTATAATTTGATTAATAATCATAAGACTTATCGTGAGTTTAAACATTACAGTCTCAAGTTTTCTTTGATCTAAAATACACTTTCTTCTGAAAAGCAGTAAAATACTCTCCGTGTTTTATATCCCCAAAGAGTAGCAATGACCGATCTCCAACAAGATGAATATGACCGCCGTTTTGCAGGTGTAGCCAAAGTTTATGGTGATTCATCGTTCCAGCACTATGAAAAAAGTCATGTGATGGTGATTGGTATTGGTGGGGTCGGTAGTTGGGCGGTAGAAGCTCTAGCACGTACAGGTATTGGTGAGTTGACTCTGGTGGATATGGACGTGGTTGCAGCATCAAATGTAAACCGTCAGTTACCTGCGATGACATCAACTCTGGGCTGTGAAAAAGTTGAGATTATGGCGGAGCGTTGTCGCCAAATTAACCCACGTATTAAAGTTAATATTATTGATGACTTTTTAACACCTGAGAATGTCACAGAACTTTTAAATCCTGTACCCGATATTATCTTGGACTGTATTGATGATGTTAAAGCAAAACTGGCTTTAATGCTTCATTGCCGTTTTAATAAAATTCCTTTGATTGTTTCAGGCGGAGCAGGTGGTAAGCTTGATCCACTTAAAATTCGTGTGGCGGATTTATCAAAAACAGAACAAGATCCGATGTTAGCGAAGCTACGGAGTCAACTTCGTGCTCGCGGCATCTGTAAAAAGCCAAAGGAGAAATTTGGTATTACCTGTATTTACTCAATCGATAATCCATTTTCTAGTGCAGATGTTTGCCCATCGGCGGGCTTACGCTGTGGTGGTTATGGTTCAGCGGTAGTGGTGACTTCAAGCTTTGCTATGATTGCTGTAGCTGAAGTTTTGAAAAAGCTTGATTTAAAGAAAGCCTAATTTAAATATTAAAAAGGCATGTGCTTATGTGAGTGCATGCCTTTTTATTTTTGAGAGAAACTATTTAATCATACAGCTCTATGTTGTCTTGCTGGGGTTGTGTGGGTAACTGCTGATCATAAAATTTAAAGCACCATAAAATTAGAAAAACAACGGTGAAAATGACAAACCCTTTTAAATACTTCATGAATAATTCAATCAAGTGAATGGTCTTGATAAAATTCTAGCTAAGGCTATCTATCTAATCTAATATAGAAAATAGACCTAATGATCTAATTTTGAGATGGTTATGCTCACATTAAAACAATTTCAATATTTTATAAAAATTGTTGAAGAAGGGAGCTTTACCGCTGCTTCAGAGAAACTATTTATTGCTCAGTCTGCTTTAAGTCGGCAAATGAAGCTATTAGAGGAAGAAATTGATTTTCAGTTATTTGATCGTACTGATAAGAAAGTAAAACTCACGGCGGCAGGAGAAGTCTTCTATAAAAAAATAAAAGATAATATGCATTATTTAAATGAGATCATTGGAGTTTCTAAGAATATTGCAGAAGGAAAAAATCGCCAGATTAAAATTGCTCACTCGAGCAGTATTGTTCTGGATGATAAAAAGGTTCAAATATTAAAAGAAATGAGTTTAAAGCAAAAAATTAACTTTGAGATAAACACGTTGTCATCTGAGCATCAAGTTTTGGCTTTACTGAATGGGGAGATTGATATTGGTTTAATTAGACCGCCAGTTCGGCATACACTAGATGACGTCAATGTTATTAAATTATATGAAGAACCTTTAATGATGGCCGTGCACATTGATCATGCTAAATTTGCAAATAAAGAGAAGGTCGAAGTCAAAGATTTAAAAGAAGAATACTTTGTTTCTACACCCCATTCTAAAAGAGGTGGATTAAGCTATTTGGTCTCAAATCTATGTTTAGTCGCAGGATTTACCCCACAAAAAGCTCCAATCCAGTCGCGTAAGATTTCACAGTTACAACTTGTGGCAGCAAATATTGGTGTAAGTATTGTGCCTAAAGAATTTCAGCAGATCTTGCCTGCTCAGGTAAAACTATTGCCTTTAACCGATCAGCTATCACTTTCGGAAGTAGTTTTGGTCTATAGAAAAGATCATGATGAAATAATTCAGCATTGTGCCGAACGCATCCATCAAGTTTTTCAACTTGAGGAAATTGATTAGGCAGCTAATCTATAGTAAGTATAAGTAACGTTATCTTCTTTATAAACGTCATAACTACTTTGTTTGAAGTCAGAGACCCATTCACTTCCTGTATATCCTGCGATGTGTCCATAAACGTGGTTGCGGGTTCTGTGAATGATGTAAATGTCACCTTCTTGAGGTTCATCAAAGGCTGGATCAATTTGTTTATAGCCAATCTTTTTGAGAGTATCGCCCCAATCTGAAGCTGCGATTGGATGGTTTTCAACATTAGCACCAGCAGATTCGAGTGCAAGACGGATACTACGTGCGCATCTAGCTTTACTGCGTCTAGAAGTAACGCTTTCTAATTTTTCTACAAACTTTTCTACATCGATGGGTGGGTTGGTTGAAGTTTGAGTTTGATGATTATTGGGTTTCATGGTGAAAGGATAAGGGAGGCTTGGTGTGCTGTGCGATACAACAATGGCTGCCTGATTTGAATCCTGATACATGTAATTATCAGCTACTTGTCCGTCATAAATAATCATCGTGAAATCTCTACCGTGCTACCCATGTCCATATTAAAAAATCACCACCTACCTGTGGCGTTCAGAGATACTAATAGGCGTATCTTAAAAGTTTTGTGTATGTTATGTAATAACGTATCTTTTTTCCAGAGGTGCCTGCTTTGGAGCGAAAATATACTTATCAAAAGAGGTGGTCAAAAATTGTGAAATTTAAATTATTGATATCATTATAAATAAATAACTAATCAGAGCTTAAATTTGAATATTTTTTCCAACATTTGCGAATATACTCAAAATCTAAGTCTCTGATTTAAAATGCCACATTTTCTTACAATTTAAGAAATCGTCGCCAACTTAAACCTGCTGCTCTTTTACATACTCTTCAGTGCGAATCATAGCTGCTCGCATGTTCTGAATTGCATTTTCAACATCGGCTAAAGTTTTTGCGTTTCCGCCACTTAGCGCCTGACGCCATTTACGAGCACCCGGTAAGTTTTGGAATAAACCTAAAATATGACGTGTAATGATTGAAAGGGGAGCACCTTCAGCCATGCGTTGCTCAATATAAGGCAGCATTTGTTCCATAATATCGAATCGATCTGGTGCTTCTAAATTCCAAAGTTGGCCGAGCTCAGCAAGTAGGTAAGGGTTATGGTAGGCTTCACGGCCAATCATGACACCATCAACATGTTGTAAATGAGCTTGAGTTTCGGCAAAAGTTTTAATTCCGCCGTTAATTTCAATGGTTAGGTGCGGACGTTCTTGCTTTAAGCGGTATACATCTTCGTAGCGTAAAGGAGGAACTTCTCGATTTTCTTTTGGAGACAAACCTTTCAAAATAGCAATACGGGCATGCACAACGAAATAAGTACAACCTGTTGCAGCGACAGTATCTACGAAATGTAGCATTTCTTCGTAAGACTGCATGTCATCAATACCAATACGATGTTTTACCGTTACTGGAATCTTTACTGCCTTTTGCATGGTATGAATGCATTCAGCAACCAAGTCTGGCTCTGCCATTAAACACGCGCCGATTTTATTGTTCTGTACGCGGTCACTTGGGCAGCCTACATTCAGGTTGACTTCGTCGTAGCCCCAGTCTTCAGCCATTTTTGTGCAGGTAGCAAGCTCTTGCGGATTTGAGCCACCAAGTTGTAATACGATAGGGTGTTCTTGAGCGTTATAGTCCAAATGGCGTTTTGCATCGCCAAATAGGATTGCACCCGTAGTCACCATTTCTGTATAAAGCACAACGTTCGGGTTAAACAACCGTGCAAAGAATCGGTAATCCTTCGTTGTCCAGTCCATCATTGGGGCTACACTGATTCTTGGAGATTTAATAGTTTCAATGGTTTTGTTAATAGTCATTAAAAATCATACCTTTAATCAGTGTTTTGCAACCTGTTTGAATCTGTGGGAACTCATGTTTAGCTGCGTTAATCGGTTTGCATTTACACCAGAATTTACACCATAATGAAAAAAATGGTTCATGGTGTAAAATTATGGGGTCAATTACTGCCAGAAAAAGTGCAGATGGAAGTGTTAGTTACCGAGCTGCTATCCGGATCAACAAAAAAGGTTATCCTGCTTATTCTGAAAGCAAAACATTTTATTCAAAAAAAGTGGCAGAAAACTGGCTTAAAAAAAGAGAAGTTGAGATTCAAGAAAATCCAGACATTTTACTTGGCAAAGAACAACTGATTGATCTAACTTTGTCAGATGCCATAGATAAATATTTGGATGAAGTTGGGAGCGAGTACGGCAGGACGAAACGCTATTCTCTACTCTTAATTAAGAAGTTGCCAATTGCGCGCAATATTATCACAAAAATACATTCGATACATTTGGCTGAGCATGTGGCTCTAAGACGAAGAGGCGTGCCTAATCTTGGTTTAGAACCTATTGCAACAAGTACACAGCAGCATGAGCTTTTACATATTAGAGGTGTTCTATCTCATGCATCTGTTATGTGGGGTATGGAAGTTGATTTAAGTAACTTCGATAAAGCTACAGCACAGCTTAGAAAAACTCGTCAAATCTCGTCTAGTAAAGTGAGAGATAGGCTTCCTACAAAGGAAGAGTTAATTGCTTTAACAAAACTTTTTGCTGAGCGTTGGAAGTTAAATAAATACGGTACTAAGTATCCAATGCATTTAATTATTTGGTTCGCAATTTTTTCATGTAGACGTGAAGCAGAGTTAACACGCTTATGGCTGCAAGATTATGATTCTTACAACTCTTCATGGAAAGTTCATGATTTGAAAAATCCGAACGGTTCTAAAGGTAATCACAAGTCTTTTGATGTGTTGGAACCTTGTAAAACAATAATTGAACTTTTATTAGATAATGAAGTGCGGAGTCGTATGCTTCGATTAGGATATGATGAACAACTCTTATTACCTTTGAATCCCAAAAGCATAGGAAAAGAGTTTCGCGAAGCATGTAAAATATTGGGAATAGAGGATTTACATTTTCATGATTTGAGACATGAAGGTTGTACGAGACTTGCAGAACAAAGTTTTACTATTCCTGAAATTCAGAAAGTAAGTTTGCATGATTCTTGGGGGAGCTTACAGCGGTATGTTTCTGTGAAGTCAAGGCGAAATGTAATTCAATTGGAAGAGGTGCTACGCCTCATTGATGAAACGTAGCAAAGTCTTTAGCAGCTTCAGAATACTTCTTATCTAAGATATCAGCCAAGTCTTTAACGTGCACCAGAAATGGTGCGCGTTTGCTTGAATCTATTTTAAAGACAGAGAAAGGAAACTCTTGATTATTTGCCTTTCTCAGCGCCTCTGCCTTGCTTAAGTGAGGATAGTAGTCTTGTACTATGCTCATTAATTCGACAGTCATAGAGCGATATTTCATAAATAGGTAATCAGCGGTGTTTAACTGGAATGCACCCATTGTGAAATAGCCTCTTAACTAGTTAGTTTTAAACTTTGAATACAACACATCAAAATTGGACTGTGTATCCCAAATTCGAAGGACTGCATCACTGCCTATCAGGTACGTTTTGAGCAGCTTAATAAGATCTTTGCACCTTGGATCACTTTTAAAAAAATGATTAGTTTGCATAAACCCGTTTAATGGCATAGATACAGGATATGCTTTGCAATTAAATAGGCCTTCCAGATTACCTCGTAAGGCAATGAAAGCATTTTCATCAGAAGAACCAACAGGATCATCTATGAACTGGCGTTCCAGTAAAAACACCAGCCTAAGTGCTAATTGTCCTTGGGGTGTAAGTTCCCATTTCGAAAATACGGCAATAATTTCATTATTTCCACCTTCATTAAGGAAAATGGCGATCATCTCTTTTTTCTGCTGATCTAAATATTGTTGTTTCGAATACATTGGAGTATTCGCTGAAAGCGTAAATAGCATTGGCAAATATAGCTCATGTGTTTCGAAGCCTGCGTAGTCTCTGAATAGAACCTTCATTGTCGAATCAAATAACTCTTCAGCACGACTTTGTTCTGTATTCCAAGCTGTTAAATCCTCACTAAACTGCCTAGTGTTGAGCATATATTGGTAGCCCGTAATTTGATTAGAAAAATACTGATCGTGGCAGTAAATCCCCCCATTAAGCATAGGCCCCATATGTTTAATAAACTGAATAAACAATTCGTTCTCTGGCTTTAGTCGAACAGATAACATCCCATTAGTGACAGGGGAGCCTGTCACTAATGGATATGCTGATCTAATCAACTCAACAGGTTTACTGAGAGATAATGCCTGATTACTATTTTGAGAATTTTGTTTTGCAAACATGCTCGTAGTTTTTGATCTCCCAAGAGCTTTTGCTGACTTCTCAGAACCAATCAGATCGTAAGCCCAAATAGGTTGAATGCTGCATGACGAATGTGTAGCTGCAAGTAAAGCATCTGATGCGTACTTAGTCATGTTACTGTCCTCCTACTTGAGCATCATCTGATTGATCAGAGTCTAGAAGGTTAAGTTGTTCGAACTTACGTGGGCGTCCAAGTTTAGTATCAGGTACTTTGGGTATTTGGCTTGTTCGGAAGCTCCGAATTTGTTCTCCATTAGTAAAGGCGAAGTACTGATCATTTTTGCATATGTAGTCAAACGTAGCCTTGAGATTTTTAAGCATTTCATGGTCGGTATACTCCAAAATGCCTAAGGCACGATAGCGGTACTCATCTTTCTTCATATTGCAGATAAAAGCAGTCCCAAGATTGTTTGTAGCAACCTTCCATTTCTCAGCAATATATTGTCCCCACGTGATGTCCTCACGATGGTCATTGGCATTGAAGAAGTAATAAAGATGTCCATGAAATCCCTTAGTCGGGGTGTGTTCAATACGCAGGATATACCCGAGCGCATGCTTAAGCTGATTATGCTTAGATGCATCATAGAACCGAATAAAAGACTCTTGTATAAACCCACTATCATGTTCAACCTGAGCAAAATTAGGTGAGATAGCAAGCTGTTGAAGCTTAGCTGGATCGCGTATTAATCCTAGGTCTACTCGAACAACAAGGATTCGAGAATGGATCTTGAGTAGCGTATCAACAAGCTGAACACAACGTTCTTTAGAACGGCGTCGATTACTAGCACGATTTGAAAGCTGTTTACGAATTGAGGTACTCTGTATTCTTACTGCAAACAACTTCTGAAATTTAATCAAAGCCCTAACATAAGCCTGAGCTTGTTCAGATGTGTAACACTGATTGATTAGAGCAAACTCATAAAGGGCATATTGTTCTTCCTTTGTTAGTTCTGAGAATGTGTCCTCAAAAGCTTGTAACTCAATGCCCATTTTATAATTGCCAGAGCGAGCAGACACAAAGATTGTTGTAAGCTGGCACTTAAGCGAAAGAGGAACATCCTTCGCATATTCAACACATAGTTGCTCTTTACCCTTAAAACTCTTAATAGGTGTAAGTATAGCGATAGGGCGCTGCTTCTGAAAAAACTTGATCAACTCAATACGACTGATCATTTTCTCAACTTCGTGGTTTATACTCGTCTTGAAAGTTTTAGTATTACCATTCTCTGTTGTCCACTCAAAAGTTGAAAAATCTTCTTTGAGCTGTTCTAGGAATGCATCTCTATCTGCACCTGAGAACTGTGCGATAGGTGGAAGAGAAGGTTTAGCTGTAGCGTTAAAAGATTTCATAATATACCTCAATACAAATAATTAATTACGTATCAGGCGTCATGAGGTAAAAGCTCTCCCTATGGACATCGTTTAGACATGTCCATTAGAGGTAGGCGTAGAGTGGGTATTGGCTAATCTATCTGGAGTGTATTCAAATCAATCTAATCCATAAGCAGTATTTGCTAAGGCATACTGCTTATGGCAATAAGTATCTATCAGAATAATTACATATATCTAATATTACTTATTAATTGTATTTAAGCCGAAAAGCCGATTGCCCTTTACTTCGAGAATGCTCTACCAAAAAATGACGGTAATACGAGAACTTTTTAAAGGTTGCGATGTCCCGCGTTACGCAGCATTTAAATGGCTTTGTGGAGTTATTTTTGGGTTGACCCACACCTGTAAATTGCTAAGCTTCCAATTGAATGTACTTATTAATTTGATGTGTTGCTGGCTTAGGTTTGAGTTGGTCATATTGGTTCCTTATGTAGCAAGTTTTGTATGCTTGATTGCATAAGGGGAATTCTAGAAAAAATTGACCACCCCAAAAAAAACTGCGAAGAATTTCTTTAAGCTACTGATATTTATATTTTTAAAAGCTTTAAAATATAGAAATTTCATTGTAATTATTACTCTTTTAAAAATTTATTAATTTTTTTTAAGAGCATGTCAGTGTAGAACTAACAGGCTCTAAATAAACTATGTGAGTGATCGGATTTTTATTGGGGTGAGAGGGGAATTCTAAAGTTTTCTACCTTTCTTTTCTATAAAAATGTTCAGCGCATTATATAGGCTTGGTTCGCTTTCCTTTAACCAAGATTTAGCTCCATTCAGTAATTTTAATCTTTGGTCGAAGTCTCTAATTTTACTTTTTTGAGTTTCTAAGTCAGAAATCTTTTTCTGATAAAATACTCTTATTTCCTTATAACGTTCGATAGGGCGACCTGCAAAAGAAGTTAGGGGTTGATCACGGTTCTGAGCTTGTATGATTACAGTTTTTTTACCATATTCTTCAATTTCTTTGACTTCAGCTGTAGATAGATCATTTCGAGCTGCAAAAAGAAAATATTCAGCTTCTTCTTTTTTTCGTAAACAATGTTCTATTTCAGCATTGTATTCTTGAGTGAGGTATTCTGGAATTTTTGAGATAGCTTGCTGCTCAATGGCTCCTAGAACCGTATCCATACTTGAGTAAGTTTTTTGATTACTGGTAATAAAACGTTGAACAAGTGAGAGGTAAGTTTTTTTTACCCTCTGGGATTTTTTATGGCTGTTTCGGGCTAATTGAGATTGTCTAATCTGTTTATAGATATCTTCTGGTAGCGTGTAGATATAGAAAGAACAATCATAATGTTTGGAGTAGAGACGAAATGCTTCTTCAAAATGTTTCTCAGCTTGTTGTGCTGTTTTTTTGAATATTCTGGTTTTAGTTGATACCAAGTTTTTGAATTTACGAATTTCAGTCGCGATTTCGCCATAGTGTCGGGCAAGTCGGTCCTCTTCGGGAATGTAGATGTAAATTTCCGATTTACCTCGAAGTAATGGTGGGGGTAATCTCCAAGTTTGTTTGCGTAGTTCAGATTGTTCCAGCGATTCATCTAATAAACCTTGGTCAAGCTGTTCATAAAACCACTTTCGGTCATTATCCGTCATTTCTTCACTGATAGGTTCCATTTGTTCGGGTAAATAAGCTTTGTAGTGTTCGGCATAGGCTGATGGCAAACCATAGGGAAATTTATGTCTTTTAATAATATGTTCTTCAAGTTGGTCAATTAAGCCAATAAGTTTTTTGATGTTACTCGTAGATGTGGTTTCTTGTTTAGCCTTAGCATTTTTTTTAGCTGAAGTTGCCATGTAATCAAGTTCACTTATTCATTTTAAAAGAAGTGCATATATTATAAGTCGTAACTACTTATAATTTAAAAATGATTTAGCTTAACTTGAGAGTGAATTATGAGCATTTGTAGAGGGGTGTTAGGTGTTAAACTGCACTCCATTTATGTACCGACTTATGATGATTCTGTACCGACTTGCGATGTTTTGGGTGAAAAGTAGTCAAAATCAAAATGTAGCTTAGAGTTATAATTGTTGGACTAAACTTGTAGTACTGTGAAGCATTCTACTGGATTATAAATTTATTATGGACTGAATCAAGTGCTAGAAAATCACTCATTATTGGTTAGTTAATAGTATGTCTTTGTATTACTAAAAGGTCTCAATAGCGTTTCATTAATTGCAATGCAAGATTGTAGGCTACGGTTGTAGAAATTGACTCTGCTATAAAGAACTCTTGGGGTGGGGTGAAGTTTAAAGCCTGCTTTCGATAACGCGTCTGCTTTCCTGTCTGTTTGTCTTTGAAAATAAACTCATCCTGAGCATGAGAATGTTCTTGTCCATACAGTGGACCACCAAGACACTTTAACCGAAACACTGAATCATCCTTAAATTTACCTAATGGTTAGTTTAAAGAATTAATCTAATGAAAAACAATAACAATCACTTTACAACTTAGTCGATAGATCATTGACACCTTAAATTTTGCACATTATCCTTTGCGTGCTGGCCTACATTGCCAGTTGGTTTTGACAGACCATTTCTCAGAGATATTAAAAGATCTTCTTTTAATGTCTAGCTTCTCGTTCCCTTCCGTAGCGGTAGGACGGAAGTGGGACACTTTCGAGTGTGCTGGCCTCTGAGACCAGTCTGTCAACCCACTTTCGTTCTGCCACCATAATTCTAAATTAATGCTTTGGCAGAACTCCCAATATAAGGAGTTGGCTATGCATATTCTTTTTACACCTTCCGACTAATTTTAATCGAGTTTGATGAACTTACTGTTTCTCAAGCTTTAGTTTTTTTCGTCTAAAAATTTAACTTTAAAAAATGTCATGTGAGCTACACCGTGGCAGGGCTTTGTATTACCTAAAAAAGCCTGACCTCCATGACCATGTCACTGGATATAACGATGAAAAATAAAATTTTGATGGGTGTGGTGGGTATCAGTTTTCTGATCTTGAATGGCTGTTCTTCCGATTTTGAAAAGGGCGTCAAACATGGCTGTTACAACATGGGTGGCAGTCGCAGCTATTGCTCTTGTGTCTATGACAAGGTCGAAGAACACTATGGACGTAAAGTCATGCGGCAAGTTGAGCGTATGAGCTACCTTCCTGCCGATCTGGACCGTGTGATGTACCAGTCTGGTGAGCAATGCGTAGACAAGTTTTAGTACCAGATATTTAAAGCCTTAAGCAAATCATTAAAGCACTCATTTCCTGTTGCCTGTTCGGGCAACGGGAAGGGCTTATGCAACTCAATTTAGGAGTTTTGATCATGAAACATCCATTTTTTACCTTCTATTTCACGATTGTCATTGGTTACTGGCTGTATTGCATTTGGGAATATCCGGGACATTACTCTGGCGCTTATTTACTAGGACGTGCTCTGGTCTGGCCGGTTATCTTTATACGTTGGTTCTTTTAGGGGGATTAAGAGTGATGAGCATATCGGATCGAATCCAGAAGAGTCAGTGGGTGCCCTTATTGCGATGTAGCGATAATATTTATTTTTCACCAGTCATTCCCAATAAAAAGTTGCAAGGTGCCATGACCTATCTCCCACATGGTGTAAGTCCCAATGATGTCTTGATGCTGATTGATGACACTGTATTTGGTAGTGCCAAGGCTGGAATGTGTCTCACGGCAAAGGGGCTTTTCTATAAAGAAAGCTTTGAAGATGAACAAGCTTATCCGTTTGAACACATCCAGCGAATAGAGGCTGATATTGGAATACTTACCAGTTCTATTTTGATCAATGGTCATGATGAACTGAACTTTAGTCAACTCGATAAAGGTGTGGTAAAAACTTTGGTGGCATTCCTAAATGAATGTTGTCAGGGCAAGCAAGCAACCAAGCAAACGAATGTAAATATTGATGCCGAGATGCAGATCATGATTGATCTGTTTGCTTACTTTATTACCTTTAGTGCGGGTCAGTGGAATAGCCGATCAAAAGCAGCGGTATCCGATCATTTTACTAAATTGAATGATAAGGGTGTGCATCAGTATGTTGAAAAACTACTGAATGAACAGACGCACTTCGATTATGACGACCTGTTGCATCGTCTGGCAGACCTGAAAGATAAGCTGGCCTATAACTTCCGTAGAGAGATGATTGAGCAACTGGTCTATGCAATGGCACTGGGACAAGTTGAGCAGAATCAGGCGGATCTCTTCATGACCCATTTATGTCGTGTATCCAATGTTTCTAAAGCCGTATTTCCGGATCTGGTCAAAATTATTTATCAATGTCTGGCTGATGAAGTGAATCAGTCTACTACTTCTACTTTCAACGGTGAACAACTTCAAGCGTGCAAACTTCTTGATATTCAGCCTAATTCACTGACTGAACAAACCTTGCAAATTGCTTACCGAAAAAAGATGGCTGAGTTCCATCCCGATAAATACCAGAACTTACCTGAATCTGTTCGTCAGTTGATTGAAAGTCAGGCACAGCAACTGAATGAAGCAAGAGCAGTATTAAAAAGCTATTTGGACAATAACTGAAAATAAAGAATTTTTACTTACATATTACCCCAGTGAAGGCAGCACTAAAGCGCCGTATATCCTCTATTTCAAGGTAATGATATGAATATGATAAAGAACAGCACTAACTCAACTAAAAAGATACCACCGTTATATTGGTTGTTAACTGTAGTCATGATGGCGGTGTTAATTGCAGGCGGTATTTTATTTAATCAACATCAAAAACGACAAACTGAACTTCAGTTAGCACAACTCGCTTTAGAACAATCTAAGGTACAAAATCAATCTGCCACAACACAAGCAGCATCGGAACCCGTTGAATCAGGTTTCACTGGAATTGAAAGTATGGTGGAAAACCCGGAATCAGAATCTGCTCATTCACAAGCTGAAGATGAGGTGGTTGCGGGGGCAATAGCCGCGGTTGATCAGGCAAAAGCACAAGATACAAGTCTAGGTAATCTCAGTTCAGAAGTTGATGGTGAGTACCATGAAGGGAAAACCTTAAGTTCCAATGCTTCTCGCTATGGATTAAAGCCAATCAAATCTGCTCCTAGTGATTTAAAGTCAGCCATCCCGAATATTGATCAAATGTTAGCTTCACACCTCATGAATGTATGGGGCCGCTCAAGTCCAGATCAGGTGAGTAAACGAGTTGAAGGATGGAGCCAGCAAGGTAATACCATGACCTATCGTACTGCATGGGACTCTGACCGTTACCAATGTACTTGGTATGTGGTGAGTTGGGATAAGAACAGCAATCAAGTCCTGAATGAAGGATACCAGCCATGTTTTGGTCACTAACTTAAATAGCCTTTTAGCATTTATTGAATGATTACTTTTATTTACATCAGAGAAAAGATTATGAACTTTATCAAACTTATCACTTGTGGCGTTTTAAGCCTTTCAATCAGTTCTATTGCCTTGGCTAAAACTGAGCAGGTTACACTTAAAGCCAATGTCTATTACGGCGAAGAATCAGTGGTATTTCCAACCACTAAAGGCGAAGTCATTTTAAATAGCTACGCCATACCAGCCAAAGTTGTTCCTCAAGTTAAACCTTTTAAGAAGGGGCAGTGTTTAGAAATTAAATCAAAACATGGTTTCTTTAAAGACACTGGAGATGGTCAATATATTGAAAGTATCCAACCATGTAGCAAGAAAGGTTTAGCGACTCCAAAAGTAACTCGTTAATCTGACATTCATCAAAACGACATAAATCTCAATCAAACCACAAGCATTTGCTTGTGGTTTTTTTTATGCCTTTTATTTAGAGGAAACGACTATGCATCAATGTCCTTACTGCCATTCGAGGCATCTGAAATTACTACGGCAGTCGGAGCAAACTCACCAAAGTGTATTTGCAAAGCTCTCATCATTCTCACCCATGTCTCTAGCAGCGGCCTGTATGCAATTGTCAAAGCGCAGTCCTATTCACCCACTAGTCGGTGGCTTTGTTGGGTTAGTTGTAGGGGGCATGTTTCTGCTCTACGTCCAGCATCAAGACAACACGGTGACCTTGCATTACCAGTGTGAGCAATGTCTGGAGCACTTTGAAATCAAGCAGTCGGGTTTTTAGTAACTCTCAATTTTACAGAATTCAAATTATTTAAATCATTTAAAGGAAATCAATCATGGCACATCAAGTGGAAAAAATGGCATTTGTAGGTCAAACCCCTTGGCATGGTTTAGGGAATCAATTGACCCGAAACCAACCTATAGAAGTATGGGCGGAACAAGCAGGTCTGGACTGGCGAATTGAATCATCCAATGTCAGCTATATGGCAAAAAATGAACGTGGACAAAGCATCATCATGCCGTATGAAGATCAGAGAGTCCTTTATCGTTCAGATACTCATGCGCCGTTATCGGTAGTGAGTCAGCGTTATCAGGAAGTCCAGCCCAAAGAGATTTTAGAATTTTACCGAGACCTAACAGAGCAATCAGGCTTTGAACTGGAAACAGCGGGGGTACTTAAAGGTGGGCGTAAGTTCTGGGCATTGGCAAGAACAGGGCAATCGGCAGCGTTGAAAAGTAAGGATGTCAGTAATGGCTACATTTTGTTGGCAACTGCATGTGATGGCACATTGGCAACCACGGCGCAATTTACCTCGATTCGTGTGGTATGTAATAACACTTTAGCTATTGCCTTACGTGGGCAGAATAGTAGTGCTGGTGTAGTTAAAGTTCCACACAGTACCAAGTTTGATGCTGAGAAGATCAAACAGCAATTGGGTATTTCAGTTCGTGCATGGGATGAACACATGTATGAAATGAAGCAACTCAGCCAACGCAAAGTCACTCAGCAGGAAGCAGCAGCTTACTTTGATGCTGTGTTCAATAACACGAATCTGAGTATTGCCGAACAGGATGATAGTATCATTCAGTTCTACCGTAATGTAGCTACGCCTAAACAGATCAACTCATCCAGAGCCGATAATAAAACTGAACCCAATGGGCGCGCCATGTCAAAAGTCATGACCATGTTTAACGGACATGGACGTGGGGCAGAGTTAGCCTCAGCCAAAGATACGGCTTATGGCTTGTTGTGCAGTATTACAGAATTTGCAGATCACGAGCGACGGGCGATTTCAACGGATCATCGGATGGATTCGGCATGGTTTGGAGCTGGGGCCAACCTTAAACAACGTGGATTGGAACAGGCATTAAGAATGGTTGTATAAGGTATGATTATTTATTTAAGTTCATTTATACATTAATTACAGAAAATCATGTAATTAATGTATAAAAACATAGGCAGATTATGGGGTAAGTAATTTTACCCCTATATTTTAAAAGATTTGAGACTCTATAGCCGTACACTACACTCTACTTACAATAGTAAAGCTTATGGAGTTAGAAAAAATATCAAGAATTGAACCAATAATGAAATCAAACAGAATCAGATAATTTTTTTCATTTTACTTTTTAAATTTCTATATACCTATTTAATCAATTCCCACTACAGTTGTAATATATCCAGTCGTTAAAAGGATCATTAAGCCTAATGATATTTCAAATAAAATGGCATAACCCAACTGTCCGGCAAATTTCGGGTCTTGTAAGCGAGGGGTAAAATACCATTTGTTAGAGGCAGCTAATAATAAAATGCTTAGAACAAATGCGATTTTAATAATAAAACCATGTCCATAAGGAGTATTTAGTAGAGTATTAAAATCTTTAATGAGTAACAGCGCAATACTGGCACCACAAGCGAGTAGTATTCCTACAACAAATGCTGCGATTCTTCCAAATAAATGCATGCGATCTTTTAATGGAAGACCAGTAATTTTTTTAGTTGTTCTCCATAAAGGGAAAAGTGATCCCATCCATAAGGACATTACAAGTACATGTATTGATAATAAGAATTGAGCTAATAAAGGTAAATTCGTAACATGGCCTAGTTGTGAAAAACTAAAAACTATGGGGATGAGCAGGATGGTAAAAATTGTCCCTTCTACTTTGGAAATCTGGATAGTCCCTTTACTAAGCTTTACGAGCATAAATAACAGTAAAAATGCGAAGCTGACTGAACGGATGATATGGATATGCCCAGTAGGTGTATTTACTAAGATATTAATGTAGTTACTGTCCCACATCCCAGAAAGACCTGTATTGGCAAAACTTCCTATAAGAACGAAGAAACCTAAAGTACTTGAAATAAAGCCTAATCCGGCACCAATAGTAATGTACTTTAGGAGAATTTCCTTGATTTCTACATAGCGTCCCAGTAGAAAATAGCTAAAGGCGCCCCCAACGACAAAGGCTATTCCTAAATATAAAATGACTTTAATCAGCCACGTTGCATATATCCAAGTTTCAGGATTCATATTTATCCCCCGCGATAGCAATATGCCAGCAAGCTGCTGGCATATAGACTACTGGTGTTTTATGGTTATTTCGCTGATTTAATGGTGAAGCTATATTCACCATTCATGTTATGACCATCAGCACCCATTGTGGTCCAAACCACTGTGTACTTGCCTTTCTTAAGTTTAGGTACTGCGACTTCAAATGATTTTTTTAAATCATGAGTTACCTGGTAATTTAAAGGGATGTCTTTACGTTGAGCGTCAAGTAATTTGACATTCATTAACATGACTTCATCACCAAAATTCAAAGTTATATTTTTGGGCTGGCTTGCTACAGATGCATTAATAGCCGGAGTAGCACTTTCAAGTTTGACATGAGCAAATGCGCTTGAAGCAGCTACAACCATAGTCGCACCTACTAGTACATTACGTAGAGCAGACACTTTATTTTGGAAAATTTTCATTTCATCACCTTTTTAAAATTAGTACTTGCTAAGTAATGACCCAGTGAAATTCCTAAATTGATAGAGTTGGTCATCACTCTTTGTATGCCTATTATTCAAGAAAGAGAGAAACGTCTTGATGACTCCAAAATTACATTTTTGTCATTTTTAGAATTGAAAACTCACAAGTGCTAAACTGACTTTATCAAGAAAAATGTTCATTAAATATCCAAATAACCGGAAATTTATTTCTGTCCGAAGCTAATTGTTTTTTTTTAAATTAAATATGAAGGAGGTTTATATATGAACCATCATCATGAAAAGAAAAGTATAAATGAAGCACTTAAGGATCCTGTCTGTGGCATGGCTGTAACAGAAGAATCTAAATTTCATGAACAAGTTGGTATTAAGACTTTTTACTTTTGTAGTGAAAAATGTCAGATAAAATTTAAGCATGATCCTGCTTTGTATATTGCTAAAGAAAATGAATCTGCTTCCGCAAATGCCTCTCTAAATAAGATGGATACACACTCAGATAGTGTAAATACCTTATCAATTTATACTTGCCCAATGCATCCAGAGATCCGGCAAAATCATCCCGGTAACTGCCCCATATGCGGTATGTCACTAGAACCATTACTACCCAATCTAGATGAAGCTGATGATAATTCTGAACTTAAAGATTTTAAAAGAAGATTTTGGTACACCTTACCGTTGACCCTAATTGTAGTATTTTTGGCGATGTTTGGTCATCAACTGAATTGGTTTGAAATGAAGGTGCAAAGCTGGATTGAACTTGTCCTTACTTTACCAATCGTTTTTTGGGCAGGTTGGCCATTTTTTGTAAGATGTTGGCAATCAATTTTAAATCGTAGTCCGAATATGTGGACTTTAATCGGAATTGGGACTGGGGCTGCATTTATATATAGTCTCGTTGGGACTTTGGCCCCACAAGTATTTCCAGATTCTTTTGTTTCTATGGGGCGTGTCGCTGTGTATTTTGAAGCTACAGCCGCCATTATTTCATTGACCTTATTAGGTCAAGTACTTGAATTAAAAGCTCGGTCACAGACTTCGGAAGCAATTAAGTCTTTACTTGGGCTGGCTCCAAAGACTGCAAGAAAAATTAACGAAGATGGCCGAGAGGAAGATATCCCACTTTCCCATGTACATGTTGGAGATTTACTGAGAGTGCGGCCAGGTGAAAAAGTACCTGTTGATGGAGTAATTACAGAAGGTTCAAGTTCTATTGATGAGTCGATGTTAACGGGGGAGCCAGTTCCGGTAACAAAACGTATAGGTGACCAAGTCATTGGTGCGACAATGAATATGAACGGTTCATTAGTGATGCGCTCGGAAAAGGTCGGCTCTTCAACAGTACTTTCACAGATAGTTCAAATGGTGGCACAGGCTCAGCGTTCTAAAGCCCCTATGCAAAGAATGGCAGATCAGGTAGCCGGTTGGTTTGTGCTGGTGGTGATCGGTATATCTATCCTTACTTTTTTTGGTTGGGGAATATTTGGACCAGAACCAAGTTGGGTATATGGACTAATCAATGCTGTCGCAGTTTTAATTATTGCTTGCCCGTGTGCTTTAGGATTGGCTACACCCATGTCAATCATGGTCGCAACAGGTTGTGGTGCATCCAATGGCGTACTCTTCCGTGATGCCGCAGCAATAGAAAATTTACGTAAGATAGATACATTAATTATTGATAAAACAGGCACCTTAACAGAAGGTCACCCCTCGTTTGATAAGGTCATTGCTTTATCCGGATATGAAGGGAATGAAGTTCTCAGACTAGCTGCGAGCTTGGATCAAGGTAGTGAACATCCCTTGGCGGATGCAATTGTACGGGCTGCCCGTGAAAGAAACCTTGTACTAACCACACCAACATCTTTCGAGTCAGGTTCCGGAATTGGTGTGAAGGGCGAGTTAGAGGGGCAACAATTAGCATTAGGCAATACCGCTCTAATGGAACAACTCGGCATATCAGTTGATACATATATCCCTCAAGCTGAGCAATTAAGAGCAGAAGGTGCGAGTGTTATGCATTTGGCTGTTGATGGGAAGCTCGTAGGATTATTGGCTGTTTCTGATCCAATCAAAGCCAGTACACCTGAGGCTGTGCATGCTCTGAAGAATTCTGGTTTAAGAATTATAATGGCCACAGGAGATGGTTTAACTACTGCAAAATCAGTTGGAGCTAGATTAGGCATTGATGAAGTTTATGGAGAAGTTAAACCGGCAGATAAACTGGAACTGGTTAATAAATTACAAAAAGAAGGAAGAATGGTTGCAATGGCAGGTGATGGCATCAATGATGCCCCAGCTTTAGCTCAAGCGGATATTGGTATTGCAATGGGAACAGGAACAGATGTGGCCATGAATAGTGCTCAAGTCACTTTAGTCAAAGGTGATTTACGGGGTATAGAGATCGCTCGTTCCCTGTCAGAGGCCACTATTAAAAATATGAGGCAAAACCTGATGTTTGCATTTCTTTATAATGCTTTAGGCATCCCTTTAGCTGCGGGTATTTTATATCCATTTACCGGTTGGCTACTTTCTCCTATGATCGCAGCTTTAGCAATGAGCCTAAGTTCAGCATCGGTTATTGGTAATGCTTTAAGGTTACGTAGTTAAGAAAGAATCATTGTCTGACTACTCATAACTTTTTAGATATAGAAATGAGTAGTCAGTTATTTTTTATTCACAAATATTTATCTTTTAAAAATTATTTGAAAAGCTATCCGACCGTTGTTATAGTCCGCTTGAATCGTTGCACCATGTACATCAAGAATTGACTTGGTAATTGCTAGACCTAAACCTGTGCCTTCCTCAACTCTTTGTCTGGACGCATCCGTACGGTAAAAACGGTCAAATAACCGATTCAGCTGCTCAGATGTTATTGGTGAGCTTTCATTTTCGATTGTAAATATAGTGGTATCAATATTTTGTCGGCAGTTAATCTTAATTACTGTATCAGGTTTGCCATATTTGATCGCATTTGATAGTAAATTACTCAGTGCACGACGTAACATTGAAGGATCGCCTTTTACATATCCTTGTCCACTTTGTTCTAGGGACATTCCCTTTTCAGCAGCGATAGCATCATAGAAGTCAAATAAAGCAGAAATTTCTTGTACCAGGTTGATCTGCTGCAGGTTTGGTAAGTGTAGGCCATGCTCTGCCTTTGCAAGAAATAACATATCTGAAACCATTCGAGCCAAACGTTCAAACTCTTCCAGATTAGAAAAGAGGACTTCCTGATAAGTATTAATATCCCGACTACGAGATAAACATACTTGAGTTTGAGTCATTAAATTATTAATTGGCGTTCTAATTTCATGGGCAAGATCAGATGAAAAATCTGAGAGTTTTTCTACAGCAGTTTCTAATCGATCTAGCATATCGTTAAAGGCTATGGCTAATGATTTTAGTTCAGTAGGAGTGTTATCGACTGCTAAACGTTCAGATAGATGCTGAGCTGAAATACCTTCTGCAACTTTTGCCATTTTCTGAACTGGACGTAAGCCCCTCCATGCGGCAAACCAACCTAAAAACATTAAACAAATTGTGCCCACCACTCCGATATATAACAATTGTCGTCTAAAGTCGTTTAAAAAATGTTGATGTTCGGAGGTATCGATTCCAACAATAATTTGAGCAGTTGGAACACTCATATTTTTATCAAACGACTTCTTATAAACTAAACCGCGGTATGTTTTATTTTGAATTTCCCACTCTATCCAAGGGATATGTTTGGACTTTACTAATGTTTTAGCCTTTATAACGGCAGGTGCTGAACTAAAAATGATTTGGCCAGTTGGGCGTTCAATCTGGACAATTAGGTCATGATGGCCAACTAAAGCATCTTTTAAATATATCTTTAGTTCATCGGTATTTTTCGGATTCTGTTCCAGTAAATTTTCTAAAAGCTGAATTTTCCCTTCTAGCTGAGTGCGGTCCTGAGTTTCAAAATGATGCATAACAAGCTGATGAATGACCAGCCCCATAATCATTAAGATAATAATGGTAGATAATGAGAAGATGAGAGCAATACGGAAACTGATCGCATTAAACAGTTTATGAGTCATCTTCTACCTCTAAGACATACCCCATTCCGCGGATGTTTTGAATCAACTTAGGACTAAAATTACTATCTATTTTATTTCTTAGACGTTTAATAGCGACTTCTACAACGTTTGTATCACTATCAAAATTCATATCCCATATTTGAGAAGCAATGAGAGCACGAGGCAGAATCTCTCCACGTCTACGCATGAATAATTCCATCAATGCGAACTCTTTAGCTGTAAGGTCAATTCTTTGTCCAGCACGTGTGACACGGCGTTTACGAAGATCAAGTTCAAGATCAGCAATAGTAATAATATTGCTATCTTCCTTTTGTTGACCGCGACGAAGTAAAGTTTTAATTCGGGCAAGAAGTTCTGCAAAAGCAAAAGGCTTAACGAGATAATCATCAGCTCCTAGTTCCAGGCCTTTAACTCTATCTTCAATTTGATCACGTGCTGAGAGAAAAAGGATAGGCATAGTTTTGCCACTTTTGCGAATATCATTAATGATATTCCAACCATCTAACTTCGGTAACATTACATCTAGTATAATTAGATCATATTCTTCAGAAAGAGCTTGATGTTTACCTGATAAGCCATCTGTAACCCAGTCTGTAATATATCCTGCCTCAGAAAGACCTTGCTTTAGATAATCACCAGTTTTTTGTTCATCTTCAACTAGTAAGATTCTCATTTATTAAGCCCCGTATCGCATATTAAGACCATAATAACGTTATAAATACAGGATGCGATGTAGATTACAAAAATGTCATTTTCAAGTCACATAGATGTCCGGTTCCAACCTATAAGTTAGTTATATAAAATTTATTTTTGGAGCAATCAATGAAAACTCTATTCCGTCGTAGCTTTACTGCTTTTATGTGTGTTGGGACTTTAATTGCTGGAAGCCAATCTTGGGCTGCGGATGCTCAACAGAAAAATACTGTAAGTACAGAAGTTAAAGTAAATTCAAAAGCACAAGAGAAATGCAAAAAGCCTTGTGATATGAAAGATGGCAAGGAAAATCAACAAAACCATAGTCAGCATGATCACAGCCAAATGTCTGATATGTCCCAAATGGATCATTCTAAAATGATGAACATGGATCATTCTCAAATGGGTGAGATGGACCATTCTAAAATGAATATGCCAAATAAATAATTAATACGCGAAATAAGATATTGAGGGAAAGTATTTTATCCACCTGCTTAGCCCTCAATTAACTATAGATAGGTGAAAATAAATGTCTAGAAAATTAAGTCATGTCCTTTTAATAGGAGTCGGATTGTTTTCGTCGACTTGGGTTATGGCAGCGGTTAAAGAATATGATTTAACAATTGCTGAACAGACGGTGAATATTACAGGAAAGCCTCTAAAACGAATTACTGTAAATGGTAAGTTTGTTGCACCTCTTCTTGAGTTTGAGGAAGGTGATGATGCCGTTATTCGCGTACACAACAAGTTGAAAAACCAAGATTCATCTATTCATTGGCATGGTTTAATTTTACCTGGCATTATGGATGGAGTACCTGGGTTCAACAAGTTTGATGGTATTGCACCAAATAAAACCTATGAATATAAATTCAAGGTTCGTCAGAATGGAACCTATTGGTATCACTCGCATAGTAAAGGCCAAGAGCAAGATGGCTTGTATGGTCCTCTAGTTATTTATCCCAAAAATAAAGTTCCTTTAACGGCTGGAGAAAAAGCTGATAGAGATTACGTAGTCTTACTCTCTGATTTTCACAATTCTACTAGTGGTCAGATTATGAGTAATCTCAAGAAAGAAGCTGATTATTACCAGAATCGAAGAGAAACGGTTTTTGATGTTTTCAGGCAGATTAAAAGAGATGGTTTAAAAGCAACATGGAAAGATCGTTCCATGTGGAATCAGATGCGAATGCTTAAGACAGATATGTCTGATGTAACAAACTATACGTTTTTAATGAATGGTAAGACTCCAGAACAAAATTGGACTGGAAATTTTAAAGCTGGAGAAAAAGTACGTCTTCGTTTTATCAATGCTTCTGCAATGTCTTTGTTCGATGTAAGAATTCCTAATCTGAAAATGACAGTAGTCAGCGCGGATGGACAACCAGTAAAACCCGTGCCAGTGGATGAGTTCCGGATAGGAACCGCTGAGACTTATGATGTTATTGTAGAACCGAAACAAGCAAGTTATCAGATTGAAGCTGAATCTATTGATCGAAGTGGTTTTTCTATCGGTACATTACATGATGAAAATACTTCACCTGTAAAAAATATAATGATGCCGACACCTCGTCCCCGTGCTTTACTGACGATGGAAGATATGGGAATGAACCATGACATGTCTTCGATGGAAGGTATGGGTCATGACATGTCTTCAATGAAAGGTATGGGTCACGACATGTCTTCAATGAAAGGTATGGATCATGACATGTCTTCAATGAAAGGTATGGATCATGACATGTCTTCGATGGAAGGTATGGGTCATGACATGTCTTCAATGAAAGGTATGGGTCACGACATGTCTTCAATGAAAGGTATGGGTCACGACATGTCTTCAAAAACAATGGGCTCTTCTGGATCAGATGAGGTGGTTTACGGATGGGCGAATGCCTCAACCCCAGCTGGACTAAAAGCACTTCAATATAGTGATCTACAATCTTTAACCCCTCAAAAAGATACTCGTGCTCCAGAACGTGAAATTGAAATCCGCTTAGGGGGAAATATGGAGCGCTATATTTGGACAATTAATGGTAAGAAGTTTAATGAAACTGAACCATTTAAAGTGAAATATGGTGAGCGTATACGCTTGAAATTTGTTAACGACAGTATGATGGCTCATCCAATGCATTTACACGGCATGTTTATGCAACTGGAAAATGGCCAAGATCCAAGTAATATGCCGAATAAACATACAGTAATTGTTCCACCAGGTAAAACAGTTACAACTTTATTAACTGCTGATGAGTTAGGTGAATGGGCCATCCATTGTCATTTGCTCTATCACATGTCTGCTGGAATGATGAATAAACTTATTGTGGCAAATGTCGATAGTAATAGTACATCTTCGAAAGATGTTGTTACTCAACCTAATACTAATGATAAGGGGGTAAATCAACATGCGCACCACTAAAAAAATATATTCTAAGACACTTTTATCTATAGCTTTAATTGGATTATCAGGTCTAGCTTTTGCAAATAATACTGATGTTCAACGCACGGATAATAGTACTAAATTCTGTCAGTCCGAGAGTATGAAAATGCTGTTAAAAGAGCCTGGTGGGCTAGGTTATGTTGACCGTAATACTTATCAAAATTCAACTTCTGGTAATGATGGAGATAACAATGCAGGTCTTGAAGTTGAAACATCTAATAGCCGAAATCATGATAAGCATCTGAAAGAACATGGTGGACAAGTTTTTCAAACGACTAAATTTGAGAATGAGTGGACTGTGGATGAAGATGGCAAAGGTACTTTAGGATCGAAAATTGAAACATTGATAGGCACAGATGAAAATCGCCTATTTATTGAAGCAAATTTGGATAAAGTAGAAAGTCATGATCCAAAATATGATGTGTCTGCACTTTATAGCCGTAATGTAGCACCCTTCTGGGATGTGCAGGCGGGGGTGAGATATAGTGAAGATAAAAATAACAGCAATAGTGATCGGGTTGATGGTGTTATTGGCGTATTGGGATTAGCTCCCTATTTCTTTGAAACCCAAGCTTATTTGTACGGTGGTGAGAATAATTTCTGGGGGGCAAGCTTAGAAGTCGAGCGTGATTTCTTGTTAACCCAGAAATTGATCACACAACCTTATCTCGAAGTAGATGCTGTGTTTAGCGATAATTCTAACTATGCTGCAAAATCAGGTTTATCTGAATTAAAGACAGGTATTAAAACCAGATATGAAGTTACTAAGAGAATCCGACCTTTTGTAGATATTGCTTATCAATATGAAAAAGGAAAAAAAGCGACTAATATGCAAGAAGCAACTGAGTCCGAAAAAGGATGGAGATATGGTGCAGGCATCGAATTGGGCTTTTAATGTACTATAACTTGGAATCATGAATGGTAGTTTTAGCTACTATTCATGAAATTGTTGCTATTGCCTTTCAATTCTGTAAAACTAAAAAAGCTTAAATTTTGGTCTTATCATTATGCAGTGGTTAAAGACATGCCTATCGCTGTTTTTATCGTTTGCTATCCTGTTAGTAGGATCGGCTGCTGCTGCTTCATCTGTACATAAGCGTTGTTTAATGCCATCTGAACAGATACAAACCATGCAAATGGAGCTGTCCGAAGTTCGGGGTATGATGCATACTGACTGTATGAAAACCGAGGTGAAGGTAAAAAAAGATGTACATGATCCATCATGTATGTCTGAGCAGGGACTGTTCTAAATTTTGTGTAAGTACTTAATTTTCATTTATCCTTCAGAGGATAATTACAAAAGGTACTTCACATGGATGAAGCAACAATCAAAAGTATGGCTGCCGAATTGGCTAAAGGTCTAAAAACACCAGAAGACTTAAACCAAATGACAGCAGTCTTTAAAAAATTCATGATTGAAACTGCACTCAATACTGAACTTTCAGACCATCTCGGTTATGAAAAGCATCAGCCCAAGAAAGGCTCAAATAGCCGTAATGGGTTTAGTTCTAAAACCATTACAACTCAAGATGGACAACTGGCTTTAGATATTCCCCGTGATCGAGAAGGTTCATTTGAGCCACAAATTATCAAAAAGCACCAAACACGCATCACCAGTATGGATGACCAAATCCTCTCACTGTATGCAAAAGGAATGACTAATAGGGAAATTGTAGCCTTCTTCAAAGAAATGTACGATGCCGATGTGTCAGCATCTCTCATCAGCAAAGTTACCGATGCTGTGATTGAGCAAGTGACTGAGTGGCAAAATAGAGCCTTAGATAGCCTTTATCCTGTTGTCTATCTTGACTGTATTGTTGTCAAAGTCCGTCAGCACTCCAATGTGATTAACAAGTCCGTATACCCTGCTTTAGGCATCAATATGGATGGGCAAAAAGAATTACTGGGTATGTGGATTGCTCAGACAGAAGGTGCCAAATTCTGGCTGTCAGTCATGACAGAGCTAAAAAATCGAGGAGTACAGGACATTCTTGTTGCCTGTGTAGATGGATTAAAAGGCTTCCCTGACGCGATAGCCTCTGTTTACCCTCATACTGATATTCAACTATGTATCGTGCATGTTGTACGCAATAGCCTGAGATTTGTAAGCTGGAAAGACTACAAAGCTGTTACGTCGGGTCTGAAAGCGATTTATCAGGCAAGTACAGAGGAAAATGCTTTAAAATCCCTAGACATCTTCTGTGATCAATGGAATCACCAGTATCCCAAAATTGGAGAATCCTGGCGGGCCAATTGGGAAAATATCCGAACGATCTTTAGCTATCCAGCCGAAATACGTCATGCTATTTATACAACAAATGCGATTGAGTCGTTGAATAGCGTAATACGCCATTCAACGAAGAAAAGGAAAATCTTTTCATCTGATGACTCAGTAAAGAAGGTCATTTACTTAGCAACATCAAATGCTGCGAAGAAATGGACGATGCCAATTCAAAATTGGCGTTTAGCAATGAATTGGTTTACGATTCAGTTCGATGATCGATTAAAAGATCATTTATAAAAAATGGAACTTACACAAAATAATTTACAGGCTCTCTGAGCAAGATTGTATTATGTCTTTTGCCAAGATTGCTTATGCCAACACTGCTCAAGATATTTCGCACTCAATTGTGTTCTCTCCAATAGAACGCTCTATTTTTTATTCTCCAGATCAAAACCTTCCTTCTCCATACCCTTCTGGTTTATGGAAACCCCCACGCTCTAACTAATCTGATGATTTTTTATCATTCATAGATTTTTCTATGGATGTTCTGCACGCGCGCGTGTACATCTTTTTAGAGCTAGAAATATGGACTTTTATAAAGAAAAACTGTCTCGAAAATGGGGGGGATGGTCAATAGCTGTGGCTTGCTTCTCTTTGACCTATGGTCATGCTTATGCCCAGCCACTGACCTTGGATACAGCTTTGAATCTTGCTGAGCAATATGCACCTACCCTAAGAGCAAATAGCGCCCAGATTGAAGGGGCTGAGGATATGGTTTCAGCTTCAGGTATTTTACCTAACCCTAAACTATTTGTGGGCTTAGATAATTACCCTGTATCTGGCGATGCTGCATGGTCAGTCACACGAGAAGGTATGACTATGCAAAAAATTGGCGTGATGCAAGATTTTCCAAATCGTGCCAAAAGACAAGCTGAGGTCGATTTAGCAAAAGCTGAACTAGGTTCGGCCAATGCTCAAACTGAGATTCTGCGTATTGAGTTACGTCAGAAAGTCGCATCTGCTTGGCTTAAGCGCTTTTATCTTGAACGTAAATTAGCACTATACGATGAACTGTTTTCAGAGAATCGATTACTTTCTCAAATTACTCAAACACAGGTCATCTCTGGTCGTACAATCATTGCCGATGCACTTGATCCAAGACAAGAAGCCACGGTATTGCTTGACCAGAAGGATGATTTACTTCGTGATTTAAATAAAGCCAAGTTGGAGTTGCATCGGTTAGTCAGTGCAGAACCTACTGAAAATCTCTCTCAAATTGAAACCTTACCTGACCAAGCACCATCTATCTACCTTGATAGATCAAAGCTATATCATCATTTGCATCAACATCCTGAATTAAAAGCATTTCAGGCAGAAAAGCAAACTGCTGAAGCAAAACTGAAGCAAGCTCAGGCTTTACAGAAACCAGATTGGGGTATTGAACTTGCTTATCAGCATCGAGCACCCGAATTTGGCGATATGATCGGGGTGCAACTAACAACAGAGCTTCCTGTGTTTTCAAAAAGACGTAGTAGTCCACTCATTCGGGCAGCTTTAGCCGAACAAAACAGGATTACTGCCGATCAAGAAGTCCAATACCGTGACCATCTCACTATGCTAGATGATGGGTTATCCGATCTTGATGCACTTGATCAGCAAATTAGACGTGCGATGCAAACAAGTATTCCACTCGCTAAACAAAAAGTGGGTTTACAGTTGGCAAGCTATCAAGCAGGTAAAAGTAATTTATCTAATGTTATTGCTGCTCGACAAGCTCTTTTAGAACAGCGTTTGCGTCTCATTGATCTCCAACAGCAACAGGCTGTGACTAAAGCCCAACTTTATTATGCCTTTGAAGAACCGACCTTAAACCATGTTGAGGGGCAGCCATAATGTTAAGAAATAAATTAGCAGTTACTGTCATGGGCGTTGCGGTAATTAGTCTGGCTGCGGGTGGTGGCGCTGGATACTGGATTGCACATCAGAAATACAATCCTCAATCAGGTCCGCAACAGGCTGCCAAAGTGTTGTATTGGTATGACCCAATGAAGCCTGAACAGCATTTTGATAAACCGGGGAAATCGCCATTTATGGACATGCAACTGGTTCCTAAATATGCAAATGAAAATACTACGATGACTGAAGACAGTTATCCTGCGGTTAAGATTGATCCATCCCTCCAACAAAATTTAGCAATCCGTTATGCTTCAGTCGAACAAGCTGTGATGGGAAATGCTTTGTTAACCAATGGTATATTGCAGACCAATGAACGACAGGTAGCTATTTTACAAACAAGGGCAAGTGGTTTCGTCCAACGAGTGTACGGACATGCCGTTGGGGATATGGTGACGCAAGGCAGTCCCATAGCTGATATTTCAATACCCGAATGGACAGGAGAACAAACTGAATTTCTAGCTGTACTTCGAACTGGAGATCGTTCTCTTATTCAGGCAAGCCGACAACGTTTACAGCTTTTAGGAATCCCACAAAATGTGATTAATCAAGTCGAGCGGACACATCGAGTGCAATCCAATATGACTTTAAGTGCACCTGTGAGTGGATTTATTGATTCGTTAGAAGTCCGCAATGGAATGGCTTTAGCTATGGGGCAAACGCTTGTCACTATCAAGGGGATAAGCCCAATCTGGTTAGAAGCATCTGTTCCAGAAGCACAAATTGCCGGGATAAAACGGGGAATGAAAGTTGAAGCTACTTTTGTTGCATACCCTCAAATAGTGTCCGGTAAAGTTATTGATATTTTACCAACTTTGGATAGCACGAGTAGAACCATAAAAGTTCGTATTGAGTTGCCCAATAGAGAGGGACTGCTCAAGCCGGGAATGTTTGCTTCTGTTAAATTCTCCAACAACCCACAAAGCAATTTAGTTATACCAGAGCAAGCTGTTATACGTACAGGTACTCGGAACGTTGTCATTGTGGGACATGAGCAAGGGCATTTTGAACCTGTTGTAGTACATTTAGGTCAAAGTGATGGCAATAAAATTGCAATTCTACAAGGGTTGAAAGCTGGTCAGAAGGTAGTAATTTCAGGGCAATTCCTGATTGATTCTGAAGCAAATTTACAAGGTGTATTGGATAAGCTGAACACTGGACAATCGATGACTTCATCCCAAGTGGTTAAGACATCAATATATCAAGGCATTGGTAAAGTTGAAAAAGTCACAGCTCAAGACATTACCATTTCACATCAGGCGATTCCTGAGTTGGGTTGGGGGGCTATGACTATGAGCTTTAAACAACCAGTGCAACCATTTACCCAAATTCAGCAAGGCGATCAGGTCCGTTTTAGTTTTACACATGCTAGAGATACTTACGTTATTTCTGACATTTCCAAGATGTCTATGACATCTATGAAGAACTAAACGGGAGGACGATTATGATTGCCCGTATTATTCGTTTTTCAATTGCGAATCGTGTATTTGTCCTGTTGGCCGCTTTAATTCTGGCTGCTTGGGGAACTTGGGCCGTAAAGAATACTCCGGTCGATGCATTACCAGATTTGTCTGATGTACAAGTAATTATTCGAACTAATTTTTCTGGTCAGGCACCACAAATTGTTGAAAATCAGGTGACCTACCCTTTAACAACAACCATGTTATCGGTACCGGGTGTTAAAACTGTTCGCGGTTATTCTTTTTTTGGTGACTCATTTGTTTATGTCATCTTTGATGAACATACTGACCTTTACTGGGCCCGTTCTCGTGTATTGGAGTATCTAAATCAAATTCAAGGGAAAATGCCTGCAAATGCGAAATCTTCATTGGGACCAGATGCCACTGGCGTTGGTTGGGTTTATGAATATGCATTAGTAGACCCAACAGGACAGCATGATCTTTCGGAGCTGAGAAGCATACAAGACTGGTTTTTAAAGTATGAACTGAAGACATTACCTAATGTGGCTGAAGTTGCCACAATTGGGGGAATGGTTAAGCAATATCAGGTTGTCTTAGACCCAAGCAAGATGGCTACTTTAGGTGTCACACAAAACAATGTCATTGAGGCGATTCAAAAAGCTAATCAGGAAACTGGTGGTTCAGTTCTGGAAATGGCTGAAACGGAATATATGGTGCGGGCTTCTGGTTATTTAAAAACTTTAGATGATTTTCGCCAAATTCCTTTACGAACAAATAGTTTCGGTGTTCCTGTTTCTTTAGGTGATGTTGCAACTATTCAACTTGGTCCAGAAATGCGTCGTGGCATCAGTGAATTGAATGGGCAAGGTGAAACGGTTGGGGGTGTCGTGATTTTACGAGCAGGTAAAAATGCACGTGAAACGATTACTGCTGTGAAAGCGAAGCTAGCTGAATTACAACAAAGTCTACCGAAAGGTGTACAAGTTGTTCCTGTATATGATCGCAGTCAATTGATTGATAGAGCAGTAGAAAATCTCAGCCATAAATTAATTGAAGAGTTTATTGTGGTGGCTTTAGTCTGTGGACTATTCCTCTGGCATTTACGTTCAGCAATGGTGGCTATTGTTTCTTTGCCGCTTGGGATTTTATCTGCTTTCTTGGTGATGCATTATCAAGGGCTAAATGCCAATATCATGTCGTTGGGTGGTATTGCTATCGCGATTGGCGCTATGGTCGATGCCGCAATTGTAATGGTTGAAAATGCACATAAGCATATCGAAACTTGGCAACACGAACATCCTGAGCAAGTCTTGGAAGCACAAGTCCGTTGGAACATCATTACACGTTCTGCCAGTGAGGTCGGGCCAACTTTATTTTTCTGTCTACTCATCATTACCTTATCCTTCATTCCTATTTTTACTTTACAGGCACAAGAAGGTCGCTTGTTCTCACCACTGGCATTTACTAAAACCTATGCAATGGCAGCAGCAGCAGGTTTATCCATTACCTTGATTCCCGTTTTAATGGGTTATTGGATTCGAGGGAAATTACCTTCTGAACAGCGTAATCCACTGAACCGTTTTCTGATCAAAATATACAGCCCTATGTTGGATAAGGTTTTAGCTCATCCAAAGACAATTTTACTTGGTGCATTGCTAATTTTCCTTATTAGTCTTTTCCCTTTAACACGGTTAGGTGGGGAGTTTCTACCCAATATGGATGAAGGTGATTTACTGTATATGCCTTCAGCTTTACCGGGATTGTCCGCAGCAAAAGCTTCTGAGCTACTCCAACAGACTGATCGAATGATTAAAACCGTTCCTGAAGTTGCAACAGTATTCGGTAAAGCTGGTCGCGCAGAGTCAGCCACAGATTCTGCACCATTAGAAATGTTTGAAACCACGATTCAGTTCAAACCACGGTCTGAATGGCGTTCAGGTATGACACCTGACAAATTGATAAAAGAACTAGATAAGGCAGTCCAAGTACCGGGTTTAACAAACATTTGGGTGCCACCTATCCGTAACCGGATTGATATGTTGGCAACTGGGGTGAAAAGTCCAATCGGGATTAAGGTTTCAGCAAATGATCTGCAAGATATTGATCGGGTAGCACAGCAAATTGAACAAGTGGCTAAACAGGTGCCCGGTGTTAGTTCAGCTTTAGCTGAACGGCTCACAGGTGGTCGATATGTTGATGTTGATATTAACCGTATGCAGGCTGCGCGATATGGTCTCAATATTAAAGATGTACAGCAAATCGTCTCATCAGCGATTGGCGGGGAAAATATTGGTGAAACTGTTGAAGGCTTGGCACGGTATCCCATTAATGTACGTTACCCACGAGAGATTCGAGATTCACTGGAAGCCTTAAGAAATTTACCGATTCTAACTGAATCTGGTCAACAAATAGTCTTGAGTAGTGTTGCTAATATTCAAATTACAGATGGGCCGCCAATGCTTAAAAGTGAGAATGCCCGTCCAAGTGGTTGGATCTATGTCGATGTACAAGGACGTGACTTAGCTTCGGTTGTACAAGATTTGAAGCAGGCCATAGACCAAAAAGTAAAACGTTCTTCTGCCATGAGCATTAGCTATTCAGGACAGTTTGAGTTCATGGAGCGTGCGAATGCTCGCTTAAAAGTTGTTATTCCAATTACTTTGATGATCATTTTTCTATTGCTCTATTTGATTTTTAGGCAAGTACAAGATGCTGTTCTGATTATGGCAACACTACCTTTTGCCTTGATTGGTGGTATTTGGGCTATGTACTTGAGTGATTATCACTTTTCGGTTGCGATTGCTGTTGGTTTTATTGCACTTGCTGGTGTTGCCGCAGAGTTTGGTGTAGTCATGTTGTTCTATTTAAAGCAAGCAATTGAGCATGCACAGCAAAGCCTATCTTCTTCAACGGCATCCTTAACAGAGCAACAACTCAATAAGGCAATTCATACAGGAGCCGTGCTACGTGTTCGCCCTAAAGCAATGACAGTCGCTGTCATTTTGGCGGGGTTAATCCCTATTCTGTTGGGGACTGGAACAGGTTCTGAATTAATGAGTCGTATTGCTTTACCTATGGTTGGGGGGATGATTTCAGCCCCTCTCTTATCTATGTTTGTTATCCCTGCGGCATATCAGCTTTTAATCAAAAGAAAACTATCAAAGAATTGATAGTTTTATTATTTCGTCAAAAGAGGTTTTATTATGTTGAAATTTATGAAAATTGTGGCTCTTGTTGCAACTGTTGCTGCGTTAAGTGCATGTAGCAAAAATGAGGCATCAGAGCAAAAGAAAGCGGAAGCACCGATGGAGCAGATGAGTAAAGAGTCATCTACAGTTGCAACAGCTCAAGCTGTTGGTGTGATTACTGCTATTGATACGAAAGAAAATATTCTAACACTCGACCATGAAGCAATTCCTGCAATTAAATGGCCTGCAATGACCATGGGCTTTAAAGTTGCAGATCCAGCATTATTGAATGGTTTAACTGTAGGGGAAAAGGTTGACTTCGAATTAAAAATAGAGGGTGAGAGTCAGATTATTGTTGCTGTGAAAAAAAGCTCATAATCAGTTTGATACTTAAAAGAAAAATGGATGCGAAGGCATCCATTTTTCTTTATGAAATATTCTTATTTTGATTAAAGTCTACTAATAAGCTGATATGTAATGAAGGCAAAGAAATACGCAAGCCCAAATAAGTAAGTCGCCATAATAACAGGCTGTTTCCAGCTACCAGTTTCACGACGAATGGTCGCTAATGTTGCAAGACAATGTGGTGCGAAAATGTACCAAACTAATAATGACATCCCTGTAGCTAGCCCCCAACCATCAGGACCAGAGATTTGACTCAACAATGTTTGAGTTACAGTATCTTCATCTCCAGACATAGCATAAATTACACCTAAAGCAGCAATGACAACTTCCCTTGCAGCCATAGCAGGAATTAATGCGATACAGATTTCCCAAGTAAAGCCAATAGGTGCAAATATAGGCTGAATAATGTGTCCAAGTTGTCCAGCTAAACTATAGTTGATAGCAGGCATCGTGGCATGCTCAGGTGGTTGAGGGAACGTAACCAACACCCAAAGCAATATAGATAATGCTACGATAATACCACCAACTCTTTTTAGAAAGATCGTAGCTCGATCATAAAGTCCTAATGCAACGTTTCGAATATCTGGCAATCGATAAGTAGGCAACTCAAAGATAAAAATACTTTCTGTTTTATCTTTTCTAACTAGTTTCAAAAATAAAGAAACACATAATGCTGAAACAATTCCAGCCATATATAGTCCAAAAAGAACTAAACCTTGTAGGCTCAACCAACCATAAACTAATTTGTTTGGAATGAATGCCGCAATTAGCAAAGCATAAACAGGTAATCTTGCAGAACAAGTCATTAATGGCGCAATCATAATGGTTGCTAGACGATCTCTTTCCGAACTAATGCTTCGTGTTGCCATGACACCAGGAATAGCACAGGCAAAACTAGACAATAGTGGAATAAAGGAACGTCCACTTAAACCAGCTTTGGACATTAATTTATCCAAAAGGAATGCTGCTCGTGGCAAATAACCTGATTCTTCTAAAATTAAAATAAAGAAGAATAAGATAAGGATCTGCGGCATATAAGCCAAAACACTACCCGATCCAGCGATTACCCCATCAACAATAAGACTTCTAAGTAATGGATGAGTAATAAGCGGGCCAATTGTATTACCTAACCAAGCAATTGCATTTTCAATTAATGAGATAAAAGGTTGTGCCCAGATAAAAACGGCTTGGAACATGACAAACATGGTAAGCGTTAGGATGACTAAACCAAGTACAGGATGTAAGAAAATTTTATCCAAGAAAGCTGTTCTTGCATCACCGTTATCATTTTTTAAAATTACCTGTTTAGTAATATTTTTAATCTGATCAAAATGATTCAGATCAGAATGATAAGGAGTGACAAATAGATTTTTTTGATCTAATTGATTTAGTAGTTCTTGCACGCCTTTAGTTTTAACGGCAACAGCCTCAATAACAGGGATACCCAACAATTCTGATAGCTTATTAATATCTATCGAAATACCACGCTTTTTGACCTCATCCATCATATTTAAAACAAGAAGCATTGGTCGATTCAATGCCCTTATTTCAAGCACAAGACTTAAATGTAAATGTAAATTAGTGGCATCAACCACACATACATATATATCAGGTAGAACCTCACCCTCAAGCTCACCTAAGCATACAGCCCTTGTTACCTCTTCATCTAGACTCGTAGGCTTTAAGCTGTATGTGCCGGGCAAATCTAAAACTCGAACTGATTCACCAGAAGGTAGTTTAAAAAAACCTTCTTTCCGCTCAACAGTAACACCAGCATAATTAGCTACTTTTTGACGAGTACCTGTTAAAGTATTAAAGAGAGATGTTTTCCCACAATTTGGGTTACCAATAAGTGCAATATTTTTACTGTTCATTTGAAACAATCTCTACAAAAATTCGTTCAGCTTCATTCTTTCTTAACGCAAATCGAGAAGTTTCAATTTGAACCAATACTGGATCACCACCGAAAAGTCCCTTAGCTAGAACTTGTAAAGTTTCACCAATTCTGAAACCTAACAATTCAAGTCGTTCGAGAACTGGATCATTTTTATCTAAATATTGGTTACCTTTTTTTAGGTCAACAATTTTGACAAATTCGTTTGGTTTAACTTGGAATAAATTCATTTTTAATACTCTTATTTCAATGCCAAAATTTTTCGAGCACCGTTAAGTACGAAAAGTGAAACAATTATTCCTATAACAAGATCTGGATATGCGGAACCTGTCAAAGCAACTAGTATCCCTGCACAAATCACACCAAAATTGACTATGATATCATTGGATAAAAAGACCCAACTAGCCTTCATGTGTGCACCATCATTTTTTTGATGAGACATTAGGTATATACAATAAAAATTGGCAATTAGCGCTAAAGCAGCAATTCCAATCATCAAGAAAGACTCTGGCTCACTACCATAAATGAACCGACGCACAACATCTACAATTACAGAAGTAGCGAGAATTAACTGTAACCAGCCTGAAAGATGCGCTGCTTTTAATTGTTTTTTTACACTTTTACCAACAACAAACAGTGCTATACCAAACACTGTGGCATCAGCAAGCATATCCAATGAGTCAGCAATCAAGCCTGTAGAGGCAGCTACCAAACCACTGATAAACTCTATAAAGAATAATAGGAGATTAATCGCTAAAAGAATTTTTAAAACTTTTGCTTGTTCAGACGTATCTGCTTTTTCAGGCATTTCACCCACAGAGGCAGCGGTACTTTCAAGTTTGGCTCCAAAACCAAGTGCTTCAAGTTTGCTAGTAATTTCATTAAGACCATCATTATGAAAAACTTTTAATTTCCGATTAGGTAAATCAAATATTAGTCCTTTGACCTCACTCACTGGAGACAATGCCATACGAACCATTTGCTCCTCAGCAGAGCAATCCATTTTCGGAATCAGAAACGTACTGATTTCTTTTGCATGCTCTTTATTTACATAGGCTTCAGTTTTATTTAATTTAGCGCCAAACCCAAGAGCTTCAAGTTTTGCAGTGATTTCATTACTTTCACCATTATGCATAACTTTTAGGTTTCGATTCGGCAAATCAAAAACTAGCCTCTTAACATTTACCAAAGAAGATAAAGTCATCCGAACCATTTGTTCCTCTGCGGAACAATCCATTTTAGGGATTTTATAGTCACTGATGAAAGTCGCTACACCCTCATTATCACTGATTATCTCAGGTGAACTTATTGAATCTGGGGTGCAACATGAGTTTGACTGCGTAGAACATGGCTGAGTACTAGCACAAGAATCTTTTTCATCTGGCTTAGATTGTTGTGGTACTTCATTACCACAACAAGAGCTTTTACTTTCTTCAGCAGTTAAATCTTTACTGTTACCAGAATTTGTTTCTGATTCATTTTGATTTTGCTTAGTGTCTTCACAAGAACTTTCTTTATTACAACCGCAACCACTCATTGATGTGCCCATAGTCATATCTTTACTTATTGCATATTAAAATCTCTATAGCTACTATAGAGTCAAGTTGGATTTTGAGTATTTCTAATGTTTATGAAGATAGGAGAGCTCTCTGAGAAAACGTCGTGCTCAGTACTGACAATACGGTTTTATGAAAAAGAAGGTTTAATCCCGCAACCTGATCGAACTCAAGGTAACTATAGACTATATACTGAAGATTACATTGATCGGTTGAAATTCATTGTGAATTGTCGTTCTTTGAATATGAACTTAATTGAAATCAAAAAATTACTAAATTATAAGGATCTGCCTAATCTAAATTGTTCTGATGTGAATGAGCTTATCGATTCACATATTAACGATGTAGAGGAAAATATTCGGAATCAGCAGAAACTCATACAGCAGCTATTAGAAATAAGAAAGACTTGTGATGGGTTATGTACAGTGGACAAATGTGGTGTACTGAAGAAGTTAGCCTGAATAAAAAGTTAGTGATCACATTTGTTTCTCAAACTTACTGATACGTATATTGGCTTATTTAATATTATTGCTAAATTCTTAATCTAAAATGAATTGTTTACAGCAGTTTTTCAAATTTAACTAGCTTATTTAATGGATTGTATTTTGCAGACCATCATATATGAAGTTGCATATATATGCTAATTCATATATAAAGATATTAATATATTAGAGGTCCCAGTTTCATGACAACTTCATTAGATGTAAAGATTTATCACAATCCTGCTTGTGGCACCTCTCGGAATACTTTGGCTTTGATTCGCAATACAGGAATTGAACCAACCGTTATTGAATATCTCATTACACCACCTAGTCATGACGAATTAGTTAAATTGATTCAGGATGCAAACTTAACAGTAAGAGAGGCTATTCGTCAGAATGTAGATCCTTATCGGGATTTACAGCTTGATCGTAGTGATTTGAGTGATGAACAACTACTCAGTTTTATGCTTGAACATCCTATTTTGATTAATCGACCATTTGTTGTTACTGAATTAGGTACTCGCTTAAGTCGTCCTTCAGAAGTTGTCTTGGATATTCTGCCATTACCACAAAAAGGTGCTTTCACTAAAGAAGATGGTGAACAAGTGATCGACGAAAATGGTCAGAGAGTAAATTAAAAAATTTAGTTCTTGTATGTGATTATCTGCATATCCAAATTTATAGGTAGCAAAGATGGATCAAGTTAATTTTTTTAAATGCTTATCAGATGAAACCCGTCTCAATATTGTCACTTTAATTGCTGAGAATAAAGAACTCTGTGTTTGTGATCTGACAGAAAAGCTACAACTGAGTCAACCAAAGATTTCTAGGCATTTAGCTTTATTACGCTCTTCTGGTCTCTTACAAGACAGACGACAAAGCCAATGGGTGTACTACAGCATTAATCAACAACTTCCAGCATGGTGTTTTGAAATTCTAGATACTTTGAAAAAAACATCATCTAGTCAAGTTGTAAGCAATACCAACACGCTTTCTATAAATAGTTATTGTGAGTAATAGATTATGAAATTCCTTTTTTTGTGTACTGGAAATAGTTGTCGTAGCATTTTGTCTGAAGTGCTTTTTAACAGTCGTGCTCCTCATGACTGGAAAGCATACAGTGCGGGTAGTAAGCCATCAGGACAGGTGCATCCATTGACTATTGAAACTTTGGAAAACCTTGGTCTTTCAACAGAAGGTTTATGGAGTAAAACCATTGATGACTGTGAGCAATATAAACCTGATGTAGTGATTACTGTGTGTGATTCAGCAGCTCAAGAAGCTTGTCCTCTTTATTTGGGGGGAGCGATCAAGGCACATTGGGGCTTGGCTGATCCATCACATTTAGACTTGCCTAAAGAGGAAAAATTAAAAGCTTTCCAAGTGACAGTAGACCATATCAACCGTCGTTTAGATGCTTTATTTGCACTTGATACAGCAAATATGTCTCGTCCTGAATTAATTGCTGCAATCAATCACATATCAGATATTGAATGAGAAAATCATGGCTCAACAAAGACTGTCATTTTTAGATCGTAACCTGACGCTATGGATTTTCATTGCGATGGGGTTGGGGATTGCGATAGGTGTCTTCTTACCTCAAGCTTCCGTTACTTTAGACAAAATGAGTGTGGATTCTGTCAATATTCCAATTGCGATTGGTTTGATTCTGATGATGTATCCACCGTTAGCCAAAGTGGACTATGCAGCTCTACCACAAGTATTTAAAGACAAAAGAACATTAACTTTGTCTTTAGTACAGAACTGGATTATTGCTCCTGTATTAATGTTTGCATTAGCAATTATTTTTTTGCATAGCTATCCAGAGTATATGACTGGACTAATCCTGATCGGATTAGCTCGTTGTATTGCAATGGTTTTAGTTTGGAATGGTTTAGCCTGCGGCGATAACCAATATGTAGCAGCATTGGTTGCATTCAATAGTATCTTTCAGATTTTGTTCTTTAGTACTTATGCTTGGTTATTTCTTACCTTCTTACCACCTTATTTTGGTATTGCTGGGCAAGTAATCAATGTGGATTTTTGGACGATTACCCACGCGGTATTAATTTACTTGGGTATTCCTTTTTTTCTTGGTTTCTTGACCCGTTTGATCTTAGTCAACGCCAAAGGCTTAGAGTGGTACCAAAATGTCTTTTTACCGAAGATCAGTCCATTAAGTCTATTGGCATTACTGTTTACTATTGTTGCTATGTTTAGTCTCAAAGGTGGAGATGTAGTGAGTCTGCCTTTGGATGTAATTCGAATTGCGATTCCATTAACAATTTACTTTATCGTAATGTTCTTCATTAGTTTCTTTATGAGTAAGTGGATGGGTAATGACTACCCAAAAACTACAGCAATTTCATTTACTGCTGCGGGTAATAATTTTGAGTTAGCACTGGCTGTAGCCATTGCAACCTTTGGTTTAGCATCGCCTGTGGCATTTACTACAGTCATTGGGCCATTAGTTGAAGTACCAGTTTTGATTGCTTTGGTCAGTGTCTCTTTATGGCTAAGAAAAAAGTATTTTGAATCGGTGTAAATCTATGAATCTCCCAAATGTTGATATGAATCTTCTTGATCGACCTACTTTAGAGAAAGTTCAAGCTAAAGCACTGGATCATGCACCACGCATCTTATTGTTATATGGCTCGAATCGTGAACGTTCTTATAGTCGTTTAGCGGTGATGGAAGCAGGACGAATCTTGGAGGAGTTTGGTGCTGAGGTGAAAATCTTTCATCCGAAAGGATTGCCTTTGCCAGAAGATGCCGATACTGAACATCCAAAAGTAAAAGAATTGCATGAACTTTTGGCTTGGTCAGAGGGTATGGTTTGGTGTTCACCTGAGCGTCATGGTTCTATGAGTTCTATTTTTAAATCCCAAATCGACTGGATTCCTTTGGCTGGTGGTGCAATACGTGCGACGCAAGGTAAAACTTTAGCACTTATGCAAGTTAGTGGTGGTTCACAATCTTTTAATAGCGTTAACCAGATGCGTATTTTGGGGCGCTGGATGCGGATGATTACAATCCCGAATCAATCTTCAATTCCTAAAGCCTTTTTAGAGTTTGAAGAAGATGGACGTATGAAAGCATCTTCTTATTACGATCGTATAGTAGATGTGATGGAAGAACTCTATAAGTTTACATTACTTACGCGTGGACAAAGCCTGTATCTAACTGATCGATATTCTGAGCGTAAAGAATCTGCTGAAGAATTATCTAAACGTGTTAACCAGCGTAGTCTGTAACACATTGGAGAGAACTAAATGCAAAGTAGACATTCACGTCTGATAATTCTCGGTTCTGGCCCTGCGGGCTATAGTGCAGCTGTCTATGCAGCGCGTGCAAACCTTAAACCTACTTTAATTGCGGGTTTACAACTAGGTGGGCAACTTACAACAACACCGAAGTTGACAACTGGCCGGGCGATCCTGAAGGTTTAACTGGTCCTGCATTAATGGATCGTATGCAAGCACATGCTGAACGCTTTGGTACAGAACTCGTCTATGACCATATTAACGAAGTGGACTTAAACGTACGTCCTTTTGTTCTAAAAGGTGATATGGAAGAGTACACATGTGATGCTTTGATTATTGCAACTGGTGCTACAGCTCAATATCTTGGCCTAGAGTCTGAACAAAACTTTATGGGACAAGGCGTAAGCGCATGTGCAACATGTGATGGTTTCTTCTACAAAAACCAAAAAGTAATGGTTGTAGGTGGTGGTAACACTGCTGTTGAAGAAGCGCTTTATTTATCAAATATTGCTTCACATGTAACGCTAGTACACCGCCGTGATAGCTTACGTTCTGAAAAGATTTTGCAAGATCATTTATTTGCTAAAGAAAAAGAAGGCAAAATCAGCATTATCTGGAATCACGAAGTTGAAGAAGTATTGGGTGACAATACTGGTGTAACAAGTGTTCGCCTTAAATCAACTCAAGATGAGTCTAAGCAAGACGTAGAGGTTCATGGTCTATTCGTTGCAATTGGCCACAAACCAAATACTGGAATGTTTGATGGTCAATTAAACTTACGTGATGGCTATATCCAAGTACAAAGCGGTACTTCTGGTAATGCAACAGCAACTTCTGTAGCTGGTGTTTTTGCTGCTGGTGACGTCGCTGACAGCATTTATCGTCAAGCGATTACTTCAGCTGGGTCAGGCTGTATGGCTGCTCTAGATGCTGAAAAATATCTAGATCAATTGAACGATTGAAAAGCTAATTCAATCACTTGAAAGTTTTAAGAAATAAGCCCAGTCTGTTAAACAGGCTGGGCTTTTGATTTTGTTTATGACAATAAAGAAGAGGGAGAGATAATTTGTCTCAATTACAAGCTGAAGTAGATGTAGTCATTATTGGTGGTGGACAAGCAGCTCTTGCTACAGCCTATTTTTTAAAACGTAAGAAAATTCCATTTGTGATTTTAGATGACCAAAATCAGGCAGGTGGTGCATGGTTACATGCTTGGGAGTCTTTACGTCTTTTTTCTCCAAATACTTGGAGTTCGTTGTCGGGCTGGATGATGCCAAAAACTGAACAAACTTATCCAACGCGGAATGAGGTGATTCAATACTTATCTGCATACGAACAACGCTATCAATTTCCTGTCATTCGACCTATACATGTTGATCATATTGAGAAAAAAAATGACTGCTTAGATGTATATGCGGGTGATAAATATTGGCGAGCAAAGGCCGTTGTCAGTGCTACAGGTACATGGAGTCAGCCTTATATTCCACATTACGAAGGATTAGAAAGATTTAAAGGAATACAAACCCATTCAGCACATTATGTTAATCCAGAACCTTTTATTAATAAAAAGGTTCTAGTGATAGGAGGAGGTAACTCTGGTGCTCAAATTCTTGCTGAAGTTTCAGAAGTTGCAGACACTATTTGGATCACAGTAAATCCTCCTCAATTTTTATCGGATGATGTTGATGGGCGTGTTTTATTCCTTCGAGCAACAGAACGTTTGAAGGCACAACAGGAGGGACGAATAGTTGATCAACCCATTGGTGGTCTAGGGGATATTGTCATGATTGATAGTGTCAAAGATGCACGTGAACGTGGGGTATTACATAGCAGAGAACCCTTTAAAGCATTTAAAGAATATTCGGTTGTTTGGGAGGATGGTTCAACACAATTGGTTGATGCTGTGATTTGGTGTACAGGCTTCAAAGCATCCCTAAATCACTTAAGGAGTCTAGGAGTGATAGAACCTAATCAGACTGTTGCTGTCAATGATGGGCGTTCAATAAAAATAAACAACCTTTGGCTAGTTGGTTATGGTGAATGGACAGGCATGGCATCGGCAACATTAATTGGGGTTTCTAGAACAGCCAAAGCAGTAGTCGATGAAATAGCTGTTTACTTAGCTATAGATTAAAAATTCTTAAATAAAGGATGGCTAAAGATATAGAAGGTTTATATATTTTTTATATCAAACACTTATATTTTTTTTTGGTGGTATTGGTTCTAATTTAGTTAGTGATCAATAACTGGAAAATTTTAACTAGACTCTAGTTGCTTAATATAATTCCCAATAAAACTAGTCTACTGTTTATATACTCTTTCATGAGTAAGGAGGTATCTGAGTACTACAAAAGTTGTTATTACTCAGATACCGACAGATTTAATTGAGCTAATTACACTGTAAGCAGAACCAATTACAGAGATGAAATCATGAAGTCTATAGATGAAATAAAAGCTCAAGAGGTATGTGTAGCTATTCTATTAGATAAAAAAGCTACTAATACGCAAGCCAAGATACTTCCTAGTGAAAATATAATCATTGATAGGTTACTTGAGCGTAAAGTTGAGTTACAACATGCTTATAGTGAGTTGTATTCAAAACTAGGGAAATATCATCAAGCCCTCACAAATTTTTTAGATTTGTTAGTAGAAATTACTTCAATGCATAGTCCAGAGGAAGTAATAAAGTCTAGAGCTGCTCAGAAAAAATTGAATGAGATTAATCAGCAAATTTCTATTAAAGCTCATGAATTAGCAGCTCTCCTAGAAACTAGATCCGAGTTAATAAATACTTCTGGCTTTATGACAGATACCCATTATCACATTGGTAATGTAATTCGTGAAGCATCTCAGAATAATCCGTATTTTAGAACATCTTTGCTAGATAAATTAAAGCAACTCCAAGGTCGGTTTGATCTTAAATATTGGCCTCGGTTAGATGATGTAATGAAAGTTATCGCTGAAGATGCAAGAATGGCCGTACCTATTGCTATTGATTCTATTACTGAAGTGGCAACAAGAGGTGAGAGAGCTTCCTTAGTTGATTATTTTAGAGCTTTATTTGAAGCTATTGAATGTAATCGTCAGAAAGAATATGGTTTCTTACCTAATGACTTTAAGTTAACAGATAATACAATTGCTACTTTAGCTAATTGCGCCTTAGCTTTAGAGCCAAAAGAAATGATTGATGGCCTATATGTGAAAAATTTTAGAAGTCGTGAACGCAAACGCATAGGTAGTGACTCCTAATTTTAAATATGTGGACAAGTCTGGATTTGTCCACATACATAAAACAATCTATAGACTACCTATCCCTATAACAGAAAGTATTTTTACTGTTATTTATTATTTAAGATCATTAGAGGTTAGTCAGACTGTAATTCTGTTAGAAAGACCGTGACTAAATTAGGTTTTGAATGAAGGAATTATGGGCAGCTTATGTCAATTCAATATCTAACATATCAAACTTTAAATATTGATTTATTTAATTAAATTTATTCTTTTATTTCAAAAAAATCTAACAAAGACCATATCACTGATAAATATTTAAGCAATTAAAGTAGTTCTCAATAATTAGTTTATGATAATTACCAAAATGGGAATTGAGTTGTATTTTGAAATGGTGTAATTTATTCCCAAATTGGGAATATTTTTAAATGAAGCTTTTAGGTCTTGAAAAAATAACAGTGATTGAGTGTGAGTTTGCTAAAAAATGGCTCATAAGTTGGATCTCTGAAATACGTGATGCTCATTGGCGGGGCGCGGAAGATATTCTGAAACAATTTCCAAAAGTATCTATTTTGGAAAATCAATGTTTCGAATTTTCGATACATAACTCTAAATGGGTTATTTGTCTACAAATCGCGTTTTCTCAAAGAATAGCGATTATTAAAGCTGTAAACATTAAAGGTGCTAACAATGGAATTTAAAGTTATTCGTACAAGAGAGCAGTATCAAGCTTATCTTGACGAAGTGCATTCTTTAATTATGCTAAATCCGGCTATAGGAAGTCCTGAGAGTGATCGGTTGGAATTATTATCGGTTTTAATAGAAGATTATGAAAATAAACAATATCCGATAGAGGCGCCTGATCCTATTGATGCAATTCTATTTAGGATGCATGAGAAAGGGTTAAAACAAGCTGATTTGGCCCCATATTTTGGTACTACTAGTAGAGTTTCTGAAGTTCTTAATCGAAAAAGAGCTTTAACCGTAGATATGATCCGAGCATTATCTGTAGGGTTGGGACTGTCGGTAGAGACATTAATTGGTTTATCAAATTCAAAGAATACATTAGATAAAAATAATATTGATTGGTCTAAATTTCCTGTTAAAGAGATGAAAAATAGGGGGTGGTTAAAAACATTTCTTGCTGATACGGCAGCATCAACTGAGAGTATTATCCAAAAATATATTGCTCAATCAGGGTTACAAATCGGCTCAGCTTCTTTTAAACGAAAGTTGTCTGGTGATGCCCAAACACCTAATACGATGTATGCACTGTATGCGTGGCTAGCTAGAGTCATTCTCCAAGCTAGAGATAAGAAAGATAGTCTAGGAAAATATGACCCTAATTTAATAAATAGTAATTTTTTAAGAGAGTTAGCTCAATTAAGCTGGTTTGAGCATGGGCCAATATTAGCAATTGAATACTTAGAAAAGCATGGAATTGCTGTAGTCATTGAGCCTCATCTTAAGGGTACGCATCTTGATGGAGCGGCATTGAAGGACAGTGACGGCACTCCTATTATTGGGCTAAGTTTACGATATGACCGATTGGATAATTTTTGGTTTACGTTACTACATGAATGCGCACATATTTGGAAGCATGTTGATGAAACAGAAGCATTTCTCGATGATTTAGATTCATCAAGTATGGAGGATCGGAGGGAGGCTGAAGCAAATCGATTGGCAAGAGAGGCATTTATACCAAGAGGAGTTTTGAGACGTACAGAGGCATTTATCTCACCAAGTAAAGAATCTATTGAAAAGTTGGCTAAAGAGTTGAGAGTTCATCCAGCAATCATTGCAGGGCGTATTCGAAAAGAGTTGGGAAATTACACCTTATTTTCAGACTTGGTTGGTCAATATCAGGTCAAGGCATTATTAACCAATTCTCATTTATTAAGTGTTGAGGAGTAGAGATGATGAAAATTCCAGAATATGTCCCAATCATGAAAGCGAAGCAAGGTGAATTTGATGCGATAAAACCTATTAGGTCTGAGCAGTTAGAATATCAAATACAGCCAACTTTCCACCCTTTATTTGAAATGCCTAATATTTATAAAGAAGGGGTTTCAAGACTTGTTGATATTAATAGCCGTTGCGAGAAAATAGGGAAATTATGGAGTGGAAATATTGCTTTAGTGGATGGTTATTTTTGGAAACCATCTGAAGCTTTATTGGAGAATGGTGAGCATTTCCTAACCTATACGTATAACAAATTGTTTGCATTAGGAGTAAAGGTAGTTCCTGTAATTGGTTATGACCGTTGGTTTGATCAAATGAGCAGTCTTTATCATCAAACAATGAAAAATTTAAATTATCCAGAGGCTCCTTATTTTTGTATTAGATTAGATGGTGAGGCAATGTATGATATTGATGAACCTGATTTTTTCAAAGAACAACTAGAATCAATTATTTCTGATTTAAAATTAGCAGAAAATAATTGTTCTATATTATTAGATTTTGGGGATGTAAGTGTCAATCGTATAACAATTGAACAGATGCTAAGCAAGTCTAGAGACTTTTTAGAAGTATTAACTGAATATGATTTTAAATACATTTCTATCAGTGGAGCTTCATATCCTTCAAGCGTTGCAGAAGCCATTGAAGATCATGATACGGATGGTCCAGTACTTCGAAAAGAAATGGTTGTATGGCAGACTTTAAGAAACATGTTCCCTAATGTTAAATTGAAGTTTGCAGATCATGGAGCAAGACATCCAGCTCCAGAAAAGCAGATTATTAATCAACATACGAATGGAAAAATTATCTACACTATAGATAAAAATTACTATGTCGTAAGAGGCCATCCATTTTCTAGAGATGGTGGAAGTCATGGGCATAGAAAGCAGCTAGCAATGAGATTAATTAATTCTATCTATTATGAAGATGTAAGCTTTAGTTGGGGAGACAATAAAATCTTTGAATGTGCGCACGGTATTAATAATTTTATAGGAAATCCTACGCAATGGGTTGCAATTGATACGAGCCACCACATTCGGTATGTCTTAGAGGAAATAGGATCTTTTGAGCTAGCTTATCAAAAATAGATCAAATAAAAATCCAGCCATTCATAAATGGGCTGGATTTTTAAATTATTTTTCAGTAATTAAATTTTTACACTAAATTTACACCATGAATTTTATTTTTGTTTCTAAGTTTTTAATAATAAATGATATTTTATTTTAGTTGATCCTATCCATCATAGGCGCGACAGAAATACGAGGTTGTAACGATTGAAGTGATTGCATAACCAATAGACCCAAAAGTCGCTAAATTAATGAAAGGGCAGCATTATACGGGGTTTAGCCTTGAATCGACAGTGGCATTTAACCGAGTAATTTATAACCACCCTTGTGTTAAATATAGAAAGATGATTTTTAACAAATTACTTTATAGCTAAGCCATTTGCTTTTTTTTGTAAGAAAGCATCAATCACGCTAAATAAAATACAAAACACAACGAGCCCCACACCTGCAAGGCAAGTCATAGTCCATCCACCACGATTCCATGCAAAAATCCCTAATGCCGAACCACCAGCACCACCAATAAAGTAAGTAGTCATATAAATAGCATTAATACGAGATTTAGCATCTGGACGTAAACGGAAGATAATACTTTGGTTGCTGGTGTGAACAAGGGCAAGTGCTAATTGAATTAGAGCAAAACCAATAACATAAGCTGAAAGTAGAGTTTGTCCGAAATAGAAACAAATCCAACTTACCAAAAACAGCCCACAGCCCATCCAAGTGAGGAGGCGTGTATACCCTTGGTCGGCATATTTACCAATATAACGTGTAGATAAAGCACCAAAGATACCAACTAGCGGGACTAGTCCGATAAATAGATCAGGTAAATGATGTGCCGAGGTGAGAAGTAATGCGATGGTGGAATATAGAATACTTACTGCTGCAAAGGCGAAAGCACCTGTAAGCGCTCTTAATAATAGTCGCTTTTCCTCTTTTAATAGTTGAGCCATGGAAACAAAGATTTGCCCATAGTTCATTTTCATGCGCATGACATAAGGTAGACGGCTTTTTAAGGTAAATGCCAACAGAAGCATTAATACGCCGCTGACGACATAGACTACTTTCCAGTGGAAAAGGTTGGAAAATAAGCCAGCTAAACTGGTAGAGAGTAAAATTCCGACCAATAAGCCACTCATTAAAAAACCAATGATCTCGCCAGTTTTCTCGGGTTTTACGGTCATGGTTGCAAGTGGGATCAGGACTTGCGCAGCAACAGAAAATAATCCCGCTAAAATTGTACCAATCCACAACATGGGTAAGTTCACAGCAAAAGCAGATGTGAATAGACCAACTGCGCAAAGCACCATCAAAAACGGAATAGCTTTGGCTTTATTGACAATATCACCCAATGGGACAATAAAGAGTAAACCGAGGGCATAAGACACCTGAGCAAATGTCACTGTTAAAGCGGCTTGTGCTTGAGTTACAGCAAACTCTTGCTGAATAGAGTGAATTAGAGGCTGACAATAATAATTCACACCTGCACATAAACCGCATGCTGCTGCCATCAACCAAAGCAAAGGTTTATTTTGACTGATATCTTCAGGGGTAGACATGACGTTCTCTCAGTTTTATTGGGTGTATGCCGTTGCTTCAACTTCAATAAGCATGTGTTCTAGCGCAAGGCGCGGCACAGGAATAAGTGTACAGGCAGGAAAAGGATGATTTTTCCATAAATTTTGCATAATTTTAATCAAAATTTGATGTTTTTCGACCGAGTGGTCAACAACTAAAACTCTCAATACAGCAATATTGCTAAGCTCTGCATTGGCCGCTTTTAAAGCATGTTGAATATTATCAAAAGCTTGGTTTACTTGTTCTTTAAAACTTGGGCTTAATTCACCTTGGGAATTTTCGCCTCCTTGACCTGCTACATGAATAATATTCTTAAAGCTTTCCACTACAGCAACATGACTATAAGCGTTTGGCGTTGGATTATATAAAGTTGATGGATTTATGATTTTAAAAGTTTCTTGACTCATTGGAACTCAACCGTTTATTAAAATTTAGATGAGTATCCAACCTCAACTTAAGTTGAGGTCAAGAGAATTTAATGTTTTAGTCTTTTCTTTCTGAGTGTAATCATCATGACACCGACAATATTAAGAAGGCAGCCGACCCATTGCCACATATTGAGATGTTCATTTAAAAAAGCCACAGCAAGTAAAATTGTTAAAACTGGTCCGATCGAAGCGATCATTGCTGATTGAGAGGCACCTAATCGTTCAATGCTTTGCATGAGCATAACGGTGGGTAACACGGTAACTAAAAAGCCTAAGCCAATGCCATACCAAATTACACTAGAGGGGAGTTGTAATAAAAGTTGAATAGGTTGAGGTGTGCTTAATACGTAATGAGTTAATGTGCCGATACAAGCCACAGTTAAGGCTAACCCTGTGAAATTCCAAGAGCCAAATTTCTTAATGAGAGGTGGAGTCAGCAATAAATAGCCAGCGAAAGCCACGGCACTTGCAAATACGAAACTTGTCCCTAACCAGAAGTTGCCCTGAATTGGTGCGTTGTTGTGCTCCTGAAGCATAACCAGCACGGTTCCACCATAACTAAGAAAAATGGCAAAGAAACTTTTTACATCTAATTTTTGTTTGTAGAGTAGGCTTGAAACAATTACGGTGAGAGTGGGATATAAAAATAGAATAATTCGTTCTAGAGAGGCACTAATAAACATAAGACCCATGAAATCGAGCCAACTTGCTAAGTAGTAGCCTAATAGACCGGCAAAAATTAAAATTAGCCAATCCTTCTTTTTTATGCCCTGATTATGATGCCTGTTAAACCAGCAAATTAATAGAAAGAACGGTAAAGCGCTTAACATGCGTAAAGCCATCAGGACTGTACCGTCGACTAATGGAGAAAGGGCATAAGTCTGTTTAATAAAGATTGCTTTGGTACTGAATAGAAACGCAGAGCAAAGCGCAAAAAAAGACCCGATTTGAAACGATGATAAAGAAATTTTCATATACAGGACTGTATAAGAGAGACTATTGTCTGTAAAAAAAGAAAAATCTTCCTATATTACACCTCAAATCAAATATCGTGAATCATCAGTTCAAAATATGGGTATTTATTAAATAAATATTGGGTGGTATTTTAAAAAAGTTCAATTAGAATCCAAATTCTGTACAAAGAATACACATGGGGGAAACATTGCAGCTTGCAATGTTTTTGACAATGAGAAATTAGCTTGAGGAACGCTCATGCAGATCGGAATCCCAACCGAAACTGTCGTCGGTGAAAATCGTGTAGCTGCTACGCCAGAGACAGTAAAGAAGTTGATTAGCGCTGGTCATAGCGTTGTGATTGAACGTGGTGCTGGTGTAAAGGCTGCGTACATTGACAGTGCTTATGAACAGGTCGGTGCAACCATTACGGATGATGCCTATACGGGTAGTCAAATTATTTTGAAAGTTCGCGCTCCACAGGGCGGGGAAATTCAGAAACTTGCAGCAAATACTGCTGTTGTAGCAATGTTTGATCCTTATCGTAACACCGAGCTAGATCAGTTTGCGAATCAACAGGTGTCTGCTTTTGCTCTAGAACTGCTTCCTCGTACGCTTTCTCGTGCACAAAACATGGATGTGTTGTCTTCTCAAGCAAACTTAGCTGGTTATAAATCAGTTTTACTTGCTGCTGCTGAATATCAACGCATGTTCCCAATGCTTATGACTGCTGCGGGTACCGTAAAGCCTGCGCGTGTTGTGATCATGGGTGTTGGGGTTGCAGGTCTTCAGGCGATTGCAACTGCAAAACGTTTAGGTGCAATTGTTGAAGCGACTGACTTGCGTCCTACGGCAAAAGATCAAGTTGAGTCTTTAGGCGGTAAGTGGTTAGACGTACCAATGTCTGAAGAAGAGCAACAACGTGCAGCAGACGCCGCTAAAAATGGTTATGGGTGGATGCCGGGTGAGCAGTACATCAAAGACCAAGCTGCCATTGTAGATAAAGCTGTTTCTAACGCAGACATCGTGATTACGACTGCATTGTTACCAGGTCGTGATGCGCCGCGTCTGATTAAAGCTGAAACTGTTGCCAAGATGAAACCAGGCTCTGTCATTTTAGATATGGCTGTTGAAACTGGTGGTAACGTTGAAGGCTCTAAAGTGGGTGAGACTGTATTTACTGAAAATGGCGTGAAAATTTTGGGTGTTCCAAATATTCCGGCAACTGTAGCAACAGAAGCTTCTGCATTGTATGCGCGTAACGTTTTTAATTTCGTAGAGACTTTATTCGACAAAGAGAAAAACTTTGCGATTAATCAAGAAGACGAAATCCAAAAAGCCCTATTGGTCACTCATGGCGGTCAAGTACTGCTTAAGCGTGGTTAAGGAGATTTCTCATGGTTGAGACTATTACAATTTTCGTCCTTGCCATCTTCGTAGGTTATTACGTGGTTTGGGGTGTTACGCCAGCTTTGCATACACCACTTATGGCGGTAACCAATGCTTTGTCATCTATTATTGTGGTAGGTGCGATGTTGCAAACTGTAGGTCTGCCAGTTTTAGGTGTAGATGCTAACGTTGCATTTCAAAGTGTGAATGTGGTGAGCGTACTCGGTGCGATTGCAGTATTTTTGGCAAGCATTAATATTTTCGGTGGCTTTGCAGTAACTGCACGCATGCTGGAAATGTTCAAGCCTAAGCAAAAGAAATAAGAGGGCTTTGACATGGAATTTATTCAAGCAAATGCAAACTGGTTGTACCTTGTTGGCGCAATCCTCTTTATCTTGACGCTTCGTGGCTTATCTGGCCCTAAAACAGCAATTCAAGGTAACCGTTACGGTATGATCGCGATGGCGATTGCAGTTGTAACCACCTTCTTTGTTGCGAATAACCCAGTTATTTGGATGATCGTTGGGGCAATGGTGTTAGGTGCAATCGTGGGTATCGCGCGTGCACGTACAGTGCCAATGACTCAAATGCCGGAAACTGTTGCGCTTATGCACTCATTAGTGGGTTTGGCTGCTGTTTTAATTGCGATTGCTGCAATTTTACATAATAACCAACTTACTGAACTATTTGCTCAAAATGAGGCGGCTTTAACAGCAGCTGGCGTGCAGCATGCACACATGAGTAAGGTTCACTTATTTGAATTGTTTGTTGGTTGTTTCGTTGGTGCGATTACCTTTACTGCATCTGTGTTTGCGTACGGTAAATTGGCTGCGAAAAAATGGGCTAAAACAATTTCTGGTGCATGGGTTAAACCTGTTCAAGCGCTTATCTTTATTGCGATGTTGGCTTGTGGATTTTACTTCTTCACGACTGGCAACATGACTGCTTTCTGGGCAATGACAGCTCTTGCGCTTGCATTTGGCTGGGTATGGATTGCACCGGTCGGTGGCGGTGATATGCCTGTAGTAGTATCGCTTCTTAACTCATTCTCAGGTTGGGCTGCGGCGGGTATTGGTTTTACTCTTGAAAACAACATGTTGATCGTTGCGGGTTCGCTTGTAGGTTCATCTGGTGCGATTCTGTCGTACATCATGTGTAAAGCAATGAACCGTTCGATCATCAATGTATTGTTTGGTGGAGCAATGGGTGGTGCAGCAGTTGCATCTGCAGATAAAGGTGAGCAAGTTCAACGTAACTACCGTTCAGGTTCTGCTGATGATGCTGGCTTCTTAATGTCAAATGCTGACAGTGTTGTGATTGTACCTGGTTATGGTATGGCGCAAGGTCGTGCTCAAAATGCGGTAAAAGAGTTGTGTGAACTTTTGAAAGAACAGGGGGTTCGCGTTCGCTTTGCAATCCATCCGGTTGCAGGTCGTATGCCTGGACATATGAACGTACTACTTGCTGAAGCAGACGTGGCATATGAAGACATCTTGGAAATGGATGAGATTAACTCAGACTTTCCTGCAACTGACGTAGTACTTGTAATTGGTGCAAACGACGTTGTTAACCCTGCTGCAAAAGATGACCCAAGCTCACCAATTTATGGTATGCCGATTCTTGAGGCTCATAAAGCGCGTACAATCATGGTGATTAAACGTTCTATGGCAACTGGTTATGCTGGTTTAGACAATGATTTGTTCTATAACGAAAAAACAATGATGATCTTTGGTGATGCCAAGAAAGTTGTGGAAGATATGACGAAAGCAATTAATGGTACAGGCCACTAATTTGCTTTGAAATAAAAAAACCACCTTCGGGTGGTTTTTTATTTACCTCTATTTTTAAAGAAATTTTTCTACAAGATCCATCGACTGTTGATAGAGGTCGCGTGCTAGTTGCTGGTTTTTAGCATGTGATGATTTCCAGTCTGGCATATGTGCACTGACATATTCGCCGTTGCGGTTTTGCCATGCTTCAGAAGTTGCCATTTCTGTAATGAGCTTTGCTGGAACTGAGGTTGGGACTAAGCCTAATTTCATTGCCGCATAGACAGGTTTTGGTAATTCACGATAAATATCAGAAGCAACACCGCCAGGGTGCAATGCATTATTGGTAATTGAGCTTCCAGTTAATTGCTCTGCTAATGCATTGCTAAATAGTAAATTTGCAAGTTTTGATTGTCCGTAATAGAACAGGGGATTGTAAAAACCTTCTGCACGAAATTTATTGGGTTTAATTGAGCCAACCCAATGAGCAATCGAAGCTAGATGAATAATTCGTGCTTTAGAGGACTGTTGTAAAACTGGAATTAATTTTTGAGTGAGTAAAAAATGGCCCAAATAATTAACCCCAAATTGTTGCTCAAAACCCTCTGTGGTTAGTTGCTTTGTTTTGGAAAATAAGCCTGCATTATTAATGAGTACGTCAAGGTTGCCATATTTATCTGCAATTTCATCTGCTGCTTTTTTGGTTAACTCAAGACTGTTTAAGTCGAGAGAAACGACATCGACTTGTCCTTGGTTAAGTGAGCTTAGTTTGTTTTGTGCCTCTTGCGCTTTGTGTGGATTTCGACAAGCCAAAATCACATGTTGTCCTTGTTTAACAAGTTGTTCTGCTGTGGCAAAACCAATCCCTGTGTTGGCGCCTGTAATGAGTATCTTCACTTTTTAGTGCTCCAGTTATGCTATTTATTGATGAGACTATAAGAATTGGTATAGTGCTGGAATTCTGACAATTTGTCATGTCAATTTTTGGTTGTAAGTGATAATTGGTTTCTTAGAGATAGTAGATGATATTTAAAAGGGGCTAAATTGTTATTAGAGAAACAAAAAAGCGGCTCAAAAGAGCCGCTTTTTTTAAAAGCAAAATTTTAAGCAACCGACTCCGGAGTGGTACGCCATAAGCTTTCTAAATCATAGAATTTACGAGCTGTTGGTAGCATCACATGTACTACAACAAAGCCGAGATCAATTAAGATCCATTCTGCATCTCGTTCACCTTCAACACCAATCGGGCGGAAACCGGCTTTTCGAGCTTCTTCTGCAACATTGTCAGCAAGTGCTTTGACATGGCGAGTAGAAGTACCACTTGCAATTACAATAGCATCAGCGACATTGCTAATTGAGCTAACATCTAACTGGAGAATATCTTTTGCTTTTACATCAACTAAAGCGTCGTGGACGACTTTGAGACAAGCTTGTACGTCTTTATTTGAGGTATTCATTGCGAAATCGTGAGAATTAGACACGCTGGGCGATGGTTCTAAATTCATATAGGGTATATTTTCCTGACAATTACTCACTATCTAATATAGTGGTTTTCGCGCTAAATTTCAAACAGAAGTCGTAACAGTTTATATATTTACATCATCAGAAAAGTATTTTTTCTTCCATGTAAACGACTGATTTGAAGCATTTTCAGGTTTATATTCTGCTGCAATATAATTTTGATATGAGCTTTGCTTTAACCAAGAAAAAATTTGTTCATAAGGAATTTGAGCGGTATCGGGTTCGTGGCGGCCCGGGCAGTCAGCAAATTGAATATGTCCAATTGAGTTAATATTCTCTTGTAAACCTTCAAGTACATCTTCACCCATCATCGCCATGTGATAGCAGTCATACTGCATTTTGAGAGCAGGGTGGTTAACCGCTTCGAGCATCTCCTGTGCTTGTGCAATGTTCTGCACTAAAAAGCGTGGCATATCAGTGCCGTTAATCATTTCAAAAACAGGCTCTATACCGTGTTCACCGAGTAAATTGCAGGCAAGTTTTAGATTGGCTGCTAATGTTTTTAAACAAGGAAGCAAGTCTGCATCAAGCGGTTGTTTACCCGCTAAAATATTAACACGAGGAACGTTTAAAGCAGTGGCATAGCGTATAGCCAATTCTAAAGCTTCATGAAAAGCGGCTTCTTGACCGGGTATGCCTGCTAAACCATTCCCGCCTTGCATAAGATCACCAGCAGGCACATTAATTAAGCAAAGACTGAGATTGTAGCGTTCGAGTTGAGTTTGAATATCGTCAATCGTCAATTCATAGGGGAATTGAATTTCTACATATTCAAAGCCCTGTGCATGAGCCAGAGCGAAGCGTTCAATTAAAGGAACTTCGGTAAAAATCATGGATAAATTGACTGCAAGACGACCCATACTCAAACTCCGTTTATTTTTGCTCTATTAATTGAATCATAGTAGCTAAATCTTTCTCGGCAAAGCCATTTTTTTGGTGAGTTTGTAGCTGTAATAGAGCTTTTTGTGCAACGGGGATGTCTAAATTAACATTGTTAGCCAATGTTACTGCGTTGTTAAGATCCTTAGATAATGTTTGAACTTTCCACTGAATAGGCTCAAATGTATGAGTTGCCATGCGTGGCGTCAGAATTTGAAAAGGTTTTGAATCTGCAAATCCGCCTGCTAAGGCTGGAGCGAGTAAAGTTGTATCTACACCCGCTCGGTCTGCAAGCGCGACAGCTTCTGCAATAAGCGCGCTGTTGGCTGCGACGATGAGTTGATTACAAATTTTGGTGGCTTGACCAGTTCCTGTATCTCCCATTCGCGTTACACGTTGAGATAGAACATTATAAATAGGCGTTAATTCTGTAATTGTTTGAGCATCACCGCCTGCAAAAATGACAAGTGTGCCTTGTTCTGCTCCAGCTGTTCCCCCCGATACAGGAGAATCAATCCAAGTAATCTCATGCGTGGCAGCATCTTGAGCAAGTTTTTTTGTTGCAGCAACAGATAAACTTGAGAAATCAACAATCACCTGTTTAGCTTTTAAGTGGGGCTGAATTTGCTCAAATACACTTTGTACGGCTTTGTCATCTGCGAGACAAGTTAAAATAACAGGATATTCGCCAATATTTATAAGATCTAAAGGCTGTGCGCCTATATCAATCAGTTCTTCACATGCAGAAGAGGTTCGGTTCCAAACAGCAACTTGAAAACCTGCCTGAATAAGACGGGTTGCCATGCGGCTTCCCATCAATCCTATACCTAAAAAAGCAATAGGGGTGTTGCGATCAAAATTCATAATCTAAGCTCTTTATTTATATTGGCGTGGTAAAAAATTAACTTCCGGATGTTTGTCTTTTTTACGAGCAAGTTTGCTATTTTTACCAAGTAATAATTTAAGTTGCCAGATTTTTTCTAAACGTAATGATTTTTCTGGTTGGTGCTCCATCGCATCGAGTACACGTTTTGCCGCAGTGAGCGCATCTGGTGAGCGCTGTAACATTTCAGCTGCAATTTCATTGGCTTTCTCTAGTGGAGAGTCACTTAAATGAGTTACAAGACCAATTTCTTTTGCATAATTTCCATCGAAAACGCGAGCGGTTAAGGTGAGTTCTTTTGCAAGGTCAACGCCAATTAAGCCTTTTAATGAGCGAGTAAGTCCCATATCCGGAACTAAGCCCCAACGACTTTCCATAATCGACATTTTAGTGTCTGGATGGGAAATTCGAATGTCGGCTGCTAAGGCAAGTTGCATCCCGGCGCCAAAACAATATCCTTCAAGTGCCGCAATCACAGGTACAGGTAAATTTTGCCAAATCAGGAATGCTTTTTGGAATAGACTTTGGCCTGGTTTAACAAGCTCCCAAATAGCAAAAGCAGAGTTTTTTGGATTATTAAGGTCAGACAAATCAATTCCGGCACTAAATACTTGTGCTTCACCTGTCAAAATCACACAGCGAATATCACGGTCCTTTTTAATGGTTTTTGCTGTTGAAACAAGTTCTTTTAATAAGGCAAAACTCATAGCATTGCGTTTATCAGGACGGTTTAAATATACCGTTGCAATGCCATTATTTTTTTCAATACGTAAGAGTGCCATGAGATTTCCGCTTCTTTTTTTATCGATAAGCGGAGCATAGCATGGCTGTAATTTGGAAACATGACAGCCCAGTCATGCCTATTTTGTAGATATGTTAGTCAGGAATTACCAAGATTTGATGGGCTGCACTTTCCACTTCTTTTACAACAAGTCCTAACTCGTCGAAGCGTCTCATAACTTCTTCAATGAAGCCTTCATCTGCTATACGGCGTTCTTTACGTAGTGTTGAAATAAATTGCTCAAAGTCACCTGTTACTTGTTGGAGCTTTGGAGTACCTACATAGCGAGTAGCGCCATAAAGACGATGTAAAACATGCTCAAGTTGAGGGAAGTCTTCAAGTTCAATGAGCTGCTGCATTTCATCTAGCTCAGTTGGGAAACTATCAACTAGCATTTTAAGTAAGTCTTGAGCTAAGTCTTCTTTATTTGCTGCAAGTTGCAAGCTTTGTTGCCAGTTTAAAATTTGCGGATCTAGAGCTTCTGCAACGACATGATGGTCTTTCTCTAGCGCTTTTGCTGCAAAGTTGTTTTTAGTCCACTGCGTTAAAATCTGGATAATTTGTTCCATTTGAATTGGCTTGGTGACATAGTCATTCATGCCGACTTTGAGTAGTTTTTGCTTTTCATCAGCAAGGGCATGGGCTGTTAATGCAATAATTGGAAGCTGCATTTCACCATCTAAAGTTGACTCTAGTGAACGAATGGCACGAGTGGTATCAATACCTGACATAACAGGCATTTGAATATCCATGAACACTAAATCAAATGGTTTGAGTTTTTGATCAATTCGCTCTTGGATAAGGTTCAGGGCTTCTTGACCGCTGAGAGCTTTAGTTGTTCTAACGTTGAGCTCACCTAGCAGGGCTTCTAGCACAATTAAGTTAGGTAAGTGATCGTCGACTGCCAGAATGTGTAAACCCTGCCCATTAAAGTCTTGTTGTTCCTCTTCAAAAATAGGTTGATCATTTAATAATTGAATGAGTCCGCTTCGGCTTAATGGTTGATAGAGAGGGCGAGCACGATATTCATTGAGCATATTTGGCTCAAGCGTCATTTGATAGCCATAAACTGCCAAATTACCTTGATAACGACTACGGATTTCTTTTAATAAGGCTTCAGTATCGCCGCTGTGGTCAACAATGAGCCATGTATTATCTTTTTGATCAAGATGTTTTAAGCGACTAAATAAGTCCAGAATCGATTGTGTCTCGATGTGAGGAACATGATAGTTTTCAAGATAGTAACGTAAAACACTTGCGGTAGCAGGGTGGGCAAGATAAGACACCACTTGTAAATGTTCAAAGTGCGGGTGTTCAATCTCGTAATCTTCATCTACAACAAATTGTGCGGTAAACCAGAAGGTCGAGCCTTTTTCTGTTGGAGCACGTTCTTGGTTATCCTCAAAACCAATTTGGCCATGCATGAGATGAACAAGCTGCTTAGAAATCGCAAGACCTAAACCTGTACCGCCAAATTGACGTGTAACGGATGCATCACCTTGCGAGAATGATTCAAATAATTTTTTACGGTCAGTGCCGCTTAAACCAATACCACTGTCTTGAACACTAAAATGAAGTAGGCATTGCCCGATATCATCATGTTCCATACGAACACGAACAATAATTTCGCCATCTGGAGTGAATTTAATCGCATTCGAAATCAAGTTAGTCAGAATTTGTTTAAAGCGTAAAGCATCACCAATCACTTGTTGTGGAATGTTGTCGGCATAGTAAAAAGCCATGGCGATATGCTTTTGGGCAGCCAGTGGAGACAACATATCCATGACATCAAAGACAGCTTCTTCTAAATCAAACGGTGCTGTTTCTAGCTCTAATTTACCTGCATCAATTTTTGAGAAATCTAATACATCATTAATTAATGCCAATAAATGGGCTGATGATTTGCGAATAGTTTGCAGGTAAAGATTTTGTTCGTTATTTAGATTTTGTTGACGAAGTAATAAATGAATAAAGCCATCAATACTATTTAGAGGGGTCCGAAGCTCATGACTAATATTGGCAAGAAAAACTGATTTGGCTTGGTTCGATGAAATCGCTTGGTCACGTGCTTGACGATAGGTAATATTTTGAACTTCTAAAGTATCTAAAGTTCTACGTAAGTCTTCTTCGGTTTGTTCAGTATGTTCTTTTAACTCTAAAAAGCTAAAGTGCAATCGTTTAACAACATTTGCAATATCTCGCTGTAATAAGCGTAATTCACCAGTACTGTTAATTACCATGTGCTGGTCTAGTGTGTCAGCATTTAAACGTTGCAACTGCATGCGAATTTCATACATCGGCGCAATCCAGCGACGTGAATAAAAATTCAGGCAAAGTAAAAGTAACAGTAAGGTCATTAATCCAGTAATGACGAGGGCGATTAGAATACGGTAACGAGCCAGTTCTAATGGCTGATTATCCATTTCAATAACAAGCCAAACAGGTGCTTTTCCGGGTGTGTCGCTAATCCGCTGTCCATAAATATTGTTGTGGTTATAAGAGATGGGCCCAAAAAAATTATTGTTTTGTTTGAAGTTTGGCCAGTAGCGATTGTCGCGATAACCGATACTTAAATAGGTCTGGCCATTACTGTCAATTAAAGCAGCACGTTTTAAATTTTTTTCACTAAACATGCTTTGCATGATGTGCTGAGCGTGATCATATTCATCGGGTTCTAGTTCAACCAGCTTATATAAATCGATCGCGATTTGATTATAGCGAGCTAAAATTGCAGAGGCATGATGTAGCTGTTGTTGTTTTACTGAATGTGAGGTTTCAGTTAAAACCAGAAAAGCACCAACGCACGTTAAAATCATAATAGGCACAAAAATCAGAGCAATTAATTGCCCATATGCATGATTCAGACGTAAGCGTTTCGATAAGGTTTTATTGAAATTAGACATGGCTACATCAGATTTATCTCTCTGTACGGCATCTTATCACGCTTTATTTTAAAACAGACGGCATTTTATAAATGACCGAGCTTTAATCGCTTTCATGAAAAAGCATATTGAAATGGGTGCAGTACCGAGCATTTTTTCATACAATAGGCCCACCTCGATATAGGTGTTGATCATGAGTAATACACAACCTGATTTTTTAGCCGACGAATTTTTGTTAGATCACTATGTAGGTAACACACCTCTAGTCCGTTTGCAGCGCTTGGCGTGTCACACGCAGGCAACGGTTTTAGCAAAATTGGAAGGTAATAATCCGGCAGGTTCTGTAAAAGACCGTCCAGCATATAACATGATTATGCAGGCAGAAAAACGTGGTCAAATTAAGCCAGGAGATACCTTAATTGAGGCAACCAGTGGAAACACGGGTATTGCTTTAGCAATGGTTGCTGCAATGCGTGGCTATAAAATGAAATTAATTATGCCGGGGAATTCAAGTCAGGAGCGTAAGGATGCAATGCGTGCTTATGGCGCAGAATTGATTGAAGCACCGAATATGGAAGCTGCACGAGATATGGCTTTGCAAATGCAAGCTGAAGGTCTAGGTCTGGTCCTTAATCAATTTGGTAATCCAGATAATGTCGAAGCTCATTACCTCACCACTGGCCCTGAAATTTGGAAGCAAACAGGTGGGAAGATTACTCATTTTGTGAGTTCAATGGGTACAACCGGTACCATTATGGGTGTTTCTAAGTATTTAAAAGAACAAAACCCAGATATTCAAATTATTGGTTTACAGCCTTCTGAAGGTTCAAATATTGCTGGCATTCGCCGTTGGCCACAAGAATATTTACCTACGATTTTCGAACCAAAGCGCGTTGATCAAATTATGGATATTCCGCAAATTGAAGCGGAAAAAACGGCTCGCCGTTTAGCGCGTCAGGAAGGAATTAGTGCAGGTACATCTTCTGGTGGAGCAGTGTGGGCTTCAGTAAAAATTGCAGAAGAAAATCCGGATGCTGTTATTGTTTGCATTATCTGTGATCGTGGTGACCGCTACTTATCTACAGGACTGTTTTCAGTACAGGACGATAACTCATAATTGAGAGAAATCATGCGTTTCCCTACCTTAGTTTTTGATATTGAAACTTTAACTGATTTAAAAGCGGGAGCGCATTTATATCATCTTGATTTACCTGAGACCGATGTAGAGCAAGCGCTCACAAAAATCCGTCGCCAAGAATCAGGTATGGACTTTCAGCGTTTGCCTTTACATGAAATCGTTTGTATCTCTGGCTTATGGGTGGATGAGTCTGGTTTTAGATTATTTTCTTTTAGTCGAGAACAATATTCTGAAGCCGAAATTTTACAGAAGTTTTTATCAATTTTTGACAAACGCCATCCGACTTTAGTGAGTTGGAATGGCTCACAATTTGATTTACCTGTCATTCTATTTCGCGCAATGTATCATGGGCTTTCTGCACCGGGTCTATTTGATCAAGGTGAAATTGATAGCCAAAAACGTTTTAATAATTACCAAAACCGTTATCACCATCGCCACATCGATTTAATGGATGTGATGGCAATGTTTAATGGTCGTAATTTCCAAAAGCTTGATGATATTGCCTGTATTTTAGGCTTACCAGGTAAGCGTGGTGAGTCGGGTTATCATGTGCCTGAATATGTCCGTAATCAACAGTGGTTAAAATTGACTAGCTACTGTGAAGGGGATGTGCTCAATACATGGTTTATTTATTTGCGTTGGCTAGTGCTAAAAGGCCAATTAAATGCAGATGAGCATAATCACTGGATCAGTTCGAGTATTGAATATTTACAGACTATCCCTCAGCAGGCCGATTTTCTTGAAGTATGGGAACGTACTTCAAAACATACTGAATTTACTTCTCACTATTTTAATTCTTCAGATTTTTAGGTTCATCCTTTGAAACAACAAGCCAAATCTCGCACCCTCCAACAACCTGAATATATTTTTCAGGTTGAAACACTTTCTCATGAGGGGCGAGGAATTGCGCATTATGGTTCTCATCCAGATCATCCGGCAGATAAGCATGGCAAAAAAGTTTTTATTCGTTATGCATTGCCTGGAGAAACTGTAAAGGCTCGGATTACCCATCAAGCGAAGCGCCTCGAAGAGGCTGAGATGTTGCAGTTGTTAGGAGAGCCTTCAGTACATCGTATTGAGGCAATTTGCCCTCATTATGGTGTTTGTGGTGGCTGTAGCATGCAGCATATCCATCCTGACGAACAAATCCGTTTAAAGCAAAATGTACTGCAGTCACATTTACAGCATTTTGCAGGTATTCAACCTGAACAATGGCTAGAACCGATTCGATCTTTACAAAGCGATTATCGTCGTCGTGCTCGAATAGGCGTGCGCTATTTGCCAAAACCAGATCGCTTAATTATGGGATTTCGCGAACATCATAGTAATCGTCTAACTTCGATCCATAGCTGTAGTGTTTTGGATAAAAACTTATCAAATAGTCTGCCTGAGTTACGTACTTTACTCCAAAGTCTAAAAGGCAAAGCGCACATTGGTCATGTAGAATTAGCAAAAGGTGATAATGAAATTTCTTTATTGGTTCGTCATGTAGAAAAATTAAACAATTCTGATGTCAACCAATTAAAGCAATTTGCGTTACACAAAGGGTGGCAGTTGTATTTGCAACCTAAAGGTCCAGAAAGCATTCGTCGTATTGATGATGAACAAGGTGCTTTACGTTTACATTATGCCTTAGAAAGGTTTAATGTAAATTTTGCTTTTTCGCCATTGGATTTTACTCAGGTCAATGCCACAGTAAATGAACAAATGGTTCAATTGGCATGTGAATTGCTTCAATTGCAACCAGGTGAAAAGGTACTTGATCTATTTTGCGGTTTGGGCAATTTCTCACTTCCGTTAGCACGATGTGTTGGTGAGAGTGGGCAGGTTGTCGGTGTTGAAGGGAGTGAGGAAATGGTGGAGCGGGCAACAGCTAATGCAAAATGCAATAGTTTGGTGCAGGCGACCTTCTTTTCACAAGATTTAACAAAAGATTTTTCGCATCATTCTTGGGCGAATCAAGGATTTGATGCATTATTGATTGATCCTCCTCGTGCTGGTGCATATGAAATTATGCAGTATGTATCAAATTTTGGAGCAAAAAGAATCGTTTATGTATCATGTAATCCAGCTACACTGGCAAGGGATGCGGGTGTTTTGGTCCAATATGGTTACCAGTTAAAAAAAGCAGCAGTGATGGACATGTTTACGCATACCGAACATGTTGAATCCATTGCACTATTTGAAAAAATTCAAGAGATAAACGATTAAAAACATGAGTTACATATTGAGGAGAATGGTATGGTCACAGTACGTGAACAGTTACCTGAACAACTAACCGAGTTGTCAGAGGAAACGACTGTAGAGCATGCCGCCGAAACGCAAATCGGTTTAGCCTCATGGTTGGATCGGGTGCGTGAAATATTAGATGGGGCGGAGCTTGAACAACTTGAAAAAGTCGCTCATTTAACCCTGCAAAAAGAGTTAGACTCAACGGTTAATCATCGTTCCAATACTTTTGCTACAGGCGTTGGAATGGCCGACATTCTGGCACATCTCCATGTAGATGAAGATACTTTATCAGCAGCAATGCTTTATCGTAGTGTGCGTGAAGGCATTACCGATATAGAAGAAGTAAAACAGAAATTCGGGGAGCAAGTTTACAACCTTGTCAAAGGTACTTTGGCAATGGGTAAACTTTCAGAACTTATTGAAAAAAATAAACGGTTAGAAGATCACTTTAATAATAATCAACGAGAACATTTAAGCGGCATTTATAAAATGCTGATTTCGGTGACCGAAGATGTTCGTGTTGTTTTAATTAAACTTGCTGAGCGTACTTATTCTTTGCGAGAGCTTGCAAATTCCTCTCGTGAACGCCAAGAACGTGTAGCGCGTGAAATTCTTACTATTTATTCGCCGTTGGCACATCGACTTGGTATTGCTCAGCTTAAATGGGAACTTGAAGATCTTGCATTTCGCTATTTGGCACCAGATCGTTACAAAGAGATTGCTTCATTACTCAATGAAAAGCGTTTAGAGCGTGAGCATTATATTCAGTTCGTCATTGACCGTTTGAAAAATGAGTTAGCGTCTTACGGCATCGAAGCTGAAATTACAGGTCGTGCAAAACACATTTATTCGATTTATCGAAAAATGAAGAGCAAAAACCTGAGCTTCGACCAACTTTATGACATTCGTGCTTTGCGTGTATTGGTAAATAGTGTGCCAGAGTGTTATCACTCTTTAGGTATCGTACATCAAATCTGGCGCCATATTCCACATCAGTTTGATGACTATATTACCAACCCGAAAGCAAATGGTTATCGCTCATTACATACGGCTGTAATTGCTGAAAATAAATCTCTTGAAGTGCAAATTCGTACTCATGAAATGCATGATGAAGCAGAGTTAGGTGTTTGTTCACACTTTAATTATAAAGAAGGTTCAAAGAATACTGACCATTCTTTTAACCATCGTTTGCATTCGTTGCGTGCTGTTTTAGAACACTATCAAGAACGTAATGACACGACAGTACATCAAAATGAAGATGAAACAGAAGGATTTGAACAGTTACAAGACTTTGAAGGCTTTGAGAAGATTTATGTTTTCAGTCGTGATGGTGATATTAAAGAACTGCCGCGTGGTTCAACAGTTTTAGATTTTGCCTATCATGTACATACAGAAGTAGGGAACAAGTGTTATGCAGCGCGGGTCAACCAGCGTTATGTACCACTTACCTATACTTTAAAAACGGGTGAACAGGTTGAAATTTTAACTAAGAAAGATCGGGAACCAAACCGTGACTGGTTGGTGAATTCTTTAGGTTATATTAAAACTTCTCGTGCACGTGACAAGTTGCGTCATTGGTTTAGACAGCAAGACCGTAGTAAAAACCTTGAAGTAGGCCGAGAACTGCTTAATAAAGAGTTAGCTCGTCTAGCGATTCATCCAAAAAGTATCGATTTGAACGATTATTCGTCACACTTTAATGTGAAGACGGGTGACGATATTTTGGTGAGCCTGGTTAGTGGTGATATTAGCTTACATGCCCTGATTAATCAGGTGAATCGCCAAATGCATCTAGATCAGGATGAGCCTGAGCTAGTACTTAAACCAACATTGAATCCGCGTGCCAGCCATACGCTATCAGCACATGGAATTTTAATTGATGGTTTAGATAATGTAGAGCTTCACATTGCTCAATGTTGTCAACCAGTGCATGGTGAATCAATCGCTGGATATATTACTTTGAACCGTGGTGTTAGCATCCACAAAGTCATTTGTTCAGACTATCAGCGTATGATTAAGCAAGAGCCAGAGCGTGCTGTTGAAGCTGATTGGGAAATGCAACCAACACGTGGTCAAAGCGTTCAGATTGTGGTGGAAGCTTATGATCGTCGTGGCCTGCTTAAAGACTTAACTCAAGTGATTTTCTCTGACCAAATCAATATTCGTCAGGTCAATACAATTTCTGAGGCAGATGGTATTGCCAATATGAAGCTGTTAATTGAGGTTAAAGGTTTAGCACAGCTTTCTCGCTTATTGGCTCGCCTAGAGCAACAACCGGGAATCATTAGTGCTCGACGCATGATTCAAGGCGTTTAATAAATTAAGTAAAAAGACTGTCAAATGACAGTCTTTTTTATTTTGGATTATTTTTTTGATAAATAAATATTGGTGAGTCGATTTAGAAACTGAGGACTCAACGTTGAGAGCTGATAAAGCAGTTTGGTTTTTATACCCACTGGAGTGTGAGTAGGCGTCCAAAAATGAGCTTTTTTCTCGACAAGCGTAAGTACCTGCTGAGCAATATCATTTGGGGTTAAATCTATCCCCATATTTTGAATAGTGCCTGCATCCATATTGTTAACCATTGCAGTTTGTACAAATAGCGGCATCACATCTAAAACACGAATACCGTATTTTTTCCACTCCACATCCAAACCTTCGGTAATTCCGCGAACCGCAAATTTACTCGCTGAATAAGAGATTAAATCAGCTTGCCCATAAATTGCAGAGGCTGAAGAGAGGTTGATGACGCGTGCAAAAGACGCTTGCTTTAAATAGGGTAGAGCAGCGTGACAGCCATTGATTACGCCGTTTACATTAATATTTATTGTTCTTTGGTGAGCTTTAATATCAGTCGTTTCAAAAGCGCCAGAATATAAAATACCTGCATTATTTACCAAGATATTAAGTTCACCAGCCCACTCGGTAAATTCTTTTAATATGTGTTGCCACTGGCTGTAATCACTTACATCTAGATAGCCGGCACGGGCATTTGGCCCTATGTCATTTGCTAGTTCTTGAGCAAGCGACTCATTAATATCATAAATGCCTACTTTATATCCTTGTTTGTAGAATACCCGTGCAATTTCAGCCCCAATACCTTGAGCGGCGCCACTAATCAGAATACTGTGTCCCATATTTTTTCTCTTTCTCAGTACAATAGTGCGACTGATTTAATCGCTTTGATTTTGATCATAGCAAATTAAAATCTTAGTTTTACTGACCGACTTTTTAAACTTGAGGGTTACCATGGATAAATTGCTTACAATTATGCAAGAGTTACGTGAAAAATGTCCGTGGGATCAACAACAAACCCCAATGTCATTGACTAAATATGCGATTGAAGAGGCATATGAAGTCGAAGCGGCTATTCGTCAAGGCGATATGAATGAAATCCGAAATGAGCTTGGCGATTTGTTATTACAAGTTGTATTTCAATCACAGATGTTTAGTGAGCAAGGTGCTTTTAACTTTCAAGATGTTGTTGAGGCAATAAGTGAAAAGCTAATTCGTCGTCATCCCCATGTTTTTCAGGCAGATCAATTTAATAATTTAACCCCAGAACAAGTCAGTGAACTTTGGAAAAAAATTAAACAGCAAGAAAAACAAGGAAAATCACAATCAAGGTTGGACGAAATTAAACATGGACCAGCCCTATTACAGGCACAAGAAATACAAGCAAATGTTGCTAAGGTTGGGTTTGATTTTGAAACAGTAGAAGATGCTTATGAAAAACTAGAAGAAGAGTTAGATGAATTTAAGCAGGCATTAAAAAATAAAAATATTGATGAAATTCAAGACGAATTTGGCGATTGCTTATTTTCATTAGTCAATGTTGGACGTAAACTTGCGATTTCAAGTGAAACATCACTTTTATCAACAATACATAAATTTAGAAGTCGTTTTGCTTTTATTGAAGATCAAGCGCAAAAACAGCAAAGAACATTAGAAGACATGACTTTGTCTGAAATGGATGAATTGTGGAATCAGGCAAAGCGGCAGTTAAAGTTAGGGGAAAAAACACATGCAGCTCAGCATGAATCTTTGGAAGAATAAACACTATATTTTCATTGTTTTATTTTGGAGCCTGATCTCATCAACACTAGTTCAGGCTCAATCTTTTGATCAAAATTTTAAGGAGTGGAAGGCTAAGCAACAGATGTATGATCAGAAGTTGAGCATGCAATATGCCTCTCATTCTAATGTTTCAAAAAGCTCAGCTATGACTGATTCGTCAGGACAAATTCGCTTGAATCAAGCCAATATTGATGAGCTTCAAAAGCTAAAAGGTATTGGTGAGAAAAAGGCACAAGCGATTGTAGAATACCGTCAAAAGAATGGTGGCTTTAAAAATATTGATGAATTTAAAAACGTAAAGGGCATTGGTCCAGCCATTTTTGAAAAGAATAAAGCACGTTTGACTTTATAAATTATCTGTCTGTCAATTGTCATTTCATGCGCAAACTACAGAGAATCAAATTGCCCTTTGTGTGCGTTAGAGCTATGATTAGCGACAACTTGTTATTTACGTCCTGACGTAGGAGACAGCGTCTTTTGCAAACCTTGCGAGCGTCAAAATGTGGTTTGTCCACAGCCCAACTTCCTTCTTCGATTTTAGATGTGATCGATAGCCTGACTAAAGCTGGCTATGAAGCTTATATTGTTGGGGGTGGTGTCCGTGATTTAATGCTAGGGCTTAATCCTAAAGATTTCGATGCAGTCACTAATGCAACACCTTCCCAAATTAAAGAAGTTTTTGGTCGACGTTGTCGAATCATTGGCCGTCGATTTGAATTAGCACATGTCTATTCAGGGCGTGAGCTTATTGAAGTTGCAACTTTCCGTGCTCCTCCTAAAAAAGCAGTCACCAGTGCCTCGGGCATGATTTTACGTGATAATAATTGGGGAACCATCGAACAAGACTTTGCTCGTCGTGACTTTTCTATCAATACGCTATATTACCAACCGCGTAAGAGTATTGTGCTCGATTTCTGCAAAGCTATTGACGATGTAAAAAATAAAACTCTACGTTTATTAGGTGATCCAGCACAGCGTTTTGAAGAAGACCCAGTGCGTATGCTGCGAACTTTACGTTTTGCAGCCAAATTAAATTTCAAAATTGATGCAAATATTCTCGATATATTTGATGCAGAGATGACGCAGTTACTGCGTGATGTTTCTCCGCATCGTTTATATGATGAATCGCAGAAGCTTTTTACAATGGGGCATTTGGCACGTGTTTTGCCAATGTTGATTGAGTTTGGGGTCTGGAAACAACTCTTTGCAGATATTCAGCCGAACCTCACACCATTTATTTTAAGAGCAGCAAAGAATACAGATCAACGTATTCAAGTTGGAAAAACAATTAATCCGGCATTTTTCTATGCGGTTTTATTGTGGCAACCATTTTTAGAGCGTTGTGAATTTTATTTATCTAAAGGCGTTGTACCCGCTGAAGCACGTGCACAGGCAGGTTTAGATGTCTTAAAGCGTCAGGCAACACGCACAGTGATTCCTCGCTTTGCAGAAACTTTTATCCGTGAAGTTTGGGAAATGCAGACTCGTTTGCTGAATCCAAAACCACAGCAAATAGAAGCATTGGCAGGACATGCACGTTTCCGTGCTGGTTTTGACTTCTTGTTACTTCGTGAAAAGTCTGGTGATGACACGACACAAGGAATGGGAAGCTGGTGGGAAGCCTACCAAGAAATGTCGAATGACGAAAAAGAAGCTGCGATTAGCCAGTACAATCGTCAGAAAGCCAAAAGTCGTCGTAAAGCTGCTGCTGAACCTGTTGAAAACAATAAAGTTGAAACGGAAATCGAGCCTTTGGTTGATGTTCCCGAACCACGTAGTCGTCGCGGGAAAAAAGAACGTACTCGACAAGACCAATCGATAGGGCGTTTTGTTGAAAAAGCCACTGCTTTGGATGCAGGCGGCACGATGAATGATCATCCGATTTTGAAGCGTAAGCGAGTACAACGCGATTTAAGCCAAGTGATTTTTGGGCCAACGCAATGACAACGAAGACGTATATTGGTTTAGGTAGTAATTTGGGCGATTCGCGCCAAATTTTATCTGAAGCCATTGCTAAGCTTAAAACTTTAGGTGCGGTGAGAGTTTCTAGACTTTATCAAAGCCCACCTATGGGGCCTCAAGATCAACCAAATTATTTAAATGCTGTAGCCGAGTTAAATACAGATCTCACGCCTTTAGATTTATTAGATCAGTTGCAGCGATTTGAGCAAGAAGCTGGTCGTGTACGTCTTCGTCGTTGGGGCGAGCGTACTTTAGATCTGGATTTGCTGATATATGGCAATGAAAAAATTCAAAATGAGCGCTTAACAGTGCCGCACATTGGAATTCTAGAACGAGATTTCGTTGTAATTCCTTTATTAGATTTAGATGCTGATTTACATATTGATGATCAGCCACTTAAAAATTTAGAACTCTTACAGCAGCCAACGCTGACTGTACTTGCTGATGAGTCTTGGGCTTAAAACCTGACTTATTACGTTCTGCAAACTCCTGTAGAGGATACCATCATGATTAGTCTAAGTGACTTAAGAAAATTTAAAGCCGAAGGACGTAAGTTCTCTTGCCTAACTTGTTACGATGCGAGTATGGCAAAAGCAATGGAACTTGCTGAAATTGATACTATCTTAATTGGTGATTCTCTTGGAATGGCAATTCAAGGTCGTGACTCAACTTTACCTGTAACTGTTGAAGACATGGCTTATCATACGGCAGCAGTTCGTCGTGGTAACCAACATGCCTTGATTATGACTGACTTGCCATTTATGAGTTATGCAACTTTAAATGATGCTTTGCAAAACGCAAGAACAGTCATGCAAGCTGGCGCTCAAATGATCAAAATTGAAGGCGGTGCATGGTTAAGTGAAACTGTACAAGTGTTAACACGTAATGGTGTACCTGTTTGTGTACATTTAGGCTTAACCCCTCAATCTGTACACGTATTTGGTGGATATAAATTACAAGCTAAAACACGTGAAGCAGCTGATCAGCTTATTGCCGACTGTACAGCTGTGGTTGAGGCTGGCGCAGCAGTTCTATTGCTTGAATGTGTACCTGCTCAGTTGGGACAAGAAATTGCGGAACTATTCCCAAATACGCCTGTGATTGGTATTGGTGCAGGTAATGCGACTGATGGTCAGGTACTCGTAGTACAGGACATGTTAGGTTTAACTTTTGGTCGAGTTGCGCGTTTTGTTCGTAACTTTATGAAAGAACAATCTGGTGAAACTGCCATTTTAGATGCTTTTAAAGCTTTCCATGCTGCTGTGCAAGATCAGTCATTTCCAGCTAAAGAACATACTTTCCACGTTGAGCTGTAATTCATGAAAACAGAAACCACCATACAAGGTCTTGCAGCTTCTTTAAATCCTGCTAGAGCTGCGCGTAAAATTATTGGTTTTGTCCCAACTATGGGAAATCTACATGAAGGACATCTCACACTTGTTCGTGAAGCGAAAAAGTTATGTGATGTTGTAGTTGTTAGCATCTTCGTAAATCCAACTCAATTTGGGCCGGGTGAAGATTTTGATAACTATCCTCGTACTTTAGAGCAAGATAGCCGTCTATTAGCCGATGTCGGCTGTGACATTATTTTTGCGCCATCGGTTGAGCAAATGTACGGTACTCAGCCTCGTTTAACCAACATAAGTGTCAGCCAAATTACTGATGCTTTATGTGGTAGTTCACGTCCTGGGCATTTTGATGGCGTAGCGTTGGTGGTCACCAAACTCTTTAATATTGTGCAACCTAATTACGCTTTCTTTGGTCAAAAAGATTACCAACAGTTAGCAGTGATTCGTCAGTTTGTACAAGACTTAAATATCCCTTTAGAAGTCATTGGCGTGCCTATTGTTCGTGCGGCAGATGGTTTGGCTCTTAGTTCAAGAAATGGTTATTTAAGTCCAGAGCAACGTCAGGTCGCTCCGGTTATTTATCAAAGTTTGAAGCAAGCTGAACAGCAGTTACATCAAGGTAAAGATCTACAACAAGTTTTAGAAGATATTAAAACTCAGTTGACAGATAATGGCTTTGTTGTGGATTATGTCGAAGCTCGTCAATCAAATCTGTTACCTGCTACTCAGTTTGATCGTGATATTGTGTTGTTTGTCGCGGCAAAATTGGGTGAAACACGTTTGATTGATAATTTAGAAGTTGCCTTTACACCCTAATAAACAGATCAAAGGACAGCCATGCCATGAAGCGTATACTTATCGTGACAGGACAGTCTGGTTCAGGAAAATCTTCGGCTCTCCAAGTGTTAGAAGATTTGGGCTATTACTGTATTGATAATTTGCCTTTGGCATTGCTGCCCGAAATTGTGGCAAAGCTAGATCATGAAAATAACCTAGAGCAATTGGCATTAGGTGTGGATGTTCGAAGCACTCGTGCAGATATGCAAGAGTTCGACCATGTTTTTGAACAACTACAAAAACATGGCACAGTTGATGTGATTTATCTGACTACGCAAGATCAGGATTTGATTGCACGTTTTAGTGCATCGCGTCGTCCGCATCCATTGGCCAATCGTTTTAAAAGTCTGTTGCAATGTATTCATGAAGAAAAGCAATTGCTGCTCCCAATTCAGTTCCGTGCTACGGTTCATATTGATACAACGGATAAAAGCGTTCATGATCTAAAGCATATTTTACTGTCTAAATTGGGGCAGTCAGATAAGCTCATCGTGATATTGCAGTCATTTGGATATAAGCATGGCATTCCTTTAGATGCTGATTATGTTTTTGATGTACGGCATTTACCAAATCCGCATTGGGATTTAGAATTGAGACGTTTTTCTGGTTTGGATGAGCCAGTAAGACAATTTTTAGAAGCAAGTCCGCAAGCAAACGAAATGTTTGACGATATTCTTCACTTCTTAAAAAAATGGCTTCCAGCATTTGCTGAAGGACATCGTCACTATATGACGATTTCTATTGGTTGTACTGGTGGTCAACATCGTTCCGTTTATATCGTAGATAGACTAAAACAAGCACTTGAGGCAGAATGGTCTGTTCAGGTCTTACACAGAGAAATGAAGCACTGGTCATGATAGACACAACTGTTGATGTAATTAATAAACTCGGTTTACATGCTCGTGCATCAGGAAAACTGATAGAGGTCACTACAAAATTTCGTTCGTCGATCCAAATTGGAAAAGGCGATCATTTAGTAGATGCAAAAAATATTATGTCTTTGCTGATGTTAGGTGCAGGTAAAGGGACCACTTTACGATTGGTCATTGATGGTACCGACGAAGAGCAGGCATTAAATGAAGTACAGGCGTTATTCGCCGCAAAATTTTATGAGGCAGATTAATCGTGGCACGTCGTCCCCAACGTTATACTGAAGAAGATTTTGGCTCTTTAGAAGGACGTGCAAGTAAGACAGAGCAGAAAAAAGCAGTTCAACGTATGGCTGCTTTAGGTGAGCAATTAGCACAACTTTCTGTTAAACAGATTCAAAAACTTCCAGTTGATGAACGTTTAATTGATGCGTTAATGGAAGTACAGAACATTAGTTCTTTTGAAGCCCGTCGTCGTCAGTTTCAACGTATTGGTAAATTATTGCGCAATGAAGATGAGACCGTTATTTTGTCTTATCTAACTCCGCAGCAAGGCGCAAAAAAGCAGGCTCAATTGATGCGTTGGGTTGATCGTATGATCGAACAAGGCGACCCTGCAATTAATGAATTTAGCAAAATTTATAATGCATCGGAACGTCACACATTGCGTCAGCATGTGTTGAGAATCAAGCGTGATAAGACTCAACAAGTGAGTGAAGCAGAGCTTGAGGCATCAAAAGGTAAATTTGTAAACTATGTACAGCAAATTGCTTTATTGTCTGACCAAGGCTAATGCTCTTCCATAAAAAGCGACGCTCAAGGCGTCGCTTTTTTATTTATACATTTTCAGCCCGTTCTTTTGCCCATTCACGTAAGATAAATTTCTGTAATTTACCTGTCGATGTTTTCGGAATTTCTGTAATAACCACATCTTTAGGTACTTTAAAGCGCGCTAATTCTTTTTGGCAGTGTGCAATAATTTCTTCAGGTGTTGCTGTAGTACCCATCTTTAATTCAATAAACGCGCATGGTACTTCTTGCCAACGTGCATCGGGTTTAGCGACTACCGCAGCGGTTAATACTGCAGGATGTTTATACAAAACATCTTCTACTTCTAAAGATGAAATGTTTTCTCCACCTGAAATAATGATGTCCTTCGAACGATCAGTAATTTTTGCATAACCATCTGGGTGGCAAACGGCTAGGTCGCCCGTGTGGAACCATCCACCTGCAAATGCTTCTTGTGTTGCTTTAGGGTTCTTTAAATAGCCTTTCATGACAATATTGCCACGGAACATGATTTCTCCCATGGTTTGACCATCATTCGGGACAGGTTCCATTGTCTCGGGATCTAACACACGCATGCTGTCTTGTAACGGGTAGGGTACGCCTTGACGGGAATGAAGTTGGGCTTGTTCAGCAATTGATAGCTCATTCCATCCAGATTGAGAAGCACATAGAGCAGAAGGTCCATAGGAACCGCAAAATGTGCTTCAATCATGGCTGGAATATTTGGCAATAAAACGGATACCGTATCATTTTTCTCAATTCCCAGTTGCTTGAGCTGAGATGCAAATTGACAGCAGCGCTGATAAGTTTCTTTCCATGAAATTTGACGCTTACCATGAATAATTGAAGCTTGATCTGGGTAAATATAAGCCGCACGCTCTAGGTAGCGTAGAGGTGATAACGCAACAAAGTTTGCGGGTGTGCGTGGTAACTCATCATAAGCACTAACCATGTGAAACAACTCCGTGTTCTATTTTTAATTCATTCTTTGAACATATGATTTAATATTAATCAAAGCATTTATGCTTTAGTCTTAAAGAATGATACCCTCCAGTCAAAAAATGAGCAGAAATGCTATTTTCTTCATCTTAAACCACTTGTGTTAAACATGTTTAAAAATCATCTCAATATATTTTTTAAGTCATTTATTGCTGTTTACGTGATAAGCAAAATGTATTTATGATTTTATGGACTCAAAGGTTTTCACATTGCTTGAACAAGTGTAAAATCTTTCAGGTTTTTTAACTTTGATTTACACCGTTTTTATATTTTGAGGTTCGCCTCGATCATAATCTCGCGGTGAAATGCTCCTTCGTATAGGGCATCACTCCTTAAGGATTTTTTTATGCCAATTATCACATTGCCAAATGGCGATCAAAAGAGTTTTGATCACGCTGTATCTGTTATGGAAGTTGCCCAAAGTATCGGGCCTGGTCTAGCAAAAAATACTGTTGCTGGCCGTGTAAATGATCGCTTAGTTGATGCATGTGACTTAATTACCGAAGATTCGACCTTACAAATTATCACTCCAAAAGATGAGGAAGGTCTTGAAATTATTCGCCATTCTTGTGCACACCTTGTAGGGCATGCTGTTAAACAGCTTTTCCCGGAAGCCAAGATGGTGATTGGTCCAGTCATTGAAGAAGGTTTTTACTACGACATCTGGATGCCACGTCCTTTTACATTAGATGATATGGCAGCTATCGAAGAGCGTATGAAAAAGCTCATTGATCAAGATTACGATGTCGTTAAAAAAATGACACCGCGTGATGAAGTTATTGCTGAATTTACTGCGCGTGGCGAAGAATATAAATTACGCTTGATTGCAGACATGCCTGAAGAAACACAAATGGGCTTGTACTACCATCAAGATTATTTGGATATGTGTCGTGGTCCACACGTACCGAATACCAAATTCTTAAAATCATTCAAGCTCACTAAAATCTCTGGTGCATACTGGCGTGGTGATGCGAAGAACGAACAGCTTCAACGTATTTATGGTACAGCTTGGGCAGACAAAAAACAGCTCGCTGCCTATATTAAACGTATCGAAGAAGCTGAAAAGCGTGACCACCGTAAAATTGGTAAAGCCTTAGACTTGTTCCATATGCAAGAAGAAGCACCGGGTATGGTATTCTGGCATCCAAATGGCTGGACTATTTACCAAGTACTTGAACAATACATGCGTAAAGTTCAGCAAGACAATGGTTACCTTGAGATTAAGACACCACAAATCGTAGATTTTACATTGTGGGAAAAGTCAGGTCATGCGGCCAACTACGCAGACAATATGTTTACGACGCATTCTGAAAATCGTAACTATGCGGTTAAGCCAATGAACTGCCCATGTCATGTGCAAGTGTTCAACCAAGGTTTGAAGTCTTACCGTGATCTACCAATTCGTTTGGCAGAGTTCGGTTCTTGTCATCGTAACGAACCATCAGGTTCTTTACACGGCATTATGCGTGTACGTGGCTTTACACAAGATGACGCACATATTTTCTGTACTAAAGAACAGATCGGCCAGGAAGTCGCTGACTTTATTAAGCTGACTTTAGAAGTTTATAAAGATTTTGGCTTTGAAGAAGTGCAAATGAAACTTTCTACACGTCCAGAAAAACGTGTAGGTGATGATGCGCTTTGGGATATGGCTGAAAAATCTTTAGCTGATGCTTTAGATGCAGCGGGTCTCGAATGGGAATTACAACCTGGTGAAGGCGCGTTCTACGGTCCGAAAATTGAATTCTCATTGAAAGACTGTCTCGGACGTGTATGGCAGTGTGGTACTATTCAGTGTGACTTTAACTTACCAGAACGTTTAGATGCGTCTTATGTGACTGAAGACAATGATCGTGATCAGCCTGTAATGTTGCATCGTGCAATTCTTGGCAGTTTTGAGCGTTTTATTGGTATACTAATTGAACACTACGCTGGTTTCATGCCACCTTGGTTGTCGCCGTTACAAGCATGTGTCATGAATATTACGGACTCTCAAGCTGAAGCTTGTGAGAAAGTCGTAGCAAAACTCAAAGAAAATGGCCTTCGTGCTATTTCTGACTTGAGAAATGAAAAAATCGGATTTAAGATTCGTGAGCGTACTCTAGAGCGTATTCCTTACCTATTAGTTCTTGGTGATCGAGAAGTTGAAGAAGGTACAGTGAATGTGCGTACCCGCTCAGGAAAAAATTTAGGTACTATGTCAGTAGATGCATTCATTGACTTAGTGAAGTCTGCCGTCGCCGAACGTGGCCGGTATATTGTGGAGTAAGAAAGATTAAACAGCCTGACCGTAACCAACAACAAGGTGCAAAAAGCAACCGTCCAGCAATTAACGACGAGATCCGTGCAAAAGAAGTACGCCTCGTTGGTGCTGACGGTGAGCAAAAAGGAATTGTTTCATTAAATGAAGCACTGCGCGCTGCTGAAGAGGCAGATCTTGACCTAGTTGAGATCGTTGCAAACGCCGAGCCGCCTGTTTGTAAAATTATGGATTACAACAAGCACTTGTTTGACCTTAAGCAGAAGCAAAAAGATGCGAAGAAAAAACAGCATCAAGTGCAAGTGAAGGAAATCAAACTGCGCCCTGCAACTGACGTTGGTGATTATCAAGTTAAGCTTCGTGCTATTTTGAAATTCCTTGAAGAAGGAAACAAAGTGAAAATCACTTTACGTTTCCGTGGTCGTGAAATGGCTCACCAACAACTTGGCTTAGCTCAATTACAAAAGATTGAAGCTGATGTTGCTGAGTTTGGGGTTGTGGAACAAGCACCTAAAATGGAAGGCCGTCAAATGGGTATGTTACTTGGACCTAAAAAGAAAAAGTAATACTCAAAAAAAGCACTGCAAAAGCAGTGCTTTTTTATATCCTTATCATAATAAAAAAAGATGATTTAATTTTCTCTGTTCAGTTTTATTTAAGACAATTGCTATATCTTTTAAAAGAAATTCAATTCTTGAATTTTATGTATTTTTTAGTGTTGGAAATCTCATCGTCCCTCTTAAAACATGCTATAACGCAAGACGCAGTCATGATAACGATGAATAGGAAAATAGAATGATTGATCTATATTATTGGGGAACTCCCAATGGACATAAAATCACAATTGCCTTAGAAGAAATGGGACTGGACTACACTCTTTACCCAATCAATATTTTAGAAAATGATCAATTTCAACCAGACTTTCTGAGAATTTCTCCAAATAATAAAATTCCGGCGATTGTTGACCAAGATGGACCTCGTGGTGAGCCAATTTCAATATTTGAATCAGGCGCTATTTTGCAATATTTAGGGCGTAAAACTGGATTATTTTATCCAACTGATGAGCAAGAGCGAGTTGAAGTTGAACAATGGCTCATGTGGCAAATGGGTGGGCTAGGGCCTATGCTAGGGCAGAACCATCATTTTAACCGTTTTGCACCAGAAAAAATTCCATACGCTATAGACCGCTATGTAAATGAGACTAAGCGCTTATATGGTGTGCTGAATAAGCAGCTCATTGGCCAGAAGTTTGTTGCAGGTGAATACTCGATTGCTGATATGGCAATTTTACCTTGGATTTTGCGCTATGAATGGCAAGGTATTCAGCTAGAGGATTATCCTTATGTGCAAGAATATATTGTTCGCTTGACGGCACGTCCTGCGGTACAAAAAGCACTATCAATTAAAGTTATTTAACTTTTATTGGTAGCGTAATGAATAAAGTGAAAGGTGATTTGGTCTAATTTAATATGCTAAGTTACTTTTTACTTTTTTTGAGCGCGTTTGGGGCGGCTACATTATTACCGTTACAATCAGAAGCTGTACTCGCCACCTTATTATTAAAAAAAGAATATTCTGCTTTTCTTCTAATTTCTATCGCCACTTTCGGAAATGTACTGGGCTCGTGTGTGAACTGGTGGCTTGGTTTAAAAATAGAGCAGTTTAAACACAAAAAGTGGTTTCCTGCTTCTGAAAAGCGTTTAGAGCAAGCTCAAAGTTTTTATCATAAGTATGGGTTTTATTCGCTGCTGCTAAGTTGGACACCTGTGATTGGTGACCCAATTACTTTAGTTGCAGGTTTATTCAAAGAAAATTTTTGGCGCTTTTTAATTATCGTTTTGATTGCTAAAGCAGGGCGTTATATTTTTATTTATTGGGTGATTACAGGTTTTATTTAAAATAAAAGCATCCGAAGATGCTTTTAATAAAATGGTCTAACTAGTCTTCTGAGCTTTTGGTAATATCGACTTTAAATAGATCATTGGTTTTTAGCCAACAGAAGGTGACCACTGCAAGTGTCATACAACCCCCAAAAATAGTGGCTGCAATTGTTCCTAAATATTTGGCTGCTAAACCTGACTCAAATGCACCAAGCTCATTACTTGATGAAACGAACATTCCGTTTACAGCAGCAACGCGACCACGCATATTTTCTGGCGGAAAAATTTGCAAAATAGTTTGTCTAACCACAACTGAAATACTGTCACAAGCGCCCGTCATAGCCAACGCAAATAGTGATAACCACATGTTATTTGAGAACGCGAAAAGAATCGTGAAAACACCAAATCCTGCAACAGCAAGTAGCATGTTACGCCATGCATGCTGAGTTGGTGGAAAGCGAGTCAAAGCAATCATAGTGACGAGCGCTCCAATAGATGGCGCCGCACGCAAATATCCCAGTCCTTCTGGACCGACTTTTAAGATATCTTCTGCAAAAATTGGTAATAATGCGATGACTCCACCAAATAAAACAGAAGCTAAATCAAGAGAAATTGCCCAAAGAACAATTTTAGTTTTCCAGATAAAACGGAAACCATCTCCTAAACTTTCTAAAACATTAGCAGTTTCAATTTTAGGAAAAATACGCTTATGCAATAGGTTAATTAAGATGAAACAAATACCAAGTAAAACCGCAACACTAAATAGACTTGTTTCTCGGCCTAAATAGGCAAGCATGAAACCACCAAGCATTGGCCCGATAATTACACCACTTTGCCAACCGATTGTCGTCCATGTTGCACCATTTGCATACAGTTCACGAGGTATCAAAAATGGTTTTAAAGACGTTGCAGAGGGATTATAAAACCCGCGTATAGTACCTAAGCCAAAAATAACAGCATAAATACCCCAAGAAAGGAAATTTACGCTGATATGACCTAGACCATGCAGATGGAACAGCGACCACAACACTAAAGGAAGAGGAACCGAAAAAAATAAACAGATCTTCATAATAATCTGTTTATTAAACCGATCTGCAAAATAGCCACCCCAAAGAGAAAGAGCAATAAAAGGAATGGCTTCTGCGAGTCCAATTAAACCTAGAGTCAAAGGGTCTTTGGTGATTTGATAGAGTGAGTAGGCAACAATAATTTCTTGAATCAGAATTGCTAAAGTTAAGCAAAATTGATTAATCGTAACAATTGAGAAATCTCTGTAACGTAAGGCAGCAAATGCATCATGTTTCTGCATTAGGAATATCGTATGTTGATAATTTGATCGTATTATAAATGGAAAAAAGCACAGGTGCTTTATTTATTATTGATATCGTTGGCACGGTTGAATTTGGAAAAGTCTTTCTTGCACTCATAAAAACAGTAACTAATAGTTTTAATTTTAGTCAGCATGCTATAAAATACGCGCTTCCTTACCTGCAGGTCGATTTTGCAATGGTGCAATCGCGCCGAACAGGTGCCTAAAAGAGGTTACTATGGCTAAGTTAAAAACTCGCCGTGGTGCAGCTAAACGCTTCAAAGCGACTGCAAACGGTTTTAAGCGCAAACAAGCATTCAAGCGCCACATTTTGACCAAAAAATCTGCTAAACGTATCCGTCAATTACGCGGCTGTGTAATGGTTCATGTTTCTGACATGAATTCAGTTCGTCGTATGTGCCCATACATCTAAGGAGATTATAAATGGCTCGTGTAAAACGTGGTGTAGTGGCTCATCGTCGTCACAAAAAAATTCTTGCTCGCGCTAAAGGTTACTACGGTGCTCGTTCACGCGTTTACCGCGTAGCGTTCCAAGCGGTAATCAAAGCTGGTCAATACGCTTACCGTGACCGCCGTCAAAAGAAACGTCAATTCCGTGCTCTATGGATTGCGCGTATCAATGCTGGTGCTCGTCAAAACGGTTTGTCATACAGCCGTATGATCGATGGCTTGAAAAAAGCTCAAGTGATCATCGACCGTCGCGTATTAGCTGACATCGCTATGCATGATGCAGTAGCATTTGCTGCTTTAGCTGAAAAAGCTAAAGGTGCATTAGCTGCATAAGCTTAGAGATTCAAGGAAAGACCGCTTTTTAGCGGTCTTTTTTATTTTTAGCGGTTCTATTTTAAAAAGAGATAACAATCAGAGATAAAATATGAAAGACGAAAAATTTCTTAATGATTTAATTCAAAAGGTACAGCAAGGTCACCAGTTCAAATATCTATATTTCTGGGGACATACTCCTAAGAAAGCTGATATTGTTGATAAGAGTTGTTTTAGCCAGTGGTTTCCTGCGCAATTTGAACTAGAGGGTATCGAGTACTTTACTGCTGAACACTATATGATGGCGCAAAAAGCAAAAATATTTAATGATGAAGAAATTTTTGCACGGATTTTGCAAGTTAAACATCCTAATGAGGCGAAACAGCTAGGTCGCAAAGTACGTAATTATGAGGAACAGATATGGCAAGAAAAGCGTTTTGACATCGTGGTGCAAGCGAACTCTGCTAAATTCTCTCAGCATACTGAATTGAAAAAATTCTTATTAGCAACGAAAGACCGTATTTTAGTTGAAGCATCTCCAGTCGATAAAATTTGGGGAATTGGTATGGCGCAAGACCATCCACATATTCAAGATCCATCTCTATGGCAAGGACTAAATTTGTTGGGTTTTGCTTTAATGCATGTTCGAGAGCTACTTTTAACTGAGTAGGTTGGTGTGAGACTAATCAATGCTTCACTTTAAAAGTAGTGACATGAGGGAAGTGAATTGAAAATATTAAATGACATGGATATTCGTATAGCATCACTTAACGATGCATTATCTATTGCAGAAGTACATGTACAGGGGTGGAAAGAAACCTATACAGGTATAATTAAGCGAGAAATATTAGATGAGCTTAAAGTCCTAGATAAGGAGTTATTATGGAAAGAAATAGCCAAAAGCCCTGATCATAAGTTATTTGTCTATACTGAAAATGGGGCAGTGAAAGGCTTTCTCGATGGTTATTTAAACCCAGAAAATAATATTGCTGAAATTCTTGCTTTTTATCTTTTAAAAGAAGTTCAAAAGCAAGGCACGGGACGTAAGTTATTTCAAAAGTTCTACCAATGCGCTTTAAATCAAGGATACAGTTTTATTCGCGTAGAAGTTTTTAATAAAAATCGAAGTCGTTTCTTCTACGAAAAAATGGGAGCTAAATTAATTGGGGAAACCGAACTACTTGAGTTCGGTCCCGAAATAACAGAGTTACTTTATCAATGGGAACTTTAATCTTTAAAGTCCAAAATAATAAGCCAAAGCACAAATAATAATGGTTAAAATAATGAGCTTAATCACGCCTGAACCAGTGCCTTTATGATGTTGAGATTTCAAATGTTGTGGATTTTCATTTGATTGCTCAAATGGAGATGCTTTAACTACAGGTACCATCTGAGCTGTCTGATAATGGTTGGCAACTTTCACAATAAGTTTGGCAAACAAATCATCAGTTTTTTGTGTAAAGTTTCTTAAATTGATGAGTTGCTCTTGGTCTAGTTCTTCTCCTAAAGGATCATTTGCAATACGTTTCTTTTGTTCTAAATAATCGGCTAATGCTTGAGTATGAGATAAAAGTTGATGGGCATAATCTGCGGGATAACTCTCAGGAATTAGGGCAAGTTTTGGTTCTAAACTTTTAATATTTATTCCATCAAAAAGAGTATTTTGAAGTTCTGGTTCCTCAAAGCCTGTCGCATACTTGCTACGGAATAATTCACTCTCCATAAAGTCGGCTATTTCTTGCCATGGTGGATTTTTTAGATCAGCTTCAATTTTTTTTGATAATTTTTCATTTAATTCAAAACGCCAGAATGTCTCTAGACGCAATTCACAGGTTTGTGAAGAAGGCGCTTCGAACTCGTTATCATTGTTATACCATTCAGCAAGCTCATGGCCAAAAATCCATGCAAACTTCTTATTATTTTGATGACTTACAATAAAATGAGTATAAGGCAAAAGCTCGACGTTACTGTTTGGATTTTGCTCTTCATTGAGAAGGCTTGATAAATGTAAACTGAGCTGAGTGGTGCCTTGTTTTTTTAATGCTTCTAGCCAAACTTGGAAATGTTGAGCCAATAAATGCTGTGAAGTTAAGTCGCGAAACTGAAAACTATGATGGTCGAAAATATGATGTTGTCGCCATTGGTTAAAGCTTAAATTCTGACGGAGGTATTCATTACCATATGTCACAAGCGTAAGTTGTTGTTTCCAAATCTGATTAAGCGCCATAATAGTTGATCTCATTGACGATGCTATTATCTTATACGTTTTATCTTTTTGTTGCCTAATACATTTTTCATGATGGATAAACTTCATCAATTCGATGAAAAACTGTTAGAATGCAGTGTTTTATTATATTTTTTTAATTTGTTGCTTTGAGAGTTAATATGTCACTGGAAGCCCTGACCACAGAAGCGCTTGCTGCCATTGCAGCAGCTCAAGACCTTGTTGCACTTGATCAGGTGCGTGTGCAATTTACAGGGAAAAAAAGCCAGCTTGCAGAACAATCGAAAGCATTAGGGAAAATGGACCCTGAAGAACGCAAAGTACAAGGTGCTGCGATTCATGCTGTTCGAGAAACAATTAATGCTGCTTTAACAGAACGCCAAGCGGCATTACAACAGGCAGCACTTGAACAAAAACTAGCAAGTGAAACGATTGATATTACTTTGCCGGGCCGCGGTCAACGCGTTGGTACAGTCCATCCTGTTACTCAGGTACAAGAGCGAATTTGTCAGTTCTTCACTAAAGCTGGTTTTACAGTTGCTACTGGTCCAGAAGTTGAAGATGACTATCATAATTTCGAAGCATTAAATATTCCTGGTCACCATCCGGCACGTGCTATGCACGATACTTTCTACTTTGATGCCACTCACTTGCTACGTACGCATACCTCTGGGGTACAGATTCGTACAATGGAGACGAGTGAGCCGCCAATTCGTATCGTATGCCCTGGCCGTGTTTACCGTTGTGATTCGGATCAAACGCATTCTCCAATGTTCCATCAGATCGAAGGTTTATACGTTGCTGAGAACACAAGCTTTGCTGAATTAAAAGGTTTATTGATTAACCTACTGAATGAATTTTTTGAGAAAGATTTAAAAGTACGTTTCCGCCCTTCATATTTCCCATTTACAGAGCCTAGTGCAGAAGTAGATATCATGGATGAGCGTGGACGTTGGTTAGAAGTATTAGGCTGTGGCATGGTGCATCCAAATGTATTGCGTGCTGCGGGTATTGATCCTGATAAATACAAAGGCTTTGCTTTTGGTTTAGGGGTAGAGCGTTTTGCAATGTTGCGTTATGGCATTAATGATTTGCGTATGTTCTATCAAAATGATGTGCGTTTCTTACGCCAATTTGCCTAACAATTTTTCAGGATTAAAAAAGGTTTATAAAGATGAAGATTAGCGAAAATTGGCTACGCACATGGGTTAACCCAGCAATTGATAGTGAGACATTGTCTGATCAGTTGACTATGCTTGGTCTTGAAGTTGATGAACTCGCACCTGTTGCAAAGCCATTTACTGGTGTCGTGGTTGGTGAAGTTTTAACAGTTGAGCAGCATCCAGATGCAGATCGTTTGCGTGTAACAACAGTTAATATTGGTTCAGGTGAGCCTTTACAAATTGTATGTGGTGCCCCAAATGTTCGTGCTGGCATGAAAGCTCCAGTTGCAACGATTGGTGCTGTATTACCCGGCGATTTTAAAATCAAAAAAGGTAAACTTCGTGGAGTTGAGTCACAAGGCATGCTTTGTGGGGCTTCTGAAATTGATCTTGAAGATAAAATCGATGGTTTGCTCGAACTACCTGCCGATGCTCCAGTAGGGGTAAACATCCGTGAATATCTAAAACTTGATGATAACGTCATTGATATCAGTATTACACCAAACCGTGGTGACTGTTTCAGTATCCGTGGTATCGCTCGTGAGATTGCAGTAATTAATCAACTGCAAATGAATGAGCCTGAAATTAAATCGGTTGATGCGACAATTGCTGATGAGAAAAAAGTAGTAATCAGCACGGATGGTGCTCCACGCTACTTAGGACGTGTAGTTAAAAACGTTAATGTAAAAGCTGCTACTCCTGAGTGGATGGAACAGGCTTTAGCACGTTCAGGGATTCGTACTCATAGTATTTTAGTTGATGTAACGAACTACGTCCTTATGGAATTGGGTCAGCCAATGCATGCTTTCGATTTAGCTAAAATTGAAGGGACTGTACATGTGCGTCAAGCTCAGCCACAAGAAAAATTACAACTTTTAAATGATCAAGAAGTTGAATTGCAAGAAGATATTATGGTGATTGCTGATGACCAGAAAGCTTTGGCAATTGCCGGAATTATGGGTGGTCTAGCATCTAGTGTAACCGATGATACAACTGACATTTTCTTAGAAAGTGCATTCTTTGCTCCACTTGCGATTGCTGGACGTGCTCGCCGTTTTGGTTTACACACAGATTCTTCACAGCGTTATGAACGCGGTGTGGATTTTGAATTACCGTTAATTGCCATGAACCGTGCTTCGCAGCTTATTCAAGAGTTGGCAGGTGGTGAATTTGGTCCAATTACTGTGGCTGAAAAAACTGAAATTTTACCAAAGCGTGAAGCAATTGAACTAAAACAAGCTCAGGTAGACCAATTGTTGGGATATCAATTGACGGCTGATTTCATTGCAGATGCTTTAACTCGACTAGGGTGTGAAGTAACTGTTAAAGTTGAAGGTGACTGGAGTGTAGTCCCTCCATCACATCGCTATGATATGGCTATTTATCAAGACCTAATTGAAGAAGTAGCGCGTATTGATGGTTATGACAATATCCAAATTAACTTACCAAGCATGGATGTTCAATTAGCTAAATATCAAGACCGATTTGAAATTGCAGAGTTACGCCAAACTATCGTGACTTTAGGTTATCAAGAAGCAATTAGTTTTAGCTTTGCTGATGCAAAACTTGAAAAGCAATTGAACCCGCAAGTAAACCCGTTAATGCTAGCAAATCCAATTTCAAGTGATTTGGCTGCGATGCGTAGTACTTTGCTTTCAAGTTTAATCCCGTGCGTACAATATAATCTCAACCGTCAACAAAGTCGTGTCCGTTTCTTTGAATTAGGACTGCGTTTTGATTATCAAGATGCTAAAAGTATTGAAGATCTAAAACAGATTCCGACTTTAGCTTTGATTGCAGTAGGTTCACAACAACCTGAATCTTGGCATGTTAAGCCTCAGCCAATGGATTTCTTCGACTTCAAGGGAGAGATTGAAGAGATTTTAGCTGCTGGACGTGTCAAAGTTGAATATGTACGTTCAGAGCGTGCATGGTTGCATCCAGGGCAGTCTGCTGAAATTTTAGTTGATGGACAATCAATTGGTTACTTAGGCCGCTTGCATCCATCTTTAGAAAATGAGTTAGATTTGAGCACAACTTGGGTTGCTGAACTCGATCAAACAGCCGTTTTGCAATCTTATGTATCTAATTTTACAGAATTATCACGTTTTCCTTCGATCAGACGTGATATTGCGCTTTTAATCTCTGATAATATAAATGTTAGAGATATTCAGCAGTTAATCGAAAAAACTGGTGGAGAGCTTTTAGACTCTACATGGTTATTCGATGTGTATACGGGGCAGGGTGTCGAAGAAGGTAAACGCTCATTAGCGTTTGCGTTATTATGGCAACATCCTTCACGTACGCTTGAAGATGCTGAAATTAAATCTGGTATGGACAATATAATCCAAGTGTTGGAAAACACTTATCAAGCGACATTGAGGGCCTCATGACAGCATTAACTAAAGCAGACATGGCTGATCATTTAAGTGAGTTAACCAGCTTAAATCGCCGTGAAGCAAAACAAATGGTCGAGTTGTTCTTCGACGAAATTAGCCAAGCGCTTATTGCGGGAGAGCAAGTTAAGCTTTCTGGTTTTGGTAATTTCGAATTAAGAGATAAACGCGAACGTCCTGGACGTAATCCTAAAACAGGCGAGGAAATTCCAATTTCTGCGCGCCGTGTAGTTACCTTCAGAGCGGGTCAGAAGTTTAGACAACGCGTTGGAAATGAGCAGATCGATTGATCTGCTTTTTTTATATTTATATTTTAAGAAGCTTTATATAATTTTATTTGGCAGCAATATAGGCTAATTTAATATTAGAAAATCAAAATTTAGACATAAAAAAAGAGGACAAAATGTCCTCTTTTTTATCTAATCTAGAATGTAGATTAGTGTGCAGCAGAAGCTGGTGCAGAAGCTTCAGAAGCAGCAGCAGCAACGTCAGAAGCAGCAGCAGCAACGTCAGAAGCAGCAGCGTCAACAGCTACAGCAGCTTCAGAAGCAGCAGCAGTAGCTTCAGAAGCAGCAGCTACAGCTTCAGAAGCAGCAGCAGGAGCTTCTTCTTTCTTAGAACAACCAACGAAAGCTAAAGTAGCAGCAACAGCAGCAGCAACAGCGAATTTTTTGAATAACATGGCATCACTCTCACAAAAAAGATTTGAGATTAAAAAAACCTAAGTTGGACTGTTTTGCTTTTATTATTCCTAAAACGTAGCTAGGTAACAACGCATGGAGCAGTCTAACTGGTCTGCCGCTATGCTATCACTGCAAATGTGGAAATACTACTGTCGCTTGTCAAAAAAACGTATGAAAAAGAGAAAAACAGACTGTTTTTTAACAGAAAAAAACAATTAACTGACTGGTATATATTGGAAAAGGTAGAGATAAGTTACTAAAAAGAATGAACTTTTTTATATAAAAATATTTATTATCAAAAACTTATAAATAATTTTACATAAAAATCGACGAAATGTATTTTTGTGTAAAGCTTGTCAACCAAATAAAAAACCACTCAAAAGAGTGGCTTTTTATTAAGATTTGATCAATTAAGTTGAAGCTTTACGCTTCATTTGATCAAAGAAATCATCGTTTGTTTTGGTTTCTTTCATACGGTCAAGTAAGAATTCCATCGCTGCCAACTCATCCATAGGATGAAGGAGCTTACGAAGAATCCATACTTTACGTAATTTATCTTCATCCATTAAACGTTCTTCACGACGGGTGCCAGATTTTTTGATATTCATGGCAGGGAAGACACGTTTTTCAGCAATACGGCGATCAAGCGTAATCTCTTGGTTACCTGTACCTTTGAATTCTTCATAAATTACGTCATCCATTTTACTGCCTGTTTCAATCAAAGCAGTTGAGATGATCGTAAGTGAACCACCTTCTTCGATATTACGTGCAGCACCGAAGAAGCGCTTAGGACGTTCCAATGCATGAGCATCCACACCACCCGTTAACACTTTACCTGATGACGGGATAACAGTGTTGTAAGCACGTGCAAGGCGGGTAATAGAGTCAAGAAGAATCACAACATCTTTTTTATGCTCAACAAGACGTTTAGCTTTCTCAATTACCATTTCTGCAACTTGTACATGGCGAGCTGGTGCTTCATCAAATGTTGACGCAATAACTTCACCGCGAACAGTACGCTCCATTTCGGTTACTTCTTCTGGACGTTCGTCAATGAGTAGAACGATCAAGAATACTTCTGGATTGTTTCTAACAATCGATTGAGCAATATTTTGAAGTAACATTGTTTTACCGGCTTTCGGCGGTGCAACAATAATAGAACGTTGGCCTTTACCAATTGGCGCAACTAAATCAACGACACGAGCAGTTAAGTCTTCTGTCGTACCATTACCTAATTCCATAACCAATTGTTCGGTTGGGAAAAGAGGAGTTAAATTTTCAAATAAAATTTTATTTCGAGAATTTTCTGGCGTGTCGTAGTTAATCTGGTTAACTTTGAGCAACGCAAAATAACGCTCACCTTCTTTTGGAGGGCGAATAGTACCTGTGATGGTATCACCTGTACGCAAGTTAAAGCGTCGGATCTGTGAAGGACTCACATAAATATCATCCGGACCTGCTAAATACGAACCTGCGGCAGAACGCAAAAAACCAAAACCATCAGAGAGAATTTCGAGAACGCCATCACCAAAAATTTCTTCGCCATTCATCGCATGGCGTTTCAAAATGGCAAAGATAATATCTTGCTTTCTGTTACGAGCCATACCTTCCAGGCCCATAAATTCAGCAATTTTAATTAGTTCGCCGATTGGTTTTTTCTTGAGTTCAGTTAAATTCATAAGGGTCAGAATTAGGAAAGAGTAGAGTGTGGTTTAAAAAGAAGAAAAATCGCTCGCATACAAAAAAGATTATCGCAATTGTATTTACACAATAACAATTCAGAAGTCTGATTAATTGTTTCGAAGAGAAATGTGAAAAAACAATTTCTGTTGCCGAGTGGCGATCTTTATGTTTGTGTCTTGTAAGAAGCCGGACGAAGATGATTCCCTTCAGTGCCTCTTGAGCATGCAATATAAGCCAGCCTAGCAAATTTGTCAATTTATAGGCGAAAAAAATACGCTATAAAAAAGTATAGCGTATTTTCTTTTTTAGCATTTTGACTTAAACATTTTCATCAATAAAGCTAACAAGTTTAGAGCGAGGTACAGCACCAATTTGTTGAGCTACAACTTCACCATTTTTGAAAAGTAGTAAAGCAGGAATGTTACGGATGTTGTATTTCACTGCTGTATCTTCGCAAGAAGTCACATCAACTTTAACAATTTTTACTTTACCAGCATATTCACTTGATAGGTCTTCAAGAACAGGCGCGATCGCTTTACAAGGAGCACACCATCCTGCCCAGAAGTCAACAAGTACAGGTGTTTCAGAATCTAAAACATCTGCTTGGAAGTTATCATCAGTTGTATTTACAATAGTTGCAGACATGGTACGGCTCCAATTTTTAGAAAAAAGTGCTATTACAGGAGAAAATTATCTCTATCAGTATTACATAGCTACTTAGTTCAATGTAAGGGTTTGATGCTATTATTCAAGGCTTATCTAAATTTGTCTAATGGATGCTCACGATATTCATCATCGACTTGTACAATCAACTTCTAAATAGAAAAATTTAAATCACAGCTAATTGTTGATGAAAATGGCTTTTCAATTGCATTCTTGTGAATTACTCTAGGCGTGAATTGTTATGGGTTTAGTTCAATAATGTCTGACTTTCTGATTGATGAAGAATTACTTGCCGCCATAGATATGGGGTCGAACAGTTTTCACCTTGCAATTGCACGGGTAGATCATGGTGAAGTTAAAAAAGTTGCTTCGATGTCAGAAAAAGTACAGCTTGCAGCTGGTTTAGACGAGAATAAAAACTTAACAGAAGCCGCTCAGCAACGAGGCCTAGCGTGTTTGGCTCGTTTTGTTGGAAGATTAAGTTCTGTTCAACCAAATCGTTTAAGAATTGTGGCGACCAATGCCTTGCGTCAGGCAAAAAATGGTCATGAATTTATTCAAAAAGCGGCAGAAATTTTACCTAAACCTATCGAAATTATTGCCGGACGAGAAGAAGCACGCCTGATTTATCTTGGTGTATCACATACCATGGCAAATGGTGGTCGACGTTTAGTTGTAGATATTGGTGGTGGTTCTACCGAGTTCATTATTGGTGAAGAGTTTGAACCTATTTATACAGAGTCATTGCAAATGGGATGCGTGGCTTATACAAAAGCTTACTTTGCCGATGGCGAAATCACTCAAAAAGCCTTTGATAAAGCAGTAGTTGCTGCCCGTAAAGAACTTTCAGCTATTGCCACAACGTATAAAATGGAAGGTTGGGATACTGTCGTTGGTTCTAGTGGAACGATTAAAGCTTGCCGCCAAATTATGGTAAATATGGGCTTAAGTGATGAACAAGAAAACGTTACTCGAGAAGGCTTATATAAACTCAAAGATAAATTACTTAAGTTTAAAAATATTTCTGAAATTGATTTTGAAGGGTTAAGAGAAGACCGACGAGCAGTTTTGCCAGCCGGATTGGCAATTTTGTACGCAGTTTTTGAAGTTTTAGAAATTGATCGTTTGGCATATTCTGATGGTGCATTACGTGAAGGAGTCATGTATGACCTATTAGGTCGTTTTAAACATGAAGATATCCGTGATCGTAGTGTACAGGCCTTAATGGGGCGTTATAACGCTGATCCAAAACAAGCAGAACGAGTTGTAAATACAGCACAACAATTATTTGATGGTGTTGCAGAACCTCTCAATTTAACGAGTGAAGACAGTGACTTACTGCGTCGAGCTGCCTATTTGCATGAAATTGGTTTAGCGATTAGTCATGGTGGGTATCACCGTCATGGTGCTTATTTATTGCAGCATTCTGATATTCCGGGCTTCTCACAAATTGATCAAAATCACCTTTCACATTTGGTCGCTCACCACCGTCGTAAATTGCGAAATGATGTAAAAAATGAAATTTTGAAGGCTGGTGGTCATAAATTACTTTATTTATGTTTATTACTTCGCCTAGCAGTTTTACTCAACCATAGTCGAAGTGATCAGATGCTTCCTGCCATTGAACTGACCATCATAAATGATCAACAATGGCAACTTAGTGTTTCTGGTGATGCCAAACAATGGCCATTGTTAGTTGCCGACTTGCATGATGAGCAAGAGCAGTTTAAGCATTGGGACATTGAATTGAATATTCAGTCGGAAAAATTTATCGATTAAAGGGATAATATTCGACCTATGAAAAAAGCTACTCAGTCCAAAGCGTGGACAACGGTTCAAATTGCACGTCATCCTGATCGTCCGCAGTTTCTAGATTATGTCGGTGAAATCTTTACAGAGTTTGATGCCTTGCATGGTGATCGTTTGTTTGGTGACGATGGTGCGATGGTAGGTGGTCTTGCTCGTTTTGATGGTCAGCCTGTGATGGTTATTGGCCAACACCGTGGTCGTAGTACCCGTGAAAAATTAAAGCACAACTTCGGTATGGCTAATCCAGAGGGTTACCGTAAATCTCAACGCCTATTAGATATGGCAGAGCGCTTTAACCTTCCGGTCTTCACATTTATTGATACTATGGGTGCTTACCCAGGTGTTGGTGCTGAAGAGCGTGGACAGGCAGAAGCAATTGCAACTAGCCTTGCTCAACTTTCAAGTTTGAAAGTTCCTGTTGTTGCAACAGTACTCGGTGAAGGCGGTTCTGGTGGTGCTCTAGGTATTGGTGTTGCTGACCGAGTAATTATGTTGTCACATAGTATTTATTCTGTGATTTCGCCAGAAGGCTGTGCATCTATTTTGTGGAAAACTGCTGAAAAAGCGGCTCAAGCAAGTGAAGCTTTAGGTTTGACTGCAGATAAATTACAATCTCTAGGTATTGTTGAATATGTAGTAGATGAAGGCGAGGGGGCTCATTTAGACCCTGAGCAAGTCATGCAAAACCTAAAAGTAGTTTTGAAGCAAGCTTTGGATGAGTTGCTACCAATGGATGCAAATGAACGATGCGAAGCACGTTATCAACGTTTAATGAAGTTTGGCAGCGAAAATTTAGGCATCGCGTCTTAAAACAGGCTCAAGAGTTTTTAGAAAATAGTACTTTTCTTATTGGATGTAGTGGCGGCATGGATTCAATGCTGCTACTACATTTGATGTCTCAAATTTTCCCTCATAAGATCCGAATAATTTACATAGATCATCAACTGCAATCAAAAAGTGCAGAGTGGGGCGAACTCGTCGCTAGACAAGCGACTCATTTAAATATTCCTTATACCATTCAAAAAGTTCAAGTTACTGACGGTAATTTGGAAGCTCAAGCACGTCAGGCACGTTATCACGCTTATCTACAACATTTGCAAGCCAATGAAATTTTAGTGCTCGCTCATCATCAGCAAGACCAGGCTGAAACGGTAATATTGCGTTTATTGTCGGGTGCAGGTGTTGATGGGCTTGCTGCTATGCAGTCTATTGATCATCGTGTTGATATGACAATTTGGCGCCCTTTTTTGGATTTAACCCGTGAGCAGATTGCCGAGTGGACTACTCAACTTGAAATTGAGTATGTAGATGATCCTACAAATTACGATATCCATTATGATCGAGCATGGTCGCGTGAAGAACTTTGGCCCTTCTTACAAAACCGATTTCCAAAAATGCAGCAAGCACTTAGTCGTACCAGCTATCTGATGCAAGATGCTTCTGAAATTTTAGAAGAAGTTTTAAAAGTTGATTTGCAAAATTGTGGTACAGATGAATGTTTGGATTTAACTCAGCTATTAAAACTATCTTCTGCCCGTCAGCGTCAATTGCTTTCGGTTTGGATGAAAGGTGATGGGCAATATCGACCTGCATTCGAAATGGTTGAGCGTTTAAAAAATGAAGTAATTGATTCAAAGTCTGATGCACAAGCGGCATTACACTGGAACCAGTTTTATTATGTTCGTTATCAACATCATCTTTATAGGTTGAGTAAGCAAGTTTTTCTTGCTGAAAAATTAAATCCAGTTGAAACCGAGACAGAGCATTATTTCCAAATGGGGGAAATAGTGCACTGTGCTTCAGGATATTTTCAAATTACACAAACAAATATCGGTTTATCTTCATCTTTATTAAAGAAAAAATTAAAAATTATTCGACGCCAAGGTGGTGAAAAGGTCCATTTATATGGTCGTGTTGGGCAATGGCCATTAAAAAAAGCAATTCAAGAAGCACATATTTTGCCTTGGCTTCGTCATACAATTCAAATATTAGTCATAGATAATGTTATGCTTGGGGTTTTTACACCGAAAGGATTTTGGTTGGCTCAGTCTCCGTATTGTGAGCAAGGAGGATGGCAACCAGATTTAATTTCTTATTCTTGTAATCTGGTAAATGGCGAAGATGGTTATGACAAGTGCAGTAAATAGTAATATCTGTTTTATTGGTGGTGGTAATATGGCCCAAGCTTTGATTGGTGGGCTCATTTCAAGAGGTTTACCGCCAACACGTATTACCGTTTCAGATCCTGTTGAGCAAATCCGCCAACTATTGCAAGAAAAAGAAGTCCATGTGACACAAGATAATGTGGCGGCAATTCAAAATGCTGATGTTGTTGTACTGGCAGTAAAACCACAAGTTTTGGCGACAGTTTTACGTCCTTTAAAAGGTCTGTTATCAGATAAATTGGTTATTTCAATTATTGCTGGTGCTGAAATCCAAACAATATCAAACTTAATTGATAGCAATCGAATTGTTCGAGTTATGCCAAATACGCCAGCTCTAGTTCAAACTGGTGCGCATGGTATCTATGCAAATGATGTAGTTGGTACTTCGGATCGTGAATTAACAAGTCAGATTTTAGCAGCCACAGGTTTAACAATTTGGGTAAACTCCGAAGCTCAAATTGATGCAGTAACAGCGGTTTCTGGCTCAGGTCCGGCATATTTCTTTTATCTCATGGAAAGTATGATCCGTGCGGGTAAAAACTTAGGACTTGACGAGAAAGTTGCAACTGCGTTGACTCTACAAACGGCATTAGGTGCAGCTCAAATGGCAATTACCAGTTCAAATACTCCTTCTGAACTACGTAAGAACGTGACGTCACCAAATGGTACAACTCAAGCTGCACTTGAAGTTTTTGACCGTGCACAAATCTCCCAAAATATTCAATCTGCATTGGCTGCTGCACAGAAGCGTAGTCAAGAATTGGCTCAAGAATTGAGTGACAGTGCGAAATAGCTTAAATAGGATAAGACAACTATGGGTGCAAATTCTGCGCTAATTTTTGGAATTTTAATTAATGTCGCGATTTTATTGGTCTTTTTCCGTTTTTTAATGCAATTGGCGGCAGTAAGTCCTTATAATCCTGTGGTTTTATCGACCGTAAAGGCGACTAAAATTGTTGATATTTTTGGCCGAATTTTTCCGACGGTCGCAAAAGGCCGATTTAATTTGGCTGCGTTGGTTCTTTTAATTATTTTATATTTACTGAAAATTTTCGGTGTGATGTATCTTTCTGGTTCTATGCCCAATAGTCCGGTTCATTTAGTGATTCTGACTTTTGTGACCATGATTCAGGACTTAATTCGTTTCTGCCGTTATTTAATTTTTGCAACAATCATTTTGAGTTGGGTGGTTATGTTCACTCAATCGCGTTCACCTTATATTGAAGTGATTCAAGATTTGGCTGAACCATTACTCGCGCCATTCCGCCGTATATTGCCTAATATGGGAATGATTGACTTATCTCCAATTTTAGCGTTTTTGGCGCTTTATATTGCCGAGATCCTAATGAATGAAGTAGCTAAAGTTCTTTTAACAGGACTTTAAGTTAACGCAATAAAAAAGGGCTGTATTTTACAGCCCTTTTTTATTTTTGCTAATTAATGAGCATCATCCCAATTTAGCCCTTGTCCAACTTCAACAAGTAAAGGCACAGAAATTTCTACAACAGATTCCATGACACTTGCGATTTGCTTGGAGAGTTCTTCAGCAATATTTTGATCGGCTTCAAATACTAATTCATCGTGTACTTGAAGAAGTAACTTCGCTTGATCTTTTGGCAAGATTTTATCAACTTCAATCATTGCAAGTTTAATAATATCAGCCGCACTACCTTGTAAAGGGGCATTGATCGCAGCACGTTCAGCAGCTTTACGCACCATCACATTTCGTGCATCAATATCAGGCGTATAAAGGCGACGACCTAAAATGGTTTCAACAAAACCTTGCTCTGATGCAACTTGACGTGTGCGTTGCATATATTCATAGATGCCAGGATAGCGTTGGAAATATTGCTTAATATAGTTTTGCGATTCTTGACGTGTAAAGCCTAATTGACGAATCAAACCAAACTCAGACATACCATAAAGTAGGCCAAAGTTAACTGCTTTCGCTTGACGGCGTTGGTCATTGGTCACATCTTCGATATCAATACCCAATACTTCGGCAGCAGTACGGCGGTGAACATCTTGCCCATGTTGGAACGCATGCACTAACGCTTCATCTTGAGAAAAATGAGCCATTAAGCGTAATTCAATTTGCGAGTAATCGGCAGCCAATAGTACTCGGCCTTCTGGTGCAATAAAGGCTTTACGAATTTGACGGCCAATTTGTCTACGAATCGGAATATTTTGTAAGTTAGGATCAGACGAGGAGAGACGGCCTGTCGCTGTCAGTGCTTGGTGATAGCTCGTATGTACGCGATGCGTGTCGTTATGAGATTGCTCAACTAAACGATCTGTATAGGTACTTTTTAGCTTTGCTAAACCACGATGCTCTAGAATAATTTCCGCTAAAGGATGTTCAATTTTTTCTAAAACACTTTCACTGGTGCTGTATTGTCCAGTTGCAGTTTTTTTACCGCCTTTAATTCCTAATTTATCAAATAGTATTTCGCCTACTTGTTTAGGAGATGCAATATTAAAAGTTTCATCTGCAATTTCCATTGCTTGATTTTCAAGCCCTTCAATTGTTTTTGCAAATTCAACGCTTAATTTATCTAAGAAGGCATGATCTAGACGAATACCATCTTCTTCCATACCCGATAAAATACGGGCAACTGGCATTTCGATGTTATATAAAATGTTTTCTAGCTCAGGAAATGGCTTAAGTTTGTTTGAAAGCACTTCATACAAACGATAAGTCACATGCGCATCTTCTGCTGCATAGTGAGCAGCAACTTCAATCTCAATTTGATTGAAAGTCTTTTGCTTAGCGCCCTTACCAGCAATTTGTTCAAAGGTAGTGGTTAAGTGACTCAAGTAGACACGCGCTACATCATCCATGCCGTGACGAGTCGCTGCTGCATTTAAAACATAAGATGCCAGCATGCTATCGAAATACCAGCCTTTAAGTTCTATGCCATGATTGGTAAAGATATGAGCATCATATTTAAGATGATGTCCGATTTTTTTAATTGCTTCATTTTCTAGCACAGGCTTAATTTGAGCCAGAATTTGATCACGATCCAGTTGTTGTGGCGCATTTTCATAATTATGCGCTAATGGAACATAGTAAGCATCTTTCGCATCAAAGGCGATTGAAAAACCGACCATCTCGGCAATACGGTAGTCCAGACTAGTGGTTTCTGTATCAATAGCAAAATGATCGGCATTTTGCATGCGTTGCCAGAGTTGATCCCATGCTTCTTGGGTTAAAACAGTGTGATAATTTGCTGTTCCAAGCTGGTCATCTTGACTAGTTAAGCTTGCTTGATCTTCAGTTTCTATAGAGTCAGCAGGTTTAACTTCATTTTGAACAATAGCCTGCGAAGCTTGTTGTTTATAAGTAGAACTGTTTGGATTGTTTGGATGATCAAGTGACTGTAACTGATTTCTAAATTCAAGCTCAGTATACAAATTACGTAGAGCTTCTATGTTTGGATCAGTAAGCTTTAACTCATGCCAGTCGAGTTCTAAAGGAAGATCACAAACAATGCTAGCTAACTGGTGATCAAGCTTAATATTGTCTAAATTATCTTTAATATTTTGGCTAATCTTGCCTTTAAGTTGGTCCGCATTGGCAATGATATTGTCTAAAGTGCCATATTCAGTCAGTAACTTCGCTGCTGTTTTTGCACCAACGCCAGGCACACCCATGATACCGTCAGATGCATCGCCCATAAGAGTTAAGTAATCGATAATTTGATTTGGCCAAACCCCAAATTTTTCAAATACACCGTCAGTGTCGAGTACACGATCTTTAAAGCTGTCTTCGAGTTTTACATGATCATTGACGAGCTGAGCCATGTCTTTATCTCCGGTTGAGATAAGTACATGATGGCCTTCGAGTACGGCACGTTTAGCGAGTGTACCGATAATGTCATCTGCCTCTGCACCCGGAAGACTATATAAAGGAATCCCCTGAGCTTTAATCAATGCATGCAAATATGGAATCTGTTGAGATAACTCTTCTGGCATGGTTGGGCGATCACCTTTATAAATAGGTGACAGCTTGTGGCGGAAAGTTGGCTCAGGCGTATCAAAAATGACGGCCATATGTGTTGGCTGCATACGGCGCATTAATTTTTGAATGGCAGAAATTGCCCCACGTATTGCATTGGTATGTAACCCTGTAGAGGTTGTCAATGGTGGTAATGCATGATATGCACGAAATAAAAAATAGGACCCATCAACCAAGACAAATGGTGGCATTGAACAATTCCTTAATCTGAATTACGGGTATTTTACGTGAAAACGGCTATGAATGCAGGTTTATGATTTTTGCAGTATTTTGTATGTATAAATATACGCTTGTATTGGCTTGAAGTAAGATGACTTGTAATGAAGGTGTCATATTGCTAAGCCCATGTATAAAAAAGACAAACAGGGAATGATCATTGTTTTGATCGCTTTGACTTTGTTTTTAGCCATTTCAATTGGTTTTAAATTTCAGAGTGCGGTTGTGGCTTTATCTATTGCACTTACTGTTATTCTGGTTCAATTGCTGTCAAATCTGCATGAGCGCTTAACTCATTTAGAACAGCAGTTTTCTCAGCAGAAAACCCCACTTTATTCTATTCATATGCAAAGAACAGTGATTTATGCAGCCGCCTTGGTTGCATTAGTTGCTTATATCAATCATTGGATGTGGATTGCTGGCGGGGCTTTACTGGTTTTATTATTATGTTTAATTCAAACCATCAGTGCATTTCATACTCGACTGTTGTACCTCGAATCAGCAAAACAAACTGTTCATGTAAATGAGACAATACAAACAGAAGTTATAAATCCTGTAATAGACCAAGTTAGTTCTAACAATACGGATACGCTAGTCCCAGCGGGAACGGCAACTTTCAATCAAACAGAACAACCAGCACATGTTCAGACCGCATGGTGGCAACCAGCCGTAGATTGGATGGTTCATGGTAATCCAATCTTAAGAGTTGCTGTTGCTGTGCTTATGGTTGGGGTGGTGTTGTTATTACGTTTTGCAAGTGAGCATTGGCAACTTAGTTTAGGTGTGAAGCTTGGATTTATTGCGATTGCTGGAGGTGTGTTAACGGCATTTGGGTATACATTGCAAAAGAAAAATCAGCTGTTTGCTGTGGCATTGCAAGGTGTCGGGCTGGCTGTTGTATTCCTGACACTTGTGTTCTCACATCATTTTGGTGTAATTGCCAACCTAACTACAGCGAGTATTCTGTTTACGATTTTATTAGCTATTACGGTATTCCTGAGCTTAAAACAACAAGCTATTTATTTGGCAATATTAGCACTGGGTATGGCTTATGCGGCTCCTTTAGTTATTCCGCAATATCGCCCTGATGTAACCTTCCTATTTAGCTACTACTTAGTAATTAACTTAGCAGTTGCTGCGGTTAATTTTATTCAGCCTTGGAAAATCTTAAATCAAATTGCTTTCTTTGCAACAATGTTTATTGGTGGTAGTGCAATCGCATTTTATGCAGAACCCGAAAAATTTAATACATTAGACTGGATTTTGTGGTGCCATATCGCGCTGTTTATTTGGCTTAGTATTCGTTATAGCCAAAATATATCTCGGACGTCAGCACATGAAAAACAAGAAGGCATTCGTTTACCTCCGCTCTTAGATGTTGGTCTTATTTTTAGTGTGCCAGTACTGGGCTTTACCCTTCATGCCTACTTAGTACATGAGTCTACACAAGCGTTGACGATTGGGGCTGCTGTTTTGGCTGGTACATATGCGCTATTAACGTTCTGGATTAAAAAAACTCACCCTCAGCTTTCAGTTCTTGCCAAAAGCTTTTTCATCCTCGCTGTTGCATTTTTTGCCTTAATCTTTCCACTTGCAAAAGGAGCACATTGGACAGCGATTGGTTGGGTTGCCCAAGGTACGGCTTTAATTGTTTGGGGAGTAACTGAACGCTACCGTTTAAGCCGATATATTGGTGTGGTTTTAGTTTTACTTAGCTCTATTGCGCTGTTTTATCAGGTGTGGGCCAATGAAGAGTTTCCAACGCTAAGCACAAGCATCTATGCAATTGCTCAATTTATTTCTGCCTTTTATTTATTGCAATACAACAGTAAAGAGCAACGCTATTTTAGCGCAAGCATGTTTAGTGGCATTTTCTTGTGTTTAGGAATGTATTCGGGTGCTGTAGCTGGCGTAGAAATAATGGCATGGCATCATCATGCTTTGAGTCCATATTTGATGTTCGCCGTAGTTCTAATAGCAATATTTAGCGCAATCGTTCACTATAAACTTCGTGTGCAATGGCAAAGTTTGCAGTTAATTTTAATTAGCCTGTTACTGTTGTTAGTTTTGGGTGAAGCCTTTACCAGTCAAGTATTCATCATCTTTAAATGGCCGAGTATATTACAGCAGGGTGCTTTTCTAGTCGCTACCATTATTCTAAGTGCCTTATTTATTATGGCTCAACCGCAGTCGGATGAGTCCGGATACTTAAAAGTCTGGGCAGGTTTAAGTTGGTTAGCATTAGCCGTGACTGGTCTGGCAATCTTTCCACAAATGCCAGTTGTTGCTCTGGCTTTTATCCCTGTGGTTTATTCGCTTTGGGCGTATAAGGCTCATAAAACTACATTGTTACATCAAATTCCGGTGTGGTGCCTAAGCTTGGTCTGGTTGCTTGTAGTCAGTGTTGATATGCATTCTGCCCAGTATCTTTATTTTATTCCTTTATTTAACTTAACTGATTTTCTTTCTATTGTAGTATTTGCAGGTCTGCTCTTTATTATTTATCAACATGCTTTTGATCAAGATAAATCACTAGAGTGGATTTTTAAAATTACAACAATTCTTGTGGGATTATTAGTATTCAGTAGTGTGGTGGTCAGAGGTTTGCACCATTACTGGGCAACGCCACTCTGGAGTGCTGCAATTTGGACAAATGGCGTAGTGCAGTTAAGTTTGACATTGCTCTGGGTAATCTTGGCATTCATTTTAACTACCTTCTCAAGTCGCAAAATGATTCGTCAATTGTGGTTTGTTGGCGCTGCACTTTTAGGAATAGTCGTATTAAAGTTGATTTTGCTTGATCTATCGCAAAGTGCGACATTAACTCGGGTGATTTCATTTATTGGAGCAGGTGGGGTAATGTTGATTATTGCTTATCTTGCGCCATTACCACCGTCTTCTATACAAAGAAAACAAGAGCCTAAGCTTTAGGCTCTTGTTTTAACTCTTTTTGATTACTGTATTGATCGATATCATCTTCAGCGAAAACAGTAGATGGTCGATCAATTAGTCCCATTTTAGGAACAGGAATTTCGATCTGGTTGTCTAAAAATCCATTTCGAATTCGTTCTTGCATCTCATCCCGAACTTTTAAAGAGTTTTCTTGTCTACACCACATTGCAAATAAAAGTTCAATCGATGATTCCCTGAATGCGGTAACCGTAACTGCAGGTTTTGGGTCATCCAACACAAGCGGATAATGGGCTGCCACATCAAGCAGAACCTCGCGGACTTTAATAATGTCTTCATGAAAGTTGATTGCAAGTGTAATGGGAATGCGCCGTATTGGATATTTAGATAAGTTATGTACGGGTGCACGAATAAGTTGTTCATTTGGCAAACGAATATAGACATTGTCGAGTGTAAGTAACTTTACAGAAAGCAAATCAATTGAGATGACTTCACCTTCAATTGTATTGCCACGGATGAGGGTGATCTGAATGGTATCGCCGACTTCAAATGAACCTTCGCCAATCAAGAATAAGCCACTAATTAAGTTACTGGCAGAAGTTTGTGATGCGAAACCGAGTGCTACGGTTAGAATCCCTGCTGCACCGAGGAATACACTAAGTTTGAACCCAGCTTCTTTTAAACTCGTCATAATGAAGAGTAAGAAAATGAAATAAAAAATACCACGGCGCCATACAAGGCGTTGGTGAGCATTAAAACGTGAGCCAACAGTTCTAATAAACGTATTAGAAATAATACGCGCAAGAACAAAGCCAATGAAACACAGTACAACAGCGACTAAAATTTCACTAATACGTTCGGTATTGATATTGGTAAATATACTTTTGAGGCTATCAGCGATATCTTTTGGAATATTTGAATCAGCCATATAAACCTCTTAAAAGAATGAATCAAACATATTAAATAGTGCTCCACCAGGTGAACGTGGTGGGTGAACATAGGTTACTTCACCAGCAAGAGGTGGCGTACGATTTTCAATACGAATGCGTGCGGGGCGGTCAGAGCCTTCATAGTAAACTTTGATTTGAGAAGTCCATAAACGACCTGTACTTTCACTATAAAAAAGAGGCAGAGCGGTAACTGGCACATTCATACGATCAAAGCGTAATTGATGATTACTGGTGTTGTGAAAGTCGATTGGAGTAACAGCACGGAAAGCGCGTGGTGTTAATAGATTCAAATCGGTACGCCCATCTACCGACGTGGCATAACAAATTTCACCTTGTTGGGCATTTGGACCGAACCATGTGTCTTTAGGTTGAATCACAGGAATCTCAAATAAAGGCTCATGCTGACTTTCAACTAAACCTGCGATCCATAATGGTGTACTTATATATAAAGTCCCACGTTGGCCTGCTGGAATATAAATAGGATCAACAGGTTTAATAACCACAGAACGATCTGCCAGACGTGGCATCAGTAAAAATTCTGGGTTGGTCTTTCGAAACATGTAACGTTCTACTTGAACCGTATGTGGAAAGGCAAAATGAGGATCGGCAACGGGGTGCCAATCTTGTTCATTATCGTCTTGGAGAGACGGACGATAATATTCGATGCGCCATTCTTTTATGCCACGTGTTAAACGAAAGAGCATTGAACCGAATTGCCATGCTTTGGATTGGTTAATTTCAAAGTTTTGTTCTCCCCACCATTTTAAAGAATTCTGGGGGCGAGGCTGATATTCATTATTTTCAAACAAGACGCAAAATTCCTCTACCGAGTTGTTAAACAGACTTCACGCTGTAATCTGCTTAGAGTACACTCAAAATCATCTTACTCATCATTATAAATTGTGATGCAAATATTGAAACAAATACAAGTTCCATATAGTTTTGCCAAGCGTCATGGTGTTTTATTTCGTTATGACGGTGATCAAGTATTTATTATTAGACGTCAAAACACTGAAAAAATTGCATTGCAGGAAGCAAGACGTATCTTGGGGAAGTCAGCTCATTATCAATTATGTACTGAACAAGAATTTAATACGCTCTTAAGTACAAGCTATGCCGGCGATACGGGAGAATCACAACAAGTTGCAGCAGGTTTAGAAGATCATCCTGATTTATTGAGTTTGGCTGATCAGGTTCCTGAAACAGAAGACTTGATGGACCAAGAAGATGACGCACCTATTGTTCGTCTGATCAATGCACTTCTCTCTGAAGCAATTCGAGTAGGGGCTTCTGATATTCATATTGAAGCTTTTGAAAAGAAACTATCTGTACGATTACGTGTAGATGGACAATTACGTGAGATTGTACAACCACGCCGTGAGTTGGCGCCTTTACTAGTTTCGCGTATTAAAGTTATGGCGAAGCTTGATATTGCTGAAAAACGTGTACCACAAGATGGACGTATTTCTTTACGTCTTGCTGGCCGTGAAGTAGATGTACGTGTTTCAACTTTGCCATCGTCACATGGTGAAAGGGTCGTTATGCGTTTGCTTGATAAACAAGCGGGCCGACTCAACATGACTCACTTGGGTTTAATGGCTAATGACTATGAGCGTTTAACTCAGTTAGTGCATCGTCCCCATGGTATTATTTTGGTCACAGGGCCTACCGGTTCGGGGAAAACGACCACCCTATATGCAGCCTTGTCTGATTTAAATGACAATACTCGTAATATCTTAACTGCTGAAGATCCAATCGAATATCAACTCGAAGGCATTGGTCAAACTCAAGTAAATACCAAAGTGGATATGACATTTGCTCGTGCTTTAAAAGCAATGTTACGTCAAGATCCTGATGTTGTAATGGTGGGGGAGATCCGTGATCTGGAAACTGCTGAAATTGCGGTTCAAGCATCTTTAACAGGCCATTTGGTTTTATCAACACTACATACCAATACAGCTATTGGTGCAGTTACTCGTCTTAAAGATATGGGGATTGAACCTTTCCTGCTTTCAAGCTCTTTAATTGGGGTGGTTGCGCAGCGTTTGGTTCGTACTTTATGTCCACATTGTATGACATGGCGTGAAGCCGATACTTTTGAGAAGCAAGTTTTTCAGCATATTTCCCATGAACCAAGTTTAAAGTTACCGGAGGCTCAAGGGTGTGATCAGTGTTCTCATTTAGGGTTTAATGGCCGTACAGCAATTTATGAAATTGTACCTATTGATGAACCTATGCGCCGTCTCATTCATGGTAATGCAGCTGAATTTGAATTAGAAAACCATGCTCGTCAGTATTCTGGTTCTATTCGCGATGATGGTTTGCGCAAAGTACTTGCAGGTAAAACTACACTCGAAGAAGTGCTTCGTGTAACCAATGAGGCAAGTGAAGCGTAATATTTAAGATGTAAAAAATGCCCGATTTGATTCGGGCATTTTTTAAATATCAAAACTTATTCCGTCACAATATTAAAAGTTACATCAATATTGTTACGAGTTGCATTTGAATATGGACAAACAACATGAGCTGCTGCAACTAATTTTTCAGCTTCTTCACGGTCCATGCCGACTAAATAAACATTTAAAGTCACTTCGATGCTAAAACCTGTAGGGATTGGGCCAATACCTACTTCACCTTCTACATAAGCGTCTTTACTAATATTAAATTTATCACGGTTTGCAACAAATTTTAAAGCACCTAAAAAGCATGCTGAATAACCAGCTGCAAATAATTGCTCTGGATTTGTTACAGCACCACCAGCGCCACCCATTTCTTTAGGTACGCCAAGTTGTACATCTAATACACCGTCTGATGAAGTCGCACGGCCATCACGACCACCGGTTGCTTTAGCTTTTGCACGATAAACAACTTTTTCTAATGACATCGTTTTTATTCCTAAAATAAATTGAATACAAATATATCGTACACGACTTAAATATTTTGACAAGTCAATTTTGTAAAAAAAATGGTGATTATTTAGCTATATTTGTACGGAGTTTAGTAAGTTGATCTTTGAGGTCTAGTAGCGTTGTCATATCACATGAACTTGCTTCTAGTACACCTGCCGGGATATCCATTGCTTGATCTTTTAATTTTTTTCCTTCATCACTCAACGTAATAATCACTTGTCTCTCGTCTTGAATTGAACGGGTACGATGAAGTAAATGTTGGGCTTCTAACTTTTTCAAGATAGGGGTGAGGGTAGATGATTCTAAAAAAAGTTTTGCTCCAATTTCTGAAACAGTGACTTCATCTTGCTCCCACAACACTAACATCACTAAATATTGAGGATAGGTAATACCCAAAGGTGTTAGAAGTTTTCTGTAGAGCTGATTAAGCGCTAAATTTGTTGAATAAATGAGGAAACATAATTGATTCTCAAGCTTTAAGTTTTGACAGTCTTGGTCCATATATTCCTCAAAGAAAATGATACTACTTTTGTAGTATATCGCTTTCTATTCAGTTTCTTAAATGTTCATCAGAATAGTTTATGAATAAAACAAATGAGCGCACATAAAAAATGGAATAATTACATTAATTATTCCATAAGATAAAAATATTTTAGATCACTGTATTTACCACAAATCTGCAATCTTTTTCATTAATCGAGCACGATATTTAGCGGTAGGATTATTTGCATTACGTTGTTGCTCTTGTTCATAAAAGTCTTGCCATGCAGTAATCATTTCAAGAGTGGTTCCTTGTTTTTTAATCATGGAAACATCTGCAGGCTGAATATTTTCTAAACGTTGTCTTGCACCTTCTGCACCTGTACCCCAGCCAATTATTCTTTGGCCGAATGCAGGTAAAGGAATATTTTTAGGTGTTGCTGGAAGAATATCTGAACTGAGTTGTGCAGTGGGTGAAACGAAATGGTTCGTTGTTCCAAACTCTGCATAACAATGAATATTTGTCCCCAAGCAAAAAAAGCTAAATAAGTATTTCCACATGAATAATTAAACTTTTAATATTGAATCAATTTACGGTGTGTCATTAGAGGCATTGAAGAGCGGACGAGTTCTTGTGCTGTTAAATCAAAGGGTACAGTGATTAAACCATTCCCTTCATATCCAACCATACTTAAAATTTGACCACGACTATCTGTTGCCCCAGAGTGTCCCCAAGTTTGTCGTTTTTCACCATGCCAGCCCTGTTGTGCTGCACCTAAAACATAACATTGGCTATCCATTGCCCGAGCCTGTAGCAAAAGCTGCCAGTGCATTTGTCCAGTTGTATAAGTAAATGCAGCAGGAGCACTAAGAATATGAGCGCCTTGTTGTCTCAGGGTGAGAGCAAGCTCTGGAAAACGTAAGTCATAACATACCATTAAGCCGATATTGCCAAAAGGAGTAGATGTGACTACTACGTCTGTCCCAGGTTCAAAGAAACGAGACTCCTGATAACCACCGACAGCATCACCCACTTGTACATCAAATAAATGGATTTTGTCATAACGTGCTTCTGTACGCTCAGGGCTAATACAAAGACTAACCGTTCGGACTCGACCATCTTGAATGGTGGATCCATCTGGACGAAAAGGGCATGGTAAAGTACCGGCTATAATCCAGATTTGATATTGATGTGCTAGTTTCTCAAGCCTTTGCTGAATAGACTCAAACTGCTCAGCTGTTTCACGCTGTTTCCCAGCAGCAAAACATACAAAGTTTTCAGGGAAAACAATTAAGCTGGCATTTTGCGCCTTACTTTGTTGAATCAAAGACTCAATGACTTGAAAATTATTTTCAATATCATCTTGAGAGTTCATTTGAGCAACAGAAACAAGGGTCATATTCTAGTCCGGCTTAATAGAGGAAATCAGGCATTTTGCTTGTCAGATACCTGTTCAAGCGTATCTTGTTCTTTCTGTAACTGCTTCACAAGTGGCTCAAACATATTCTGATTGTTTGCATTGAGTTTCATCAATGTCTTATGTGCATCCAGAACTGTTCTTAGCATTGCATTATGAGTGATCTGTTCATCAGTTAACGTTAATGTGCAAACGTTAGGATCGCCACAGTAATTCAAAATGACAAAAACCTGCCCTAGCCCCATACTGTTGGCTAAGGTTGTGATATCTGGATTGGTAGATAGCATCACAGCTTGAATATGATGAGTTTGTTTAAGCTTTAAACCTAGCTTAGCCAGGATGCCTAATACTGTACTATCAATAAATGTTGTTTGGGTTAAATCAACGATTGCACCAACAACATTCTCTTGCTGTTCAATTCTGTTTAAAAGTTTGTCTAGACTTATACAAGAATGGGCTCGCACTTCACCAATAAGTTTGAAAATATGCGTTCCATTTAAACTTGCATATTCAACATGACCTGTTGACATATAAATGCCATTTTCAGAGAAGGATAGAAAAATTATCACATAGTGCCATCTCAGACTCAAGAGTCCTTAAGTCGTATATTATGTAATTAATTGATTCGTAAATTAATTCATTCGACAAAGACTAAAGATGGCAATGTCATCAGCTACATGATCGGGTGCTTGAAATGATTGATTTTGCAAATGATGAACCAATTGTTGGAACTGATCATTTAAACCACCGTCAAAAGGTTCAAGTGCTCCATCTGAGCAAACAATGAAGCGGGATTGGTGATTTAATGTACAAATATGCTCTTCAACTTCAAGTTCATCGGTTAAACCTAATGGAAAACTACTTGTTGTTAGAATTTTTGGAGCTTGATTTGGTTCAAAAATGATAGGAGGTGGGTAGTGGCCTGCACTTGACCAGCGAAGCGTATGTGTTTCTAGATTTAAAATACCGACCACAATCGTAATGTGCTTTTCAATATTCTCTTGAACCAGCATCCCATTTAATTTTTTTATTAATTGTCTTGGGGTTTTAGAACGGCCATGAAAAGCTGCCATCCATGATGTTAATAAACTACTGGTTACACCATGTCCTGAAACATCGGCAAGATAAAATAAAACTTCCTTATCATTTAATTTCCAGTAGTCATACCAATCACCGGAGAGATAAGCTGAGGGTTGGAAGAAAGTTTCGACTTGATAATTTAATAAATCGATTGGATTAGGCAGTAATCGTTTTTGCAGTTCAGCAGCCGAAGGTAAATCACGACTATCTTGATTACGCTTATATTGAGCATCAATTCTTGATAGGGCTTTATTTAAATCGTTAGGTAACTGATTCCACACCCAGCCTGCAAGAGCACCTGCTTCCCATGCTTGAGCTAAAGCGCTCCCTTCATGTTCAAAAGCAATGACAATGGTGGGTAAATTCCATTTATAAGACAGAAAATCTTGTACATCTGCTATTGCAATGATGGTTGGATCATATAAATCTAAATCATCTATGTTAATGACTTGTAAGCCTGGCAGTTTATCCAAAGCTTGCTCTAAATAAGGGATAGAGCGTGTCGGTTTAATAAAATACATAGAAGAGATGGTAGTCCTTTTATATGATCACTTTATTCATCATAGAGTATGTATGATCAAAATCAAGGTATTGCCGAACTCTTAATCCAAGCAATACCTTGATTTCATCTTTTAAGGGTTTTGATTCTCATCTGGTGTATCTTCTGAATCATCATCAATGAAAGATACATCAGCTGAGTCGCCTTTTTTCTCTGCAATTTGGAATGCTTTACGTTGGAGATATAAGTCTCGAATCATGGCATATTGATCACCCTGTAAGGTTTGATCTAAATCTAGATATTGGGCACGCGTATCAACGGCTTGTAACATATTGCTCGACCAATAAAGCCCATCTTGATCTTCCATAATATATTTCTGTGGACGAGCTTGAGCATCTACTGCTAAGCCGAAACCATCACGTAAGGTACTTGGACCGAAAAAAGGCAACATAAGGAATGGGCCAGAAGGAACGCCATAGTAACCGAGGGTTACTCCAAAATTCTCTTCTTCAGTCGGTAAGCCTAAACGGCTGGCAGGGTCAGCTAAACCAAGAGTCGTTAAAGTGTTAATTGTAAAGCGTCCTAAAGTTTTTGCTGCACGACCAGGACGGCCTTGAATAAGCTGGTTGACTGCATTCCAAGGTTCTCCAAGATTTTTACGGAATTGGCGATAAGAACCACGAACATCTTCTGGAGTTTTTTCTCTATATTGAACAGCAACTGGACGTAAAAAATTTCGATCCAACATATCGTTAAATGAATAAATTGGACGATTTAGTGATTGTAAGGGATCTTTTACAGGATCTGGTTGTGCTGCATTCGCATTAATTTTTAAATCTTTAACTTTAATATTTTTTAAATCTTTAATAATTTGTGAGCGCGGATGAGCAGGTGCTGTTTCTTCTAGTGAGCTAGCATCAGAAGATTCACTTATAGTATTTTCTTGAGCATATATAGAGGTACACACACCTACAGATATTACGCTGAGTAAAATTAAATTAGAATAATTCATATAATTCCTTAACCGCCAGCCAGGCTAATACTTAAATGTGCAGTTGGGTGGAGATATGCTTTAATACAAAACTGATAACCTATTATCAATGTAAAATTGATCAAATAATATAGATAAAATGCTAAAAAGCTTAAAAAATAGACAAGTGATAATATTAAATGAAAAAAGGGGTTGCAAAGGGAATGAGATGGTCTATAATGCACATCCATCGGCGGTGATGCAGATAGAAACTTGTTGAAAAACAGTTACTTGTGATTAGATTGGTTGCTTTAAGTGATGAATTTGATGGTAAGTTGGTTTTGAGAATAAGTTTTAAAAATATCGAAATTACCTGTTGACTTTTAAGAGATTAAGAGTAATATAGCCGACCTAGCTTGCTGGTGACGAACCAGGAAGAAGATCATTAAGAGAATTGAAGAACAACTTGTGTGGATTTTTACTGATTGATTAATCGAAATAATTTTCATTGATTGATTGGTTTAAATTACTCGAAGTTTATTTGAGCGAAATTTAAGTCAGTAATTGATGAGCCAGAATTGGCACCTTGTCTTTAATAAGGTGCAAAATGATTTTAACTGAAGAGTTTGATCATGGCTCAGATTGAACGCTGGCGGCAGGCTTAACACATGCAAGTCGAGCGGAGAGAGGTAGCTTGCTACTGATCTTAGCGGCGGACGGGTGAGTAATGCTTAGGAATCTGCCTATTAGTGGGGGACAACATTTCGAAAGGAATGCTAATACCGCATACGTCCTACGGGAGAAAGCAGGGGATCTTCGGACCTTGCGCTAATAGATGAGCCTAAGTCGGATTAGCTAGTTGGTGGGGTAAAGGCCTACCAAGGCGACGATCTGTAGCGGGTCTGAGAGGATGATCCGCCACACTGGGACTGAGACACGGCCCAGACTCCTACGGGAGGCAGCAGTGGGGAATATTGGACAATGGGCGCAAGCCTGATCCAGCCATGCCGCGTGTGTGAAGAAGGCCTTATGGTTGTAAAGCACTTTAAGCGAGGAGGAGGCTACTTTAGTTAATACCTAGAGATAGTGGACGTTACTCGCAGAATAAGCACCGGCTAACTCTGTGCCAGCAGCCGCGGTAATACAGAGGGTGCAAGCGTTAATCGGATTTACTGGGCGTAAAGCGCGCGTAGGCGGCTAATTAAGTCAAATGTGAAATCCCCGAGCTTAACTTGGGAATTGCATTCGATACTGGTTAGCTAGAGTGTGGGAGAGGATGGTAGAATTCCAGGTGTAGCGGTGAAATGCGTAGAGATCTGGAGGAATACCGATGGCGAAGGCAGCCATCTGGCCTAACACTGACGCTGAGGTGCGAAAGCATGGGGAGCAAACAGGATTAGATACCCTGGTAGTCCATGCCGTAAACGATGTCTACTAGCCGTTGGGGCCTTTGAGGCTTTAGTGGCGCAGCTAACGCGATAAGTAGACCGCCTGGGGAGTACGGTCGCAAGACTAAAACTCAAATGAATTGACGGGGGCCCGCACAAGCGGTGGAGCATGTGGTTTAATTCGATGCAACGCGAAGAACCTTACCTGGCCTTGACATAGTAAGAACTTTCCAGAGATGGATTGGTGCCTTCGGGAACTTACATACAGGTGCTGCATGGCTGTCGTCAGCTCGTGTCGTGAGATGTTGGGTTAAGTCCCGCAACGAGCGCAACCCTTTTCCTTATTTGCCAGCGAGTAATGTCGGGAACTTTAAGGATACTGCCAGTGACAAACTGGAGGAAGGCGGGGACGACGTCAAGTCATCATGGCCCTTACGGCCAGGGCTACACACGTGCTACAATGGTCGGTACAAAGGGTTGCTACCTAGCGATAGGATGCTAATCTCAAAAAGCCGATCGTAGTCCGGATTGGAGTCTGCAACTCGACTCCATGAAGTCGGAATCGCTAGTAATCGCGGATCAGAATGCCGCGGTGAATACGTTCCCGGGCCTTGTACACACCGCCCGTCACACCATGGGAGTTTGTTGCACCAGAAGTAGCTAGCCTAACTGCAAAGAGGGCGGTTACCACGGTGTGGCCGATGACTGGGGTGAAGTCGTAACAAGGTAGCCGTAGGGGAACCTGCGGCTGGATCACCTCCTTAACGAAAGATTGACGATTGGTAAGAATCCACAACAAGTTGTTCTTCATAGATGTATCTGAGGGTCTGTAGCTCAGTTGGTTAGAGCACACGCTTGATAAGCGTGGGGTCACAAGTTCAAGTCTTGTCAGACCCACCATGACTTTGACTAGTTGAAGTTATAGATAAAAGATACATGACTGATGATGTAAGCTGGGGACTTAGCTTAGTTGGTAGAGCGCCTGCTTTGCACGCAGGAGGTCAGGAGTTCGACTCTCCTAGTCTCCACCAGAACTTAAGAGAAGTTCGGATTACAGAAATTAGTAAATAGAGATTTTAAGATCTTGGTTTATTAACTTCTGTGATTTAAGTATCACGGTATTAAGCATGACCTGACGAAGGCATGTTTATTCATTAACAGATTGGCAAAATTGAGTCTGAAATAAATTGTTCACTCAATAACAAAAAGAGAGGAAGTAATTCTGATCTTGGAGTTGATTGAGAACTAGCAAATTAACTGAATCAAGCGTTTTGGTATATGAATTTAGATTGAAGCTGTACAGTGTTTAAGTACACAGACAACAGATAGTAGCGATGAAGAATCGCACGGACAACACTCACTTGTAGGTGTTGACGACTGTTTGGGGTTGTATAGTCAAGTAATTAAGTGCATGTGGTGGATGCCTTGGCAGTCAGAGGCGATGAAAGACGTGATAGCCTGCGAAAAGCTCCGGGGAGGCGGCAAATATCCTTTGATCCGGAGATTTCTGAATGGGGGAACCCACCTACTTTAAGGTAGGTATTGCAACATGAATACATAGTGTTGCAAGGCGAACGAGGGGAAGTGAAACATCTCAGTACCCTTAGGAAAAGAAATCAATTGAGATTCCCTCAGTAGCGGCGAGCGAACGGGGATCAGCCCATTAAGTTATGTGTGTTTTAGTGGAACGCTCTGGGAAGTGCGAACGTAGAGGGTGATATTCCCGTACACGAAAGGGCACACATAATGATGACGAGTAGGGCGAGGCACGTGAAACCTTGTCTGAATATGGGGGGACCATCCTCCAAGGCTAAATACTCCTGACTGACCGATAGTGAACCAGTACCGTGAGGGAAAGGCGAAAAGAACCCCTGTGAGGGGAGTGAAATAGATCCTGAAACCGCATGCATACAAGCAGTGGGAGCACCTTCGTGGTGTGACTGCGTACCTTTTGTATAATGGGTCAGCGACTTATATTCAGTAGCAAGGTTAACCGTATAGGGGAGCCGTAGGGAAACCGAGTCTTAATAGGGCGTTTAGTTGCTGGGTATAGACCCGAAACCAGGCGATCTATCCATGAGCAGGTTGAAGGTTGGGTAACACTAACTGGAGGACCGAACCCACTGTCGTTGAAAAGCCAGGGGATGACTTGTGGATAGGGGTGAAAGGCTAATCAAGCCTGGTGATAGCTGGTTCTCCCCGAAAGCTATTTAGGTAGCGCCTCGGACGAATACCATAGGGGGTAGAGCACTGTTTCGGCTAGGGGGTCATCCCGACTTACCAAACCGATGCAAACTCCGAATACCTATGAGTACTATCCGGGAGACAGACTGCGGGTGCTAACGTCCGTAGTCAAGAGGAAAACAATCCAGACCGCCAGCTAAGGCCCCAAAATCATAGTTAAGTGGGAAACGATGTGGGAAGGCATAGACAGCTAGGAGGTTGGCTTAGAAGCAGCCACCCTTTAAAGAAAGCGTAATAGCTCACTAGTCGAGTCGGCCTGCGCGGAAGATGTAACGGGGCTAAAACTATGTGCCGAAGCTGCGGATTTGACATTAGTCAAGTGGTAGGGGAGCGTTCTGTAAGCCGATGAAGGTGTATTGAGAAGTATGCTGGAGGTATCAGAAGTGCGAATGCTGACGTGAGTAACGACAAAACGGGTGAAAAACCCGTTCGCCGAAAGACCAAGGGTTCCAGTCCAACGTTAATCGGGGCTGGGTGAGTCGACCCCTAAGGCGAGGCCGAAAGGCGTAGTCGATGGGAAATTGGTTAATATTCCAATACTTCTGTGTAATGCGATGAGAGGACGGAGAAGGTTAAGTCAGCCTGGCGTTGGTTGTCCAGGTGGAAGGATGTAGGTATGTATCTTAGGCAAATCCGGGGTACTCTATACTGAGATCCGATAGCAAGCTGTACTTGTACAGTGAAGTGGCTGATACCATGCTTCCAGGAAAAGTCTCTAAGCTTCAGTTACACAGGAATCGTACCCGAAACCGACACAGGTGGTCAGGTCGAGTAGACCAAGGCGCTTGAGAGAACTCTGCTGAAGGAACTAGGCAAAATGGTACCGTAACTTCGGGAGAAGGTACGCTGTTGTTGGTGATGGAACTTGCTTCCTGAGCTGACGACAGCCGCAGAAACCAGGCCGCTGCAACTGTTTATTAAAAACATAGCACTCTGCAAACACGAAAGTGGACGTATAGGGTGTGATGCCTGCCCGGTGCTGGAAGGTTAATTGATGGGGTTAGCGTAAGCGAAGCTCTTGATCGAAGCCCCAGTAAACGGCGGCCGTAACTATAACGGTCCTAAGGTAGCGAAATTCCTTGTCGGGTAAGTTCCGACCTGCACGAATGGCATAATGATGGCGGCGCTGTCTCCAGCAGAGGCTCAGTGAAATCGAAATCGCTGTGAAGATGCAGTGTACCCGCGGCTAGACGGAAAGACCCCGTGAACCTTTACTGCAGCTTGACACTGAACTTTGACCTTACTTGTGTAGGATAGGTGGGAGGCTTTGAAGTTGGAACGCTAGTTCCAATGGAGCCGTCCTTGAAATACCACCCTGGTAATGTTGAGGTTCTAACTCTGTCCCGTTATCCGGGACGAGGACCGTGTCTGGTGGGTAGTTTGACTGGGGCGGTCTCCTCCTAAAGAGTAACGGAGGAGTACGAAGGTGCGCTCAGCGTGGTCGGAAATCACGCGTAGAGTATAAAGGCAAAAGCGCGCTTAACTGCGAGACCCACAAGTCGAGCAGGTACGAAAGTAGGTCTTAGTGATCCGGTGGTTCTGTATGGAAGGGCCATCGCTCAACGGATAAAAGGTACTCTGGGGATAACAGGCTGATACCGCCCAAGAGTTCATATCGACGGCGGTGTTTGGCACCTCGATGTCGGCTCATCTCATCCTGGGGCTGAAGCAGGTCCCAAGGGTATGGCTGTTCGCCATTTAAAGAGGTACGCGAGCTGGGTTTAGAACGTCGTGAGACAGTTCGGTCCCTATCTACCGTGGGCGCTGGAAATTTGAGAGGATCTGCTCCTAGTACGAGAGGACCAGAGTGGACGAACCTCTGGTGTACCGGTTGTGACGCCAGTCGCATCGCCGGGTAGCTATGTTCGGAAGGGATAACCGCTGAAAGCATCTAAGCGGGAAGCCTACCTCAAGATAAGATTTCCCTAGGAATTTATTCCTCTAAAGAGCCGTTCGAGACTAGGACGTTGATAGGTTGGATGTGGAAGCATAGTGATATGTGAAGCTGACCAATACTAATTGCTCGTGAGGCTTGACTATACAACACCCAAGCAGTTGTATGTGAAGCATCAATCGATTCATAAACATGCAAAGCAACTTGATTTAGTTAAACGCTTAGCTAAAATGAACAAAATCAGATTCAATCAGCCCGTCTGTAAAGATTTGGAAAACGCAACGTATCACACAGTGAATAAAACGAAGCAAGTATCCATAAACAGTTGTGCTGGCGACCATAGCAAGAGTGAACCACCTGATCCCTTCCCGAACTCAGAAGTGAAACCTCTTAGCGCTGATGGTAGTGTGGGGTTACCCATGTGAGAGTAAGTCATCGCCAGCTCATTATTCTAAACACCCCCGTTCCAATGAATGGGGGTGTTTTTTTATTATTAGAAAAATAATTAAAAATCTAAATTAGATTTATGGATTTAAATTTTATAATTTAATGAAAAACTGTAGAAAGAAAGAGTATTTTATTAAATAAAATTAGAAGAGGATTAGTCCCTTCTAATTAAATTCTTATAAGAAGATTTTGTGTCTATCTTGTTGGGAACCATGTTCTATAGAATTAATTTAATAAAGTTATGTCTGTAATTGGAAAAAACTATTTTTTCTTCTAAAAATTTCAGTTGGATATGTAGGACAAATAGAGACTATATGTTATAAATATTGAATAGGCATGATTTTTGCTTGTTTTATGGAAGTTAAAATATATGAAATTATCTGTTGGATTGAAAGTTGCGAATTCTCTATCGTTAACACCTCAATTGCAGCAGGCAATTCGTTTATTACAACTTTCTAGTTTAGAGTTAGAACAGGAAATTCAGATTCAATTAGATAGTAATCCTTTACTTGAAAAAATAGAAGAAGAGTCGTTAACGGAAAGCCTGACTACATTAGAAAGTAAAGAATCAGATGATTTAACAACTGAACTAAATGCAAACCATTTGCCTGATGATTTGCCAGTCGATACCGAGTGGGATGATGTTTATACACATCAATCAACGGCTTTAGCTACTCCAGAATTTGAAGAACGAGAGGATAATCGCCAAGTTCAATTATCTCTGAAGGAACACATTTTAGAGCAAGTTAATCTTTTGCATTTCTCTAAAATAGATCAATTAATTGCTTATTGTATTGTTGATGCATTAGATGATAAAGGTTTCTTAGATGCTGAAATAGAAGAAATAATTTTAGCAGCACAACAATTGCTAAATGAAATGGATATTGAGGAAGAGATTGAAGAGGATGAAGTTTTCGTTGTTTTGAAGCATATTCAACGTCTTGATCCATTAGGGATTGGTTCACGTAATTTAGCAGAATGCTTAAAGGTACAGCTTGAATTTCTACCAAAAGATATTGAGTATTTAAGCGAGGCGAAAAGCTTATTGCAGCATTATGAGCTTTTAATAGCAAATGACTTAAATAAGTTACTCAAACAAACGGGCCTAACGAGAGACCAACTAAAATTTGCAATCGATCTTTTAAAGACATTAAAACCATATCCTGGTATGGATTTTGATAAGCAAGAATCTGATTATCAAATTCCAGATGTGGTGGTTTCAAAAAAAGATTTACATTGGCAGGTTCAGCTAAACCCCGATGTACTTCCTAAATTAAGAATTAATTCTTTTTACTCTAGTATGATTCGTAGAGCAGATCAGAGTGAGGATAATTTATATTTGCGTAATCAAATGCTTGAGGCGAAAAACTTTATCAAAAGCATTGATGAAAGGCATAAAACATTATTAAAAGTAGCTTCTTGTATTGTGGAGCATCAAAAAGCCTTTTTGGAGATAGGTCCTGAAGCAATGAAGCCGCTAGTTCTTCGAGATGTGGCAGAAGAAGTCGAATTGCATGAATCTACAGTTTCTCGTGTAACTACAAATAAATATATGCTTACGCCTCGTGGTCTATTTGAGCTGAAATATTTTTTCTCTAGCCATGTAGGAACAACAGCAGGAGGAGAGGCCTCTTCCACCGCAATTCGGGCAATGATTAAGAAACTAGTCGCAAACGAAAATCCACGTAAACCTTTGTCAGATAATGTAATTGCTACATTGTTAAAGGATGAGGGAATCGAAGTGGCTCGAAGAACGGTCGCAAAATATCGAGAATCGTTACATATTCCTTCGTCGTCTGAAAGAAAAGTCTTGATCTGAATTTTGAAGTATGGCTATTCTAGAGATTCATTATGACGAAATAATGAAATTTCATTTTCACCAAGAGAGTAACTAAAATGGTTTAATTGTCCCAAGTTTTCTTTTTGATAGCATTAAATCGTTTTAGTTCTTCTTTAGATAACCTAAAAAAGGTGAGGGATAGAATTATGCAAATAACGATTCGTGGACATCATTTAGCAATTACACCAGCTATAGAAGAAAATATTAAATCAAAGTTTAATCAGTTAACGAAGCATCTAGATCAGGTGAATAGTATGCAGATTAAATTAACAAAAGATCATCAAATTGATAAGCGCTCTCATAAAGGTAGTTCAAACCATGTTGCAGAGGCTATTGTAAGATTGCCTGGAATTGAGTTATTTGCTCAGGCAGCTGCTGATGATATGTATACTTCAATTAAAAAACTAACTGAAAAATTAAAAAAACAATTATTAAAATATCGGAAAATGCAGTGTACTTATTCGCAAGTTGCTGTTTCTATTTAATAAGTTTTATGTAATTAGAAGAGGCTTGAAAGATAGCCTCTTTTTTATTGATAAAATATAAACACGTACTGAATTCTTTGAAAAAGTTATAGTAAAATACTTCGTTTTACACCTTAGGTTGTGTCAGAGGTCTTTGCAATGAATAGTGAACAGCTCACTCAAATTTTAAAAGAAGCTTTCCCTGAAGCGGAAGTAGCGGTGAGCGGACAGGCCGGAAAATTTGACCTCCGTATTGTGGATGATCAATTTGACGGTAAGCGTACTGTTGCTCGCCAACAATTAGTTTATGCACCATTAAATACTTATATTGCAAGTGGCGAAGTTCATGCGGTAACAATTCGTGCAATGACCAAAGATGAATGGCGTAAAGCAAGCCTTTTCGGAGCTTAAATATTAATGGATAAATTTTTAATTACGGGTGGTGTTAAGCTCGAAGGGGAAGTGCGCATTTCTGGTGCTAAAAATGCCGCTTTACCATTACTTGCTGCAACTATTCTTGCAGACTCACCAATTACGATTACCAATGTTCCAAATCTTAAAGATGTAAATACTTTGGTTAAGTTGATTGGTGGATTAGGGGTTACAATCGGCTATGAAAATGACACAGTAAAAGCTGATACCTCTACTTTAGATAATCAGTTTGCTCCTTATGAACTAGTAAAAACAATGCGTGCCTCAATTTTGGTTTTAGGACCATTATTAGCACGTTATGGTAATGCGAAAGTTTCTTTACCAGGTGGTTGCGCAATTGGATCACGTCCAGTTGACCAACATCTAAAAGCTTTAGAAGCTTTAGGTGCACATATTGAAGTTGAAAATGGTTATGTCCATGCTTCAGTTGAAGGCCGTTTAAAAGGCGGCGAAGTTGTTTTTGATATGGTTACCGTTGGCGGTACTGAAAACATCTTGATGGCTGCTGCATTAGCTGATGGCGTTACGACAATTCGTAATGCAGCTCGTGAGCCTGAGATCACTGACCTTGCTCAAATGCTCATCAAAATGGGTGCCAAGATTGAAGGACTTGATACTGATACTCTTGTTGTAACTGGAGTGGAAAGTTTGCATGGCTGTGAATATGCTGTGGTAGCTGATCGTATCGAAACGGGTTCTTATTTGGCAGCTGCTGCAATTACAGGCGGTCGTGTCAAGACTACACATACCGACCCTGCATTACTTGAATCTGTTTTGGATAAGTTTGAAGAAATGGGTGCTGAAGTCACTCGTGGTGATGACTGGATCGAACTTGATATGTTAGGCAAACGCCCTAAAGCTGTAAGTTTTAGAACTTTGCCACATCCAGAGTTTCCAACAGATATGCAAGCTCAGCTTATGGCTGTAAACGCTATTGGTCGTGGATTTGCAACTATCTCTGAAACGATTTTTGAAAATCGTTTTATGCATGTTCCTGAATTGTCACGCATGGGTGCTAATATTCAGGTTGAAGGTCACGATGCTGTCGTAACTGGAGTAGAAACTTTACAGGCTGCACCTGTAATGGCAACAGATTTGCGTGCTTCATTCTCTTTAGTTTTGGCAGCTTTAGTGGCAGAAGGAGATACCTTAATTGACCGTATCTACCATATTGACCGTGGTTATGAGCATGTCGAAGAGAAACTTCAAGGTTTAGGTGCCAAAATTAAGCGAGTAAGTTAATGAATGATGTAAGAAACGATGATCCTAATTTTGATGTGATGGGCAATTTTGATCATGGTTTGACCTTGGCACTCAGTAAAGGGCGTATCTTAAAAGAGACGTTACCTTTACTAGCTACAGCGGGTATTAATTTGCTCGAAGACCCAGAAAAGTCCCGTAAACTGATTTTTCCTACTACCCATAAGCAAGTACGTATTTTGATTTTACGTGCATCTGATGTGCCTACCTATGTAGAAAATGGTGCAGCAGATCTAGGAGTAGCAGGTAAAGATGTGTTGATGGAACACGGTGCTCAGCATGTATATGAATTACTTGACCTGAAAATCGCTAAGTGTAAATTAATGACTGCTGGTAAAGTGGGAATGGAGCGACCAAAAGGCCGTTTAAAAATTGCCACGAAATACGTCAATCTTACTCGTCAGTATTATGCAAGCTTAGGTGAGCAAGTCGATGTGATCAAACTCTATGGTTCTATGGAGTTAGCGCCTTTGGTCGGGTTGGGTGATTACATTGTCGATGTGGTCGATACTGGTAATACTCTAAGAGCGAACGGTCTTGAGCCATTAGAGGAGATTTGCAAAGTCTCTTCACGTTTAATTGTAAATAAAGCTAGTTTTAAACGTAAGCAAACTCTATTAAACCCCATCATTTCACAGCTTGAGCAAGCCGTTCAATCACGTTAAAAGCAATTTCCCATCACGCTTTTGTGATAGTTGCTTCAGATGATGCCCACAAGCGCTTAGAAAAAGAGTAAACTTGGTTTTTCTTTTTCGCCTTGTGGGTAAATTGATGCGACGTTTATCGACTCAAGATCAGAACTTCAAACAGGTTTTTGCTGAGCTTTTAGCATTTGAAACTGTAAATGATCTTAATTTAGTGCAAACAGTAGATCAAATTATTGCTGATGTTCGTCAGCATGGTGATGATCATGTTTTAAAGCTCACTCAACAGTTCGATCGACATCCAGCGCATCAATTCTCAGATTTAGAATTATCTCAACAAGAACTTAAAACTGCTTTTGATAATTTAAATCCAGAAATTCGCGATGCTCTTCAGTTAGCAGCAGCTCGTATTCGTACATTTCATGAAGCTCAGAAACAAGATAGCTGGACTTATATAGATGATTTGGGCAATACATTAGGACAAAAAGTGACACCTCTAGACCGTGTCGGTATTTATGTACCAGGCGGTTTAGCTTCTTATCCATCTTCAGTTTTAATGAATGCTGTACCAGCCCACGTTGCAGGTGTACCTGAAATTATTATGGTTGTTCCTGCCCCAAACGGTGAACTAAATCCATTGGTTCTAGCGGCAGCTTACCTTGCAGGAGTGAGTCGAGTATTCACCATTGGGGGAGCTCAAGCTGTAGCAGCTCTTGCTTATGGTACTCAGACCATTCCACCCGTAGATAAAATTACTGGTCCTGGAAATCGTTTTGTCGCAGCTGCCAAACGCGCTGTATTTGGTCAGGTCGGTATTGATATGATTGCTGGACCTTCTGAAATTTTAGTATATGCAGAAGGTGAAAATAATGCAGATTGGTTAGCTATGGATGTTTTATCTCAGGCTGAACATGACACAGTTGCTCAAGCAATTTTTATTACTCCTGATGAAGCTTTGCTTAATGCAGTCGAGTTGGCAATTGAAAAGCATTTAAATGAATTGCCAAAGGCAGATATTGCTCGAACTTCAATTGAAAACCGTGGTGCTTTGGTATTAGTCAAAAACCGTGCAGAAGCAATTGAATTGATTAACCAAGTTGCACCAGAACATTTGGAACTTTGCTTAGATGATGCCGAGGCTATGAGTGAAGATATTCGTCACGCTGGAGCAATTTTCATGGGTCGTTATACACCTGAAGCAATCGGTGACTATTGTGCAGGTCCAAATCATGTATTACCAACGTCTGGAACGGCTCGTTTTTCTTCTCCATTAGGTGTTTATGATTTCCAAAAACGTTCGAGCTTAATTATGTGTTCGAAAGATGGAGTCAAATCGTTAGCTAAGACAGCTGACATATTAGCTGTCCAAGAGAACTTAGATGCCCATGCACGCTCAGCTCGCTATCGTTATCAATAAGCTTATAAGCCTTATAGTTTTTTAATTATTACTCAGGGCTGAATTTCAGCCCTTTTTTGAGATAAGACCATGACTTTATCTACAGCACAAATGCGCTTTTGGAGTCCAGAAGTTCGTGAGTTAGAGCCTTATGTTCCTGGTGAACAGCCTAAAATTCAGAATTTATTGAAACTCAATACAAATGAAAATCCATATCCGCCATCACCAAAAGTAGTTGAAGCAGTTCAAGCTGTTTTAACTCATCAGGCTGATGCATTGCGTTTATATCCAGATCCAGATGCTACGGCATTAAAACATGCGATTGCTAAGCAACAGAATATTGACGTTTCACAAGTTTTTGTTGGTAATGGCTCAGATGAAGTGCTTGCTCATATTTTTAAAGCATTTTTTCTTCAAGATGAACCAATTCTTTATCCAGATATCACTTATAGTTTTTATCCAGTTTATAGTCAGTTCTTTGGAACAAAAACTAAAGAAATTCCACTCAATGATAATTTTGAGATAGACGTTAAGGATTATGTGCAGCCAAATGGGGGGGTTATTATTACGAATCCTAATGCACCAACAAGTATTGCACTAGGCTTAGCAGAAATTGAAAAAATTTTAAAAGCTAACCCAGATCGAGTGGTGGTGATTGATGAAGCTTATGTTGATTTTGGTGCAGAATCCGCTGTGAGTTTAGTAAATCGCTATGAGAATCTGGTTGTGTGCCAAACAACTTCAAAATCTCGCTCTCTTGCGGGTTTACGCGTTGGCTTCGCGATTGCTCAGTCTCATTTAATTGCTGCACTTGAAGCTGTCAAAAATAGTTTTAACTCATATCCTATTGATCGTTTTGCAATTGCAGCAGCGGTAGCCTCTTTTGAAGATCAAACTTATTTTGAAGAACAATGTCAAAAAGTTATTTCTAGTCGTGAAAAGCTAGTAGATGAATTAACTGCTTTGAGCTTTAAAGTTTTACCTTCTAAAGCAAACTTTATTTTTGCTTCACATTCATCGCATGATGCAGGTCAGCTTGCACAGCAATTACGTGATCAGGGCATTATTGTGCGCTATTTCAATAAGCCTCGTATTAATCAATTCTTGCGAATTACTGTAGGAACTGATGAGCAAAATGAGCGTTTAGTACAGACATTAAAAGAAGATATTCTCTAAATTTTACTCTGCTGTGCTGTTCATCAAGTTCAGCATAGCAGAGACTTTATCAAGACTTTCTTGATATTCTGCTTCTGCATTTGATGCAATCGTAATACCCCCACCTGCCCATAAAGAGAGCTGATTCTGATATTGTTGAAAACTACGGATGAGAATATTCCAGCGGCCAGTTCCATTAAAATTGAAGTAACCCAATGTCCCGCAATATGCACCTCTTGCTGATTCCTCTAACTCTTCAATGATCTGCATTGCCCGAATTTTGGGAGCTCCTGTGATTGAACCTCCTGGTAAGGCAGAGAGCAGCATTTGCATAGGATTAATATCATCTTTAAGGGTCGCAACGATCTCGCTTACCATATGATGTACTTGATTAAAACTTTCAATCTCGAATAATTTTGTTGTTTTTACAGATCCTGTATTGGCATAAATGCTCAAATCATTACGTAATAAATCGACAATCATCACGTTTTCTGCCTGGTCTTTTTGAGAGTTTTTTAAGGTTTGTTTAGAAATAAAATCTTTTTCTGTATTCTCATAGCGAGGCATTGTGCCTTTAATAGGTCTAGTTTTAATTTGTTTATTTTGATTGAACTCGATGAAAAGCTCGGGAGAGCAACTTAATAATTCAAAATCATCTAATTTTAAATAACCTGCATATGGAGCATTTGTAAGTTGCCATAAATCTTTAGCTTTATTTAATAAGGATCCTGAAAATTTAGCTTTAAACTCTTGGGTTAAATTAATTTGATAGCAATCTCCAGCCTTAATATATTCTTGTATTTTATAGAAAGCATCGAAATATTGTTTTTTAGACCATCTTGGTTGAATAGTGGTTTTTAATTCAAATGTATTTTTAGAGTTGTTGGAACCAAAATTCTCTATTTTATTTTCAATATATGAGAATAGATCAATTGCATTTTCTTCATCACTAAAAAAATACCAATCATTATCTATATATTTTAAAAAAGATCGATATTGGCCTAGGAATAGAGAAGGTTGTATATGATTTTGTCCATTAATAAATTGATGTGCACTGAAATCATAGCTGATAAAACCAATATAACCACCCATAAAACTTGTTGTTGATTCAATATCTTTATTTAAATTATTTCCTTTAAATTGAATGAAATTTAAAAGTTGATTTGATTTTGATCTATTTTTATATTCGTTGAAATTTTGGCGCTCAAACTCTAAATAATTTTCATTTTGAATAATAATATAATCTTGTGGAAGAAATCCAATAGTTGGGTTGTTGTTGTCATTTAAATAAATAAGCCCAGTTAAACCATCTAATTTTTTTAAAATATCGGCAGCATTTTTACTATATAAAGAGATTTTTTTCTTTAACTGAGACATTTTTAAATAAAAGAGTGTTTAATGAGAGAGTAGTTAGTTTACTATAAGTTGTACTTCATCAGGAGAAAGTCTTTTAAGTACTAAACTTTTTTGCTGATAAAGTGAGCGAAATTTTAACTTAAAATTTATTGTTTTTAGCAAGGTTTGTATAGAAAAACTTGAGTGTACCGTTTGTCGGGTAGTTGGCAAAAAATGCACAACACTAGTTGAACAAAAATTAACGTAGATGTAATTTAGTAATTGCTAAGCAAAACTACTCAAGGATTGGAAGTTTCGGTTGCCATATAAAGAAAAATGCAATTTGAGACAATGAGAGTGGTTAAGTCAAAAAATAAATGCTCTTGGGAGAGTGCTCAATGAAAATGTTTACTAAACTTGCTTTAGTTTCTTCTTTAGCTATCAGCGCAAATGCAATGGCAATGCAGTCAATGGACGATGCTGCGCTTAGTGCTGCTACTGGTCAAGATGGTATTAACATCGGTATTGCTTTAGGTACTGACGGTATTAATATCAGTAAACTATATTTACATGATAATGATGGTTTAGGTACTGCAACAGGAATTTTAGGTGCATCAGGTACTGCGGGTGCGATCGCAATTAATGGTATTACTCTTAAGCAAACTGGTACTGATCCACTTTTAAATTTAGCAATTGATACGAATGGTGCTTCTGGTACTAATGGTGCTTTCTTAAACGTTGCTGCAACGGTTGGTGCTGTTGATGTGCATGTTGGCTCAATTGGTGTTGGTACTTCTGGTACTGTAAATGAAACTACAGCAACTCGTGGTATCACTGAAACAGCACCAACAGAAATCATTACTGGTTTAGATTTATCTTTAGGTAAAATTACGGCAAATATTCAGTTAGGTGCAGCTCCTCAAGGTGCAATGATTAAAGTGAATTCAAGTTTGCAGGGTGGTTTAAATATCTCTAATCTTGGTATTAAAGATGCTGCTGGCGGTGGTACGATCAAACTTGACAAAATCATGGTACGTGGTGCTAATGCCACGGGTGATCTAGATGTTAATGCTGGTATTTCTGTAAAAACAACAGGACTAGAAATTAAAAACAACAGTACTCAAGCAATGAATGTATATTTACAAGGTGTACATTTGGGTACAGCTGCTTCAATTGGCGATGTTGAAGTTCAAGGCTTAAATGTTGCTAACTCTACAATTACAATTTCTGGACACTAATTTTAAAAGTCAGAAATAAAAAAGCGCGTTTAATACGCGCTTTTTTATTAAATGAAAAAAGAGGCTTTAATATAAGTGTTCAAGTTAAAATTATCATATAAATATTATATGTATAGATAAGAAATTAATCGAAGTGAGAATTAATTAACAATTTAAATAAAGTAAAACTATACATTCATCAAAAAGATTAAAAAAAAGCTGTTTTTTACAGAAAAAAAAGGTATCTTCAACACACAGGGATGTAGAGCTATTGCTCTAAGAATAAAATGAATAAGGCCAGTTAGGCCACCATTTAGACCAAGTGCTTATGTTAGAGATTGCTTTAGGCTCGGCATTGATGTATTACTTTGCGACAGAAGCCTTCGAAATAGAAAAAAAGCCACCGGGAACTGTTTATTATACAGAAACCGCCGACTCACGTAATTTATCTTTTCGCCGTAGTCATATTGAACCCGTCAAGATCAAACCTGCTGTAGAAGATCAGTTCCGTGGAATTGTTCGACAAGCCTATGATTATAGTTGTGGTTCAGCCGCTCTTACTACACTCTTAAATGGTTATGTGGGGACGAGTCTGACTGAACAGCAGACAATGAGCGGTCTACTACAGTACGGCGAATATCAGCGTATTATTGAACGTCGAAGTTTCTCATTACTTGATATGAAGCGTTTCGTTACCGCAATTGGTTTAGAGAGTGGCGGTTATCGGGGTGAGTTTTCTGATTTAGTTAAACTTGGACAACCTGCAATCGTTCCTATTTCATATGCTGGTTTTAAACATTTTGTCGTATATAAAGCTTATAAAGATGGAAGAGTATATGTAGCTGATCCTGCTTTAGGAAATATTAGCTTCGATGAAAATCGTTTTAAAGAAATTTGGGATAATAATACATTATTTGTTATTTCTGTTCCTGAATCTCAACGTAAAGATCTATTAGCATTAAAAGAAGCTGATATGCGTCATGTAGAAGATGCAACAGTCAATCGTTATGCTTTTGTTGATGTGCAATATCCAACATTTAATTATGACCGTTTAGCAAACAAAGCTTCAACGATGCGTCGCGTTTTGGATAATGATAATCATTCTCCAACATATAATCAACCGATAGAAACTTATATGCGTCTTTATTACAAACGTAAATAGTCAAATTTTAATTTAGTAAAATAAATAGATTGGGTGGGAAGAAATATGAATAATCGATGGATGAAGATGAGCGTGTTGGCATTAAGTTTAATTGCCATTACAGATACACTTTATGCAGATGACCAAGTTGTAGAAGCAAGTACACAAAATAGTGTAGCTGTTCCTGAGGTGAGTACAACGCCAGAAGTAATGCCAACAACAAATTCAGTGCAAGAACAGAAAACAGCTCCGACCACAGAGGGGGGGGCACTGAATCTGCACCTACATCAGCTAATCCAGAAGCAAATCAAGCAGCTACTGCTTTACAGAAAAAAGAAGGTGATGCGAGTCAAGAAACAAATTTACAAGAAGTATTTACTTCAAATGAGCGTCAATACTCATTAATTAAAAAAGGGGTTATTTCTTCTTATTATGACCTTGATTATACATATTATCGTGATACTCGAATTGACTTAGCTTTATCGGATAATTCTTCTCAACTTAATCGTTTACGTGTAGAAGAAGATGCAAACCATACTTTAACAAATAGTTTTACTTTTCAATATGGTGTTCTTGATAACTTAACTCTTTCAGCAACTTTACCTTTCGTTGCAAAGTCTGAAATTATTAAAGATAAAACCACTGCTGGTTTGGGTGATATTTCTTTGGGTGCTCGTTGGGAGCCATTTCCTTTAAAGCAAGGACGTTTACCATTAGTTCTTTTTGGTAGCCTATCCACTAAAACGGGTGACAGTCCGTATGAAATAGGCTTAGATGAGCTCTCTACGGGTAAAGGTTATTACTCTGTAGGAGTAGGAGCAAGTACTCGTAAGTATATCGATCCCGTCGTTTTATTCGCTTCCGCATCTGCTAATTATGGTTTTAAAGAATCTGGTTTAGATCAACAGCGAGGGGGAGGAAAAAATGGGACGAGAACTTTAACCTCATTTGACCCTGGTATTAGTGGTGGTTTTTCTTTCGGTTTTGCTTACTCATTTAACTATGACGTTTCATTAACAATGTCCTATCAGCAAAGTTTTAACATGAATGCTGAATTTGAATTTGATAATGGCAACGAATCTTACACTTCACCAGATCAAAGTAGTGCGATGCTCTCATTTGCTCTAGGTGTACGTGTATCACCTGAAACGATTGTCAATGGTACGGTGGGTATTGGTTTAACAGAAGATGCACCAGATATTTCGCTTGGTCTATCTTTCCCTTTAGATATTTTAGGTTTTGGCAAAAAGCAAAAATAAGGAGATATTAAGGTGAAATATCCTAAACTATGTCCTTTAACCGCGGCAATTGTTATCTCTGGTTTCTCTAGCTTTGCCAATGCTCAATTAGGACAAAACCTAGCTGTTGATATTCGATCACTCTCGATGGGAAATGCGGTGACAGCAGATCCTCCAGGGATTAGTGCAGTTCACTTTAACCCAGCGGCTTTAGCAAAAATTGACGGCTTGCAGACAGATGTACAAGGAATTTTAGCGAACTTTGATATTCAAAGAGAATATTCCGCACCACCTGGATATAACGTTTTTGGTTATTCAGATGACCCTATTGTATGTAATGATGGGCCAGAGGTTTCCGTTGGTATATGTACCGATTTCAAAGGACCTGTACGTGGTGATGTGGAATATGCCAGCTTATATGTACCCATTCTTAAAAAAATGGTTGATTTAGGTGCCGGCTACCCATTGGTTGCACCTACAGCTGGTATAGCTTATAAACCTCCAGGCTCAAAAGTCACTTATGCAACAGCAATGTATGCACCATTAGTTGCAGGTTTTGGTGCGGAAAATGGTAACCCAAGTAATTATATGGGGCAACAAGTTGCTGTAGAGCGTATTACATACTTATCACCGTCTTTTGGTTATCAGGTAAATGACCATTTATCAATTGGTGCTTCAGTGGGTATGTCCTATAACGCGATAGCCCTAAACACTGATCTACGTTTCCCAAATGAAATGATTGGTGTACTCAGGATGGTTGATGAAGTAGTTTGTAGACCATTTAAAAATAATAAGGAATTTTTTACCGATCTAATATTACTAGGTATTTGTAATACTCAAGAAGGAATGAATCCATTTAACAAAATGGGTGCACTACAGGTTTCATTAGAGCAGTCATTGAGTCCTAGTTATAATCTGGGATTGCTTTGGGAACCAACAGATGATTTTAGTTTTGGTATGGTTTATCAAAGTTCAGCTAAAATGCGGTTGAAAGGTAAGTATCTAATAGATAATGCTAAAGCTCCACAACAACTTATTGCTGGTCTTAATTCATCAACTACTGGTAGCGTTGCCTCAGCAGTCTTACAGTTACCTGGATATATCCCAAATATGGAGTCTGGTTTAGTAGCAATGGATTTGGAATACCCTGCTCATTTTCAAGCAGGGATTAAATATAAATTATTGCCAGATTTACAAGTGAATTTTGATGTAGGTTGGACAGATTATTCCGCATGGGATAAATTTAAATTTGAGTTTGATCGTCAGATTTCATTACTTCAAGTGGCGAGAATTCTATCTAATGAGGTAACACCAGCGTCTTTAGCATTGCCATTAAAGTTTACTTCACCTTGGAGTTGGGGGATTGGGCTAGAATATTCTGCCACAGATCGGCTGAAGTTGCGTGCTGGTTATGAACCTCGTGCTAGTGCTATCCCTGATGACAAACGTAATACAATGGTCCCGATTAATAATGCACAATTGTTTGGTCTGGGAGTTGGATATCGTTTCGATACCGATACGGATTTAGATCTTTCAGTTGGTTTCTTACGTAGTCGAGACAACATACCAGCCTGTACAAGTACTTTGTCTAATAAATGCGGTGTCGATAATATCTTGTTAAACCCTTATGCGGGTTTAGATGTAAAAACGAATACAAAAGTCACAGTACTTGGTTTGAGTTATAGAACAAAATGGTAAGACAATATAAATGGATGTTTCGCCCTAAACTTACTGTCTCAATTTTAAGTATTGCGATGGCAAGTATTTCTTTATCTTATGCAGATGGTTTTTATACGATTATAGGTCCTGATGGTCGTCCTATGATCGTGCCTAGTAAAAATATTGAGCAAAAAAAAGAGTCTACTTCTAAAATAGAAATAAATTCTCAAAATTCACTTAATGAGGCTGTGATTATCCCAGATCCAATAATTATTAAAGAGAAAGAGTACAGAGATTTACCGAAAAAAATAGAACAGCAAACACAAAAGAAATTAAATACTGCACCGACTGCACCGACTGCACCGACTGCACCGACTGCACCGACTGCACCGACTGCACCGACTGCACCGACTGCACCGACTGCACCGACTGCACCCAAAGATACTAGCGAAAGTGCTATAAGTATTAGCGAATTAAGTATCCGTGTGAAGAAAACCAAATCTCTTGAAACAGAAAAATCCCAATCAACTCCTAATGATGAATGGAAGAAAAAGCTCACTTTAGTTCCACCACCAATAAGAAGTTCTTCTCAAGCTCCATCCTCGTCAGACTCTTTAAAAGATAAGTCTAAGTTTACAACTATTGATGGTGTAGAGTATGTAAATAATGAATTTCTTGAAGATCAAGAATTCAATATAGAGGGGAAAAAACGGTTTTATCTTATGCCGGATGGCCTAGGGCGAACTGAATCAATAGAACGGAAAAAAGGTGTTAGTCGGTCAACATTAGATCAGCTTTTTAATCGACACTCTCAAGATGAGCAAACCGTTGTTGTATTAGCTTCAACATATATGCGCTTATCCTCAGAAGAATTAGAGAGGGCTTTTGAACAAGATAAATGTTTTGTTAAAGGTTATACCAAATCAATTAAGACCCTTAGTGTAAATAAAGAAGTAAATTTGTGGCCGCGGAAGCCATTAAAAGAAAAATTTGAATATGAGATCGTACAACTAGATCCTTCTGTTCAAAATTTAAAGTTTCTATCATTTGCTGCTAGTAATGAAAAACCCCTATATTACTGGCCTTTAGTCATCTTTTTGAATGATAAAGGCTGTATCTTAGAGGGTGTAAGTGGATTCAAAAGCAGATCTTATCCTTCTACCATATTACAGCATGCATCGATTCAAGGTGTATTAAAAGTACCACCTTCAGCAAAATATATCATGATGACACCTTTATCCTCTGCGGTGGATGTTGAAGAAAAAGAGTTAACAAATCAAGGACAAATTCAAATTTCGGTATTACGTTAAAAAATAAGTAGGATAGCTAATGAATAAAAAAGTTTTCTGGCCATTTGCACTGACTACTCTAGCATTAATATTAAATGGTTGTGGTGGTGGTGGTTCCAACATTAATGAAGATCCGAATTCGGGGGGTAATAATGGAAACCTAACTTCTGGTAGTTGCAAACCAAGTGTAAGTGGTAACTCGACTAGAGATTCAAATTGTTTTGAGTTTGCATTGGATTATCCAATTGCAGGAGTTAATTTTGATTGTAGTACTGCCTTGGGACAGCACTTTACGACAACACTTTCAGAAAATACTGTTACTGGTTCATGTAAAGTTGGTGATACTGCACGTTTTTATTTACAAGGTAAAAGTGATAAGCAGATTTTCTTAGGCAGTGTAAAGCTTGATACAATAGGAAAATATACAGCTTTTGTGAATAATGGAACTCAAAAAACTTCACTACCCGTGTACTTAAGGCTATTAGATTTGGCCAGTGGGATCACAGGTAAAACTCCGGCGACTTTAGATAAAAATGATGAAACAATTAAAGTCGCAATTGCTTTAGTGAAAATTTTTCAAAGTATCGGTTTTGAAAAAGGTGATAATCTGATCGGAGATATACAACCAACAGAAATCACAGATGAGAAAAAAGATCTACTTAATAAGCTCTCACAAAATATAACGGCAGCAGATTTTCAAAGCGGGGCTTATGCGAGTCTTTTAAAACCATGGTTAGATGTCAGCCCAATTTCAGATGATGAGGCATATAAATTACTAGTGCAAACAACTAATTTAAGTAATGCGGGTACTTATGAAGCGACAGATATTCTTAAAGCCTTTTTATTCAGGGGATGTAACCTCAACTCTTACGATAATTGCGAAGCAAGTACTTCTACTAACTTACGGCAAAGCGTAAATTCAATGTATTTATTGGCAGACCGTCAAGGTTATACATTAGGATATGGATTACAATGGAATGGAGTCAAAAAAGATTTAACAGATCCTTTAAATCTTTTACGAAATGTTAAACCAGTCAAGATGAATGTTAATGCACAAAATACTTGGCTTCATCCAATCAGCAGAGAAATTCAATCAACTACACCTCTTCGTTTAAGTTTATCGGATAATCCAAATGAAGATTTACAAATTTATCAAGGCAAATTATTTAATGACTATGCTATTGCCGGAAATGAGTTTGTATATAAAAGCTTGACGAATCTTACTACTGGAAATCCTCAACATTACGGCCGTTGGAGGCAAAATCTGGGGGGAGAAAACTATAATGGGGGAGTAGATATTTATAAAGGAAATAAGATTAGCTTCTTGGAAAGTAGTGTTTTTAAAACTGCAGGTAATGTTAAAAATGGAGAAAATTATATTTTTCCACTCTATGCAACTTTAACTTTTAATTTTGAGCAAACAGGTGCCCAATCTGTAAATTTAGGTATCGTTATTGATGAACATGGCGATATCCGAACTGATATTAAGCCAAATTCCACAAACACTGATATGTCGGGTCAATGTGCTACAGTCACTACTAATAATTTGATTGATAGTTTGGGTGTTCAACAATACCGTATTGGTACAACTGCTGCGACTTTAAATAATCCGATAAACTCTGATCGCTCAGTCTATATACGTATGATTTTAGCAAATCAAAAATTTGCGAATATTGATGGTGCAATTATTGGATTGACATTTATCGGACCATCAGCAGGAACTGCAAAACTGAATCTATTTAATTTACTAGCAAATAAAGTAGATAGTAATAGTATTAATCTTAATAATGGCGCAAAAGGAGTGGCGAGTTGGTATAACGCTCATGCTGCTACACAAGCGAGTTATAATGCACTTGAGAATGTAACTCCAACTGATGAAGAAAAGGCATTAGCACAACGTATTACTGGAACAGTGTCAATTAAACTTGCCGATCAATCTATTCCAGCTTGTAAAGCAATTAAAACTAAGTCTTAACATATTAAACAAATAAAAAAGACCGCAAAAGCGGTCTTTTTTATTATCTAATTGATTAACCTGTATGGTCTAAACGAGTACCCAAAGTTTCAAGATGGGTTGGGAATACTTGTTTTTTACGATCTTCAAAATAGTGTCTTAGTGTATGTTCGACACTAGGGAAGGCGAGTTCTCCCCATGGAATTTCATGTTCTTCAAACAGACGACTCTCGATACTTTCTTCACCTGCACCAAAAATACCATCTTTCAGCTGTGCTTTGAAAAGAACATAAATTTGACCAATACGAGGAATATTGTACATGCAGTAGAGTTGCTCTATTTCTATCTCAGCTTCTGCTTCTTCACGAGTTTCACGTGCTGCACCTTGTTCCATGGTTTCGAACAATTCCATATAACCAGCAGGTAATGTCCACAATCCATAACGGGGTTCAATTGCACGACGACAGAGTAATACTTTGTCTTCCCATAACGCTAAGGCACCGCAGATTACTTTGGGGTTTTCATAGTGAATATTTCCACAATGAGTACAAACACGGCGTACTTTATGATCACCTAAAGGAATTTTTTGTTCGGTTTTATGCCCACACGCTACACAGAAACTCATAATTATCATCGAGTATAGAGATGCCTCAGCATAACTGAATTTTTAGACTTACGCATCAACTCTATTCCCTAACTTTGATTTTCAGATATGATGCAAAGAGAGACAGAATAATAGGTGAATGGTATGGAAGAGCACTTGCTAACACAAAAGTTACAGCAAAGATTGCGCTTTTCCACCCGCATACAAGAAGCACAAGCTGCAGTCCTGATTGCAATTACGAATGAGAATAATCCAAAGGTACTGCTTACACGCCGTTCAATACATATGAACAACCATGCGGGGGAAGTCTCTTTTCCGGGTGGAAAGCGTGATCCTAGTGATACCAGTAATATTGTTGTAGCGTTAAGAGAAGCTCAAGAAGAGACAGCTTTAAATCCGTTTGATGTACAGTTGCTCGGTGATTTGCCGATGCAGCGTGCAAGAAGTGGTTTGTCTGTAAAACCGATCGTTGGACTTATTCCTCCAGAGGTGACTTTAATACCTCAGCCTACCGAAATTGATCGAATTTTCTTTGTGCCCTTACAGCAACTTATCGAGACGCGTCCAACACCCTATGAAGTTCGGTATGCTCATCAGTCTTTATATTTCCCAAGCTTACAGATTGATAATGAAATTATTTGGGGCTTAACTGCTCGTATGTTAGTTGCTCTGTTTAAATATGGATTGGGTTATCAAAAAGATTGGCCATTTTTACTTAACTCACCAACCTTTGGAATGCCAAAGTTTTCTCATAAAAAATAAAGATCAGGATTGATAAATTATGATGTATAGCTATCAAGGACAGCACCCAAAAGCCTTACATGAGCCATGGGATGGTTGGGTTGCTCCAACTGCAACGCTTATTGGGCAGGTAGAACTAGGCCGTCAGGTCAGTATTTGGTTTGGTGCAGTGGTGCGTGCTGATAACTGTGTAGTTCGAATTGGTGATTTTTCTAATATTCAAGAAAATTCTGTCTTACATACCGATGCTGGACTTGAGCTAAATATTGGTGAATACGTTACAGTCGGGCATAAAGTCATGCTGCATGGTTGTACGATTGGTGATAATAGTTTGATTGGTATGAACGCCGTAATTTTAAATCGGGCTGTGATTGGTAAAAACTGTATTATTGGTGCGAATGCCTTAATTCCTGAAGGGAAAGTGATTCCAGATAATTCAGTGGTGATGGGTTCACCAGGCAAAATTGTCAAAACTTTAGATGAAGATGGGGCAGCCAAAATACGATTGAGTGCACTGCATTATGCTGAACACTTTAAGAACTATGCAGATTTGAAAGAGTTCAACTTTTAAAATTTTTAATAAGTTATTTTCTATGCCGAGCACAAGCTTGGCATTTTTATTTAGAGAGAACAACTCGCCTATCAGAGCCGAGTGGGGTATCATAACCTTCGTTTTTAATCTGATTTAATACTAAGGTTGTGCATGAAATTGCTGGCGTTGGAAACTGCAAATGAGCAGTGTTCTATTTCATTAGTCGATGAAACCCAAGAACTGTTTTTTCAACTCGATACGCGGGCGAAAGCACAAACCCAGACCATTTTGCCTATGATTGAGCAAGGGCTACAACAAACAGGTCTTGAGGTTGCAGTTCTGGATGCGATTGCCTTTAGCCGGGGGCCAGGTTCTTTTAGTGGTGTTCGAATTAATGCTGCTGTTGCTCAGGCTTTAGCTTGGTCACAAGATTTACCAGTAATTCCCGTTTCTACATTGCAAGCTTTAGCACAAGCTGCTTACCGACTTGAAGGTTTGGAGCAGGTGACTGCGGTGCTCGATGCACGTATGAACGAAGTTTACATTGCAAGTTATGTTTTAGATGAACAAGGAATTATGCAGTGTATTGATGAAGAAAAATTAATGGGCTATGAGCCAGCAGCAGCTTATGCAAAACATTGCTTAATTGGTTCGGGCGCCAAGCTACTTCAAGTTGATGCAGAGCATCAAACAATCACTGCAACTGCACAGGATATTGCTTCTATTGCACGTGTCTATGCTGCACAAAAGCAATGGGTGGATGCCGAGCATGCTTTGCCAGTTTATTTACGTGATGATGCGTGGAAAAAGATAGCGGATCAGGGTAAAGCAAAGTAAAGGCAGTACTCATGCATATATATTTTGAACAAGATTTTCAAGAACAAGCACAGCACTACCAAGCTGTGCTTTGTTCTAGAGGTGTGACTGTCGATTTAAAGCCAATTGAAAAGCTGAATGCACGGTTTTTACGCTTCAATCCTGAAATTGCCCTTTGTGTAGATGAAAACGGACTTTGGTTATCTGCTAATGGCATGAAAATGCAACCCGACTGGAAAGCTGAAATTCCACGTTTAAAACGTGCAAGTCTTAAATCGGAAATGATTGCCCGTGCTTGTCAGTTAGGTGAAAAGCCAGTACTGCTCGATGCTACAGCGGGTTTAGGCCATGACAGCTTACTTATGGCTTATTTAGGTGCCCAAATCCAGCTTGTTGAGCGCCATCCGATTTTATTTACTTTACTTGAAGATTCAAAAGCTCAGGCGGAACGTGATCCATTCTTAAGTCAATTTATGGATTGTATTCAACTGATCTTTGCTGACTCTGGGAGCTATTTACAGCAATTACATCAAGAAGCAAAAACGGTTGATGTAGTCTATCTTGACCCGATGTTCCCACAGCGCGATCAAAATCAACAAGCAATTAAAAAACAAGCTCAAGTCAAAAAACAAATGCAGCTTTTACATCTTCTTTTACCTGAAGATGGTGAGATGGATTTGGGGGATAATTTGCTAGTTTTGGCACAGAGAGTTGCTAAACGTGTAGTCGTTAAGCGGCCACGCCATGCTATTTTCTTGGCAAATCAAGAGCCAGCTCATCAATGGCAAGGGGATGCTTGTCGTTTTGATGCGTATTTTCAGTAGGCTTATGTAAGGTTAGGTTTTATTGCTTGAATAATGCACAAATATATGTGATATAGTTCAAAAGCATGATTGCTAAAATTCTTAGCAGGCATACACTTAAGATGCCTGTCAAAAACGAAATTTTTGAAAACCTTTTATGATTGATCTTAAACCCTCCATTAACTTTTGGCATGATTTTAAAAGCAACCAAATTGCCGGAATGTGGCTGTTTTTGGGGTCAAGACGTTCTTTACAGATTGTACATCCATCTATTCTTCAGCTTATTGTTTGGGGAATCTTAGGAGGATGTACCAACTCTCTTTATAGCTGGCTTGTAGCTGGTCAAATCGGTGATTTTAATTCTCAAGGTTTAATTGGTTATGCGCTTTGGCCATTCATTGCCTTAATTGTTGGTATTTTCTTATCACAGCGAACTAACCAACCTCGTTTAATGCTAGTTCCTGCTTTACTTTGGCTGGTTCTAGATACAAATATCTTATTAATTCAATGTTTAATTCAGTATTTGGGGTCTAATGGTTATCTCAACTTTATTCCCGATGCTATTTATAACGGAATTTTACCGAGCTTATTTGTAGCTTTATTCGTTTGGCAAAGTTTAGCAGTAATTTGGGTTTTCTCACGTGAGCTTAAGTGGCCATGGTGGGAACGTGCACTGGTTATGGTTGCGACTATTGCAACGATGGTGGTTTGGCAACTTTCTGTAAAAGATCAACCGATTTGGAAGGTGGAAGATTCGGCGCCAACGTTTGCTGAAGATGCTTTTTATGCGCAAAGTAAACTGTTAAATGATTCTCTAGAGCAAGTTCAATATGGTGAGCTCGCCAAAAGCCATTGGTACTTTTTAGGTGTTGCTGGCGATAGTTATCAAGATGTTTTTAAATCGGAAGTGGTCCGTATTAAAGAACAGTTTGATACACGTTTCGGAACGATTGGTCGCTCAATGATGCTGGTCAATAATCCAGATACCCGTACAGAAATTCCAATTGCCTCTAAAACCAGTATCGAGTTAGCCCTACGCCGTATGGGCCAGCAAATGAACCGTGATAGTGATGTGCTATTCCTATATATGACTTCACACGGTGAACAGAATCACTTTGAAATTGAAAATGCACCATTAGATTTAAGGCAAGTAGACCCTAAATGGTTGCGTGAAACACTTGATAAATCCGGTATTCGCTGGCGTGTGATTGTTATCTCAGCATGTTATTCAGGAAGCTTTATTCCTGCTTTACAGTCTCCTGATACTTTAATTATTACCGCATCTGCCGCTGATAAAACTTCTTTTGGATGTAATAACGAAGCTGACTATACCTATTTTGGTCGAGCTTTCTTTGATTTGGCTATGCGAGAGCAATCGTCAATGAAAGACTCGTTTAACACAGCTAAGCAAACAGTAACCAAATGGGAAGTAGCTCAAGGTGTTGAACCTTCTGAGCCTCAGTGGATGATCGGTAAAAATATGGAACTTATGCTACCTCAATTGGAAAAGTATCTATTTCCTCAGCAAAATACAGGTAGTGTAGATATTGCTCAAACAAAAACAGAGGCTAAAAACGATGCAACTCCTGCAAAAAAACCGCTGCTTTGAGGGTGAGCAGCGTATATACCAATTTGAATCTTCTTATTTAAAAGGACCAGCGAAGTTTGGTGTTTATTTACCACCAGCAGCTTTAGAAGGTAAAGCTTGCTCAACTTTGTTTTACTTAGCTGGGTTAACGTGTACTGAAGAAACCTTTGCCATTAAAGCACATGCGCAACATATGGCAGCACAACTGAGCCTCATACTGATTACCCCAGACACTTCTCCACGTGGCGAACAGGTTGCGGCAGGGGATCATTGGGATATAGGTCAAGGCGCAGGCTTTTATATTAATGCAACACAAGCGCCGTGGTCTGAGCATTATCAAATGGAAAGTTATTTAATTGATGAGTTATATCCACTCATTTTAAAAAGCTTTTCTGTAAACGCTCAACAAGTCGGTATCTTTGGGCACTCAATGGGTGGTCATGGTGCATTAACTTTAGCGTTTAAATATCCAGAAAAGTTTAAGTCGGTATCTGCTTTTGCTCCGATCTGTGCACCAACTGAATGTGCATGGGGAGACAAAGCGTTTAGCCATTATTTAGGTGCAGATCGCAATAGTTGGTTAGCTCATGATGCTACAGCTTTGGTCTCAAAAAATGGTGCAGTATTCAGTGAAATTTTGGTTGATCAGGGCTTGGATGACCAATTTTATGAACAGCTTCACCCTGAAAAATTTAAGCAAGCATGTTTAAAAGCAGGACAGCCTTTAACTTTAAGACAACATGCTGGCTATGATCATGGTTATTACTTTATTCAAACCTTTATGGATGAGCACTTACAGTTTCATGCAATCCAGTTAGAAAAAGTATCTGGCTAATTAGTTTAGTGTTGCCATTCAACTTGAAATTCTTGTTGAGCCATACGGTTTAGATGATCAAGAACAACTTTTTCTAAGTGGTTGTGGTCATCTAACTGACTATCAATAGCAACGTTTAACTGTTCTGTTTCTGGTGCAAGTGTAATCGTTGCTGTAGGCATTAAGATTTTAAAATCCTGTTCAGTTTCTTGTACTTCAAATTTGTGTTTCCAATGATTAACTAGACGTTTTGCAATGCGTTTTCCATCGTTTGTTAATAGATGAGTTGTGCTTTTCATTATCAATCCTCACATTGGTTTAATGTACCTTAACAAATTCGTTTCGCCGTTAGCATTCTATTGTTGCAACGTTACGTTGCAAGTTTGAAATGTTGTCATTTAAGCAAGGAAGGGCGGGCCAAGTAGGTTCTTTTTTGTTATAATTTTTAGTCTCTCCTTAAACTTCTAGCCAGGTCATCCACCTATGTCTAAGCCTTATTTGATTGCTCCTTCTATTTTATCTGCCGATTTTGCTCGTTTAGGCGAAGATGTAGACAAAGTGTTAGCCGCAGGTGCAGATGTAGTGCATTTTGACGTGATGGATAACCACTATGTTCCAAATTTAACTTTTGGTGCAGGTGTATGTAAGGCTTTAAAAAACTATGGGATTACAGCTCCTGTTGATGTGCATTTAATGGTATCTCCAGTTGATCGAATTATTGGCGATTTCCTAGAAGCAGGCGCAGATATTATTACATTCCACCCAGAAGCATCTCATCACATTGATCGTTCATTACAGCTGATTAAATCTGGTGGTGCTAAAGCAGGTTTAGTTTTCAACCCAGCAACGCCATTGCATTATCTAGATTATGTACTTGATAAAGTTGACCAAATTTTATTAATGAGTGTAAACCCTGGTTTTGGTGGACAAAAGTTCATTCCAATGACTTTAGAAAAATTACGTGAAGCGCGCAAAATTATCGATGCAAGTGGTCGTGATATTCGTTTAGAAGTTGATGGTGGCGTTGGCCCTGCAAATATTCGTGAAATTGCAGAAGCGGGTGCAGATATGTTTGTTGCTGGTTCAGCTATTTTTGGTCAACCAGATTATAAAGTTGTGATTGATCAAATGCGTGCAGAGCTTGCGAAAGTAGGCAGTGTAGACGCTTAAAAAGTTTGTTGAACTGAGAATAAGCTTGTGGATAACTTTGTTTATAACTGTATGGATAACTGTGTTGATAACCGTATGGATAAGATGTTGGTAAAATAAACAAAATTAGATCAACCGTTTATTATGTAGACAAAAACGATGAAAAAAGAACGTTTTGGCGTTCTTTTTTTATGCGTGTTGAGTAATTTATTAGCTGGCTTTTTATTAAGCTTTGCTAAAAAATAACCTGTGCAAAAAACGATGCAGCTCTGTGTAAAACTTTTTGTGCATACATACGTATAAAACTGTAAAAGTGTCATGAAAAATAAAGCTAAATTTGGTTTAATAAGTTTTTAGTAAGAGACTTTGATCATTAATGACAGTAAAAATTTTAGCGGTAGATATGGATGGGACTTTTCTTAATTCCAAAAAGCAGTACAACAAAGCACGTTTTTTAAAACAATATGAACAACTAAAACAAAATAATATTCATTTTGTGGTAGCTAGCGGTAATCAACTTGCAAAACTTGTTACCTATTTTCCAGAAATTAATCATGAGATTGCTTTTATTGCAGAAAATGGCGCACATGTTGTAGATGCGGGGCAAGAATTAGCTTTTGCTCATTTAAGTCAGCAACAATACGTTGAGATTTTAAAAGCGATTGGCCCAGCGTATACCTCAACCATGGTGATCTGTGGAAAACAAAGTGCTTACGTGCATAGAAGTATGAACGCAGAAGACTATGCCAAAGTTGCCCGATATTTTGAAAAACTGACAGTTGTAGATGACTTTTATGCACTAGATGACTTGGTGTGCAAAATTACTTTTACCGCTCAGGAAAACGAAAGCTTTGCGATTTTTGAGCATTTTCAGAAGCAAAGTTTTGTAGCAGATAAAGTTTTGGTACCTGTTTCAAGTGGTTTTAATTTTATTGATTTGATTCTTCCCGACCAGCATAAAGCACATGGTTTGAAGTTATTACTACAAAAATGGCAGGTTGAACCTAATCAAGTGGTTGCGATTGGTGATAACAACAATGATATGCAGATGATTAAAGCTGTGGGTTATGGGTTTGCAGTTGAAAATGCAGTAGAAGCCTTAAAAGCAGTGGCGCCTTATACCACTGTAAGTAATGAACAAGAAGGTGCATTAGAGGTGATTGATTTAGTCCTTCAGCATCAACCTCCATTTGCTTAATTGCTCTATAACAAGCATTTAAGATAGAAAATTGTATCTCTTTTAAAACTTCGTTATGCTAATGGCATTAAGATCACTCATCGGCTCTAGGTGATAAATCACAATGGCTCTACAACACTTACGCAAGTATGCTTGGTTTGTGTTCCTAATGGCTTTCGTCATTGGGTGGAGTGGTGTGTCTATTGCACAGACGCCTATGCAGCATGATCTTCATACGATGCCGTGTCATAGTGAAAAAACTTCGCATAAGAATATGCATGTTCAAACAGATGATCAGACTGTATGTCATCAAAATATGACACAGACTGTTCACTCGCATGGTGAGCATTGTCAGGACTGTAACCCAGTTCATTGTCAAATTGTGAATTTGGCATTACAGCAAGCTGTACCAGATATTGACTCGCAGTTCATTCCCATCTCGTCTCAATTTAGCAGTATTTATCAGGCTCAGCATTTAGCCGGATACTGGCAAGAAATTTTACGTCCTCCAAAAGCTTAATCCTTTCTTACTTATTTTTTAGTTCAAAGGATTACAGCAATGTCTCATAAAACAATTAGCAGCCTCGTCGCTGTATTTGGTCTATTGGTTTCACCATGGACCCTCGCGGCAATTAAGGAATATCACCTTAATATTAATGAACAACAGGTCAATGTTACGGGCCAACCTTTAAAACGAATTACCGTAAATGGCAAGTTTACAGCACCACTCCTTGAGTTTGAGGAGGGGGATGACGCTGTTATTCATGTTCATAATCAGTTAAAGAATCAAGATACCTCTTTGCACTGGCATGGGTTATTACTGCCAGGGTTAATGGATGGTGTACCGGGTTTCAATGGTTTTAAAGGAATCGCTCCAAATGGAGATTTTGTTTACCGCTTTAAGGTGAAACAAAACGGCACGTATTGGTATCACGCGCATAGTAAAGGCCAAGAGCAAGATGGTTTATATGGTCCACTTGTGATTTACCCAAAAGGTAAGATACCTGTTGCTGCTCATGAAAAAACTGATCGTGATTATGTAGTGATGCTTTCAGATTTTCATAATTCTTCTAGCGATAGCATTATGAAGAATTTGAAGAAATCTGCTGAGTATTATCAAAACCGCCGTGAAACCGTATCTGATGTTTTGAAGCAAGTTAAAACACAAGGTTTAAAAGCAACTTGGCAAGATCGTTCGATGTGGAATCAGATGCGGATGTTAAAAACCGATATGTCTGATGTGACGGGCTATACCTTCTTAGTCAATGGTAAAACACCACAGCAAAACTGGACAGGTAATTTTAAAGCTGGCGAGAAGGTTCGATTACGATTTATTAACGCATCGGCTATGTCATTCTTTGACGTTAGAATCCCAAATTTAAAAATGACAGTTGTAAGTGCAGATGGGCAGCCAGTCAAACCTGTTGCAATTGATGAGTTTCGTATTGGTACAGCCGAAACCTACGATGTCATTGTAGAACCTAAACAGCCAAATTATCAGATTGAAGCAGAGTCTATTGACCGCAGTGGTTTTGCCATTGGGAATTTGCACAATGAAAATGCGCAGGCTGTAGGGCCAATTCAAATACCGCAGCCACGTCCACGTGCTTTATTAACCATGGAAGATATGGGTATGAGTCATGGCAATGGGGCAAGTAATGAACATGCTGGCCATCAAATGAACATGCAACATGACATGTCGGCCATGCCTGAAATGAAAAAAGAGTCGAGCCATGCTAATCATGATCACACAATGATGAAAATGGATCATGACATGAAAAATATGTCATCTGGCGAACATGATCATTCCATGATGCATATGAAGCATGACATGTCAGCGATGCCTGAAATGAAAAAAGAAGCGAACCATGCTAATCATGATTCTATAATGATGAATATGAATCATGAGATGCCGACTCAATCTGAGAATAAGCCTAAAAAGGAGGAGCCCGTTTATGGCTGGGCAAATGCTTCGACGCCAGCGGGTATGAAAGCGCTGCAATATAGTGATTTGCAATCTTTAACACCTCAGCCAGACACACGTGTGCCAGAACGAGAGCTTGTTATTCGTTTAGGCGGCAACATGGAGCGTTATATCTGGACCATTAATGGCAAGAAATTTAGCGAAGCTGAGCCATTACAAGTTAAGTATGGCGAACGTATTCGCTTGAAGTTTGTGAATGACAGCATGATGGCCCACCCAATGCATTTACATGGCATGTTTATGCAATTAGAAAATGGCCAACAAGCTGAAAACTTACCAAATAAACATACTCTTATTGTTCCACCTGGAAAAACCGTTACTGCGTTATTGACAGCCGATGCATTAGGCGAATGGGCCATTCATTGCCATCTGCTTTATCACATGAGTGCTGGAATGATGAATAAGTTGATTGTGGCTCAAGTGAATGATGGACAACAACCTGCTCAAGCTCAATCACCTGTTCAATCTGAAAATGAGAAAGGAGCTAGTCATGCGCATCACTAAGTTATTTTCTCAAATGTTATATTGCGGTGCTTTCTCGAGCATATCAGTATTTACTTTTGCTCAAGAGCCTTTAACTCATGATCATTTACGTGAACATGGCGGACAGGTTTATCAAGCAACAAAAATTGATACTGGCTGGACTCAAAATGAAGAAGGAGAAGGTAGTTTTTCTTCTGAATTAGAAATTTGGGTGGGAACGGATGAAAATAAATTGTTCATTAAAGCCCACGTTGAAAAAGCAGAGTCAGAAGATGCCAATTATGGCGGTTCAGTACTTTATAGTCGAAATGTAGCTGACTATTGGGATTTACAGGCCGGTGTAAACTACGAACTTTTGCAACGGGAAGATGAAAAGCAAGATCGCTGGGCTGGTGTAGTGGGCTTACATGGCATGGCACCTTACTTTTTTGAAACCGATGCATATCTTTATGCAGGTGAAGACCAGCTATGGAAGTTAAGTTTAGAAACGGAACGGGACTTACTCTTTACCCAAAAGTTAATTGGTAAACCTTATTTAAAAGCAGATGTCGTTTTGCAAGATGAATCTCGCTATGCAAGTAAAACAGGTTTATCAAGTTTACAAGCTGGTTTTCAAACCCGTTATGAAATCAACAAAAAGGTCATGCCATTTGTTGATGTTGGTTATGGCTATGAAAAAGGTTTAAAACAAACTGCTTGGCAAACTGGAACCGACTCCGAACATGGTTGGTATTATGGAGCTGGGTTAACACTAAAATTCTAATTGCCGAACAAAAAGTAAGCTTAAACAGATGCCATTGGTTTATACTAATGGCATTGTTTTTTGTGTCAGTTATGGTGCAAAGATGGCTTTAGAAAAACAAGAGAATCAAATACATTTAAGTAAAAATAGCTCTAACTGCGGATGCTCAAGCATATCGTCTCAGGAGTGTTTCACACCTAGTGAACCTGTGACTAAAAAGAGTCAATGGGTAAGTTATTATCATATTCCCCGCATGGACTGTGCAGCCGAAGAGCAAATGGTACGGATGGCTTTGGCCTCTTACACTGATGATATTCAAGAGCTTCATTTTGATTTGCCTACACGCCATTTAGCGATTTATCACAGTCTTCAAGCTGAAAGGATTACTCAAAGTTTACAGCGTTTGGGACTAGGGGCCGAGTTACAACAAACACAGCCACATTATGAACCTGTTGAAAAACCTAAAAAGGTTCGACCAAGTACTTCAACGAATGCAGCACAAAAACAAGTTTTACAATGGTTGTTACTGATTAATGGGGTCATGTTTGTTATTGAGTTAATGGCAGGCATCATTGCTTCCTCTACAGGATTAATTGCCGATTCGCTCGATATGTTTGCCGATGCTGCAATTTATGGCATTGCTTTATTTGTGGTGGGTAAAAATCTAAATACACAATTAAAGGCTGCGCATCTTTCGGGGTGGTTGCAGTTTGGCTTAGCCATGATTGTGTTAATCGATGTATTGCGTCGTTTTATTTATGGCAGTGAACCTGTTTCAATTCTCATGATTTTAATTGGTGGATTAGCTCTTGCGGCCAACATTAGTTGTCTTTATTTAATGAGAGACCATAAGGAGAGCGGGGCACACATGAAGGCGAGTTATATCTTTTCTGCAAATGATGTCATCGTTAACTTGGGTGTCATTGTCGCGGGAATATTGGTTGTCATTACTGGTTCGCGTTATCCTGATTTGATTATTGGATTAATTATTGTTTTGTTCGTTTTAAATGGCGCACGAAAAATTTTACAATTAAAAAGTGAATAAGTTTCTCTAAGACAGGCAAGCTTTAGATAGGGTTTGCCTTCATTTTTTATTTTAAAGTAAACTGAGTCCTCACATAAAGGAGGAACGACCTCCCCCATAATGGGTAATCATGTCGGGACGACCTGACACTATAAAAATCAGTGAATGTTATGGCTTGGGCTATTTTAATTTTAGCAGGTGTATTTGAAATCATTTGGGCATATTCTATGAAAATGTCCGAAGGTTTTACCCGTTTAACCCCTAGTATTATTACCGTAGTTTTTATGATTTTGAGTGTGGTTCTACTTTCAATTGCAATGAAAACTTTACCTCTTGGCACTGCCTATACGGTTTGGACAGGCATTGGCGCGATTGGGTCATTTCTTGTAGGTATATTTTTTCTTCATGAGCCTATTGGAGCTATGCGAATGATTGCCGCTGTCTTAATTGTGTCAGGTTTGGTTTTAATGAAAATTTCATCGCCGTCCTAAGAGAATAAATTATGTTGCTGTCTTATAAGTATATCAATTCGCCTGTTGGGCAATTAAAGCTAGTTGCGAATGAAAATGCTTTGGTGGCAGTACTCTGGGACAATGAAAATCCAAAACGTGTTCGACTGGCTGAGCTGGTCGAACAACTTGAGCATCCAGTTTTATTAAAGACCGAACAACAATTACAAGAATATTTTGAAGGCAAACGCCGTGAATTTACATTGCCACTAGATTTCGAAGGAACTGCATTTCAAAAGCAGGTCTGGTCTGCCTTACTGACCATCCCTTTTGGTGAAACAAGAAGTTATAAAGATATTGCTGTTCAAATTGGCAATGAAAAAGCGGTGAGAGCAGTTGGCGCGGCAAACGGTAAAAACCCGATTTCAATTATTGCACCTTGTCACAGAGTCATTGGTGCGGGTGGAGCTTTAGTTGGTTTTGCTGGTGGTCTTGATAAGAAAGATATTTTATTAAAACTAGAGCAACAATGAGCCGTTTTTGCGCTCGATTTTTTTAGACTTTTCTACTAAGCTGTCCTCTATGATATTTCATGAAGAAAGTGTTTCATTGCATCGCTTTTTTTGAAATATTGATCTTATTCATAACAAACTTTGGATGTTCTAAAAATGGCTGTCGGTGACGTAACAATGCCACAAATGCATGTGGTAAAAGGTGTAAAAATTGGCTCAACAGAAGCATATGTACGTTACCAAAACCGACGAGATTTAGTCATTTTTGAGTTTGCAGAAGGCTCAAATGTTGCTGGTGTATTTACGCAAAATGCATTTTGTGCAGCGCCTGTTCATGTCTCTAAAGCCCATCTTGCCGAAGGTAACCCTCGTTATTTAGTGATTAATACGGGTAATGCCAATGCGGGAACCGGACCTACGGGTTTGAAAAACGCTCAGGATACTTGTGCGAAGTTAGCGGAGCTTACTGGAGTAAATAGCTCTGAAGTACTTCCCTTTTCTACAGGTGTGATTGGCGAGCAGCTTCCAATGGAGCGTTTACTTGCTGGACTTCAGCCTGCATTAAATAGCGTACAAGATGCGGCTTGGAATGATGCTGCAACTGGCATTATGACGACAGACACTGTGCCTAAAGGCGCATCTGAACAATTTGAGCTTGATGGCATTACTTATACCATGACAGGTATTAGTAAAGGCGCTGGAATGATTCGCCCGAATATGGCAACAATGTTGAGCTTTGTGGCAACAGACGCACCTATTAGCCGTGATTTAGTACAAAAGCTACTGAAAACCACGGTTGAGCATTCATTTAACCGTATTACGATTGATGGCGATACCTCAACAAATGACTCTTGTATTTTCGTAGCAACAGGTCAGGCGGGTGGCGCTAAAATCACATCAGACAACGATGCACGCTACACTAAAGTGTTAGAAGTACTTGCTCGTGTAATGAATCGTTTAGCCCAGTTAATTGTCCGTGATGGTGAAGGTGCGACAAAATTTATTACTGTTGCTGTAGAAGGCGGCGCGAATACTCAAGAATGTTGTGACATTGCTTATAGCATTGCGCATTCACCACTTGTCAAAACTGCACTTTTTGCATCGGACCCGAACTGGGGACGTATTTTAGCTGCGATTGGCTATGCAGGCGTTAAAGACTTAGATGTTTCTAAAATTCAAGTGTGGTTAGACGACGTGCAAATCTGTAAAGATGGCGGCGCAGCTGAGGACTATACCGAAGAAGCGGGCGCGCGTGTTATGGCTCAAACCGAAATTACCATTCGTGTTGATTTAGGACGTGGTCAGGCCAAAGACACGGTATATACCTGTGACTTATCTTACGACTATGTCAAAATTAATGCTGATTACCGTTCTTAAATATCAGTTATAATCTAGCCTCGACAAAGAGGCTTTTTTATTAGCCCCATCTTTTGATATTAAATGATTCAATCCATAAATCATTTAAGCAGTAACGTTATATGCGAGCAGGTATGCCAGCATGAAGGATAGAGAAGACGTTTTATGAGTGATGCGACTTTAATTGCCAACGATGCAAAAAACATTGTACAAGCGCATTTAGACCGTTTAGGTGAGCCAAAAGACAATCGCTTAAGTGAAGAAGCAAAACAACAAAAGTTTGCACAGATCGAAGCAGAGCTCAAAAAACGTGATGCTGTCCTTGTTGCTCATTACTATTGTGATCCTGAAGTACAAGAACTTGCCGAAAAAACAGGTGGATGCGTTTCTGACTCTTTAGAAATGGCCCGTTTCGGACGAGATCATACTGCCTCAACACTAGTAG